>CAZFER010000058.1:0-40155 GCA_964517495.1 uncultured bacterium | reverse complement strand
AATCCGTTTTCATCCGATACCGTCACCTCTCCTGCTACTTGGATGGAAGCGTTCACCACCGGTTCGAAGGTATTTTGATCGAATAAATAGCCTACGATATTGGCAACCTGATCGACAGGAATTAAGGTGGGGCTGGGTGTTGGAGTCGGTGTTGGGGGGAGAGGCCGCAGCCGGAAATTTAGTGTTAGTGAAAAGAATAAGGGGATTTTGGCTTCGAAGGTCGCGTAATTATCTGCTTCGATGGTGATGGTTTTAAATCCTCGGTCATAAATCGCCAGACGATAATCACCGTTTGATTCACTCAAGGTTGATTGATCTTCCACGGTTACCTGTGCCCCTGCAACCGGTTCTCCTCCAAAGAGTTGGAGGATTCTGCCTTGCAAGATAATGGGGGGTATTGGTGTTGATGTCGCTGTGGGGGTGGGCGTGATAAAAGGTGTTGGAGTGGATGTCGGTGTCGATGTCGGCAACGGTGTGGCTGTTGGCGTAATAGTGGGTGTAGGAGTTGGGAGTGGATCATCGCCTTCTTTAAATGTTGTTCCGCCATCGGTGTCAAGTGGTCCAATTACAGGTGGGAAACCGCTTTGCTTGATGGCGAAGACTTGAAAACGATAGGAATTACCGAATTGAGGACCATCATTAAAGGGGAATAAGACAAACTCAGTGGAGTCATTCCAGGCGAAAAATTCCGCATTACCATCCCCTGGATGTCCTAGAAAACGGAATGATCCCTGATTGTTGATCTTTGTATACACATGATAATCTTGTATGGTCTCGACATCGAAGTCGGTTTTATCGATTGTCCAACGTACCACTAATTCGCGTTCATCGGATTGATCGTAATCAGTACTCCCGATTAAATTTAGATCATTTTGAGAATCGTCTGTCACAGTAATCATGGGTAGAAAATCAACCGGGGCCGCATTTAAAAATGATCCATGTTGATTCCCATCTCTTGAGATTGGGACTATTTGAAAACGGTACTGGTTATCAAATTGCGGACCATTTTCAAACACCTCTTCCAGCTGGGATTCACCTACCATCCACCGGAAATTTTCTTCACGTCCATTGGTTGTGCTACCTAATAATTCAAATTCTTCACCATTGGTTTGAACATAAATCTCGCTCTTCTTTATCGAAGATAAATTAACATCCATGCGATCCAATTCCCAACGGATGACCAATTCACGATTGTTATAAGCATCATGATCCACGTTTCCGCTTATATCCTTACTCGCAAAGAGGTTGTCAAAAACTCGAACCGCCAGGGAAGGATCAGGAGTGTTGGTTGGGGTGGGTGTAGGTAATCCCTCTTCGCGAAAATTGACCGGTCCTCGAGGGATGAAGGGGCCATAAAAGCGTGGCCGTCCTTGACGTTTGATGGGGAAAACGCGGAAGTGGTACGATTCGCCAAATTGGGGACCGTTGGCAAAAGCATCCTTTATGTTTTCTTGTCCTTCTTGCCATAGGAAGAATTCCGCATTGGCATCATCGGTTCGTCCCAAAAAGCGATATGGTCCCCGGTCATTGATACGGACATAGATATGATGATCTGTTACATTGTCTAAATCGATATCCGTGGGATCGAATCTCCATCGAATCGCAAGGGAGCGTTCTTGTGGAGAGTCAAAATCAAATCCGTTGCTTAAATCATTAAAAGTTGTTTCATCGTCAGTGATGATGGCAATCGGTCGTAAAGTGATTGGGCGGGCATTGGGAATTGGTCCTATCGGCTCTGTATTTCGGGGTAGGCCGTAGATTTGAAATTGGTATGGAATATCAAAATCAGGTCCTTTGCGAAACAGGGTATTCACATGCGGAGCATTTTTTGTCCATATAAAGTATTCCTGTGTGGGTTGAACGGTATTGCCCAGAAAGCGGAACGCACCGCCTGGCCGGGTTTGAACATAGATATGAATATCTCTTAGTTCATTCAAGTGATCTCCAAAAATGGTTAGCGGCCAGCGTATGACCAGTTTTTGCTCATCCACATTGTCATGATCGATGTCATTACTTAAATCATCAAATGAGTCTTCATTATCCGTAACTGTTACTTCACCTTGAAAAGATGGAGTAGGTGTAATTGTCGGTGAGGATTCCTCTGTGGGAGATGGGGTGGGAGTGTTACTCGGTGATGGTTCTTCCGTAGCAGAGGGAGTTGGTGTGCTGGTTGGTGAGGGTTCCGTGGGTGAAGGTGTTGAAGTTTGTTCGGGTGTGGGTGAGGAGAATGGACTCGGTGTTGGTTGTAATGTTGGTATTGGAGATGGCGTTGGGATTAAGGTTGGCACAGGTGATGGTGTAGGCATTTCTGTATGTGTTGGACTGGGGGATGGTGTTGCGGAGGGGCTGGGTGAAGGTGTTTGTGCCACAGTTGGTGTGGGGGTGTCATCTCCACCTTCAACAATCGTGATAGAACCGTTTTCAACGTCGATTGGGATAGCCCCATCATTCAAGCGGGAAGTGCGCGGTCCGCTTGCCATAAAATTTAACGGGACCGTCTGAGAGTTTGCTGATGGTTTGACTCGTATTTTTAAGTTCATTAATGTTCCTGAGTCTGAAAACGGAGAGATGCCCGCTGCACTAATTAATACTAGTCCTGCCAAGCTTTCCGGTGTTTGTTTGTGAGAGGAATCATTGGTGAAGATGGTCCAACCTTGAGTCAGTGTACCACTTCCAGTGACACTATTGGGGACAAGTTCCAGAGGATAATCATCTGACAGGTTTGGTAATTCAAATACAATACGTGCCCCAAATACATCACTGGAATTTTCAATTTCGATGGGAATAGTTACCACTTGGCCGGGATGTACCACAATGTGAGGAAATGAGAGCGTGCTGGTTTGTGAATAGGCTGTATTGGAGAACAAACCAAGAATTAGAATCTTAAAACAAACAATAGGTATAAATCGCTGAGCCATCGCAATAAATCCTCCACATCGAAAAGCAAGACTAAAGGCGGTGCTGAGATGATGTACTCAGCAACCGCCTATAGTATAAAACTTATCTTATTACTTTAATATCAATTAATAAACCATCCAGGTAGAAACCGCGGTTCCTTCCGGGACGTTAAACGACTTGAGGGAATTTGTTCCCAATTCGATCAAGCCGTCGTTCAGTTGGGTCAACTCTTGATCCACTTGAATGGTGAAGCCCTGGCTGGGATTGACACCATCTTTGGCTTGCACACTTACTTTCATTAAATCAGCTGGACCTGCTTCGAGTGGGTTGGTGAGTGCTCCTGAAAGGATGAAGTGGCCTGGTTGTTGATTGTTGGTTACCACTAATCCCCCTGGAACCATCCACTCGGTATCACCGTCTACAATTTCAAGTTCATTGGCATCATATGAGAGTGCCAAACGCATACCGGCCAGAGTATTGGCATCATCAACTGAGAAGATAAGGTTCCACGCATTGGATTGACCGCTGATAGGCTGTATTGAAACGGAAAGGGCGCGGTTGGCGCGGGATTGCGCCATCACTTTTCCACCCAAATCAAATGGATCCGGACCGAAATTATCCGTATCACCATCTGCGGGGAAGTAGGTAATAAGGAGAGCATACTGCTGGAGGATAAGGGAGGCATCCAGGGTACCTGCCGCTCCATCATTGCTTACGTCCGCCGCCGGAGGAAAGACGGTATCACTTAACTCATATTCAGGGAACTCACTGGGTGGATACGCCGGGAAATCAGTGCCAAATATTGTGAAGTTATCAAATTGCAATAACAAAGAGGCATCCACTGTTCCAGCGATTCCATTGCCATCAAGTTCACCCCATTGGAAGGGGATAAACATGTAGATTTGGAATTCGAATGGAGAGGTTGCATCAACACCACCGTTCACGGTTCCACCGTCGTCTTTCAGTACTGCTGTAACATTGGCAATCCCATGTTCATCCACTGCGGGTGTATAACTCAGTGTTCCATTTGATGCATTAATGGCTGGTGTTGATGCAAACAACTGAGGTTGATCCGTTCCCATGATGAACTCAAGCGTTTGTGTGTTTTCATTACTTGGCCCAGGGCTTATATCGGTTGCATAACCAGCGATATCACGTGGCGCGCCGGTATCGTTGAGCACTTCACGTGTGGCGGAAGCGACGCCCAGGGAGAATGAAGGTTGATCGTTAACCGGGAGGACTTCAATCACAAAGGTTTGCGGGTCAGAGGTTTCATCTCCGCCATTGAAGGTACCCCCATCGTCCTCGAGTACCACTTCTATGGTAGAAGAACCGAATTGATCCGCTGCGGGTGTGAATGTCAAGGTTCCTGAATCATCGATGGTGGGTATGCTAACAAACAGGCTGGGATTGCTGGGAGTAACATTAAAGATAAGCGTTTGTCCCACCTCTTCCGGGGTGCCTATGGAGATAGCCGTCGCCCAATTTGTAATCTCATGGGTTCCGGAATCTTCCAGCACAGATTGATCCGGTCCTTTGGTGAAACTGGGAGAATCGTTGACGGGTTCCACATCGATCACAAATGTTTGTGGATCGGAGGTGTCATCTCCCCCGTTCAATGTACCACCATCATCCTGGAGTACTACTTCGATGGTTGAGGAACCGAATTGATTCGCGGCTGGTGTGAATGTCAGGGTTCCTGAATCATCGATGGTAGGCGTGCTAACAAAGAGGCTGGGATTGCTTGGGGTTACGTTGAATACAAGTGCTTGACCAGCCAGCTCAGAATTTCCTAAAGATAAATTGGTTGCCCAGTTAGTAATTACATGGGTTCCGGAATCTTCCAGTACGGACTGATCCGGTCCTTTGGTGAAACTGGGGGGGTCGTTAACCGGATCCACATTGATCACAAATGTTTGGGGATCAGAGGTTTCATCACCGCCATTGAAGGTACCCCCATCATCTTCGAGTACCACTTCTATGGTTGAAGAACCGAATTGATCCGCTGCGGGTGTGAATGTCAAGGTTCCTGTATCATCGATGGTGGGTGTGCTAACAAACAGGCTGGGATTACTGGGAGTGACGTTAAATATAAGGGTTTGGCCCGCCTCTTCGAAGGTTCCCTTGGAAATATTCGTCGCCCAGTTGTTGATCACATGCGTTCCGGAGTCTTCAAACACAGTCTGATCCGGCCCTTTGGTGAAGCTGGGGGGATCGTTGATGGGTTCGACCTCGTCCACCAGGTTTTGTTCAGCAAAGGCAAAGCCGCCATCATTTATATCGGTTAAACTTTGATTGAAATCTATGTTGACCACTTCAAAATCACTAAGATTCGAAGCGAAGGCCAAACTGAATTTGAAAAGATCACCTGAAGAACCGGCAGGCAGGGGTTCTGTAAGAGCCGCACTGGTGAAGATTAGTTGATTTGAACTGCTCGCATTAACAATGATATCAAACCAGCCATTCTCTGTGAGTGTTCCAACTTTGGTTGCCGAGCTGTCAACATAACTCGCCTGAGCAGGATCAAAATCGAGTGCAATACGAAAACCAATGATCCCGGCAGCATCAGAAATATTGACTGCGAATTCCTGGGTTTCTCCCCGTAGAATATCACCAGCCGGAACAAGCGAAAGAATGGGAAGTTCGTTAACATCCAAGACCTGAATAGTAAGCTGCTTTTCGAAAACACCACCGTTATTATCATCGGCTTGAACCCGGATGGAATAAGAAGATTGAGTCTCATAATCAAACACCGCATTGCTTAATAACTGATCGCCGCTTATGGTAAATGATCCATTACCAGAAGCACCTGTACCTGCCACCAATGTAAACGTATGCGTATCAGAACCATCGGCATCCACGGCATCCAGGGTGCCAACCAGAGTGCCGGTGGCTTCATCTTCGTTTACGGTATTGTTGTCCAGAGTAATGTCTGTTGGGGGAGCGGGGGCAGCTGGTGTGATTTTTCGGATACGTAGATTACTCGAATCTGAAATATATAGATTACCGTTGTTATCGCCAGCAATACCACCAGGAGTCCATAACCAGGCATCTATAGCTGGTCCACCATCACCACCAAACCCGCCAAAGCCATCTCCAGCAATTGTTGTAATCGTACCATTGGTGTCAACTTTTCGAATACGATTATTGACTGTATCCGCAATTATTACATTTCCATTAGAATCAATAAAAATACCATTTGGTAACCACAATTTTGCACTTGTTGCAGGCCCACCATCACCTTCAAATCCTAACAATGTTCCTTGACCAGCAATGGTCTGAATCATTCCAGTACTTGCATCCACTCGACGTATCACATGATTCTGTCCATCGGAAAAATAAACGTTTCCATTGTCGTCTACAACGACGTCTCGAGGTGAATTCAAGAGAGCATTTGTCGCTAATCCACCATCACCACTAAATCCACTGGTTAAAACTTGACCCGCAATGGTACTAATATCTCCTGTGCTGGCGTCCACTTTGCGAATAACTTCGTTCACATTGTCAGCGATATAAAGATTTCCTTGACTATCGATATCCAATCCCCTGGGACCAAAAAGATTACCCCCATTAATAGTTACAGTGGTAATCGTTCCACTGGTATCAACTTTACGGATACGGTCATTACCTGAGTCAGAGAAATAAACATTTCCATTTGAATCGACAGTAATTCCCCGTGGAAAATATAAATCCGCACTTGTGGCAGGTCCTGAATCACCTGAAAAACCTTGATTTCCAGTACCTGCAAAGGTGGTTATGTTACCGCTGGTATCCACTTTGAAAACACGATTATGCGTCAAATCAGAAAAATAGAAATTTCCATTACCATCAACCACAACAAAATCGGGTGATAATAGTTCAACATTCAATGCCGATCCCCCCTCCGCGGCGCTGGGGGATAATGAACCTCCACCCGCGACGGTATCAATCGTCTGGGCATTTCCTACAAAACTGACCAATGTCAAGGCAAACATTACAAATAATAGTTTCTTCATGGTTGGCTTCCTATCTCCTTTTCCTTAATGCAATGATTAATTACCGATAGATATTAGAAACTTTATAAAGTATTTTCTATCGAGGAATTCACCCATTTTTTCTGGGGAAATTTACATAGGGGAATTTACCTACTCATTTAATCTAAATGCTTTAAATTCAAAATTTTGCTTGCATTTTTTTCCAATTTGTATCACAATATAGAAAGTCGATAATTTTGAGTGAAATCATAAATATTGATTTTTCTATGTCTTTGTTCTTTAAATGAGGTTGGAGTTTCATGGAATGAATTGTGTTCGTGATGATCTATTTCTTGTCTCTTGCTTTTAGAGAGAAATAGATAAAGTTCGGCGCATAAGGTAAGTGGTACATGATGGATTCCATGTGTCAATAACCAGAGTTGTGCTCCAAAAAGAATAGTCTTTAAGATTGATCTGAGGCTCCATCCACTCGAAAAAGATACTCGTATGGCGATTTAAATTTAAGCACCTGAAATTATTCAATTTAAGAATGGTTGAGGGAAAAGTGTATCTTTTTCGTTGCATTATCGGACAAATCCGGCTGAGTAAACCGTAAACCCATAATTTTTATGGAAGGTTGGCCTTACATCGTGTGTGCAGTCAAAATGAAACGGATTATTTATCAAAGAAGGTATATATTTCCTATTTTAAAAAGAAAAACCCAGGGAATTGCAAACCGTGGGGGACGTTTGTTTTTCCTACCTATTGTTATCTCACTCATTATTTTGATAGGGGGTAGTTTTTCATTTCCCGAGGCAGCAGCACAAGATAGAACCGGCGCGACAAGTGATTTACCCTATGGATTGTTCGACCTGCAAGCGGATTGGGGGACTGAATCCAGCCCACCTCAAAAAGGATTGTATAAAATCGAGGGAACGGTCGAACAGCTCAGAATCGAACCAAAAGAACTTGTGATTTTGCAGGGGAATGGCAATAGTGTTGGAATGGATCGGTATCGAAATACTGGTTCCGAACAGAGCAAATCCGATGAAGGTTTTTTCCTCTATACAGAACGGGAAGGAAATTGGAGCATCCAATCAAAAGTTCAATGGACTGACATTAACCAGGTAAGTGATTGGGGAAAAGCCGGTGTGATGATACGGGAACTAGCGCAGGATGCCCAGTCGAAATTTTTTATGGCTTCGTTATGTAAGATTCCACCTGGATTTGTATCGCGCTCCACTTTATTTTTTACTGAATGGCGGGATGAGTGGGGAGACATTAGTCGAAACCGGGGGATATATTCAAATCATAACGAGAGCAGGGAGGGATATATCTATTTAAGAATAAATCGAATTTCCTCCAAGAATCTTTTCTTTTCGGAATGGTCATATTCGGGCCGTGACTGGGTATTTGGAAAACACATTGATTTTCCGATGCAGAAAAAAGTAGGTTATGGTTTGTGTGTTACAAGTGGATCGGATGACAACAAACTATGTGAAGCACAGTTCTCGGATGTGGTTCTTAGCCATCCGATACCAACCGCTTTTCGTACCATTGGTGAAGTTAGTCCCAATACACCTTCCAAACTCGAAGTGTCAATTGAAGTCATCAATAGTTATCCGGATGCGGTTAAACAGAACATCGAAGAGATATTACCGAAGGAAGCAACCTTTATCGGAGCGTCTCACGATGGCCGCTATATATCCTCCCAGGAAGAAAGTCATTCCATTGTCTGGAATCAAACCTTTCCTCCAGGATCGACAACGTTGACATACAATATAAATATGCTGAGTGATAAATTTATTTTAGCCAAATTTCAAGGTAAAATCGGGCCACTAGAGATTTTTGGAGACCGGTATTATGACTTTACACCCGCTTTCAGCAATAGCGTTGAATCGGAGTTTGTGGATTTCCCTCCTATTTTAGAGCACATATTAAATATACCTGATGATGTTGGTAAAACAATACCGGCTCAGTATGTGATAGAATCCGGTTCGCCCTCTAACGTTATCCGATATTTTGGTAAACGCTTTTTTGTGTATTCACAGAAAAGAGGTTCGCAGTCATTGTCTGGCCGGATTACAATCCTTGATTGTGGTGAAGGCTACTTAACCAATGCAAATGTGGGGGGAATGATATGGAACCAGGGAACGCTTGACAATCAATACCGCTACGGTATCCGTTTCAATGCACGAGGCGATTTTTGTGAAGTGCGTTTGAATATTATGTACCCGGATCAATATGAAGAAATTAGTCAGGATTTCTTTTTGGCGCCTGAATGTGCAAAACCGAACAACGATCGTTCGAAACCATATGATCAATACTACGATACCTTGCATTTCGAGATCAACCGGATAGCCGAAGAGAACATTTTTTATGGGAAATGGTCATTGGATGGTACTCATTGGGAATATACCACCCCGAAACAGCTTGCCATGCAGGACAGCGTGGCCTATGGATTGTACATTCGCAATGATGAACGAAGCGTACAACCCATTCATGCAGAATTAAAAGAATTAGAATTAAAGCCATTAAGGAAACCTTATTGTTTGCGTTCATTCAAGCCGGCGTTGTTTGAATACAACAAAGAATTAACCGTTTTCCTCCAATTAAAACATAGCAATCCCAATTTATCGACGTCATCAGAGATCGATAAAGAAGGGGGGAACCGAGCCGCCGTATCGATTGAGGAAATGGTACCCGATCGTTGTATGGTTACGGAAATTAGTCATGGAGGGAAACGAGTGGATAATCGAATTGTTTGGCATTTTGACCAATATCCAGGAGACCTCACATTAACATATACATTAATACCCATATTCGAACAGAATGGTTCATTGTCATTTAAAGGTAATATTAATTCCATTCCCATTATGGGCAAGATTCAAATTCACCCTCTTTGGCGTCAAACTGAACTCGAACACTCGCCCGTTTGGCGAACATGGACGCAAAAAGATGGAATTCAAGTTGATCCCATATCATCCTTGCATTTAGTGAATGACCGGCTTTCCATCCAATATCGAAATAACGATGGCATTACAATCATGAATGGGTATGAAATCCAATCGGCAAAAGAACCGATTCCATTTCAGAATACTATCCACTCACCAACCACTTCACTGAAACACCGGACATGGTTGGCTGAGCAACAATTTTTCAATGGTATAAATGTAATTTACTTTGTTGATGCCGATTCCCCACATTTATGGATCAGCAATATAATCGATCCAGTTCACAGTGGTTTGTTTGAATCGCAGAATGATTATTTTGATTTTATAACCTATCTGCAATTGAATGAAAACATGTCACCCGGAGATAATCCGAAATTTTTCTTAAACCAGGACGGAAATATCTGGATCACCTGTGTTGGTGGAATTATTCATTTAAATCTTTCAAAGGGATCATTTTCACACAACTTCAATCAAATCCAAACGTATCTATTTGATCCGGATTATTCCATATTTTACATGAATTCGTTTTTTGAGGTAAGTGACAATCATCTTGTGGGAAACGCATTGTATTTTGATCCTGAACATATGTATCGCAAGGACTGGATTTTGGCAGAATTTAGGGATCAGAAATGGAATTTATTATACAGAACGCAAGATAATCAAAACTTAATTACCGGATTCTTGAATAAAGATAATGAAATCATGGTTTTGCAGGAATCCGATGCTCGGGAATTGTCGCTGGTAAAAGCTGAGAAAAATTCTGCCATAAAGTATCCTTTGCCATCAACGATAGGTAATTCATTTGAAGTGTTGCAAACCGGTGACCGAGATTCATTCTGGATTGGAACATCAAATGGCGTCGCACGGTATGCAAAACCGTTGTGGCATCCCCCCCTTGAAGTGGCTCATGTTGACGAAATGATTTTATCCATCCAGGAAGATTCTTCAGATCGTTTGTGGTTTTTAACCCCAACCCGGTTAATTGAATGTAATGACGGGCAATGGAATGAATATTTGATACCTGAACCGTTTGTTGTTAATCTCAATTCCCCTCAGGCAATGTTTGCTTTAAGCGACAACAGGGTAATTATCGATGGCAATAATCTACCTTCTTTATTGGTTTTTCATTCCGACACTCATACCTTTTCCCAAATTGAGCATCCTCTGGGTAAACCAGTAAAGATTCTTGGCGAAACGGGAGGGGATTTTGTTTGGGTTGGCTGCTCGGATGGAAAAGGGGGGATGATACTTGAACAATTTGATGGAAAGCAGTTCACTCGATTTCATCCAGGTGAAATCACATTACCTCCAAATGCAATTTTCGTTACTCAGTCATCACCTGAGCAGTTAGTAATCGCCACACAAACCGAATTAAAAAGAATAGCAATCTCAGCTGAAACAATTCAAGCCGAAACAATGCATTCATTCAATGAAATCAATGATATCCTCTATAAGAATCCAAAGGAAATTTGGGTCGCTGATAGGAATCAAATTATTCTGATCAATGAACAGAAGGCTTCATTGTATCATGAACATCACAGCCCTATTCATTCCATGTGCCTGGATGATGGTGATTTTTGGGTTGCCACAGGCAGCGGTTTTTTAGCCAGCCGAAATGGAATATGGATGGGATGGGGGGAAGAAGATGGCTTGCCCAGCAATCATATTGTCTCTCTTTATATTGACCGGCAAGGCAGGCATTGGGCTGGGACGGATGAAGGGATTAGCCTGTATGATCCAAACGTGGATCAAGAGCCCCCTATAACCACAATGGATAGTTCAAAAAACAGCCAACAAATCGCACCCTTTGCGAATGCGACTTTTGTTGTAAATGGCAAAGACAAATGGAAACAAACAGAATCCGACCGCTTGCTTTTTTCTTATAAATTAAACTCTGAGCCTTGGTCTAACTATTCAGAAAGCAATACCATAAGTTTTAGCAATCTTTACGGAGGGGATTATCGCCTGCATGTCAAAGCCATGGACCGAAACTGGAATATGGATCCTACCCCTTTTATATTTTCATTCAGAGTTCTTCCTCCCTGGTATTTACAGCCTCTTGCCGTAATTTTATTTTGGATCATCATCTTTTTAATATTCTGCATAGTGTCGATTCATTTTTATCACCACAGCAATTTACATAATTTGGTTGAGAAGCGCACACAGGATTTGTATCAGAAAAATGTGGATTTGATCGCTGAAAAAGAAGCTCGGATTAAAATAGAAAAGGAAATGCAATACATTAGCGAGCGAGAACGAATTCGTATTGGGCAGGATATTCATGATGGTGTGATTCAACAGCTGGCTGGTGTGAAACTCATGGGTGATATGGTGGCTGAATACAGCGAGCCTCAATCCGATGGTGGGAATAATCCAATTCATCGCATGAATGCTATCATAGGCTACTCCATCCAACAGTTGCGCGGGCTCTCGAAAGGGCTTTTCCCGGTCGAACTCCACAAAAACGGATTACGCGGAGCGTTAAAAGAATTATCCAGCAATGTCAATGAACTTCACCCTATCCAATGTACCGTTGAATGCGCTAAAATATTTCCCGCCGCTGATGAAATTGTTAATATCAATCTTTTTCGAATTGTGCAAGAAGCCTTGAACAACGCAGTAAAATATTCCAAAGCCAACCATATCAAATTACGAATTCATGAATGCGGTAATTCACATTGTGTTTCAGTAGAGGATGATGGAACCGGGTTTAATCCTGATACAGTTGATAGCAATCAATCTCAGGGTATGGGATTAAAAATCATGAATTACCGTGCTGATATCATTAATGCTAAATTGACAATCACTAGCCAACCAGGTAAAGGAACCACGGTCCAATGCACCATTCCAACCGACAATCTACGAAAAACGACATGACGATAAATATATTTATTGTTGATGATCATCCCATCATTCTGGAAGGTTTACAGATGATCATTGGGAAAAAATCTGACTATCACGTATGCGGTTGCGCTTCAACCATCGAAGAAACGTTTCGAAAAATCACGACTCAAAAACCTGATGTATTGATAGCGGATATCACCTTAAAAGATGAAAGTGGCTTACAAGTCATCGAGAAAGTGAAACAACTTTATCCCAAAATCAAGATCCTAATGATCACTATGCATGACGAATCCTATTTTGTTAAAAAATCCCTGCAGTTGGGGGCACATGGTTATATCCTGAAAAGTGAATCCACCCGGTATTTACTGGAGGCCATTGAAGTTATCCTGTCGAATAATCGTTTCTTAAGCCCGAACGTGGAAAAGAAGCTATTCAATCAAATGTTGGAATCTGACAGCCAAAATACCTTGACAACCAATATCGATCAACTCACTGCACGTGAAAAAGAAGTTTTTAAATTGATCGGCCAAGGGAAAAGCACAAAAGATATTGCTGAAATATTATTCGTAAGCCCCCGCACCATCGACTCTCATAAAGAGAATATTAAGCGAAAACTCTGCAAACATTCCATGAACGAGGTGTTGGAAACTGCCATTGCGTGGATTCGAGTGACTTCGGAATAATGTTTTAAAACTATATCCATAAGTAAAACGAAAACTACCACCGCACGGGATTCAAACCGGGATGTGTTTCAAATAAGAGATCCCCGTCACTCATCAAGCCATTGGAAGCCGAATAGGAGACCCATTTATTCGAATTGGGGTAATTCCCAAAGGCAAGCGTGTCATCCTCATTATCCGGCCCTAAGCTGGCAAGTGCCCAATTTTTATTTGTCCCTTCCTGGGTGCGATTTTCTTCCACAAACTCATAATAATTATGCCCGTTCACAAATTGAGCCTGTTGTTTGGGTTGAAAAATATCAATTGGGACAGAAGGTAAATAGGAAATTGGTGTTGTGAAACGCTTCCACGCTTCATACCATCCCCCGATGCTCCACGCATCGGGGAGTTTACCACCTTGATCCATGCGGTACATTTCAAATGCGGTGCGAATGGTGGCGAATTCAGATTCCACTCGGCCAATTTTTGCCCGTAACTGTGCGTTAAGGAAATTGGGTACCGCGATAGCCGCCAAAATCCCAATAATCGCAACCACGATTAATAACTCAATGAGTGTGAATGCATTCTTTTCTGATTTCACCATTTGCTCTCCACGATTGACTCAAATTTAAACTTAATATGTACCCTCAAATCTTTATTACCAGAATGTGAACACTTGTCAATAGCAAATTTCGATTTCGATTCATAAATATACAACCCAGTTATTCCTTTAAAAAAAAGATAGCACACTCCTCACAATTTCATTGAATTTATCATTCATGCCTTGCCATATTCTTTCAGATCATAAAAAATGGTCGTTAGGAATTAGTGCAAACAGGGAGAATGAAAATGGCTAAAATAAACAGAAGAGAGTTTATCGGTTCAAGCGCCGCAGGCCTGCTAAGTGCAGGCCGTGTATGTGCACAAACACCAGCGAAACATCCCAACATTTTATTGATCATAACCGACCAGCAACATGCGGGGATGATGAGCTGTACTGGCAATCCCTATTTGAAAACGCCGGCCATGGATCGTCTTGCTGCCCAGGGAACCCGATTTGATCGGGCTTATTGTGGAAATCCCGTTTGTATGCCCTCACGATTCAGCATGATGACAGGGGTTCTTCCGAGTCGAATTGGGATGGAGAAAAATGGACGTGCGGATGTACCAAAGGAACTATTAACTTATGCCATGGGGAATGTATTTCGAGAGAATGGTTATAAGACCGTATATGGTGGAAAAGTCCATTTGCCGGGTGACCGTTCAAAAGGCATTGCAGCGTATGGTTTTGATTATTTGATCGATGATGAACGCGAAGAATTGACTGAAGCCTGCGGGACTTTTTTTCAACAGCAACACGATCAACCATTCCTGATGGTTGCTTCGTTTATCAATCCTCACGATATTTGTTACATGGCGATTGATGCATATACAAAGTCAAAATCCCTGGATCTTAAGTATCCCCATAGCGTTGAAGAACGTGCCTGTCTCGCTGATGCATTGAAAATACCGAAAGGAGTGTCTCGTGAAGAATTCTTTTCCTCTGTTTGCCCACCTCTTCCTGAAAATTTTGAAATCTCTGAACAAGAAATAAAGGCAGTTCGGGATTCCGATTGGCGGGGGTTTCGTCAATATGTTCAGGAAAACTGGTCTGATGAAGAATGGCGGCTCCACCGATGGGCATATGCCCGCTTGACTGAGCGTGTGGATGAACACATCGCTAAAGTGCTGGACTCTCTTCACGAATCCGGCCTGGATAAAAACACAGTTGTGGTGTTTACCAGCGATCATGGTGATATGGATTCGGCCCATCGTTTGGAGCACAAATCCATGCCTTATGAAGAAGCTTCGCGTGTTCCTTTAATCATCAGCCAGCAAGGTGTAACAAAGGAAGGGTATATTGATCGCAAGAACCTGGTTTCCACAGGGCTGGATTTAATTCCCACCCTGTGTGATTTTGCCGGAATTAATCCACCAGAGCAACTGGATGGAGAAAGCGTTAAATCACTGACAATTTCCACAAGGAAGCCACATTCATGGCGCAACACGATTGTGGTGGAAAATGAAAGTTCCCGTATTCTCATCAGCGACCGCTTTAAGTATGTTGTTTACGATCACGGTGAACAACGAGAGATGCTTTTTGACCTGAAATTGGATCCCGGTGAGATGAAAAACCTGGCCGGTAAAACTGAATTCACCGAAACTCTATTAAAGCATAGGAAATGGCTATACGAGTGGTATCAAGGGAGTCATGAAACCCTGGAGGAAAAATATAAAGTGGAATGAAGGAATTAATAAATTAGACATGCAGTAAGAAATACGTATTTCAATTCATCGATGCTAAATCCGTAGGATGGGTCACGTTTTTTGACCCATCGATGCTAAATCCGTGAGATGGTTCACATTTCACGGCCCCTCAATGCTAAATTTGTGGGATGGGTTACGATATTTAACCCATCAATGCCATCTTTGCAAGTGATCAGCTAAGTGTAGTTCCATTGCTCTCTCTGGTTTTAACCCCCTCCTAACCTTCCCCATTTCATTGGGGGAGGAATAGGGCGGTGAATAATAAGTTTTCTCTGTCTTTCCGCTTTATGGGGATGACATCCTACAAAAAAATTTGAAAAAGATCAAGGGTTTTGAGAGGGGGCTATGACCTCAAAAGACAGAATGAAAGATGATAGAAAAAGGGGCGGATTATTCCGCCCCTTTTTTAATTGCATCAGGAATTAACTCAAGGTGTGGATACCGAATAATTAATCCATCCTGAAGTCAATATCTCACGCGAGCCATCTAAACCAAACATGACCACCTGGAACTGGTAAGCGTTTCCATCTTGCGGCCCCTCGGCAAAACTGGCGGATGTTTGGAAGGATCGATCCTGCGTCCACCAGAAGTAGGATAGTTTCCCACTATTGGTTAATCCGAGGAACGTAAAGGATTCCGTGACCGCGGTTCTAACCAGAATATGATAATCCCGTACCTCAGATGAATCTCTACCGAAATCCCATGCGATTTGCAGTGCCCGCCAATCGCTTTCATCCTGATCATCTCCCATCTCACCCATTGGCGCCAGATTGTTACCACCCAGAATATCGTCATAGACCACCACATCGCCCTCTTTTAAATTCGGCATGGCAGGCTGAGCCAAACGGATAGCACTGCCATCCTCAAGGTTCAAGCCAACAGCTCCCTCCATATCAATGAAATCATCTGACGTGAAATCACCATCCAGCCGGATCACTCGAAAACGATACGCTTCATTGACATTAGGACCACTGGCAAATTCCCCCCGTAATCCGGATGCATCGCGTTTCCATTCGAAATAATTCCGCTCGCTGTCATTTACCCGTGTCAGGAACTTGAATCCACCGAATCCTTTACGGACATAAATATCCCATTGCACATCGTCGCTCGATTCTGCATTCCATACGATCGTCAATCCTATATCCTCAATGGAATCAAAATCTGTCTGACCGGTTAGATCTTCCATTGCCGTGGGATCATCATATACAAACACCTGGCCACCCTCACCTTCAGCGGGTGTAGGCACATCAATCATTTCGATTGGTGTCGGTGTCGAGGTCGGCTCAGGGGTGGATGTGGGTTCAGGCGTATTCGTAGGCGAGGGTGTATCGGTAGGTACAGGTGTTTCTGTCGCAGTCGCCGTAGGTGTGGAAGATGGCTTTTTAGTCGGAGTCGAGGTCAAGGTAGGTGTCGATGTTGGAATAGGCTCAGGTGTGGGTGTCGACGTTGACATTGGAATCGGTATTGGAGTCGGAGTGTTCGTGGGTAAAGGCGTGCTGGTTGGATCAGGTGTATCTGTAGGGGTATTGGTTGGTTCAGGCTCAGGTGTTGATGTTGCTGTAGGCTCTTTCGTCGCAGTGGCGATTGGAGTCGGTGTAGGTTCATCTTCATCATCATCTTCTATAGGTTTAAATGCAAAAAAACCACTCGAATTTCCACTCACCAAGGCATCCCAATAGAGCCGAAATACCTCTTCACCTCGCAATCCCAATGAATAAAGAGACCATGTTGATGTACCCACATCGAATAAAAAGACATGCTCTTCCATCCCGGTGTACACTTCAGTCCCTAAATCATTGGTTTCAACAGCAGTATATCGTCCACCCAAAGGCCCTGAATAGGTGGTGGTCAAGTCGGTCAATGTTACGATATTTAAACCGGACGTATCATACTCGATCTTTATTAGCGCGCCTCCACCGCTTCCAGACTGGACGGTCGCATACTGGATCGCTGGATTAACAGGGTCTTGTGCCAGGTCCTTTACAATAGCATTAATTGGCGAACCACCCCATGTTACATGAGTCCAAGTAACCCCACCATCGTTACTGGCATAGATGCCCTGGTTTGTCGCTGATGGAAAATCACGCTCATGCCCAACTCCAACATACACTAGATTGCTTCCCACGACCTCAAGAGAATTGGCATGGACGCCGGATAAAGTGGTATGGGTCCAGGTTTTCCCTCGATCTGTACTTTTAACCACTATGCCATCGTCTCCACCTTCCCAAAAACCAAGCGCCGCATACAGCACATTGCTGGCTGCCGCGCTATCGATATCGTTCACGGATGAGCGGTCAGGAATTGGTGAACCCACCCAGTTATAGGTTAATCGCCAGGTCGTACCACCATCCTCTGAAAGATAGATATTTTCACTATTTTCACCAACTACAAACTCTTGTGTACTTCCCCACACGATCGCAGCCGCCGTCATTGGCGGGCCGCCATGGCCTGATGGGAAAACGGGGAAACGCCAATCCGCTGGTGTGGGTGGCTTTTGAAAAACGTCCGTAATGGCCAGGCCACTTTTGCTGGCGACGATGGCTACTTCCTTGCTGACCATATCAACATCGACATCAAAAACCTGCACCCCTTCAATTCCTCTGTTGCGCTCCTCAAACGTGGCGCCTCCTACTTCCGTTACTGATACTCCCACGTCACTTGATACATAAACAATGTTTGGATCATCGGGGTCAAATGCAATCGCCCCGTCATTGATATTCGTTCCCACCGTTGTGGACGGTAAAACACTCCATGATCCGGTGCTGTAGTTATAGGTATGCGCTGTGGTCCAGGTCAATCCTGAATGAAACTCAATATATTGCGGATAACGGCTGGTAAATGAGGAGGGTGTAATATCCACCCACGTTGTTGGATCAAGATAGGATGTATTCAAGTACACAGTTGCATTGGCCGAACTTCCCCCCATGTAAACATGATTGGGATGAGCAGGATCAACACCAATTTCCTCAATCGGTTCTGTAATGGATGTGGGGATAGGAATTGGATGCCAGGTTGTTCCACTGTCTGTAGACTCATGAATTTCACTCGCCGAGGCAGATGGCTCCATGCTATCCTGAATCACTGCCAAGATGGCTGTTGGATCAGTCGGGCGTGAAGTCATTGCTACCACGGCTTTACTCATCGAAACCGGATTGACCACATGCCGTGTCCAATCCGATGGATTGCCGGTTGGATTGAAATAAGCAATTCCACCTGAGCATCCCACCATCAGCCGTGTGCCGTCATGTTCAATAGACATGATAGGCTCACCGGTATAGACAGAAATGCTGGGATCTAAAATCGTTGTCCAGGTTAGCCCATCATTCCCGTTCGAGCGCCATACTTCGTTATTGACTATGGCATAAACATAGTTGGAATCCGTCTCAACACCATTTGTTTCCTCCGCGGATATTGATAAGGCCCAGGATGCCCCCAATGTGTCCGAGAAATAAAGTGCATTGGCTCCACGAACATCTGCATAAACACGATTAGTCGCGCCGCTGATGTCAAATGTTGCCAGACCCTCTATCTGTCCACCATAAAGTCCTAGATTTGTCCTCACCGCTAAAGCCCCATAGGATGGTATTGCTATCACTGCCATCATTGACAATAAAAGTGTTCGGTTCATGTAACCCTCCAATGGTTATAAGTTTGGATGAAAAAGCAGGGTGTATATTCAATCTTTTAATTTTTTCCCGGATGATGTAAAAGAAATTTAACTATTCGTACGTTCTTAAACGAAATTGGAGGGGAAATATTTGAATATTTATCAAAATTAAATAAATTTTATCATCTTTAATAAAATGATCCTTAAAAAATCTCAACACATGTGGGGGAATTTGGATAGTCTAATATTTGATGAATTTTGAAATCCCAAAATTAAGATGAAACCGTCATTTTCTTTAATAGTTCCTGCTTGGAGGTAAAGCCGTAAGCGGTTAAGAGATCGAAAGCATCCAAGGGATTGCCGATCTTGTCAAGATGTTTGCTGATATCGACGGACTTTAACGCTTTGGGGTTTTGTTGGACCACAAACTTACGGGCCATTTTGGGGTAATTGTACATCTGATGCGGAGATTGGGTCTGGAATTGAGTAGCTTCAAAATTAATGGGTATATTATCGAGTTTGACAATTTGGATAAGTTTATCATTTGCGAAATGGGCTACAGAGCCGATGGGGTAAGGAGCCGCTCTATAATTCAAGCATTTTACTGCTTTTGGGTCGTATTTAGAGTTAATTTCCCTGTTTAAGGTTTTAATGACTTCAAATGGATTGTGGGCGGAGCGGAAGTAGCGCTTGGAAGTCATGCTGATAAATGTATCGGCAACTGCCAGGATTAAAGTATGTGGTTCGGTTTTAAATTTTAAAAGCTGTTGGGGGTAACCATTACCGTCACAACGTTCATGGTGCTGTTTGACGATACGTGCGGTGATAAAATCCTTTTGGCGGAACATTTTACTAACGAATTCAGCACTAATTTCAGGATGAGTATGGATTTTTTCCCACTCTTCATCGCTGAGTTTCTGGCTGCTGTTAAGGATTCGTGATGGGATTTTCATCATTCCAATGTCACAGAAAAGCCCCGCTACTGCTACTTTGTGCAATTCAGCCATTCGTTGTTTTGGTTCAGTAAAGTAATCGAATCCCATGACCAAGGCCAGGAGAGCAACATTTTTGGCGTGTTCAAAAAGATAATCCTGCAAAGCACCCACAGTGCGAAGGTTTAAGATAGAACGGGAATCGCGTTTGGGTTCAGCTCCGGTGATGGGATTTTCCTGGGCATGCAAGCGCTCAAATTCATGGGCGGCTTGGGTAAGAATATCGTAGGCGTTTTTGCGAATCTCAAAGGGATTATCTATGGAATCTTTTTTGAACGCGAGGTAGGAATTTTGCACCAGGAGGAAAAGGGCGATTTCAGTTTCGAGTGAAAATGTATAGGGGGGAGGATCATGTTGTTCGAAGGGAAGAGGGAAATCGATATATTCTATTTTGTTTTGTTTTAAGAGTTGTTTGGTTCGATCTGTGAGGGGGGTGCCTTTTTTGATGAGAAGCCGTCCCCGATTGCCTTCAGAAAAAATATCCGCAGGGCAATGAAGATCAGCGACACACATATCGAGTGCGATTCTGACCAATGCTTCCAACCTCACTCATTTGATGGTCTTAATCGAGAAAACTTTCCGGGCACATTTATTCTATATAACTTTGATTATTTATCCAGTGTTTATTGATAAATAAACTATTGTATTTCATGAATGATTATTTCATTCCACAAAGACTGAAGAGAATTTCGTCATTTTTCTTGTATTTAATCTATAAATCGAATGAATTGTGTGGGATAGTTTCTTTATTATCTTTCTAAATGAATATTTAGGTATGTTAAGAGATGGTTATAACGGTGTATTATAGAAAGTATTTTCTTTATATATTTGAGTTTATTTCATTTATCAATCATGAATTTTTCACAGGGGATTTTGCTTCTTCGGCTTTTCAATCGATAAATAATTCGTTATCTTTTAACTAACAAAAAATTAGACCATTCAGATTTACTTTATTAATCTGGATGAAAATTTCAACGCCGGGGGTTTTACAGCATGAATCTAAGAACACCGAATTCAAACCACGCCAATGGAACATTTAATCGCAGCAAGAATGTCGTGCCCATGTCCGGCCTTTGCACGGATTGTTTGGATGGATGTAAAGGATCCTGTGAAGTATGGCTTTCATCGTTTCGTGGGCGGGAAGTACTTTATCCGGGACCGTATGGAAAAATAACCTCAGGAGCGGATAAAGATTACCCCATTGATTATTCACACATCAATATTCAAGGGTACGCCGTAGGAGCCAAGGGAATGCCGGAAGGAGTGGAGGCCGGTCCAGATAGTGCCGTTTTTGCCAATGTGGATACAGAAACGGAATATGGATGGGATAAAAAAGTTAAAATGCAGGTTCCCATCTTCACGGGTGCCTTGGGTTCAACCGATATAGCGCGTTCCAATTGGGAACACTTCGCCACAGGAGCCGCGATTGCCGGGGTTACATTGGTCTGTGGGGAGAATGTCTGTGGTGTTGATCCAGCATTGGAAATTGGAGCGGATGGTAAAGTTAAATGTTCACCTGAAATGGATCGCCGTATTGAAACCTACAAGCGATATCATGAAGGGTATGGCGAAATACTGGTCCAGTTGAATGTCGAGGATACTCGATTGGGGACTGCAGAATATGTATTGAACAAGCATCATCTTGATACCATTGAGTTGAAATGGGGGCAAGGTGCGAAATGTATTGGTGGCGAGATAAAAGTCAATACACTGGAACGAGCGCTTGAATTGAAGAATCGTGGGTATGTGGTGTTGCCTGATCCCACCCATCACGATAATCAGGAGTCGTTCAAAGATGGATCGTTAAGGGAATTTGAGCGTCATTCACGTTTGGGTTTTGTGACTAAAGAAACGTTTTTAGAGGAAGTCCAGCGATTGCGTAATCTTGGATTCAAGCGGATCACCCTAAAGACAGGTGCTTATTCAATGGTTGAATTGGCAATGGCTTTGCGGTTTAGTGCGGAAGCGAAAATTGACCTGTTGACCATTGATGGAGCACCGGGTGGAACGGGAATGAGCCCCTGGCCTATGATGAATGAATGGGGTATACCAACGTTTTATTTACAATCATTAGCGTATGAGTTTGCGGAGAAACTCACCAAGCAAGGTCTTCGAGTTCCGGATATGGCCATTGCAGGTGGATTTGCCACTGAGGATGGTATCTTTAAAGCGATTGCCATGGGCAGCCCCTACATAAAGGCAGTTTGCATGGGACGCGCGTTGATGATCCCCGGTATGGTCGGTAAAAATATCGATGATTGGCTTCACAATGGGGAGCTTCCCAAAACCGTATCACGATATGGAACAACGGTAGAGGAACTCTTCGTATCTTATGAAGAATTGAAAGAGAAATACGGCGAAGAGGTGAAAAACATTCCATTGGGTGCCATGGGAATTTACACCTTTAGCCAGAAGATTCGTACTGGATTGCAACAAATAATGGCCGGCAGTCGTAACTTCCGGTTAAACACGCTTTCTCGCAGTGATTTGATGGCGTTAACTGAAGACGCAGCGAAAGTATCTGGTATTCCATATGTTATGGAAGCCTATCGTGATGAAGCGGAAAAGATTTTGACGGAATAGTGTTGATGAAATCGCGGACTGATATATAGTATTCGCGAGAGGGAAAGTGTTTTATTCATGAATAAAGGGCGGCCAAATTGGCCGCCCTTCGTTCGTTTTAGTGAACTGTTTTTAGATTTTTGTCAGTTGATCCGCATTTTTTTGGATTTTTCGAATCGCTGCCGCGATTTGATCCATGTCTTCTTTGGTGGCTAGCAGGGTGCGTTGGCCAAACCATACGGCTTCTGAGCATAGTTTATCGTTTTCAGGGCAGTTATTTTCTTTAAAATAGCGATCGATCCGTTCTTTGGAAAAGACATTTTCGAATGCGCGTGAGCGTAAAGTGTTTTCCATGAAGGATTGT
Organism: uncultured bacterium; assembly: GCA_964517495.1. Lineage (GTDB taxonomy): Bacteria > Hinthialibacterota > Hinthialibacteria > Hinthialibacterales > Hinthialibacteraceae > CAZFER01. Next base: position 17,015 of record CAZFER010000058.1, on the reverse strand, counting down.
TTGTTCAAAGGGCTGTATCCCGTCCAACCGGGGGCGCCTTCGGCGTGCATGGCTTTGATGAATTTGTCGCGGGGAGCGCCGGCGAATTCATCGGGATCATAGCGGAACATGTAAAGATGATAGGCACAGCGGGTGACACCATCATAGAATCTGGCGGGATGAATACCGGGGATTTCGTTGAGTTGTTTGGTCAAATGAGCGGCGTTTTGTTCACGTGTTTGGGATTGTTGCTCCAGGCGGGTTAAGCCTCTTAAAAGCAGCGTTCCTTGAAACTCAGTCATGCGGGCGTTGATGCCATTACGGACATAACCAAAACCATATTTGTTGGTTCGTTCACGGCCGTTTGAGTGAAAGGAATAACAACGATCCATAAAGGGGATATTATCGGAGATAATGGCGCCTCCCTCACCACTGCTCAGGTTTTTGGTGACCTGAAAACTGAAGCAGCCACAATCACCTACTGATCCAACCTTTTTACCTTTCCATTCCGCTAAATGTGCCTGGCAAGCGTCTTCGATGACTTTTAGATTGTGTTTTTTTGCGATGGCATTGATGGCATCCATGTCGCAGACATGGCCTCCGATATGAACGGGAATAATGGCTTTGGTGCGGTCAGTGATGTGTTCTTCAATTTTTCGCGGATCCATTTGGAAAGTGTTTCGATCGGTGTCGACATAGATCGGCAGAGCATGCTGAAGCAAAACCACGTTGATGGTGGCCACAAAGGTATAGGGTGGAACCAATACTTCATCACCCGGCCCGATATCCAGGGCATTGAGTGAGGTATAGAGTGCTGTTGTACCGCATGAGGTGGCAATACAATCCTTGGTGCCGGTCAGTTCAGCATATTGTTTCTCGAAGGTTTCCACCATATTACCATTCAGTCGACACCACCCTTTTTTATGCAGAACATCAAGCCAGGCCTCTTCGTCACCTTCCATTACTTTTGGCCAGGAAGGAGTTTTAGCATGACATATTTTTTCGCCTCCCAATGCAGCCAGTTTGTTTTTCCTTTCCGAGGCAGCGGCAGAGATGATAGTTGGTCCAGCTAGCCCAGCAGTGAGGGTACCGGTGGTGGCGGTTTGCAGGAAATTTCGACGTTTCATGTCTTTCTTGTTCATCATTTTTCTCCCAAATATGATTGGCGTGGATGGCCTATCCTGTATCAATCTTTTATAAATTGTTTCTAGCATAACTTTGGGTAAAAGAAAAGGCAATTAAAGGGGAATGATATTTATATTTGGGAGGAAGCAATTTCTAAGTTCATTGAATAAGCATGGGTATATTTTAGCTGTCAAATTCGTTATGATAAAATTTTCAACTATCTAATCATCTTGATGAGAAAGGATCAGGATATATGTCTGGTAATAAGCAACGAAATCGCCGTGATTTTATGAAAACGGCAGGTAAATCCGCTATGTTTTTGGGAGCCGGTGCGGCAGCCCCGAGTTTTGTTCCCAATTATGTTATGGGACAGGATGCACCCAGTGATAGCATTACCGTTGGTATTGTGGGTTTGGGATGGCGTGGGATGGATTTGTTTAATGGCGCTTATCGAAACAAGAATTTGCGAATTGCAGCGCTTTGTGATTTGGATATGCCGTTCATGCTGGGAGCTTTACAGAAACTGGATGATTTATCCACCGTCGATCGTGAATGGATTGTGGGCCGGGGCAGTGGAATGAAGCGAGGTCCCTTGCCGCAGCATGCTGCTGATCCTTATTTGGAATATGAACGAATGTTCGAACGTAAGGATATTGATGCGGTAATGATTGCAGTGCCGGATCATTGGCATGCCAAGTTGTATATCGACGCGATGGAGGCAGGGAAAGACGTTTATGGTGAAAAACCGCTTTCATTGACGATTAATGAAGGGCGGCAGATTGTACGTACGGCGCGCGCCAATGGCCGAATATTCCAAACCGGTAGTCAGCAGCGTTCAGCCGGGGAATTCCGCAAGGCTTGCGAATATGTTCGCAATGGCCGTTTGGGTAAAATTGAGCGTGTTGAAGTGGGGATAGGCGGAGCACCCCAAACGGATGGGAAGCCGGATGAGCCAGTTCCCCCAGGCTTAAACTGGGAAAAATGGCTGGGACAGGCTCCCTTGGTGCCTTATAACCCATTGCGTTGTCATGTAACCTTCCGATGGTTTTTTGAGTATTCGGGTGGTATGGTGACTGACTGGGGTGCACACCACTTGGATATCACCCAATGGGGGCTTGGTATGGATGGTTCCGGACCACTGAGTGTGGAAGGTACCGCAGAGACCAAACCTGGATTTTATAACACCTTTACATCCTATGACTTCAATTTCCAATATCCAAACGATGTCACGGTTCATTTTCACAGCAAGGGTGGTGGCGTGACGTTTATTGGTCCAAAAGGGAAGATCAAGGTCAATCGCGGCCATATTGAATCTGATCCCAAAAGTATTTTGGAAGAACCATTGACATCAAGTGATATCCGTCTTTATAAGAGTGATAATCACATACAAAATTGGGTCGATTGTATGCGTTCACGTGAATTGCCTATCACGGATGCAGAGATTGGACATCGCTCTGTTTCTGTTTGTCATATTGCCAATATTTGTGGGCACTTGGATGGTCGCAAGTTGTATTGGGATGCGGAGAAAGAATTGTTCATTAATGATAATGAAGCCAATGATATGTTGGATCGGCCAAAACGTGAACCATACACGATTTAATCGTAAGTCGATCTTTCTTCAAATAACTGAATACCAATTAAAGGCGGGATGGAATATTCCCGCCTTGTTTTTTCTTTCTCCCATTTTCATTGATTTAAAAATGTATATAATTTAGGTAGACAATTTTTTTGATATAGATTTCTAATTAAGTATTTTAATGTAAGATGAGTTTTTTCAATTTGTTATTGTTTAATAAATTTAATAATATTATAGACCTTAATTTAAAGTGGAGTTTAAGCGATGTCAAAGGGCTCAAAGTTAGAAGCTATTAAAAAGAACAGTAATTATTTAAGAGGAACCATTCGAGAACAGTTGGAATCGGATGTTTCTTATTTTGATGAAGAGAATTTTCAGTTATTGAAATTTCATGGCACATATCAGCAGGATGACCGGGATTTGAGAGTTGAGCGCCGCAAGGCGAAGATGGAGCGTGCCTATATTATGATGGTGCGCTGCAAAATTCCTGCGGGACGTGTGACAGCTGACCAATACCTGATATTAGATGAGAATGCTGATCGATTTGGTAATGGGACTTTAAGGATTACATCAAGACAAGGTATTCAATTTCATAATGTTTTGAAGGATGACTTAAAGTCATGTATTAGAGAAATAAATGAATCGGGTTTAACCACATTGGGTGCATGTGGTGATGTAATGCGTAATGTGGTGGCTACCCCCAATCCCTTAAGAACACCCGCGCATGATGATATCCCGGTTTTGGCCAATGATCTGGTGGATGCATTTAGCCCCAAGACCAGCGCCTATACGGAGATTTGGCTTGACGGTGAAAAGGTGGAATTGGGGCCTGATGAGGAAGTCGAGCCGGTTTATAAAGATTGCTATATGCCCCGTAAGTATAAAATTGGTATTGGTGTTCCTCCTCGCAATGACGTGGATGTACTTTCTCATGATGTGGGTTTGGTCCCTCATGTCGAAAATGGAACGTTGGAAGGTTACAGCGTGTTTGTTGGTGGGGGATTTGGGATGTCCCACAATAAACAAGAGACTTATCCACGTTTAGCCAGGCCGTTGTTTTTTGTTCCACGACCAGATTTGATGGATGCCATGCATGCCATTCTATCCATCCAGCGTGATTATGGAAATCGAGAAAATCGCAAGCGGGCACGGATGAAATATCTTGTTGATGAACGTGGCATCGATTGGATGCGGCAGCAAACCCTGGAAAGGATGAAACAAGGTGTTAAAACATCAGAGGTTAAGCCAATTAAGTGGGAAACAGTACATGATATGCTTGGTTGGCATGAGCAAGGAGATGGACAACTTTTTCGTGGAATTTGGATTCCAGATGGACGAATCAAGGATGAGGAGGAAGTTCAATACCGAAGTGGTTTGCGTGAAGTGACGAAACGGTTTGGATTTCCGATTCGCTTGACACCTAATTGCAATTTCATCATCCATGATATTGATCCTTCAATGAAGGATGAGGTGGATGATATATTGAGCAAACATAACATTCCCAAACCGGAGACTTTGACGGAAGCGCGAAAAACAAGCATGGCGTGTGTTTCGCTGCCCACTTGTGGATTAGGATTAGCGGAAAGTGAGCGAGTTTTTTCGGGTGTGATGGATAAAGTGGATGATATTTTGCATGAATTGGGATTGGACAAGGATCAGATTCTGATTCGTATGACTGGCTGCCCCAATGGATGTGCCAGACCCTATAATGCTGACCTGGCATTTGTTGGGAAGTCACCTGGTAAATATGTATTTTATGTAGGCGGTTCACATACAGGTGAACGGATGGCTGCCATGGAAAAGAAAGTGGTGAATATTGATGATATACCCTCATTGGTCCGTTCGTATCTGGAAACATATGTTGAGAATCGGCTTGAGAGAGAATCATTTACTGATTATTGGGGGCGAACAAAGTTGAACGGAAATGGAGAGGCGCAACCTGAACAATTTCATAAGGAACCTTCCGAACGGCAATAGATTCGTATTAAATAGAGATGTGATACTAACCCTCGCTGGTTTGGCCTGCGAGGGTTTCATTTATTCGAGCGGAATGCATTTATGGCTAGTGAGATGACTACACTTACAGAATATGAAACAAATAAATCAACTTTAAAATGGATCGTAAATGCGGATGACTTTGGTATCAGTCCAGGAGTGAATCAGGCGGTGCAGGAAGCCAATGAGGAAGGGGGGGTGACTCACACCAGCATTCTTTGCAATGGCGAATTTATTGAACAAGCCATCGAGATCGGGAAAGAGCGAAAAGGTAAACTTCATGTTGGTGTTCATCTGAATTTATGTTACGGGCAGCCTATTAGCCGACCGGAGGAGGTATCTTTATTAGTCGATGGAGAAGGGCGATTTAAGTATGGATTTACTGAACTCATGCGGTTGCTTTGGGGGAAAAATCGGCAAAAAGTCAAACAGCAGGTTGAATTGGAATGGAGAAACCAGATTGATTTTGTGCTCAAGCAGGGACTTGATGTATCCCATGTGGATAGCCATCGGCATATACATACCATTCCTGCGCTATTTTCAGTGGCGATGAAACTTAAAAGTGAATTTAAAATCTCCCGGATTCGGATTATTAATGAATCGTTGGTTCATTCATGGCGCACGGCGATGCCTCAATGTCTGACTAATGGGGGATTGATCAAATATTGTTTATTGAGATATTTTGGTTATTGTTATCGAGTACGCTCAAATACTTATTTTTACAGTATTTTGAATAGCTGCCGTATTCAGCGTTTTCATATTGAACATGCGCGTATACCACGAGGATTTGATACTGTTGAGGTTATGCTGCATCCTGGCCATCCAGATATTGACGCTGACGTGCAATTCGATGACGATAGGGAGCGTGATCAATTGTTGTCTCCTGAACGGACGATGGAATTGGAAACGGCATACCATCTTGGGAGAGTGATTTATGATTGAACTTCCGGGAAATCAAGAAGCCTGGAGCCGTGTGTGTATTGATACATACCGTTTAAACGAACATCGTTTTGAAAAGAATGACTCTCGATTGGTATTGTTTGAGACTGGTTCGTTTATTGGAAAACCTGCTGTTTCTACTGCACCTTATCTGACCGATGGGGGATTGGTTAATAAAGAAAATGAGGTATTGGACGAATGTGTAGAGTTTATAAGGCAAACGTTTGATCAGGTTGGATCGAATTATCTCTTGATCAAAACGCGAGATAATTTGTTTGAACATATCGATGGATTTGTGGTGGATAAGGATTTTTATACGTTTGTTCTGGATTTAAAGGATGGGGTAGAGGCAATTTGGCAGGAAAAACTGAACCAAAAGACTCGAAATCAAACCCGCAAGTCACAGAAATACGATTTTGAAGCCCGGTTTGGCTGGCAGGAATTATTGGATGACTTTTATGGTGTGATCTCCAGGGCATGGAGGGATTTGGGCACCCCGACGCATGCAAGGCGTTTTTATCAAAACATTTTACACCATTTAGGTGAACAGGCAGAATTGATTGTGATCTATCAGGGCAGGGAAGCGATTTCGGCGGCATTGATGTTGAAAATCGGCAAGACCATTCATCATCCATATGCAGCAACCCTGAAGCAATATAACCGTTTTTCAGCCAATAATTTTCTATACTGGGAAATTATCAAACATGCCTGCGGGGAGGGGTTTGAGTGGTTTGATATGGGGCGCAGCCATAAGGATCAGGGCACGGTACGCTACAAAAAATCATGGGGGGCGGAACCGGTCCAATTGTTCTATAATTATTATATTCGTGATGTTAATGATGTCCCCAATTTCCATAGTTCGTTCGTGCAGTTTGCAACGACAATGTGGAAAAAATTGCCGTTGTTTGTGGCAAACCGAGTGGGGCCTTATTTGATTCGCGGGGTGATGTGAATGAATTTGTATTCTGTGGGAATGTGTGAATGAGAACGGTTTTTTTATATTCGCCCGGGATTGTGAATCAGTATATTCTTACACGGGTTAAGAATGATTTTTTGCCCGCGTGTTTCATTTGTGAAAATCAATCCCCCTGGCAGACCTTGAAGCGAACTTTTAATCGCAAGAACGATTCAATAAGCAAGAAGTTCGATAAACTTCTTTTTTACTTGTTTTATATTCTTTTTTACGATCACAGGGTTAAACGCGGTTTAGCCGAGAGGTTGAATGTTGAAGACGATTTTCTACCAGATTTAACGGTATCTCGAATTAATCAACATAAAGCATTGGAATATGCTCTTCAGTTTCAGCCTGCGTTGGTGGTGGTTTTGGGAACCTCCATTCTTGGAAAGGGTTGGCTAAACAGTGGTTTAAGAATAATCAATGTTCATACCGGTATTATGCCTGATTACCGTGGCCGTTTTTGTTGGTTCTGGCCGGTGGTGAATGGTCAGCCTGAAAAATTGGGGGTGAGTATTCATCGAGTAACCAATGTGGTCGATGGAGGGGGGTTGGTTAAGCAATTGCATGCTGAATCCTCCCGCCTGACCGATTTTTCAATTGTTTCAATTTTGTTGGAAATGGCTGAGTTGTCGGTCGAAGGATTGATGCAGATTTATGAGAAGCCCACCATCATCGATGAGCCTACTCCTTTAAATAATCCCACCGAATATCCTATCTATTTTGAGCCTGGATTGAGAGATTTTTTGCGGTTTTTGAAAAGTTAATCTTATATATTCCATGCAATGACCGAATGAATTTTATTTTACGTATTATTTTATTGATAACACTGGCATTTTGCCGATGTTAGTTTTATGCTATTTAGGAGGGAGTTGTGTTTCCCGCGATTTTTATTTACAGGAGGTTTTATGAGAAGAAGTATTTTAGCAATTATGGTAGGTCTCATTGTTGGAAGTATGGTACAGGCTCAAGAGGCAGAACGTGTTGACGTGACCAGTTTTGAAGATCTGACCGGCCAGTATTCTGGCGGATCAATCACCGATTCGTTTGTCGAATCGCCTGTCTTTGAGGAAGGTGTTGAGGCACAGGATGGTGATGCGGCCCTTTATGTAGTGTATGATAATTCCAGTGGAACATGGCAGTGGGCTCAATTGGATTTTGAAGCTGTTGATGCCTCCGGAAAGACGGAACTGCATATGTGGGTTTATTATATTCCCGGCTCAGTTCCTGATCCCGATAATGGTTATGAAATCCGTGCTGAACTGGTGACGGCTAACAGTGGAAATGTCAACCTGGGTTTTCAATCCACGGATACAGCCGGTGAGTGGGTTGAATTTGTTTGGAATATCAGTTCACTTTCTTCAAGTATGTTGGAAGAAGTCGTGGCAATTGGAGGATTTATCAATCCTCGCACGGCAGATCAAAATGGCTCACTTTATGTCGATAATATTTATTTCGAGCGTCCAGCTGGAACGCCAGAAGTGGAATCCACGTTGGTTTATGGATTCAATGAAACCGATCCGGATACTGGCCTTACGGCGGGTTGGACGACAGAAGATGAAAGTGTTCAGCCTGTTTTACCTGGTGAGGGAGAAGTAACCCCATCTGAAGGTAGTAATTACATGACTCTTCCATTGACCTCTGGATGGGCTACCAATGTCCATACCGCTAATGCGCAAGATGATTTTAACCGCTGGGATGAAGTGCGAGAAATTTGGCTTGATGCGCGGGTAAATGAAACGCCGCCTGAATGGGGTCCACAAAGCGCATTGATTATCCAAACTGATAGTGGTGGTTGGGATCAGCTGGCAGAAGCCTCTTATCAAAATGCGGTTGATGCTTGGTCGACCATTACCTGGACAGTGGATATGGGACCTCATGCTGAATCCATACAGAATCAGGATGGTTCGTTAACCATCTGGTTCTCGACGAATAATCATGAAGCCAATGAGGGCTTGCTGGTGTTTTTTGACAATTTCCGGGTTGTTGTTCCTGTAGAAACTGGTATCAGTGAGTGGAGCTTATATTAACTCTGTTAATTGGATAACACATGTAAAAAAGGAGCGGACATAATATCCGCTCCTTTCTTGTTTATTCACAATATGAATGTTGCTTTATTGATAGATTTGCCATTCTGCAACGGGGGCTTGTATGGTTGTGGTGCGGACACAGCGGACATAGTTATAAATGCGGATAGCATCTCCCTGAGGGCCGTGGCCGGTGGGATAATCTGAAAGATCGCCGGTTTTAATCACTACGTTGTGAACCGGCACCGTGTACATCAAGCCATGTGCCATTCATATAACCCAGAGATCGCCCAAATGATACATAGCATCCCGATGCTCCCATGCCATTGGAGGTGACATGGGTGGTGCTGCTCCAATAAGCGGGAAAATCAGTTTCGCCTGCTTCGTTAATGATTGCGGTTGTATTGAAGATTGGATCAATGGCGGCGGAATTGTGGGTGTCAGGTGAGCGGGTGTAATCGACGATACTTTGCAATTCTTTAATATTGGGCAAACGCCAGTCGTCGTAACCGGCGTATTCCAATTGTTCAGCATATTCGAGTGCTTCCTGCCAGTTATAGTTAGTGAGACTGTCGCTTTGCATCCACATCAGGCTGGTGGCCTGATCGGTAACCGTGCCATCACCGTTGCGATCGGGATTTTGTTGCCATGTGAGTCCGGTGACATTATCGTATACGGTTAAGCCATCACCGCTTAAGGTGTAGTTGGGTTGATTCCCGATGTAGTTGGAATCCTGTCCGTAAAAGGATTCGTTCATGAAGGGACACGATATCGATTGATGGTTGTTAAAACACTGGGTTTGGCCCGTATCAACGACTGGATAGGAATTCACTGTTTGAGCATCAATATTGATGGCTGAGGTGAATGAGAAAAGGGCGAAAGTGATAATAGGGATGTGTTTTTTCATTGGACTTCTCCATAGCAAAATAATGTTGATGTTTCAAATATAGGTTACCAAATTTATCAAGTTTATCTAATTGTGATGAATGGAACAATAGTGGGATGAGAAGGATTAGCAAGGGGGGAAAGGCATGTTAAGGAGGAGTGGATTGTTTTGAGATTATATTGATATAAAGACAATACATATGGCTTAACAAGGCTGATCCAAATGTGATAGGATGCGTAAATTATTTTTGATTCATGGAATTTGATTTGATTTTTAATGATTAAAGGAGAGAAAATCCATGCCCAAACTTCAGGATATCAACAAGGTGATGATCATCGGTTCGGGGCCAATTGTAATCGGTCAAGCATGTGAATTTGATTATTCAGGAACACAGGCTTGTAAAGCGTTAAGGGCTTTGGGATATGAAATTGTATTGGTGAATTCCAACCCTGCAACCATCATGACGGATCCAGGCATGGCTGATGTGACATATATAGAACCGCTCAATCTTGAAGCAATGACCGAAATCATAAAAAAAGAGCGGCCGGATGCCTTATTGCCAAACCTCGGGGGGCAATCGGGTTTAAATTTGTCATCGGAATTAGCCCGTGCAGGGGTATTGGAAAAATATGGGGTAAAAGTAATCGGGGTGCAAGTGGATGCCATTGAGCGTGGAGAGGACCGGACGGCGTTCAAAAATACCATGAATCAATTGGGTATTGAGATGCCAAAAAGTCAATCTGTCTATAGTGTAGAGGATGCTGAGAAAATCGCTGATGAGTTAGGTTATCCTGTGGTCATTCGTCCGGCTTACACCATGGGAGGCACAGGGGGGGGATTGGTTTATAACGTGGAGGAATTGCGCGTTGTGGCAAGTCGTGGTTTGGCGGCCAGTATGATTCATCAAATTTTGGTGGAAGAATCGGTGTTGGGGTGGGAGGAATTGGAATTAGAGGTTGTTCGGGACGCCAAAAATCAGATGATCACGGTTTGTTTTATTGAAAACGTTGACGCAATGGGGGTGCATACAGGTGATTCTTATTGTACCGCACCGATGTTAACCATTGATCCCGCCTTGCAAGAAAGATTGCAAAAGTATTCTTATAATATTGTAGAAGCCATTCAAGTTATTGGGGGAACCAACATCCAGTTTGCGCATGATCCTGAAACGGGAAGGGTGGTGGTTATTGAGATCAATCCTCGAACCTCACGTTCGTCGGCACTGGCATCGAAAGCCACGGGATTTCCGATTGCCTTGATTTCGTCCAAATTGGCGGCGGGGATGACGCTGGATGAGATTCCTTATTGGCGTGAGGGGACGTTGGAAAAATATACGCCATCCGGTGATTACGTGGTGGTTAAATTTGCGCGTTGGGCCTTTGAGAAGTTCAAGGATGCGGAAGACAAACTGGGAACGCAGATGCGTGCCGTCGGAGAAGTGATGTCGATTGGCAAAACATATAAAGAAGCGTTCCAAAAATCCATACGGTCATTGGAGCAGGGGCGTTACGGATTGGGATTTGCAAAGGATTTTAACCTCAAGCCACTCGATGAACTCATGACTATGCTGAATGAACCGAGCAGTGAACGCCAATTCATCATGTACGAAGCCCTTAGAAAAGGGGCAACGGTCAAAGCGTTGTTTGAGAAAACCAAAATCAAAGCATGGTTTATTGAACAGATGAGGGAACTGGTGGAATTGGAAGAGGAAATACTGAATTATAAAGGTAAAAAACTGCCGGATGCCCTTTTTCTTAAAGCGAAACAAGATGGATTTGCGGATAAGTATCTTGCAAAGCTGTTGGGAATTCCCGAAGTGAGTATACGAGAACAGCGCAAGGCATTGAATATTGTTGAAGGTTGGGAACCGGTACCTGTATCGGGGGTTGAGAATGCGGCTTACTATTTCTCGACCTACAATGCCTCCGATCAAACAACGGCGTCTTCAAATCGTAAAGTGATGGTTTTAGGTGGGGGACCAAATCGAATCGGCCAGGGTATTGAATTTGATTATTGTTGTGTGCATGCCGCCTTTGCAGTGAGGGATGCCGGTTTGGAAACCATTATGGTTAATTGCAATCCAGAGACAGTATCGACGGATTATGACACCTCAGACAAACTCTATTTTGAACCTCTCACCGTTGAAGATGTTTTGAGTATTTACGAAAAGGAAAAACCGGATGGTGTTATTGTCCAATTTGGGGGACAAACACCCTTAAATATTGCCACTGAATTAGAGCAGAATGGGGTAAAGGTTCTGGGGACCTCTCCTGCAACCATCGAATTTGCGGAAGATCGTGATATGTTTCGCCAGAAGATGGAGGAACTCAATATACCCATGCCAGCAGCGGGTATGGCTTCGAATCTTGAGGAAGGCCTGGCTGCGGCGGAGGCTATAGGTTATCCGTTGATATTGCGGCCATCTTACGTCCTTGGGGGACGGGGCATGGAGATCATTTATGACGAAACGATGCTTCGAGATTATATTGCGGCGGCGGTGGATGTGACTCCGGAACGTCCTATCTTGATCGATAAGTTTTTAGAAAATGCCAAGGAAGTGGAGACGGATGCCATTTGTGATGGTACCGATGTGTTTATTCCCGCTATTATGGAGCATATAGAACAGGCCGGTATTCATTCGGGTGATTCAGCCTGTGTGATTCCTCCGATTAGTATAGAGGGAAAATACATTGATTTAATTTCTGATTATACACGACGTATTGCTTTGGAACTTGGTGTGGTGGGATTGATGAATATGCAATATGCTGTTCATGAAGGGAAAGTCTATGTTTTGGAAGCGAATCCACGTGCTTCGCGGACGGTACCATTGGTATCGAAGGTGTGCAACATACCCATGGCGAGGATAGCCACTCAAATCATGTTGGGCAAGAAAATCGCCGATATGGATTTAAAGCATTCCCCTATCCCGCATTTTGGGGTAAAAGAAGCCGTTTTTCCCTTTTCCATGTTTCCAGAGGTGGATCCGGTTTTGGGGCCGGAAATGCGTTCGACAGGTGAAGTATTGGGAATGGCGGATAACTTTGGCATGGCATTTTATAAAGCACAGGCAGCCGCCAAACAAACATTGCCGGTTGAAGGGAATGTTCTTTTCAGTATTGCGGATAAGAGCGATCCCATTTTGTTGGAGACGGCAAAACGTTTTGTGGACCTGGGCTTTAAGATCAAGGCAACCGGCGGGACACATGAATTTTTACAAAGCCAGGGGATTTCATCTGAACGAATATGGAAGATATATGAAGAGCGTCCGAATATTGTGGATGAGATCAAGAATCAAAATATCCAACTGGTTATCAACACCCCGATTGGCCGCTATGGCAAACATGATGACTCGTATATCCGCAAAACGGCTATTAAATATGCGATTCCTTATATCACAACATTAACCGCCGCATCGGCTGCGGCAGAAGGGATTGCCGCTTATAAGAAAGAGCAAGGGGAAATGAAATCAATTCAAGAATATCATAAAAGTATTGAACACTAACTAATTGATGCAATTAACATGTGAATTTATATGTGGTGAAGTCGGCAGGGTTATAGGACGTTTGTTTATTTTCCTTTTCGTTTGGACATATAGACCATTTCGGATTTGTGCTGAATTCTATTGACGTTTACTTTAGGTGTCACCTCAATTTTTGTGGGGGCTTTTACTTCTGTTTGTTCGATGGCGGCCTTTCGTTCATTGATTCGCTTGATGGCTTTTTTGGCCATTTTGTGTTGGATATCCACCAAGCGTATTTGGCTGCGCACGACGTCCAATTCCCGGCGGGATTGTTCCAATTTTCGTTGTAAGTTTGCTTTTTTAAGAAGTTTGGATTTATATTCATCTGAGTTGGGATCTAATTTATCGGAAGCTGTTTCGATGTCTTCCATGAGACTCTTTAACTCGTCGGAGACCGCTTTGAAATCAGCTTCGAATTGCTTGAAGGTAAAGGCCAAAATCTTTTTTTGAAGTGAGAAACTGGCACTGTGGCGAAGAATTAACTGGTGTTGATATTCAGGGAATCGGTCAAAATCGATGGAGACTGCTTTTTTAGCTTTAAGGTATTGAGGACCTTTTAGTTTGATACTCATCAGAATTTTTTGAGCATATGTGCTATCCATCAGGCCAATTTTAATTTGTAATAAGGCGCGCAGAAACTTTGGAAATTCATTCAAGACTGGGCGATCCTTTAAGTGCTTTTCAATTCGCTGTTCGATATCCTCGAGGTCCTGGAGAGCTTTTTCAAATGCTTTTTTGTTACGTACGAATTGCCGGCTGAATTCAATAAATTCAATGTGATCTTTTAATCCCGCCTTGTAAAGTTTCTCGATGAAGTATTTTGACATCATAATGACAAGCTGGCCGCTTAGTTCGTTGAAATGGACCGTGTCATACGCTTGATCGAGGATTGCGGTAATCAATGGGCGATGGGCATCGTTTTCATCCAATTCAACCACTTTCATTTGCATGGCGGTAATTTCTTCAGGCGAGAAAATAATGAACATATCCTGATTAAGGATTGATGTGCGGGAGTAGTTGGTTTTTGGGAGGCTCAGGAAATCGGAAAGTTTTGTTTTTACAACGATAACACCTGAGGTTTGTTGCATGCAAATTTGCCCCATGATATCTTTGAGTGAGGCAAAAAAAGCAGTGACTTCTTCAATTGATTTTCCTTGAATGTGTTGATTTAAATTGTCGAAAATCTCATAGAGTTCTTTTTTCTTTTCTTCTGATTGTTCGAACGCCTCTCTTCGTTTGAATACTTCCTGGTGTTTGTAGGAACTTTTGACTTTGTAATGAATGGCTTCGCGAATGATTTCACGCATGTCCATTCCTGTTTCCAGTTTGTTGAAAATATCGGAGATAATCGGATATTGTTCTCTGGTTTCTTCATCGAGTTCGTCTTCATTCGATTCAGTGATTTGATTGTAGATAGACTCCAATTCCTCGATACTGTGATTTTTTTGGAGGATATCGCAATAATCAACAATTGTGAGTTTATTTGAATTGCTGTTCATGTCCGAAACCAAGGTGCCATTAGAAAAAAATCAAAACTGATTGATCGGATCCCTTATGGCAAGTAAGTGTTTTTAAGTGTTTCGAAACAGTAGGACATTCTAATAACTCATTTTATCAACCTTAAAGAACGGTATCACAGATCATCCTGGGGGGAAGAATGATCCTCATTACATCCATAATGCATGGATCTTACATAAAGATTCTAAACACAACACATTCGAAACAACTACTACAAATCAGTCTTTAATATTATATCACATTTTGTAAATTAATCTAGCATAAAGATTAAAATAATTTCAAAAAAATATTGTTTATGGATTTTATTTATTTCTAATTAAAATTTCATATTATCTTCAGTTTACTGAGTGAGTTTCTTGCGAATTCATTCAATTGGGTAAAGGAGTGTTGGTAGCCTCTGCGTAGATCGTTTCAGGAGCAATATCTATGATGTCTTCCCACGTTAATACACCAAGTTCCTCATTTATTTTGAATTTTTAAGGAATTTTTATCCTTGAATTTTTCAAACACACCATCAAAGGTAATTTCATTTTAATACTCTTCATTATACTGTTCAGAAATGACATCTTTGATCATGGTTATCACAATATTTGTAAAAGCAATTTTTATACCATACAATATGCTATTTTCAGTGGATTTTTAATTATGTTTTAGAATATTTGATAAATTGTTGAAACAAAAAGAAAAATATTATTATCAAATTTAAAATTCTTTCTTGACGACATACCAGAGGGGATTGTCGTGGCGATGGATTTGTTTTTGGTGAGATTTGCCTTCTTCTTCTCAACCATGCCAGTATCTCCAGCCTAATTTCTCTGTGCCGAACTCATAATCCATTTTATCCCGTGCCGGGGTAATATTATTTTACATTGATAACAATCCTGCGGAAATCATAGAGTGAGGCAATGCTGTTGTTGTCTTTTACCTCCAAAATGAAGTGAATCTGTTTTCCACCGGCATCGTTGGGTATGGTGGTTTGTGCATTATTTTGATTTGCGTTGTTGATGGTGATTTCTTTTGGATACGTGCCAGCTTCTTTGTACATCCACCAATGGTATTCCAGCTGGTCACCATCGGGATCTGTTGAAGATGAGGCATCCAATTGAATTGAGTCGCCTGGTTTGGCTGATAAGAATACGATAGCATCGTCTTTGTTACCATTAAAAGCGGCTATGGGATGATGATTGGCTTCTTCATAGGATTTTACGCACCAATCCATACGGCATTGCTGATCGTTGAACATGGATCGCCGCCAACGCCAGACGGGGGCATATTCATTATTGTACGTTATGCCTGATTCTGGGTCGGTC
The DNA here is from genome assembly GCA_964517495.1 of uncultured bacterium. Classification (GTDB taxonomy): domain Bacteria; phylum Hinthialibacterota; class Hinthialibacteria; order Hinthialibacterales; family Hinthialibacteraceae; genus CAZFER01. The sequence goes on along the minus strand of CAZFER010000058.1, from coordinate 1,185 downwards.
CATTGATCGATGGCATCGCAATAGACATAGAATGGTGAGTAGGCTTTTTCATCCGGTTTAATGTCTTTGTGGCGTGACCACACGTTTTTAATTTTCTCTCGTGTATATCGTCCGCTCCATCCTCCCCAATGGGGATGATCCATATCGGTGACGCCTTTTTGGACTAATCCCATCCAGGGGATGGTTCCTCCGCCTTCAAGAAAGCCCAGTGTACCGTTGCCGAAAAGCCGGAGTGGGAATAATCGGCCCAGATGACCATGCTGAGCGATGATATGTTCCAGTGCCCATTGGTGTTGGCCGATATGGCTGTAGGCGTAAGGTTTCCAGGTGTGAGGGCCTAATTTGCCAAGTTTATCAGGGCTGCCGTCATTGGAGGGGCCGCCATAGCAATAGGTTTGGTAATTGCTGCGTATCCAATGGATTTTAGGGTACTTATGATTAATAACTGCACCGCAGTTGTCTTGTGAGCCATTTTCAAATACCCGTAATTTGGCTATGAATGCATCGACTTCTTCTGTTGTATGGTTAGCTTGGTAATCGTGCAATGCTTGAGCCAGGGTATTGGAGCCCGCGTTAATGACGATGTACACCGGGCGGGGATCGTTTTTAGTGATGACATCGATTAACAAGTTGGAACCCGGGCTGCTTTTGCCATTGCCAACGTCGTCAATTCCATATTTGGATTGCCCTGCTTTTGTGATTTGATGCAGATATTCAGGATCAGGCCAGCCGTCGGCGTGCTTTCGCAAGTTTTCAACCACTTTTGCATAGCCATTGATTAAACGGTGGAATAAATCAGGTCTGGGATTATTTCTGAGGTATTTGCCGGTGACAGCAATCAGACCTTCCAGATCAAATTCATTGGAGCAGGTAAGCATATGCGCCATTTGTTGTTCTTCATCCGGCTCGTTCCCCATATCGGCCAGGATTACCAGGCGGGCTTTGTCGAGGGCCTGCGCATTCAGTGAATGGATAAAGATGAATACAAACAAAATGAGAGAATGGCCGATGGTTTTTGCCCATTGAGAATGAATTAACATGATTTATTCCTTTTTATGAATTATGTTTAAGTATCTGGAGATCGATACATTATCTCAATTTTTATTTGCGATGTATAGGGATTTGGAAGATTAAATAAAAGAGCATGAAACAGCGATGTTATCGCCTCCATACACTGGCGTCATT
>CAZFER010000057.1:0-40170 GCA_964517495.1 uncultured bacterium | reverse complement strand
GTGATTCAAGATATTCATTTTTCAATTCAATATCATTCAAAACATAAAAGAGCAGTACAGTATCAGGTTCTAACTTCAATCCCAGGTTCTTTAAACGTGCTAATTCATCATCCGTGTTGTAGTCAGAAACTCCCAGATTAAGTACTTCCACCGGTTTTTCGAGTTTCTTGTTCAAACGTTTTTCCAATAAAGTGGTAAATAATACCTCTTCAGGCGCACCAGCACCGAAGGTAAATGAATCACCCAACGCAATAATCCGTAATGTTTCGTCTGGCTTTTTCAGGCTGTATTCCTCTCCCCGAAATCCCAGTTGATTGATGCGTACCGGCGCACCACCCGATATTTCCTGAGCTCCTGGTTTTAGCACAACCAAGGGAAGTTTGTCTTCACGGATTTTATAAATGCTGCCTGTGTCAGCAGGTAATTCCTGGCTGCGAATCCATATCTCTCCGATAATGAGAAACAGGATTACAGCAAATAGGCTGCTACAAAACATCAACAATGCATTCAAAACCACATTTTGCCACCAGCTGCGTTGCTTTTTGGGTTCCTCTCCAGGAGCGGTGGGAATGGTGGTATCTGTTTGTTTTTCAGTATGAGCTGCTTTTTTTGATTCGTGTGTCATGCTTCACCCGATGCTTAATGAATGTATGAAACTTGCATGGGTTGTGTTTCAACCGGTTCTTTTAGTGTGCCTTGATGTGTTCGGATTAAGTAATCTATCTTATGAAACTCATTTTGCCATTCCTTATTTTGCAATATAGTCTGCATGATTGCTGGTGTGCTTGAATACGTTTCCCACACATCCTTCATGGCCTGTTGGGGAAAACGGAAGAATTCATGATCACCAATACGCTTGGTCTTTTTCATCCTCTTTATCCAAGGTGGAGAAATATCATGACGGCAATAATGATTAGCCCCCTCGGTTGGATCCTGGCTCAACTTTGAATAGGCATTCCAGGCCGCTTTAAAACAGAGATTCCATAATTTCTGTTGTGGTTTGAATAATTTTGGAAAATTGGGATCTCTGCGATTAAAGCAGGAAAACTGATACGGCTTCAAAATCACTTCTTTCACAGAATTGCCATACCACCCACCCATTGATACTCGATTCATCACCACCGAGGCGATCGCTAATTTCCCTTGGTACGATTCCGACCGGGCTTCACCGTATACACACATCGTAAGTAACGTCAGTTCTTTTTGCTTGGTTAACGATTTTACGCGATTGGGGAAAAACTCAACGGTTTTATCGATAGGCGGAGTGGCCGCATTAATCCAATGTGATGAGGATTGCTCCAGCATGATAGGATTGCTTGTAGTAGAGAATTGAAGATCTTCCATTTCAATGGGTTGGGGGAGAAACTGCTCGGATACAGAGTGCAAGTTTTTAATATTCTGGTCGGTGTTGACATAAATGGAATCTCCAGTTTTCAATGGATTTCCGTCCAATCCCACACCCACACTACCGCTGCCACCAGCATCGATCCCAACAACCGGTGATAGACTGGGCTCATAAGAAATATTGCCAATCGGGGTGACCAACGTGCTGGAAGCACAACCATGAAGAAAAACGCCAACGAGAATTGGGAAATATGAAAATAGGTATTTCATATGCGGAACCTTTTTTCTTTTAGTATCTTGAACAAGTCTACAAATAAACAACTTATTGAGTAATCTCTTTTAGCGTTTCACCCAACTTCTTGATCTTCTCACCCAATTCCGATTGTTTAAGATTCTCTTTTAACTCGTCATACCCATTTGCTATTAATCCTTTAAGGACTTCAGGGTGATCGGCATAATCACTTATGCTCCATTCTCGCGTATCAAGATAAACATGTTGAAAATTAAATGAATCTTTTTCCAATAGGACATGCTCTTTATCGGTTCTGACAATGGTGTGTGTTCCAAAAAACCACGCCCCACCGCCCAACACAATGATGAGTATGGCTAAAATAATGATAAGTTTTATCTTTTTTAGCATTATAAAAAACCTTTCTTATTGATTGGCCTGATAGATAGGCATGGCTTCAGGAAGGTACTTTTTTATGTTCTCGATTCGGCTGTACGGTGCCGGGTGGGTGGAAAGCAGTTCAGGAGGTTGGTTGCCGCCGCTTGCCTGGTTCATGCGCTGCCAAAAGGGAATGGCTTCCCGGGGATCATAACCCGCCATCGCCATCAAAGTGAGTCCAATCCGGTCGGCTTCCGATTCCTGCATGCGGTTATATGGCAGCAACACACCAACCTGGCTTCCCACCCCATACGCTTGAAGAAACATATCTTTTGTCTTTTGCGGTTGCTCTTCCAGCGCATAGGATAAAGCCGCTCCCCCTAGTTCAATCAGTAATCCCTGGCTAAGCCGTTCGTTACCATGATTGGCAATGGCATGAGCAATTTCATGGCCCATAACCACTGCTATTCCCTTATCACTTTGAGTGATTGGCAATATACCCGTATAAAAGGCGATCTTACCACCCGGCATCGCCCAGGCGTTAATCGTGTCATCATCTTTGATAAGGGTGAATTCCCAATCGTAATGATCGGTAGGCAAACCTTGGCTGCGTAAATACTGTTCCGTGGCAGCAGCCAGGCGCTTCCCAACGCGAACAATCGGAGCACGTAATTTGGGATCAGTGACGATCTTCGCGTTTTTTAATACCTCTTGATAAGATTGCAAACTTAATTGCACCAGTTGCGAGTTGGGCAAAAGAATCAGTTGCCGTCGCTCAGTTAAAGGAGCCGTCGCGCAAGCTGCAATTAGGATGATAAGTAAAAGTGGTATATATTTGTAATTTCGGTGTTGCCAGGTCATCGGAAATCTCCCTTCGCATATCACGTTTGTATGGGGATAGTTTATACCTTCTAACTCATGAAAAAAGTTCGATGGAATTTATCCTTCTGCCGGTGGCCGGGGTTGGGTGAAATTCTCCAAAAAGATGGATTGCGTTGGATAAGCGAATTCAATACCTTCCTGTTTGAATTTATTGAAGATTTCCAGATTGATCCGCTGCTGAATATCCATATATAAGTTGTAATCCGGATCCAACACATAATACACAATTTCAAAAATGAGGGCAAAGTCCCCATATTTGCTGAAATGAGCACGATCAAAACGGGTTTGATCAATCCCTTCAATAGTCTCCCGGATCATGGTGGGTATCTTTTGCAGCTGCTCCGCGGAGGTCTGATATACCACACCAATTTGAAACAACACCCGGCGTTCACGCATCCGTTTAAAATTCCGAATACGTGTGGATAATAAATCGCTGTTGGAACAGATAATTTGTTCGCCGGTTAAACTTCGAATACGGGTTGTTTTAATTCCAATCTGTTCAACGGTTCCCAAAAAGGTGAAATTATCGAAGATAATGAAATCCCCCACCACAAACGGCCGGTCAAGAACAATGGAAAGGGAAGAGAATAGATCCCCCAATATATTTTGTAAGGCCAATGCCACCGCCACACCACCGATTCCCAAACCGGCAATCAGCGTGGTGACATCCTGCCCCAGGCTTTGTAAAACAAGCAAGACCGTAATGGACCAGATGGCCATCTGACTGATGAAATTGAAAATGGATATGGCACCCAAACTGGCTTCATCCCGCTTGGTTTTTCTTAATAAAAAACGGAAAATCCAAGTGCGAACAAAGATACTAATCCAAATGGCTCCCTGAATTATCAAGGCAACCTGCAAAATAAAATTCAAGTAATCTTTTCGGATGTTTTGATCAATCGTCAAAATCAGTGAAGCCAAGTAGATAGCCAATATGAATAAAAACAATGGATGGGTTTTTTGTATGCTGACTACCGAAAAATTGGCCAACGAATTCTTGTCTTTATTGGCAAAATGCTGAAGCCGGGCAACCAGCATGCGCCGGATAAAGAGAAAGATGAAAAATAAAATTACCGCAGTGATTAGAGCATAAAGCCATGTCGTTAATCGATTGTGATAATATTCCGTGTCAAGAATAATGCGAATGCGTTCTTGCAGGGTTAATTTGGCCGTATCCTCGTTGATCTCATCAATTAACCTGTTTAATAAACGTCGGGTACTTTCGATTCGTTGCTGGTGGGTGCGCAGATCCTCAATGCTCTGCTGGAGGCTTTTTTGATACCGTGTTAACCAAGGCACCAAACCTTCCGGCGCATCAGTCGTTGTGGTAATGGTGTTGTTCAATGTAATAAGCCGGTTTTGCCAATCATTGATCTGAAAGGTTAAAATCTGCTCTTGATTGTTTAATGTGGTGATCTTCTCCCGTGTTTCGCTTCGCCATTTATCCAATTCTGATTTTTCAACATCAAAATTGAATATTGAATATCGCCGTTGCCATGCTGTTTTTTGGTCCTCCAACATGACTAAATAGATCGTCAGGTGATCGATTTTGGTTTGTAGAGATTCAACCTCATGGCGTCGCGCATTTTCTTCCGCTTCCAATACTCTCTGTTTGTCACCCTGGGCCATGACACGTTGATTTTGAACATTGGATAACAAATTTTGAAGCACGGATTGTTGGTCTTTGAGTTTCTTTAATTCCTGATTGATAGAGAATATATCCTTATCAATTCGTTTTTGCTGAGCTCCAAGATCCTCAAAGGAAAAGGTTGCATGCTTTTCCATATAGTCGATACGTTGTTTTAGTAATTCTAGATAGGTCTGATAAACGGATTTTGCTCTCTCCTCGTTTTTGGTTTCAATGGTGTGCAAAAAAAGAGTTTCAGTGGCTAGCCGAACTTCAGCTTCTGCCAGGGCTGATTGATAGGGGTAGGTGGTCCCTCTTTCGGCTTCCGGCTGAGCATTGAGTTGTTGGACCTTGGTTTGTTTTTCCTTATAGGTCTTTTTGGCCTGATTAAGGGATGACTGAGCCAATTGAATCTTTGTGTTCAGGGTTTCCCCTCGCAGTGATTCAACATTTAACTCTTCCCGAGTTCGGTCCAATTCAATATAAGAAACCTTTTTATCTATCGAACCCGATTTAAAATTGGCCAATTCATCCGCATATTGTTTTTGTTGCGTTTGTAAGGAAATATGGCGGTTCAATGCCACAGTTTGTTGGCTATGAATCGAATGGATTGCTTCCAGGGTTTTTACATGCTGCTCAATAATCGGTTTTATTTGTTCAACTTGAGTCGCTGAACCAACCACTTCACTTTTTTGTACTTTTTCTATTTCTTTGACCAGACTTTCTTGTTTCTGTTCAATCCGCTTAATAATCTCATCTGGTTTTATAATTTCTTCTGACGGTTTGACAGTCGGAGTCTGAGTCACTGATGATACAGATGTACTCACCTGAGCCGCCGCCAGTGTGTGAATTGATAATAAAATTACGATGCCAAATACGATTGTTCTTAAATAACCTTTCATTCATTGCTCCTGTGTCTACGCATTAAACTATCCCGCTTTGATGAAATAGGGTCAACGAAGGAGTGGAAGATATGTGAATCATGAGACCATGATGTAACTGGAACAACCCATTCATGCACAACATCAAGAAAAGCATCAGCACCCCGGTCTGCTATTCCACAAGCAATCTGCCCTGCCACCCAAGTGTCTTCACCAGACGGACTCACAATATTTAATATTTTACCTTCCTCAGACGTAACATGTCATCCATATTAAGTGGAAAACAAGGAAAAACCTATAATTGGCCCCACTATTCCTCCCCCAATGAAATGGGGGAGGTTAGGGGGGGGCTAAAGGATTACACTTAAGGCTTTCTTATCAACCCTCCCCTAGCCCTCCCAATCTTGGGAGGGGAATGGAACTTCAAATGGCTGACCATTTACCCTCAGACGTCATTGCATACACCCATGTTGCATCAAATTCACAAGAGATTATACACTAATTTAAATAATACTCATAAACTTTATTATTGAAATTGTAAAATAAAAAAAAGTATCCGGCCTGAAAACGAAAAAAGATACGATCGAAGAAGGATTGAAATTGTTGGTGCAATTAAAAAGTCAATTTAACATAAGGAAATTACGGGGCCAACTCCAATGGACAGGGAACCTGAATGAAATGCGAGCTAACGAATGATCCTAATTGGTTCATTGCTTTGAATTCGTTCCTCTTGATTGGGAAACAACTTGTGCCAATTGCACACCAGCTTCCCACGGTGATGATTCTTTCAGAAACTGAAGCCGAGCAAGAGGTGTAGGAATATCTCGCCAGTCCATTTCCTGAGTAAGAACGGGAATAATACGCTTCTGATCAGCAATCGCCGCACCAAGTTCAAAGTAAGTCCAGGGACTCTTAATGCTGTCCGGACTCATAATCAGAACTAATATGGTACTTTCCCGCAGAGCCTTTTGAATATGATCTTCCCATCGTTCCCCGGGAGGGATATCAGCAACATCAAACCATGCAGTGAGTCCTGATTCCTGAATGGCATTCACAAATTGCTTAACCCATTCCCTGTCTTTGGAAGAATAAGATAGGAAAACATCATATTTTTTCTCATCCGCCATTGTCTTAACTGTCATTATTTGATCTTCCTTCAGTAATTCGATGGCTAAGTTGATTCTATTTCTCTAGCTTATACATCCACATTACAAATCACCTCAATCTGGACAAACTTATTTTACCATGAAATTCACTTTTAACTCCAATATATAATTCAATCGCTTGTACATAAAAAGCCCTAATCCCCTTTATAAATCCCTCCCTTCTAACTCAAAAGATTTAAACCATATACTGAACGCATGTTCAGTATTGGCACAAAATTTGCAGTATCACCATTGCAGCATATTTAATCATCCATATTTTTGGAGGAAATTAAACCATGATCGCCCAGGATATTCTACAAGAAATCGAGACATTTGAAACAACCGCACTTCAATCCACCATGCGTATCATCAAACGCATCGACGAAGAATTAATGAAGGCCGAAGACATCATGCAATCCAAAGTGCAAGCCCTGCATCGCCTTTTCTTGTCCTTCATGCGGCAATACCATACGTTGAAAAAGAAAAAACCTGCCGATGCGCCTATGGATGAAACACGCTCAAGCAGGAAAAAAAAATCTTCAACCAACAAAAAGAAACAAAATCGATCGCTTCACCCAACCCTCACTCAAGTTTTAGAAAGTAAAGACGAAAGGAATCAACCTAACAGCCCGGATAACCCATTTACCGAACAAAAAAATGTCCCAACGGGCCTGTTATGCTATCCAAATCTAAATAACCGCTAGCACACCCTTAATAAAGCCAAAACTTTCGCGCATACCGGGTAAGGGATCATCGGCATCTTTTTCGTATTCCAGGGCGAGATGCCCGTCGAACTTGATGTCCAACAAGGTTTTTAACACACCGGGGATGTCGATTACACCCCGGCCTACTTCGAGGGTTTTGCCTTCAGGGGCACGTGCGGTTTCGTCCTTGATGTGAAAGTCATAGAGCCGGTCACGAACCGCGTGGATGATTTCGATTTCGTTATCGCCCCAGCGCACGCTATGACCGATATCTATGCATATACCAATACGTTTATCATATTTTTGCGCATGGCGATAGGCATCCAACGGTGAGGGATAGCGCTTGTCTCCCGGGCCATGATTATGGATGGCGACTTTGATGTCAAATTCCTTCACCATTTCATGCACGATGGGAAGGGCTTCAATTTCAGGGGCGGATACCATAACCGGCATCCCGGCATCCTTGGCATATTGAAAGGCAGAACGAACCTGATCTTCATCATTTTTTAAAGATATTACACCACCACCCATCAGGTGAATATCATTGTTTTTCAATTTTTCCGCAACCGCTTTTCGCTCTTCGGTTGTGGAATCCATTGGTAGGTGAAAACTTTTTAAAGTGACATAGTGAACATCACAATCTTTCAGCATCTCGATGGTTTGGTCCAAAGTGAATTTGCGGGTTGAATACGAGGCCAACCCGACTTTTAAACCTCGAAAAGAATCATTTGAATGGTTTTTTGCAATAGATGATGGAACAGGCAAAGCACTGGAAAGTGCAATGGCTCCACTGCCAGCTAACAGGTGTCGACGTGTGATAGGAAGGTTATGCATCATGAGTGTGGCGCTCCTTTAAGTAATGTACGAAGATTGAATACCATTTAAAGAAGCATACCACATTGTGTTGGGGATTGACCAGAGGATGATAGGTGGTTGATTTATACTCGCTTACGCTTACTGGTGGGAAGAATGCCCATTTTTTCACGGTATTTTGCCACCGTGCGGCGGGCGATATTAAGATTGTAATCACGATGAAGAATTTCGGTAAGCTTTTGATCAGAAAGTGGTTTTTTCGTGTCTTCGTCTTCAATAAGGTTGCGAATGATTTCCATAACGCTTTTGGCCGACATTTCATCCCGCCCGGTGGCATCCAACCCGGTTGAGAAGAAATATTTTAATTCAAAAAGACCACGAGGAGTTTGTAAATATTTTTTGTTGACAACCCGGCAAACAGTCGCTTCGTGAATACCCAATTCATCGGCTATGTCTCGTAATTTGAGCGGCCTGAGGGCTGTTAGGCCTTCTTCCAAAAATTCAATTTGCCGGTCAACAATCGCACGAGTTACCCTGTATAAGGTCTGTTTGCGCTGTTCAATATTGCGCATAAGCCAAATGGCGGATTGGAATTTTTTCTTGATAAAATCATATTCTTCGTTGGAAATACCGTTTTTATTATGGAGCATTTCACGGTATTTTCGACTGATCCGGAGAGGAGGTGCTCCTTCATCATTAACGCGAACTTGCCATTGGCCATCCACTTTCTCAACAAATACATCTGGCGTGACATATTCGACCGTGGTTGGTTCATATTGCCGTCCTGGACGGGGATCCAGGGTTTTAACAATGTCGGCAATCTCTTGAACATGCTGGTCCGTTACACCCAGTGCGCGGGCGATGTCTTTGTACCGGCGCCGTTCCAAATTATCAAGGTGGTGCCGGATCACTTCAATTATGTCGTCATCGTCTATATCGTAATGCCGGCATTGAATTTCAAGGCATTCCGCCAGATTGCGTGCACCAATACCTGGAGGATCAAATCCTTGAATAACGCTCAATACCGATTCCACTCGATCCACACTGACATCCATGGTTTCTGCCACATCTTCCAGTGGAAGGGTAATGTAGCCTTCTTCATCCAATTGATCAATCAGGTATTCACCAATGGCATAATCCGTTTCATCAATGGCAGAGACGCCAAGTTGCCAAATAAGATGATCCTTTAACGATTCTTCTTTTGCAATCTGAAGCGTGTTTTCGTCTTCATTTTCAACACTGTACGACGTCCCGCTGCCAACCTGGCCCAAGTCACTGCTGTCGGTGAAATAATCGCTCCAGTTTTCATCGAGGTCGATATAACCTTCTTTGGCCATATCGTGAGTGGGAAGGTCTTCATTCTGGCTGGGTTCTTCCATTTCGGAACTTCCGTCAGATTGATCAACAAACTCTTCAACCTCCAACATGGGATTCTCTGCCATTTCCTCTTGCACCAATTCCGAAAGCTCGAGGGTTGAAAGTTGCAGCAGTTGGATGGATTGCTGCATCTGCGGCGTCATGATTAGCCGCTGAGACATTTTTTGCTGAAGTTGAAGGCGTTGATCCATTAAAACCTTTTACCTTTTCTTGTGTTATTTCAGTGTTGGTCAGGCACGTCAATATCGTTCAAATTCACTAAAGAGGGTAATAAAAATCGTGCCAAATCTAACATATCTGTTTTTGATTGTCAATGGAAAATTAAGCCATGTTGTGCTAACAAGTGGTTTAACTTCTTAAAATAATTTAACTTAAAGCTTTTGAGATGCAAACCATAATGTGTAATGCTCTCATTAAGTTTGATTATAGTTTCTTTTCATTCATAATCTAGCAATCTTTTATTTGAATTTGACAAGATGGAATGTTTCGAGGTGATTTAAAAAAGCATATATATTTAATCATACACAATTCTCTACGTTTCCGAAGCCATTTACAGATAGGAAGGTTGAGAGTAAAAAACATATTGAATCATCTCAAAAAGACATACATCTTTAAGGAAGAGTTTCGAACATGGAATTTTTAAAATCGATTTATGGACCCAGTAAGGACGAGGTATGGAAGCAACTTTGCGATAAGATTGGTGGTGAGTTTATCGAAGGCCGGGCATGGTCGGGTGGAAAAGTGGTCGCCAAGGTAAATGATTGGACCGTAACCTTGGATACCCATCGCATTGATACCCAGCACGATCACTTTTTCTGTACTCGGATTCGTGCACCTTATATTAACAAGGATGGATTTCGCTTTACGATTTATCGCAAAGGAATCTTCAGTGAAATTAAAAAGTTGTTTGGAATGCAGGATATTGAGGTCGGATATCCCGAATTTGATGAAAAATTCATCATCAAAGGAAATAATGAAGATAAAGTCAAATCACTCTTCTCCAATTTGCGCATTCGCGAATTGATCCAGGCCCAGCCATCTATTTATTTCGAAGTCAAAGACGATGAAGGATGGTTTTCTGAATCCTTCCCCGGTGGGGTGGATGAATTGTATTTTATGGTTCCTGAAGAGATTCGTGATATCAGCCGATTGGAATCCCTTTATGAGTTATTCTCAGAAACCTTGAATCATTTATGTCACATCGGTTCAGCCTATGAAAATGATCCGAATATCGATCTTTAATCTAACATATGATTGAATGGGCTGAAAATTGGGGAAAGGATAGTGGATGCCATGAAAAGACCGACAATTCTATTGTGTTTTATAGCTATTGGAGTGATGGGATTCTCACCGATGCTTTATGCTGAAACCATTGCAGAGCAGTTGGGCTACCCGGCCGATGCCAAACTGCTGATTATTCATGCTGATGATGCGGGGATGTGCCATTCAGCCAATGTTGCCACCATCGATGCCCTTGAAAAAGGGATTGTTACTTCAGCCAGTATTATGGTTCCCTGCCCCTGGTTTCCTGAGATTGCCGATTATGCCAGCCAGCATCCTGAAGCCGACCTTGGCCTTCATTTAACCCTCACCTCAGAATGGAAATACTTTCGCTGGAAGCCAGTGGCCCATGAATCGAAAGTACAAGGATTATTTGATCCAAGCGGATTTATGTTTCATGGCGTTGGTTCAGTCGCACGTTCAGCCGATGTCGAGGAAGTCAAAGCAGAAATAAAAGCACAAATTGAACGGGCATTGGCGTTTGGGATCAAACCGACTCATTTGGATTCCCACATGGGTACCTTGTTCGCACGCTTTGACTACCTTAAAGCGACACTGGAACTGGCGGAAGAATACAACATTCCTTTTATGCTGGTTAAACCGACTCCTCAAATCCTTGGCCGCTGGGGAACTTCGATATTCAACAACCCCGAAGCCAAAGCCATGGTGGATCTGTTTTTAAAGCGCGGTGTACCGATGTTGGATGGACTTTACTCGATCCAGGATACCCCTGTTGAAGAGGCGGAAGAATACTATCGTAACGTGATCACCAGTTTAAAACCGGGCGTGTCGCAATTGATCATCCATTTGGCGGATGATTCTCAGGAGATTAAAGCCATTACCAATTCATACCGGCAGCGAATTGCCGATTATGAGATCTTTACCAGTCCATCCATGAGGGCCTTTATAAAAGAGCACAATGTCCATTTGATCGGTTGGAGTGACCTCTATAAAATCTGGGAAAAGCGAATCCCCCTTAAATAGAAGGGATCATATGCCAGCGGCGAAACCAGGAGATACCGTCAAGGTTCATTACGTGGGAAAGTTGGATGACGGGGCGGTGTTTCATCAAACGCCGGCTGATGAACCCATTCATTTTACCATTGGTGATCATGAAATCATTCGTGGATTTGAAGACGCACTCATTGGAATGAATCCTGGAGAGCATAAAACCATTCGGATTCCTGCCAGTGAAGCCTATGGTCCACATCATCGCGGGTTGGTAAAAGTGGTTCCACGCGCCCAATTGCCTGCTGAAATGAATCCACGGATTGGCCAGGCAGTCCAAATTCAAAAGTCCAATGGTGAATCAATTCCCTTTCGTATTGTGCGGATTTCAGACACGCAAATAATGCTGGATGGAAACCATCCGTTGGCGGGTAAAGATTTGACTTATGAGATTACCTTTCTCGATTTTTCAACCATCAAGACCTTGACCTATGCGCAGTTTAAAAAACTTGGAGAGCAGGATTCCTATTATAAGGAAGATCGCTGGACCTATTTCAAGAAAGTCATCGATATCGTTAATAACCTGGAATTTAACCGGGTTCTTGAATTGGGGGCTTATAAACAACCTCTTGTTTACGGGGCTGATGTGATGGATGTTTCGCCCAATTTCCCCAATTTAGCCTATCAACATAACGCCACTGAGATACCCTGGCCCATTGAAGATCAGGCTTATGATTTGTTTATCGCACTGCAAGTCTGGGAGCATCTGCAAGGCAAACAGGTTGAGGCCTTTAACGAGGTTCGCCGTATCGCCAGAATGGCGATCCTAAGCTTTCCATTAAATTGGTATTGCCCAGGCAATTGCCATCATGGTATTACCGAGGAGATCATCGCAGGGTGGACTCACCATATCCCCCCGGTGAAAAAGATTCAGGTAGGCATACGCATAATATACTTTTTTCGATTTGATTGATATATTTGACAAGTGGGTTAATCATGATACGATATAATAGATTAAATTTGTATACTAGAGCGATTGACGTGAAACGATATTTTAACTGGTTATTCATTGTTTATATTCTCTTGCTGAATCCCGGCGGCAGCTTGGTTCTGTGTCTGGCGGAAGGGGGGCATTTCGCCATCGAACCGCAAGGGTCGGATGGCAAATGCCATGAGTTTAAAGTAAGCGTTCAATCGTGTGATAAAAATGACCACCATTACGATCAGGAACGTTCGGATGGGTGTAATTGTTGTGAAGATACTTGCTTTGATCTTCCCGTTGCGTTTGAATTGAATGTTGATTTCAATGCATCTCAGATTGAATTAAATCGAGACCTTGAACAACATTTAAATGATTTTATTGCTCTTTTTGTGATTTCACTCGATCATGATTCACCTTCATTTTCGTGTGTTCGCACATTATCACCTCCATATAAGTTCATATCCATTGACATTCTGAAAACCATTCGTCTGCAAAATTGATCTAAACCTGTTTATCCCATACACCTAAATTCCTCTTTCCGGGTTTCATGCAAAGGGACAAATATTATATACTATATAATTAAAAGGTTGAATCGATGAAGCGATGGTATTGCTTTATACTGGCATGCATAATTCATATTCCTTTGGTGGCAGGGGCGCAATCCTTATCGGATGGCGAGTTGAATTTACAACAATGCCTGAAAAAGGCTTTGAAATTCAATCCCGCATTGGAAACGTACCGCTCAGAAATTAAAGTCAAGGATGGCTTGATTGAACAGGCTGACCTTCCACCAAATCCTGAGCTGGAATTCGAATTGGAAAACATTTTGGGGACCGGTCAGTTTCAAGGTTTTGATGGTTTTGAGACCACACTGGCATTACGCCAGCGCATTGAAACCGCCGCCAAGCGGACCAAACGCACGGATGTATCACGTTTGGAGAAAGAGAGCGCTGATTGGAGTTATCAACAGGCGTGTTTGCAGCTGTTGCATAACACCACTCAGGCATTCATTGATCTGCTTGCAGCGCAAGAGCATTTGGCGCTCCAAACAGAATTTTATCAAATAAGCCAACGTGTTTATGAGGTAATCAAGGCAGGGGTTGAAGCAGGCCGTGATTCCCCCTTGGAGGAAAAGCGATCAAGGGTGACCCTGGTTTCATCAAAAATTGACAGGGAGCGTGCAAAACGTGATCTCGAAATGGCTAAAATCACCTTGGCCCGGCAGTGGGGCGATAAGAAACCCACTTTTGACACCATCACAGGTGACTTGTTTGATTTCCCGGCATTGCCTGATGTTGACCAATTACAGCGTGATCTGGCTGCTCATCCACAGGTAGCAAAAAGAGAAAACATCATTGATACCGCGGAGGCTGCCCTTACCCTGGAAGAAGCCAAGGCGGTTCCTGATGTTAATGTCGGGGCGGGGATTCGCTATCACTCCGACGCGGAAGAGGGTGCCTTCTTAATCGGTGTTTCCATTCCATTGCCCATTTTCGATCGTAATCAAGGTGCGATTCGTGCTGCCAAGGCTTCACTTGAGCAAACCAAATCTCAGTACCAATCCGTTAAGGTGAGTTTAGCGGCCCAGTTACGGTCCTCGCATCTATCTTATTTACAAGCTTATGATGAATATGAAACCTTGAACGAGGAGATTCTTCCCACCGCCCAACAGGCTTTCGAATCGGTGCAACTGGCCTATCAACAAGGGAAATACCCGTATATCAATGTGCTTGATTCGCAACGTTCATTATTTCAATTAAAACAGCAATTAATTGAGGCTGCTCAACAAACCCGGTTGGCGCTCAATCAAATTTATCATCTAACCTCACGATACACCATCGAAGAACCGGAGGAAAACTAATCATGTTGAAAACATTTATAAACGTAATAGGATTTATCGTTATTACCTTTGGATTGGTTACTGCTTTATATCATGTGGAGGCAATCACACCTCATACCACGAATATAAGTCAAGATCAATCTGAAATGCAACCCCAAAAACCTCAGCAGAGAGATCCCAATCGGCTGTGGTGCAGGGAACATGGCGTGTATGAAGATGAATGTGTGATATGCCATCCTGAGTTGGCAAACAAGAACAAATCGGCATCAGGAGTGGAGTCGAAAAGCCTTCAATCAAATCAAGATGGTAATATTCATGAAGAGGAGATTACCATTGAACCTGGAAAGCGGGATCCCAATCGGCTGTGGTGCAGGGAGCATGGCGTGTATGAAGATGAATGTGTGATATGCCATCCTGAGTTGGCAAACAAGAACAAATCGGCATCAGGAGTGGAGTCGAAAAGCCTTCAATCAAATCAAGATGGTAATATTCATGAAGAGGAGATTACCATTGAACCTGGAAAGCGGGATCCCAATCGGCTGTGGTGCAGGGAACATGGCGTGTATGAAGATGAATGCCTGATATGTCATCCTGAATTGGCTGGTAAAAGCAACGCCTCATCCGAAGTCCTATTCTGCTCCACTCATCAAGTGCCTGAGAGGCAATGCGGTATTTGCCAACCCCAACTGACGAAGGATTTAAAAACCGGTCAGAGCCTGAAGATACGCTTGCTTTCATTGGACGCCCAGCAAAAGGGAGGGATACGAGTTGGTACACCGTTGATCGGTGATATCAATGAGGAACATTCCTTTTTGTGTGACGTGCAGTTTAATCAAAATCGATTTGCCCATATTTCACCGTTAGCCTCGGGTGTGGTTCAAAACGTTTTTGTTGATTTGGGTGATCAGGTTGAAAAAGGGCAGGTATTGCTTGAGGTGGCATCCAACCAAATTGCCAATGCCAAAAGCAAATACCTTAAAGCGCTTGATCAGTTAAATCTTAAGAAATTGATTTACAATCGTGAAAAAGAACTCAACGAAAAGAACATCTCCGCCAAGCAGGATTTTCAGCAAGCGGAAGCAGAATACCAGCTTGCCAAAACCGAAGCGATGACTGCCCATCAGCAATTGCTTAACTATGGACTTACCCCTGATGATATTGAAAAGGTGAAAGCGAATCGCTCCAGCACATCTGTCCTGAAGGTTCGTGCTCCCTTTTCGGGGGTGTTGGTGGAAAAACATGCGGTGATGGGCGAAGCGGTTGATGTGGGGGAATCCATTTTTCAACTTGTTGATCTATCCACCATGTGGCTCGATCTTTCCATTCCCGAATCCCGACTTTCAGAGATTAAAAAAGGCAAATCCATCGTTGCTCGTTTTGAGGCGTTGCCCGAGCATGCTGTTGAAGGAAGGATCACCTGGATTGCACCAAACATTGATCCTCACACGCGAATGCTCAAGGCTCGTGCAGAAATCCCCAATCCCGACAGCAAACTAAAACATGGCTTGTTTGGCAAAGTTCAGCTGTTGCAGCCAGTGAATCAGGAACGTATGTTAGTGCCATCCGATTCGGTTCAGACGGTTGACGGGAAGCCATTTGTGTTTGTGCAACAAGAGGCGGATTTATTTGACGTGAAGAATGTGAGTTTAGGGACAAAAGCGAATGGCATGATCGAGGTGAGAGAGGGATTGTCTTCCACGGATCAAATCGTGATTGCTGGCAGTTTTGTGCTGAAATCGGAATTGCTCAAATCGCGTTTTGGGGCAGGTTGTGCGAATGATTGATTTGTCCCCCAATCGAAAATGACCATCTGAATCCTCATTATCCAATAATATGGTTAATGACGTAATTGGCTATTTATGTCCTTTAGCCAATGGCAGAGGAGAAATGTATGCTTTACCGTTTGGTTGAATTCATATTAAAAAACCGGTTGGCCATCCTGATCGTGTTTGCCTTGATCATCGGGTGTGGGATTCTGGCTCTGCTTAATTTGCCAATTGATGCATTTCCTGATACCACCCCGGTACAGGTGCAGATCAACACGGTTGCGCCGGCCCTTAATCCACTGGAAATCGAACAGCAGGTTACGATTAATATCGAATTGGCCATCGCTGGAATTCCAGGCTTGCAGGAAGTGCGATCCATCTCCAAATTCGGTTTGTCGCAAGTGGTGGCGACGTTTTCTGATGATACTACAGTTTATGATGCCCGTCAGTTTATTCTTGAACGGGTGACGGGTGTGGATTTGCCGGAGGGGATTCGCCCTCCAGAACTGGGACCTATCTCAACGGGATTGGGTGAAGTGTTTCATTATACGTTGTCTTCTGACAATCCTGAGCGAAGCCTGGATGAAATGCGGATCATTCAGGATTGGGTGATTAAGCCTGAACTGAGTAAAGTTTCCGGGGTGGCTGAAATTAATTCATGGGGTGGATTGGAGCGCCAGTACCATGTGATAGTATCACCGGAGTTTCTGGTCAAATATAACCTGACCTTTGGTGATGTATTCGAAGCCTTGGAGGCCAACAACAAAAACGTGGGGGGTGGGCAAGTTGTCAATGCCGGTGAATCAACACTCGTTCATGGATTGGGCCGTGTGGACACATTGGAAGAAATAGGCCAAATCGTGCTTAAATCTGAACAGGGAACGCCAGTGACGGTTGATGATGTGGCCGAGGTGTCGATTGGCCATGAAATCCGTCGTGGAGGGGTTACGGCCCAGGGGCAAGGCGAGGTTATTCTGGGGTTGGGCTTTATGTTGTTAGGAGAAAACAGCCAGGATGTGGCGCAGGGCTTGCGTGAACGTTTCGAGGAGGTTAAAGGGGCTGTCCCTGATGACATCAATCTCGAAGTGGTGTATGACCGGACTGATCTTGTGCGGCAGGTTATCAATACGGTAGAGCATAACCTTACCGCAGGGGCCATATTGGTTATAGTTGTGCTTTTTTTGCTGCTTGGGAGTATTCGTGCGGGGATTTTGGTTGCGATGGCCATCCCCATTTCGATGATCTTTGCGGTGTTGGGGATGTATCAAATGTCCATCGCCGCCAGCCTGCTTAGTTTAGGAGCGATTGACTTCGGCATTTTGGTGGATGGATCAGTCGTAACCACAGAAAGCAATATGCGTAAGCTGGCCAGGCGCCAGCAAGAACTTGGCCGGGTATTGACACCCTCTGAACGCATGTTCGCCATTGTGGAATCAACCCAGGAGGTGGTTCGGCCGATCCTGTTTGGCATGAGCATCATTATCCTTGTGTTTATCCCCATCCTCACCTTGCAAGGGGTTGAAGGAAAGATGTTCAAGCCGATGGCGTTAACCTTTATTTTTGCCTTGATCGGTGGATTGATTATCGCTCTCTTTTTATCACCGATCCTTTCTTACTATTTGCTCCCCAAACGATATAAACAAAAAGAAGGATGGTTTGACCGACTTTTACATGGTACGTATGGCTTTGTGTTAAGGATTGCGTTATCGAGCAAAGCCTTGTTGCTCTATGCGGTGATTGCCGCATTAATCATTGCTGTTGTTATGGCGGCGGGATTGGGAGGTGAATTCATTCCGCAACTGAGTGAAGGCGCGATTGTGATAAATGTCGTGCGGCTTGCCGGGATTGATATTGATGAAGCGTTGGCATCCAATACGCGCATTGAAAATCTGCTGTTAGAGAAATTCCCCGAAGAAATTCGTTATGTCTGGAGCCGGGTTGGAACCGCAGAGACGGCTACGGATCCGATGGGAATTGAATTGACGGATATCTACTTTGATCTCTATCCACGGGATCAATGGACACGTGCTCGTACACAACACGAATTGGTGGAGCAATTACAAACTGAATTAAGTGATTTCCCCGGTATTACCACTGCTTTTACCCAGCCTATCGAACTGCGTTTTAATGAATTACTGACCGGGATACGGTCTGATATTGGGGTGAAAATCATTGGAGATGATTTGGATGAATTGGTGCGCCTTAGCGATGAAGTTCAGCAGGTATTGACGGGCATTAACGGTGCGGCTGATGTTTCTGGCGAGCAGATAACCGGTCAACCCAATCTTCGTATCGAAGTGGATCGTGAACAGTTGGCCCGATATGGTATTCCAGCGGAGCATGTGCTTGGAGTGGTCGAATCAGTTGGATATCGTCAGGCGGGTGAGGTGTTTGAAGGGCAGCGCAGTTTTCCTTTGGTAATGCGCCTGCCGGACAGGCAGCGCCAGGAAGTTGATGTGTTGGCCAATACCCTTATCCCTACCGACCAGGGAGCTGTACTGCCATTACATTCACTTGCCACGTTGGAAGAGACCGCTGGCCCGTCGCAGATCAATCGAGAGTGGGGTCGACGGTTGATTCGTGTTCAGTGCAACGTACGTAATCGCGATGTGGCGTCATTTGTGAATGAGGCCAAAGCACGGATTGAGGAGAAAGTGGCCTTGCCTGAAGGGTATGTGATCAATTGGGGAGGGCAGTTTGAGAATTTGGAGCGTTCCAAACGCCGATTCATGATCGTGGTTCCGCTAACGCTTTTGTTGATATTTATACTCCTGTATTTCAGCCTGAATCGTCTTCGTGATGTGTTGATTATCTATACAGGAATACCCTTTGCCGCCATTGGAGGCATCTATGCGTTATGGCTTCGGGAAATACCATTCAGCGTCAGTGCGGCCATCGGTTTTATTGCCTTAAGCGGGATTGCGGTTTTGAATGGGCAGGTTCTGGTATCCGCGATTCAATCCTTCTTAAAGGAAGGATTCGGATTGAAGGATGCGGTTTACCATGCCGCCCAACAACGCTTGCGCCCGGTACTGGCGACGGCGATCACTGATGCAGCCGGATTTATTCCCATGGCGCTTTCCACGGGTGTAGGGGCTGAAGTACAGCGTCCATTGGCCACCGTGGTGGTTGGGGGTGTGATTACCTCAACCATATTAACCCTTTTGGTTTTACCGTTGCTTTATACGGTTTTTGGGAGGAAAGATGCGGCTATGGAAAACAACTCTGGTCAGGAAAGTGAAACTTATATTAATATAGACTAATATTTTAATAGTTATTTGGGCGAATCATTTCGAAACCAAATATCAGGATATTTGGTTGGGCTGAAATGGGTTTGAACCTGGTGTTTTAATTTATCGCCAACCCGTTGGAGATTCTGATCAAACACACTGTCATGTCCGAGTTGCAAATGCCACCATATATCATAGTCAACCGGATTGTTTGAGAATATACCGAGTGCAAATAAGAGGCTTATAACGATACCATAATAGGACTTGTGGTTAGCGAAAGAATGAAGATTCATGGTGATCACAAAAATAACGAGTTGGATAATTGTCTGATCCACTAGCGATTAAACTGCATCGCCAGTGGATCAGAAGTTCATATGGATTAACATGTCCCAACACTGGGAGCAAGGTGTGATTTTTTTGTGAGAATAATAACATTTCTCCTTCCCGGTTATTGTGATTCTGGTACAGCAAAAGGTTCTGTGCTTGTATCGTCGATAATTTCGGTGTTTTCAAAAGAGACCGTAATCTTTCGTTGATCGTTATTATCGATGATCGTTTCAGGAATGATGGGATGGTTTTCAAATTCCATCACATAATATTCCTTTTTATCTGATAGTTCGTTCACATAAAATTGGACCTTTTTGCCATCGCTGCTTTTTTCCATTTTGATCGTTTTGTCCTGCTTGACCGGAATCTCATAGAGTTCGGTTTGTCCCACGATCGTTTTAGGTGCAGGGTTATCCTTTTTGATCTTTTGATATTGATTGAAGGTTGTTAACCATGTTTCGGTGGGACCGATCTGATAAATCTTTTGGCCATATTCGATACCGGTGACTTTTTCGTTTAAATCCTTGTTGATGATTACTTTTTCCTGTAAGGCGTAGTCACCAATGGTACTAGAGAATTTATTGACCTTGATAGCGGGATTTTCACGGGTGAATGAGGGATCATACATATCCAGGACCGGTTCAATGGCATCAACACGATAGCGTAAAACACACCCATTGCTATCAAGATCAACAAAATAGACAACCGGAAAAGAGTATTGATATCCGTTTTTCAATATCAAGTTTGCATTAATGGCCGCTGTGATATCATCCCCTGATGATGTTTTGCCGGCGATATTACCCGCAAGGTTGGCGTAGCGCTGTAAAGCTTGATTGTCTGCTTTCACTTCCACTTTCACAATAGCCTCAAGTTTATAAACGTCAGCATAAGTGATTGAGCAGGTGAATGTCACCATTAAAACAATGAGTAATCCATACTTGGTGTATTTCATCTTTTTTTACCTCCATCTAGTTCATGATAAATATTTGTTTGGTTAACGTGCTTTGATCGGAAAAACGTAATGTGATTCGACCAAGTTTTATCCCGGGTTCAAACGCAGATTTTACATCTTTCAATTTCACGTAGAATGAGTTCCATGATCTATCAAATGGCATCCCTCCTTTCTTGAGTGTATATGGTATTGATTGATTATTCATATCGGCATTCACAATATCGACCAGCTGGATATTGTGAGGTGTTTCAATTTCAAAGTGGTGAGAGTCATTTTTGTTATAACGAATGAAAGGCGGGTGAATAACGGCATGTTCCTTGATAAATTTAAAAGGAAGGCGAACATGAATGTCTTTGTTGGATTTACGCAAAGTGAGATGAATTAGTCCATTAAGGGATTGGGGAAAGGTATTTGTATGAGTGGCGAGTGTGATATATCCTACAATTGTTTTTACGCCTGTCTTTGTTAACCTGATACTCAAAAGATCCTTGAATTGAGGATTATCAATTACAACAGATTGTTGTGTTATTTCGTCCCAGGGGAAGTCAAAAGATTGAATTTTAAATAAATGAAAGAAGGGTATTTGATTATTACGAATGGTTTCGACTATGGAATCCGGTGAAAGTTGATAGGTTTGTTCAACTTTTCCAGAAAGGGGAACCGTTTGGCTTTGGAAGAGGTTGGAGGGATGATATTTGCATAGTACCACGAGGTGATCTTCATAGTCTCCAATGGTTTTAGGTGGAGTGTAATTTGTTTGAATGGTAATCTGTCCGCCTGGTTGAATGGCTTGTGTTACCCATGACAAAATTCCGCATGCGCATGACGGTTGGACCTGGATTTCACTGATGATAGCCGTTCCTGTATTTTTAATAGTGAGTGAAACGGGTTGAGGTTGGTTGGGTTCGCTTGTATCACAATAAATTTTACTGGGCAAAATACGGAAAGATTCCACGGGTTGATGGCATCCTGCCGTATAAAATAGTAAATAGGCACAAAAAAGAAATGAGATTCGCAGGAAGAAGTGTTTACGGTGGGAGATCATTTTTCAGTTAAATCCAGTCTTTTCATCAATATGGTATAAGGTGTTGAAAGCGTCGGTTTGGCTTCCAAACCAATGGTTTTCTTTTCATAGCCACACGCCTGAATGTCCAATTGATAGGGTTTGGGATCCAAATTCTTCAGTTCGAACATGCCATTGGAATTAGTCGTAACAGAAATAAACTTTGAAAGGTGATTGCAAAAGGAATTGGCGGCTGGACTATCTATTGTTTTAGCGATCCAAGCGCACGGAATGGGTTTTCGGGTTTGCTGGTCAATGATTTTGCCAGTAATGGATGAGGAAGGTTCCAGAATGATGTTGACCTGATTTAAGTTGGATGTGATGGTTTGCCATTTGGGTAAAAATCCGCTGGCGAGGGCGGAGATATCAACGTGAGTTGTATCAGGGGTGATATCATAATTGAATTGTCCATTGTAGCCTGAGAGGGTATTTTGGGAGAAATGCGTATCCATTTCTGCATTTTGGTATACGTGGATCTGAATGGTCGCTCCTTCGATGGGATTGCCCGTTCGTGATTCAATACGGCCGGTTTGTGTCATACGGGATAATTTATTTAAAACGAAATCAACCGTGGTTGATTTGTTGTTTCCCATCAAATTGACCCATCTCTGTGGGGTGGCATATTGTTTTTTATAAGCCAGATCACTGGAGAGGGGATCCGGGCTTACAATTGATTTTCCTTCACCCAGGTTGTTAAAGCAATAATATCCTTTCTCGTCTGTATGAACCGATTGGAGAAGAGGATCAAGTGAAAATAATGATGTCTTCCCCAATACCCAATTTGAGAGGAAATAAACAGGGTGGTGTGCAATGGGGTTTCCCCTATTATCTTTTACGATTCCTTGTACCGTACGCGGCTCTGTAAGTATTATTTTCAAGGATGAGGGATTTGCTGTGCAAATGGAAAAAGGAATACATTGGGCGGCATAGCCATTTTTACGACAGAAAATGACAGCTTGATTTTTTGAAGTCGAATACCGGCTGATACTCACATTTTGTGGTAGAGAGGTGAATTGACAAAAGCCATTATCGTCCGTTTTGGAATGATATTGAAGAAGGTACGAATTAATGAAACAATACACATCCACGTGGGGGAGTGGTTTGCCGTTTTTATCAACCACTGTAACATACACACTACCGCCTTTTTTGAGTTTGAATTGGCGGTTTTGTTCAGATTGGTTTGGATTGTACCGGATAAGCTCGTGGGGATGCAAGTTATTGGAATAGCTTAATTCAGGGATATAACCATCGGCAAAAACAGTAACGAAGTAATGCTTATAAGCTGGTGCGTCAAATTGGAAATAACCGCTTTGGTCTGTTGTGGTATCTTTAACATACGCTGCTTGTTTATCAAAATCAAATCGTTGTGGAAAAGCATTACAAAAATCATAGAGTGTAATAGTGGCATTGGAAATGGGGAGGTTGGATGCTTGAGATGTGACGTTTCCCGTAATCTTCCATGATGTGTTACACGTTGGAGGAGGGATGACTTTGAGGGGAGCATCCGGTTCGGTATTCAGCGGAGGAGCAGAAATCATATTCCCACTCGCTAACGCCCACAGGAGAAATGTAATCAAGCCAAATACAAGATACAGTAAAGGTTGTCGCATCGTCTTTTTTATACACTGAAAAGTAATGAACCCTCAACCCAAAACACTCATACGAGTCATTGGTTTAAATTTAACAAGGGAAGAAATAGGTAATTAAACGCCGAACAACCTAACCTATTGCTTTGCAATATTTTGCAAACAAACGGATATATGTATAAAAAATATAGTCAATGGCTTGATGTAATATTACAGAAAGAGGTGAAATTGACCATATATCTTTTCTATTATCGACTTAATTTAACACTTACTTTATGTGCTTGTCAACAGGAAATGTTAAATTGTTGAAAAAAATATAAAAAATAATCTTGATGTATTATTATTGGCATTTATATCGAAATAAGTGTTTGAGTGTTAAATATTGCTATACTTCATTGGTGAGGTATGTTACATACTGCTGCGTAATGAGCCGAGTGGAATAGTGTAAGTATTTGAGTTTGTAAGACTTGGGTGATGAAATAAAGGCGGGTGCAAGGGGCACCCGCCTTGAATTTGATGTAACATTCTGTTGCTTTTACGGTTATACGACGCGCTCCGGCACCACAAACGGTTTACGGTAGGTGCGGGTGGCAAGGGCGTCGGCTTCGGGATCGTCGACGAAGCGTTCTGACACTTTGTCAACATGTAGTTCACGACCGATGACATAGCCGGATTTTTTCAGGTCGACGCCGTTTTTCTTCAGATGAGCTTTCATGCGATCAAGGGCATCCAACGCGGCGGGATTGCCGGTGAATTCCTCCGGAGTGGTGGAGAAGGGGAATTCACGGCCCAGTCGATAGGAAATGTTGGCTAAATGGCAAAGGGCGGATGAATAATGTCCTTCGGTGATTTCGGCGTTCAGGTCAGATTTGCGGCGGCTTCGTACGGCATAGATAAAGTTATCGAAATGGCCGCCCGGTCCTTTTTCGTATTCCACGTTGGGCAGATTTTCTGGTGAGCCACCGCCTTCGGGATGAAATTTGCCATTAACAACATAGCCACCATCGAAGTGCATGATATCGCCGGTTCCTGAGCCAAGATAACGATCGGTTTCCAAGCCACGAACTTCGAAAATCATCTGGGTTTCACCAAAATCCATTATGGCCACCTGGGTGTTGGCGGTTTCAGCCTGATCTTCATAACCAAGCCGGCCGCCGACACAGATAACGCTGCGGGGCAGGGTGGCGCCGGGGATCATCCAGCGGGCGATATCCATTTGGTGAACGCCCTGGTTTCCAATATCGCCATTGCCGAAATCCCAGAACCAATGCCAGTTGTAGTGGACATTGTTACCATGGAACGGTTGTTTGGGAGCCGGTCCGAGCCAAAGGTCATAATCGAGTCCCTCTGGTGTGGTTTCGAAATCCGCGAAACCAATGCTTTTACGGCGTTTGTAAACCAAACCGCGGGATGTTTTTAATGGGCCATACTTTCCTTGTTTAATCACTTCGGCCAGTCGCCACCATCCACCACTACTGCGGCTTTGGGTTCCGTGTTGGACGATGCGGTTATATTTGTGGGCGGTTTCCAGCAAAATGCGGCCTTCGTGAATGTTATGGCTGCAGGGTTTTTCCACATAGACATCGCAACCCGCTTCGCATCCCCAGATTGCCGAGAGGGCGTGCCAGTGGTTGGTTGATGCAATGCTCAGCACATCCAAATTGGCTTCATCCAGTGCTTTGCGGATATCCTGGTAGCAGGTTGGTTCTTTTCCACCCCGGTCAACGATCGTTTTTGAGCGGCTGGGGAATAAGCGTGCATCCGGATCGATCAGGGCAACCACTTCGACTCCATCCATGCCTTGAAAAGAACCCATATGCGATTTTCCCCGGCCATGGATACCACTGACACCCACTCGGATTGTATCATTGGCGCCCAATACTTTATTCGAACCGCCAATCACAAATCCAGCTCCTGCGGCCAGTGAACCTTTGATGAAATTTCTTCGGGTAACGCCAGACATACTTCTCTCCTTTCGATATGCATATGTTTGCGTACACATCTACACTCTTGGTTTATTGTTCTCGTTACAACCTAACACAATTTTGTTGAATTGGCTAGAATAAGCGAAATTTAAATCCATTCATCATCTTCACTTTGTTTATAGTCATGAATATGTTATAACGTGGGACGAGTTACCCGATTTCAAGGCTTAAAAAATGAGATTAACAGGTCAGTTTTTTGTCGTTTCATTCCCCTCCCAAGATTGGGATGGGCTAGGGGAGGGTTGATAAGAAAACATAGAGTAAAATCCTTTTACCCCCTCCTAAACCTCCCCCATTTCATGGGGGGAGGAATCGAGGTGTCAATTATAAGGTTTCATTCATTATCCACTGCATAAGGCTGAGAGTTGTTATTTATAGGGAGGAGCATATTAAATGAATACACGGCGGCAATTTTTTCAATCCAGTCTCAAAGGATTATCGGCGTTGGGTATGACCACGGCGGGGATATCATCGCTGATGGCCAGTGAAAGCGAAGATAAACGGCCAAATGTATTGTTTATTTCGATCGATGATCTTAACGATTGGATTGGTTGTATGGGAGGGCATCCTGACACCAAAACGCCTAACATCGATCGGCTGGCCAATAATGGCGTACTTTTTACCCATTGTTATTGTGCTGCTCCTGCTTGTAATCCATCGCGTGCCGCCTTGTTGAGCGGTATCCGGCCTTCCACCTCGGGTGTTTACCTTAATAATCAACCCTGGCGTCCTGCTCTGCCTGATGCGGTAACGTTGCCTCATCATTTCAAAAAGAATGGTTATCACGTGGTGGGGCGGGGAAAGATATTTCATGGTCGTTATTCACAGGATGAGCAAGCTTATCATGAATATATTAGTAGAGGTGGTGATCCCCAACCGGAGAACAAGCCGCTTAATGGGATTCCAAAAACCGCTCATTTTGATTGGGGGCCAATCGATGTATCCGTTGATGAGATGGATGACACCAAGGTGACGGATTGGGCTATCGATGTTTTAGAGCAAGAACATGATAAACCCTTCTTTTTGGCGTGTGGGTTATATCGTCCTCATTTGCCGTGGTATGTTCCCGAGCAATTTTTTGAGCCTTTCCCACCCGATCAAGTTACCTTGCCTAATGTGGATGAAAATGATCTTGAGGATATTCCAGAGCCGGGAAGGCGAATGGCCCGGCCGGGTGGTGATCATAAGAAAGTGACCGAAAGCGATAACTGGCGTAAAGCGGTTTCCGGTTACCTGGCATCGATCCATTATACGGATTGGAATGTGGGCCGGTTGCTGGAGGCGTTGAAGAAAAGCCCGCATGCGGAAAACACCATCGTTGTGTTGTGGGGTGACCATGGATGGCATTTGGGTGAGAAACTACATTGGCGTAAGTTTGCCTTGTGGGAGGAAGCCACTCGTATGCCATTGATTATTTCACTCCCGGGTAATCCCCATAATGGGGAATCATGTACACGGACAGTCAGCCTGATGGACCTTTATCCCACTCTTGCTGACTTGTGTGGCTTGGAGCAATTGGACGTATTGGAAGGGGATTCCCTCAAGCCATTGCTCAATGATCCAAAACGAAAATGGAACCGGCCAGTACTCACGACGCATGGACGGATGAATCACAGTATTCGATCCGAGCGTTGGCGTTATATCCGGTATGAAAATGGCAGTGAGGAATTATATGATCATCAGACGGATCCATTGGAGTGGACTAATCTTGCCGATAAGCCGGAATTTGACGAGGTGAAAAAACGCCTGGCCGCTTGGCTTCCGGAGGTCAATGCGCCTAATGCGCCAAGGTGATGGAGACCAATACTTATATGAAAATGAGTTATTTTTGATTGTGGTTTTTTTGAATCTTTTATCTTTTTCACTAATAAGTGTTATTTTTACTCTTCTCTCAAATTCACCACTTTGTGAATCATGTTGTGGTTATCGGGTTGTTGCTGAATGATTGATAGTGTTGTTGTTTGATAGCCGGGGACTTTAACCTGAGTTTTCCACAATCAAAAAAGTGATCTTCCAAAACCGCTCAATTTGTTAGGGTTATCGCTCTCATTGGTGTAGTGTTACATAAATACTGTTTACACGCTTGTATTATTGGTATATTATACAATGTGTAATGTTACATTTTGTGGTTGAGGTGCGATTATGGCTGGACGAATCTATCCCAAGCAGATCCATGGCAACACCTATTATTATCAATGCACTTGGCGAGAAAAAAAGGATTAATCAATAATTAATTGAAGATTTATTCAATTTCAGCCAGATTGTATTCACAAAGGGATGGAGGAGGATCCTGCTGATTCTTCCCCAAACCTTTGCATATACGCTTCCAAAGCAGTTGGCGGGTATTCCGTTCGATGACGGTCTGGAATTGGGTATTTTCGAGTAATTTTTTGGCTTCCACCCATCGGCCCTGATCGGCTAACAGAGAAGTCTTGCGTTCGATCAGCCATTCATCTTCTATTTCAGGAAGGCGGTTTAGCCAGCGCTCACGTTCTTTGATGGTCACGTTGCCTAATCCTGCCAGGGTAAGGTCACGTTCGATCATTACTTGTGGGTGGAGAGCGATGGCTTCTGATTGAATGGATCGAAAACAAGCGGCTGCCACGCTTAAATCCATGTCGCATAAACGATACAACCGGCCCAACAATACTTTGGCGCGGTCATCGTTTGATTTGGCCAGAGTTTCAATGGCGGCATTCCAATTTCCGATACCAGCCTGCCAGGTTCCGTATTGAAAAAGCCATCGATCCTGTGCATCGTTTTCGGTTACACTGGAGGCCCAAGCAAGCGCTTTTCCCAAGCTTTCGAGTCCATCAGGCGCCCAGCGGTTATCACCCAGACCAGGAGGCTTGGGGATTTCATTGATGCGTTTTTTATCGTGGGCGAAGGTTAGTTTATTCCAAATTTCCACTTCATGCCAGCGTGCCCACCCGAAGAAAGGAACTTTGCTGATCGGGAGTAAATGAGGTTGAGGTTGATCAATTTCAAAAACATCCAATGGTTCGGAGGTGGGGAGCCAATATTCGGTGAAGAAAAGTCGGCGGCCCGGTTGTAATTTGGAGTAACCTGCTTGTTCAAGCAATGAAAAGGCCATTAATTCCACATAGGATTGGCTCTCATTCTGCTTGTTTTCATCTCCTGGCCCCAGATTTTTTTGCCCGTTAACCCACAGGCCAAATCCCAAAGGTTGAGAGGGATCAGTAATGTGGTACAAACCCGCTTTTCGGCTGCGTGAAAATACACCGAAGCCATTGGAGGATGGATTTAGCCAACGGTATTCACTCATATTCAAAGCAGCGCGATATTGCAGGGGGCCTTCAGTTTCCCAATCGATGGTTTTGATTTCTGAGCCTCTGGCGAGAACTTCACCATTGGGGAAGTGAAATTCCGTATCAGCAGATACAGGAACAACCGCATGCGTGCAGGAAGTCCAGGGACGAGGTTGTTTGGTGGAATTGGAAAAAAAGGTGCGCTGGGTAAGGAAATCATCATGAGCGCCAAGTGAGTATTCCACTGTCCATTGCATACCATGCATCATTTCCTGTTCACCACACCATATGTAAAGACGATTCCCATGTGTTTCGGTTTTGTATAGCAAGGGGCTAAGTTGAATTGGTGAGCGATGAATGGGGAATCCCACATCAATCCCGCTGCTTATCCAAGCCTGGCGAGGTGAACGGCGAATCGGTTTAATGGCTTTAGGGACATAGAGCATCTCTTGTTTGAGCCGCTTATCATAGAGGGAATATACTCTCCCCCCCAAATCAGGGCAAATCCATACACACAAAAAATCATTTTCCAGCCGGACCATGCGATAGGTTTTCAATTCTGGCCGATGGCCGGTTTCGCAATAATATTGATAAGGATAGACGCTTTCCGAAATGCCTATTGGAGGAATAGGACCTGCGGGAGTGATGAGATGGGTTGGTATGGTATAGGTGAACTCGTTTATTTCCAGCATAGGGCCTCATTGATATATTTCATATTTCTGTGTCCATAATGGGCAGGTTTGAAACCTGCCCCATTTCATTTTTTCTGTTGCAAGTGGTCAGCCATTTGAAGCACCCTTCCCCTCCCAAGACGGGGAAGGGCTAAGGGAGGGTTGATAAGAAAACGGTGAGTAAAATTCTTTAACCCCCTCTTAACCTCCCCCATTTCATTGGGGGAGGAATAGTGGGACCTATTATAAGTTTTACACACTTTCCACTTCATATGGCTGAGACGTTACTATCTGTTTACTTTTGTGTTTTAACTTCGTTTCTTTTCATCTTATAATAAAGCAATCAGGAATAAACAGTTAAACCTTATAATTATTAAAACGATTTGAAACCGTATTCGCATGATATTTTCACCGCTTTAAAATAGGCTGGTGAAATCATCTTAATAAAGGTCTTTTATGAACTCATGGAAATTTTGGTTATCTTACGCCGCTTGACCTTTCTATTTCCTATTGCTTTTCTTCAAGAATGTCAACCGGTTTCATTCATATTGGATATAACTGATGGGAAAAAATTGATATTTGATTTAGGACTTGGGATTCTTTCATGATACATCAAAATGCATCTTTGCATCTAATCGGCATAGCAGGGAGTGGGATGCTGCCTTTGGCGGAACTCTTATTGAAACAAGGTTTTATGGTTTCCGGTTCAGACCGGTTGGTT
Source organism: uncultured bacterium (assembly GCA_964517495.1). Classification (GTDB taxonomy): domain Bacteria; phylum Hinthialibacterota; class Hinthialibacteria; order Hinthialibacterales; family Hinthialibacteraceae; genus CAZFER01. The sequence goes on along the minus strand of CAZFER010000057.1, from coordinate 10,169 downwards.
CAATATCGTGATGGTATTGAGTCCTTATCGCCCCCTATCCGCAAACGTTTAAACCGCTTGGTGGAACTTGGAGCAAACATATTTCCCCAAGATGGAAGTGGAATCCATGAGGATACCCACCAAGTGATATTTTCGACCGCTATTGAAGATGATAATCCCGATTTGAAACGAGCCTTTGAGTTTAATATCCCTACATTACATCGCAGTGAAGCACTTAAGAATCAGCTTGAGAATTATAAGTTATTGGCCATAACCGGTACCAGTGGTAAATCAACCACCACAGGTTTGGCGGCCTGGCTCTTGAATTCGATAAGTGAATTGGGGTGTTTTATCAGTGGTACGGAGTTGTTGGATAGTTGTGAGGGAGGAATCGGGGAAACCGCCGTCCATGTTTCCAATGGAGCATGGGCATGTGCGGAACTGGACGAGAGCGATAAATCATTGTTGAGATTTGAGCCTGATATAGCCTTAGTGTTAAACATTTCCAGGGATCACCACACTTATGAGGAAAATTTGGAGATTTTTGAGGCTTTTTCCCGAAAGGTTAAATCGTGCTTGCTGCTCAACCGTCATGATCGGGGATGTCAGGAACTGGCCTCTAAATTGGATGATAATGCCAGATGGCAATGGTTTGATCCTCCTGCAAATGATAAGATTGAACTGAGTGATGAGGGTTCATGGGTAAAACTGGAAGGTCAAAGTTTTTTTGTTCCTTTATTGGGTTATTATAATGCCTTTAATTTTGTTACCGCATTGAAAGCCGTACGTACTTGTGTTCCTGATGCTCCTTTGGATATTTTTGCAGAGGCTGCAGCGTGTTTTCCTGGATTGCGGCGGCGGCTGCAAACGTATGGTAAAAACGCGATAAAAGTCTTTGATGATTATGCCCATAACCCAGAGAAAATTGACGCCTTGCTATTAACCATGCAGTCACTTTTCCCTCGGGTGCACCTGCTTTTTCAACCTCATGGTTATGGACCATTGCGTTTTCATTTTGATGGGTTTATCGATGTTTTCTTGAATCGAATGAGAAAAGCAGATCATCTTTATTTATTGCCCGTGTATGATGCTGGCGGGACGGCTAATCGAAGTATTTCATCAGAAGACCTGGCTGCTAAACTGACTTCAAAACAGGCTAGAGCATTTTCCTCGCGTGAGGAGGCCGCTGTTTCATTAAAAAGCAATGTAAAAGCGGAGGATGTTGTCATTGTTGCGGGTGCTCGGGATGATACACTTTCGGATTGGGCGTATCAACTTACTCGGGAATTATCGAAAATTACGTGAAATATTGTTGATAATTTTGCGCTATATTTACATATTTCTTTGCATAATGTGATTGACTGTTTCGTTCGTCATCGTTTAATTCCCGGACGACTTTTGCTGGCATTCCCAGAACAAGACTATTGGGAGGGACGATGGTGTCTTGCGTAACAAGCGCTGAGGCGCCAATGATTGATCCTTTTCCAATAACGGCCCGGTTAAGTACCACCGCTCCCATACCAATCAGGCATTCGTCCTCAATTGTGCAGCCGTGGAGGATAACGCGATGCCCTACAACCACACGGTTTCCAACCACACAAGGTTCATCATCGCCGACATGCAAAACGCTATGATCCTGAATATTGGTTTCATCACCCACTTTTACGGCGGCGATATCACCACGAATAACGGCTCCAAACCATACACTTGAATGATCACCTATGACGCTATCCCCGATTACTGAGGCATACGGCGCAATAAAGACATTTTGACCGATATTTGGAATGAAATCGTTGTAAGGGAGAACAAGGCCACCACCAAAAAGTGTATCAGGTAGTGGTAAATCCATAGGGTTTTGTATAGTCATATATAGTAGTAATTAGGTCACTTCAAACATACGCTTGATGGCAACCAGAGCTTTTTCAGCGATATCCGGATCAACGTGAACTTCGTGCACTTCATTTTCAAGGCTGTACAGGATTTTTTCCAGGGTGATTTTACGCATATGCTGGCAGAACATATTACAGGTGCGTACGAATTCCACTTGTGGATATTCACTGGCCAAATTGGCCGCCATTTCGCATTCGGTGGCTAAAAAGACGCGCTTTAAATCAGGGTGGTCTGCAATATATTTGCCCATTTGAGACGTGCTGCCGTAAAAATCAGATTCCCGTACCACTTCGGGTGAGCATTCCCAGTGGACCAGGATGGCGGTGTCATGAGCACCCTTGGGCATATCGTATTGTTCGCGGATGCTGAGCAAGTGCTCAACGGTGAATTGTTCGTGCACTTCACACTTGCCTGAGTTTTCGTCATATCTCCCTGGATAAATCAGTTCGATACCATACGGTTCAATATCTTCTTGAAGATTTGCACCCATCAATGAGTCGGGGAAGAAAATGACCTGTTTGGTGTTGAAAACCTTTGCGGCATGAAGCACCACTTTAAGGCCATTCGATGATGTGCAGCAATAATCACTAACAGCTTTTATGTCAGCATAGCTATTAATATAGGTCACGACTGGGGCATTGGGGTAGCGCCTGCGATAGGCAAGCACGTCTTCCGCATTGAAGGGTTCGGCCAAACTGCAGCCGGCGCTGAGATCGGCAATTAACACTTTTTTGTCAGGGTTGAGAATCTTGGCGGTTTCAGCCATAAAACGCACACCATCGAAGAGGATGATGGGATTGTCCGACTCGGCTGCGCGCATGCTGAGAGCGAGTGAGTCACCGCGCTCTTTTTCGCCCGAGATTTGATAGACCAAGGGTTCCATATAATTATGGCCCAGGATGAGCACATTTTTCTGATCACGCAGATGCAGGATGCGCTCAATCATTTCCCGCTTGGATTGGAATTCCAAATACTGATCGGGGGTATGTTTCAACGCTCGGTCGATGCGTTCCAAATGTTCGACTGTTTGGTCTTGAACTTGTGTAGCCATGATCCTTACACCGTTAAATAAAGGGATTAAATCCCATTTGTTTTAAATTCGCTCTAAATACAGTATAACATATATTCTAACATAAACTTAATGATTTTGTTGAGCCGGAAGGTAAATTTTAATCAAATCCCTCAAAAAACGAAAGATAAAAAACCTGATTCATGCAAAAGTAACCCGGTTTTCTTTCTAGATGTTTATCATATTGCTGATTGGTATTGAATGGGGTGAACTTATTAATCGAGATGGACAGGGATTTAACCAAACTTTCTTAACCGCACAAAACACGAGCTTTAGAGATGGTTTTCCCATCCGCTGTGACGATTACTCCCAGCGGTTGTTTGACTATTGAGCCTTCATTGATGGGTTGCATGTGATCCAATTCAACCACCTGTCCTGGTTTTACAGTTATAATCGTTGTTTTATTTGCATGGCTTGCCATCAAGGAGTGGATAAGGCCATGGAATTTTTGGATGGCTTTTTCGGCGTTAAATATTGGTAAATCAAGGGATTGCTGTATTTGGTAATGGGCTTTTATGATTCGTTTTAGTTCAGAGGGGGATTGAGGTTCTGGTTGCTGAATTAACCAATCAAGCGCCTCTTTGGTGGTGTAATAGGTATCATCAGGGTCGCAATACTGAAGGGGAGAATTGATTTGGAAATTAATGGGCAATTCAACAAACGTGGAGAGGGAAGGGAAAGTGTGGAAAAGGGTACGAAGGCTTTGTTGAATGTGGGAATAATTGCACTTGGTTTGAGTATATTTTTGGAAAGTGGTTTCAAGTTGGCGGTATCGAAAAAGCAGCCACAAGGTTAGCAGAAGGAGGAATAGATTGATAAAAATCACATTCAAGATCATGGCGTGTTATTTTCTTTGCTGGCGTTATGAATTAATTCTGCACTGGAGGATGGAATTAGCCTATCGGAGGCAGCCGATGGGGTTGTGTTTTTGACATCATTTGCCTGCATTTGCATGGCATTTTGTTTCATTTTGGCCATCATGGTTTCCAAGTTGGTTAAGCGCAATTGGATGGATAACAAATCATCAGGATTGATTGATGATTGCGTTTTTTGAGTCATCGTGCGCAGGTTTGCTTCTATTTGTTCATTCAACGCTTGGGTGGCGTTGTTAATATGGCTATGGAGAAAATCCAGCTCGTTTTTTTCGGCTTTTTGCTTATTTAGGGCATTCAAGTTTTGATTTAAGTTTGAAATATCATCTTTAACGGAATCAACCTCTTTGGATAGATCGTTATTGGTGGTTAGCATCAGGATATTGATGATTAAATTCAATCCCAACAGAATTGCTATAAGATAGAGAAGATGTTGATATTTCATGTGTGTATCCTTAATTATCCGCGTGTTCAGTCAAGATGCGGTTAAGAATGAAGTCCTTGGGATGTTGATCGATTTTTCCGGTGTCGATAAAGTTGTCAACAATGATATCATTCCCACCGGGAACCCATTCCACCAGGATGACGTCCTTGCCTTTGTTGATTCTAACGGTGAAATCGTCGATCAAGTCAACCACCACTTCTTTCTTTTCGGTCGCGGAGGGATTGGATAATACGGCGATGACTTCAGCGATACCTTCATTACGAAAACAGTGGCCAATCCTTAAATCGGTGGATGGATAGATTTCCAGGGTTACCGTCATGGGTTGTGAATCCCCCGGTTCAGCATAGACGCTATTGAGCATCAAACCATCCGGTGTTTCTTTTACTGAGCCAACATAGCGGTTGAATATTTGCTCGGTGGGGAGGGGGATAAACCGTACATTGTCGCCAAAGCGGAAGCGATGTGCACCGGCGACCACTGATATTTTATCCGGATTTTCGTGTCCGGGACGATTCACTGTCAGGGGCAGCATTTGGCGAAGGGTTTGAATACGGTGGTATGGTATATCGAGTGATTCGGCAGCCAATTTACGGAAGAAGGGCAACCGGGTGGTGCGTCCACTAAGTACAACTGAATGGGGAAGCCGCCGTTGTTGTTTCAAGTTGTTACCCAAGTCTTTGAGGAACAAGAAGATATCCATAAAACCGGGTTCTCCATTGGTTTCGATGGATTGCCGGTCACGGCGTATCCATTGTTCGAACCGTTCACGATCAATTTGAAAACGGCCCTCCTCGATTTTCTCCTCTGTTGCTCCGTTCAAGAGGGGTTCGAAACAATCCAACAGCGCTTTTTCGTCCTCTACAGATAATACCCAAGGTTCGTTTTGAGAGGACATATGGATTTTGGCGCTCTCCGCAAGTTCATTCAATTTTGAAAGGGCGTTTCGTTTATATCCGATGGTAAATGCCATATTTTCCGGCTCGGTTTCGAAATCGAGGCTTTCCCGGATGTTATACTTGTCACGAAGATATTTCATCATGGCGGTAACCAGAATATGATTCAAACGGTCACCGGCGCGGTTAAAACGCATCGATTCAATCATGCGGAATTGCACATCGATATCTTTTGATTCCGAAATATCCCAACCGACTTGCACAACAGCGATATCGGTGGATCCACCTCCGATATCGAGCACCAACACCCGCAGCACAGATTCCCTATCCACGTTGCCAAGGGTGCTGCTCATTAGTTTGAGTGCATCAAGGCCATATTGGAAAATGCTCTCCCACAACAGGTACGCTGCTACGGCGACTGGTTCGCTGCAAACCAATTCGATTTGCACATTGTCGATTAACGATTTGTCGACCTGGATGTATTTTTGCGCGGCTTCATTGAACATGGCTTCAAACAAAACGCGGTCGCTTTCGCGCCAGGTGAGGGGATAGGTCAGCATGATGCGTTCGATGATGGGGTAAATTTCGGGAGAGTGTGAAGTTCCTTTTGGATTAACCAACGAGGCCATGATTGATTCGATCAGCTGTTGGATTCCCAGGCGCACGAACATGAGCATGGGGAATAAGCCGTCTTTTTGGCCGATAATCCCGCGATAGACGGTTGAAGGTTCCAATGATTTTAGATGCTCAGGCCAATAGCGAACATATTTTTTTGGCGCAAAGAGGTAAGTACACACTGGCTCTAATTTGATCAGTTCTGAGGCGCGTTTACCCAACACCAGCCAAGGCTCGAAATCGGGGTCGGGAGATATTTTAAGAAAACAGAGATTGGCGCTGAGAATCTGTTTATCCACATCGGATCGTTCCCGGTAAAGGGGATCGAAAGGTTCATTGATAGAGATAAAGGTATCTTTGAACGGCCCTTTGCCGGTGGGGGAAAAGAGGGCGGATACGGCGGTATTGCCAAAATCGAGTAATAATGTACCACGTGCACCGGAGGCTTCGCGATGTTCCGCCACAAAAATGGTAGCCAGGGTATGTTGTTTTTTGAAAATCCAAAATCCTTCTTGTACCATACAATGGATTTTATTTTTGAATTGCTTGCCTGCGCCGTGCCGGGTATCGATGAGTAAATCAAGCAGCACTTCGGTGTGGGTTTTGGATAGGCGGAAATATACGTTTTCGTTAGGAGCGCATGGGATCCAACCGGTGGCCTCTAAATTTCGATTTACCGCCAGGTGTTCGCTTAAGATGCGGATGGTTTCGTTATTCGCATGATTGGCCGCCTCTTTTTGGCCTAACTGCCAGATCTTATCCTTATCACGTTTAATGGTTCTTGATAGAGGAAATCCCCGGCAAATTTGCAGGCCTGTATAGGGCAAGACAATAAACTGATAAGCGGTCTCATCCGACGGCAATGTTTTATTTAATGGACGATTCCATTTTGGCGGCATATTTCATCTCCCTGGCGGATAGCGTGTTTCAAACGTTTCAATAAATCGGCAAGGATTTGTTTATCTTCATCGGTTTGATAAAAGGTTTCCATTTGGTCCATCATTGATTGGTTGATAGCCAATTGGTAGAGGATTTCACGCATATGGGTTTTTAAACTGTGAGTCAACAGAATACGGGTGCGTTTGTTGGTTTCGTTTGGGTTAGGCAACCTGGCAGAAGTATACCCCCAGGCGTTGGCCCAGTGATCGCATTGGCTGGTAAAATATTGCTCAACAACGGTTTGAATTTCTTGCGGGGGCGAGGTTTTTTCAAAAATGGCTTGCAGTAACGCGTTGCAGCATTGCTTGAAACTTTGCAATACCCAATCATCCTGGCCGGTTTTTTCTTTGATGATCGTATCGATTGATTGATCTACTGTTTGGGCGCAAAAATCGTCGATTGAAGTGACTTCACGGTCAGCCAGAAATCCAAACACTTGCTGGACGGCTTCCCAAGCCGCTTGATAATTGATGGCGCCTTCTTCGTTGTAATAAGAGGTAAGCAATTCATAGAGTTGACGGCAGCGATGCAGGAGGCCGGTGCGAATCAGGTACTTCTTCGTCAATAAAACCGGCCCTTTTTCCCGGATCAGGTCGATTACTTCACGCACTAAAAATCCCTGGCCGCGGTCATCAGGATTACTTAATGCTTCGATGTTTTCTTTGAATGCGTCAATCCACCCTTGTTCACGCAGATAATGGAAGGGTTTTGAATCGGGTAATAGCCAGTCTTCCATTTGGGATTTATATTTGCGGTAGGTTTTTTTATAGCGAGAAAAACCAAAAGTATTTTCCACAATCGCCGCGGAATCAAGAAAGCAGATTTTGGCGGGTTCGATCCGCCCACGCGGGCTCATCTTTTGTAAGATGTTTTCTTCGATGGTGATTTCAAAGTGATCGCCTTCATCGACATGCCGTTTGAGATCAATATTGGTGAAGTATTGATTGGGGCCGTTAATGGCCAATACCAGCCGTTCAGCCAGATCGTCCATTTGGATGGTGCCGCATTCTTTTTCCAACGCTTTCCATAAAAATGAGAAGTCTGAATGGCGACCACAAAGCACCATGTGAATTAATATATCCAGTTCATCATTTTTAAGCAGTTCCAACAGGATTTGGTTGCTTTTATATTCCAAGGCATGGCGAAAGATTTCATCTTTCACACTGCCACTTACTGCAATGCCAGGGGTGTCGACGAAAACCAGGCCGGAGAGTTCGGATTCGGTCAAATCCGTCCAGCGTTTGAAATTGGCGAAATCATCATGTAATGAAATATCCTTGACCACAACGCGTAATTGGAGGGAATTATATTCCTGGTTGCCTGCTTTGAGGATGGGTTTGGTTTGCAATTTGTTTGATGGCTCTTTGGTGGTGAGTGAGCGAATGAACTGTGTATTTCCAGCCTGATCATTAGGCACATAATAAGGCTCAGAGAAGGGAATCAACGTTTGGATTTTTGGGAAGCGGAATTGCTGTAAATCCTCTTGTGAGAAGGAAGCCTGGTTACCATCCACTTCGATATGATCTTCTTTATAGTCGACGAGGATATTATCCTTGCGGTTTTGATGTTCTACATCCTCTGAGCTGAAAAGTTTTTTGATTTGTTCTATGCTCCATGAATTGACCACCACATCGTTATAATCAGGTGATTTGGGTTGGGCATATTCGATACGCAGGGATTGTGAGGTGGTATCAGTTACATCGGTGACCAGCCAGCCACGCCTGGCCAGGTTGGGAAACATTTCGCTAAGAATGGTGGTTTTGCCGTGACCGCTCGAACCAGCTACCGCCAGGACAAAGCGGTTTTCAAATGGACGTAGCAGTTTGCTGTCCAAACCGGTTGAGACCAGTGTGTAATTCTCGTTTAAATGGCTGGAGGCGTTCCTCAAGGTGGAAAAACTGTCGGATTGGTTTAGGGCGTCAAGTGAATCCAGAAACGATTCACGAATGGCATTTAGTTCATTGATGAGTACTTCCGGCATTAGTTTTCCTTCCCCATTCGTCCAAAAACTCCTTCAAATGCGTCTGTGAATTGCTTGAGTGTTTTTTCGCCATCTGTAACAGCGGTGGTCACTGTGGAGGTGGCGTTAATGATTCGTGGTGTGGTTGATTGTACATGGATATCGATATCATTGAATTGTTTTTTCACTGCCGGGATATCGGTTACCATCTGGCCGAGAGATTCGTCGTTGGCATCGGTGATAATAAACAAGGTGGTCGGTTTGCCATGCTCTGTAATTTTTTGAGCTGCCAGCTCGATAGCGCTGCGTAAAACTGTGTCACCACCCGCTTGCAGTGTTTTGAGGTAATTTTGCATACGCTGAGAGACTTGGTCATCGATTTCCTGAATACCATGAAGCGCGCTGTCCGCCCCGTCGGTGTAAGATATGATATCACCATAATAGGTACGTCCAAAACCGCTGTTGCTGATCAAGGTATCCAAAAAGCGTCCCATTTCCACGCGCACATTCTCGATTTCTTCTTTCATGCTACCGCTTCGATCTATGATCAGGATGAACGAATGAGATTGAAGCAGCATATCCATTAGGCGGGGGTTTTCGCAACCAGGGATAAAAGGTAAGAGCAGCAATGGAATCAGTAATAACAGCCAAGGCCAAAAAAGCCGCCGTTTTCTTAATTGTAGCTGTTCAGCCCACTGTTTTAGCCCTACCATTCCGGTGGCGGGATCGAATTTTTGGGGATGTTCAATGATAAAACCAGCCCGGTGGAAGGTTTTGACCATGTTTGCATGGCAGCGTTTAGCGGCGGTGCGATCATCGCAATCCGTGGCTTTGGTGGAATTGATCAGCCCGAATTTGATTCGCTTCCAACGTTTATTTTCCGGCTGTTTGGATTGAGCAAATTCACTGGAAAGAATCGCCCCGCCATAGCCTTCTTCCTGACGCAAGGCGATAAGGGCCTCAACCATTTTGGCCGCATCATATTGGGTGGTTTCTTCCGCTTGAGGATTTTTTCCGGTGGGATCATATTCATTCAGGCGCACTCCTCCAATCCCGGATTGAGTTTTTAAACCGGGGCGAAAGGTCAAGCGTTGGCCTTTTTTATCGTCCTTGAGGTGTGCGAATTCCTGCGGGAAGAAATATTGATCCGCATTATCAAGTTGTTTTAATTTTTTAAACAGGTTCTCGTTCATAGTTAAATCAGAGCATGGAAATCAAAGCAAATCAAGCGTGTGACACACATTCCCATACATATATCAATACGATTCAACAGGCGAAATAGTTTCACGGTTAGATTTATAGATTCTAAGCGGGTGTATGAAAGTCCTTTGTGCGCATCTAGCTCAAAGGCAGACTAACGCCATAGTTTTGCCAACCCGCCCGTTTATACCGGGCATATTATAATCGATCACACAAACATCTGGCGGCTGTTCGGTAATCATCTCAATCGCCTTGAAGCCATCCTCCGCGTGTTGTACGTGATAAGCGCCATGCAAATAAATTTCCA
>CAZFER010000056.1:0-41086 GCA_964517495.1 uncultured bacterium | reverse complement strand
TTTGTGTTCACCGAATCGACGCCGGCCTTGAACCCGCATGCAAAACGACGTGCGTAGGAGAAGCGATCGAAATGGTCGAGGATTTTGTTGCAAACACTGGCTATCCTGAAGGCTTTGCAAGCCCTAAATTGACCGAACCGTCAATCGGGTTTGTACTGCAAAAATAATGCAATAAAAGGAAACCATATGAATATACAAATTCTAGAGGCCCGCAAACAAATTTATACGCTTCTTTCGCGCTTGTTTCTTGGGCCTCCTCCTCATTCCTTGCTGCAAATCATTCTGAGCGAATTCTCCAATGAAGTAAATAACGGTACCCAGGAATTGCTGGATCAAGCGTTGGAAGATTTTATTCACGCCTGTAAAGATTCGAATTCAGAAATACTAAAGCGTGAATTCAATAACCTGTTTATCGTACCGGTAGGTGAATACGTGGCTCCCTATGAATCTGTCTTTATGGATGAACGAATGATAGGCAACAAAAAAGTATCGGGACTTTTGATGGGACCCTCTACGATTGATGTCAAAAAATGGTATCGCCAAGCCGGTATGGAACTTTCAAGCGATCTCAAGGAATTACCCGATCACATCGGCATTGAATTACGTTTCATGGCTCACCTCTGTGAAAAGGAATTAGAAGCGGAAACCAATGGAGATCAAGAGTTGCTTGCTAAGATAAAAGATACACAATTGGGATTCCTTGAAACGCATCTCTCGAAATGGATTGACTCGTTTGTAGAAAAAGTTCAATCAAACACAAAAAGCAAGTTTTATATTGCTCTTTGTGATGTGACCAGATTGATATTACAGGAAGATTTAGTCAGCCTGCAAAGAGAAAATATCATCTTACATTAAACATAGCCGTGTAGTTAAACATAGCAGCTGAAAGGGTGGGTTACGCCGTAAACAACACGGCTTTTAACCCACCCTGCTACTCTACAAACATAAATTCATCTCACGCACCGATCACGCACCGAATGGCTACACACCAAACAACCTATCTCCCCGCACCCGCTTGCGGGTTGGAAACCCACGCTCCCAAATCCCCTAATCCGTGTGATCCATAAACGTCAACAACCTGCTGAGCTGTGCTTTCCCATTTGAACGTTTGCACATGAGCAAGGCCTTTTTCGATAAACTCGTCACGGATATGATGATCTTCTAAAAGTTGAACCATGGATTGTTGAACGGATTGGACATCCAGAGGATCAAAGTGAAGAGCCGCGGATTGAGTGATTTCACCGAGGGAGTTTGAACCTGAGCAGACCACTGGTGTTCCACAAGCCATCGCCTCCAATACCGGAAATCCGAAACCCTCAAGCAGGGAAGGGTGGATAAAGGCAAACGCCGACCGGTATAACTGAACCAGTTGCTCATCTGCAAGACCCTGGATAATATGAACGCGATGCTTTAGATTCAAGTCATGAAGCGTCTTATAAAAGGTATCGCTTTTCCAACCCGGTGAACCAGCGATAACCAGGCATGAATCATGATCCTTTCCCGCGTCGATCAATCCAGCAAACGCCTGCAATAAACGGATCAAGTTTCGCCGGGGGCTAAGTGTTACCACCGACAACCAGTAGCGAGAAGAATACAATCGATAAGTTTCCGCGAACTGTTCGGCGTGTTGATGGTCATCTGTTCCAGGTTTGAATAGATCAGTATCAATCCCTGAATAAATGACTTCGATTTTGGAACGGAACTGGGGGAAATGCTCTATAATACTATCCGCCGTGAATTTGGATACTGCGATGATCTGGTCCGCCTTTTTAAAGGCAAATGGCATCATACGCCGGGCCAAAAACGCATCCCGATAACGGCAAAATTGGGGGTGCGTGAGAGGAATGATGTCGTGAACCGTTAATATCTGCTTAATGTTTTGTGAAAATGGCGATAATGTAATACCGTCAAGAGAATGAAAAACGGCTGGCTGGATCACTTTCAAAAATTTCGGTAATCCATAGCATTGCCAGACCAATCGAGGCCGGTAATTGAATGTATGAAACGGCCATGAAGAGGGCAACTGATTCAGGCGTGTCGTTCGTAACTGTTGCTGTCCGGCATATTCCGATATATGTTGTGGCAATGAATTGGAGACCAGGTTGTATGCATGGTCATGATCCACCTCGGCCAGTGACTTTAACAGGCCGTGAGAGTAGGTTCCAATGCCACTGTGGGAACCCAGAAAACTGATGTCGATTGTGATATCACATGAAGCCATTTTTGTCAGGATGGGCCGTAATGGCCGTTGATTTTTGAAATGCCAAATCTACTTATCATTGTTCCCGCTTTCAACGAAGCGGAAAACCTGCACCGCCTGCTGCCTCTTCTTAAACACGAGGCGCATGAATTAGACGCAGATATTCTCGGCGTCAATGATGCGTCAACCGATGAAACATTGCAAGTCTTCAAACAATATGAAATCCACACCCTCTCCCATCTGACCCAAATGGGATATGGCACCACCATCCAAACCGGCTATAAATATGCGCTGAAAAAAGGATACGATTATGTGATTCAATTGGATGGCGACGCCCAACATGATCCCCGCTTTATCCCCATCTTCTTGAATGAACTCATACAAGGCCATGCCGATGTGGTGGTTGGTTCCAGGTTTTTGACTTTCGATACCTTACCCTTTGAACCCAATGGAACATTATATTATGGTACCTTCGTCCGGCGAATCGGCATCCGTTTATTCCGCTATGCCTTGATGGTCTTATGTTTCAAATGGATATCTGATCCCACAAGTGGTTATATCGGTATGCGGGGAAAAGTGTTGAATTTCGTCTGCGGCGATTGTTTCCCCTTCGATTACCCCGACGCCGATATGATCTTAACCTTCGTGAGAAATGGCTTCGAAATTAAAGAGATACCTGTGTTTATGTATCAACCCCGTGAACAAAGCAAATTACACCGCGGATGCAAACCCATCTGGTATGTGATAAAAGTCTCTATTTCATTGTTTGTATCGTTCTTAAGACGCAAGGAGGTATAAGTATGATGGCTCCCTTACCGTTAAATCAAAAAATCATGATCATTGTTTTTGGTTTTTTCTTTCTGTTTATGGTGATTGAGTTGGTTCGGCGTCGAAAAATGATGGAGCAATATTCCGCCCTATGGCTGATTATTGGCATAGGCTGTCTATCCATTTTGTGGACTTTCCCCCTCATTGTCTGGTTTACGGATCTCATCGGAGCTGGTTTCACTACCTCCACGATTCTATTCATTGGCTTCCTCATGCTGCTTCTTATTAACTTGCAGTTAACCTTAAAGATATCAGACTTTTCATTCAAGATAAAAGATCTCGTGCAAGAATATGCCTTGCTGATAGATGAGCTAAATCAATTACGCAATGAGTTGGAAAATCGTAAAGAAACTCAAACCAGGATGAATAAACCAGCTGGATCGATTGTTTCCATGAAGCGAAAGAAGCGGTTTTCCATAAAATAAAATCAAGCCAGGAAAACGTTAATATCCAATTGTTACATGGGGTATTCCAATATACATATATTTTATTGTAAGATGGTAATCAGCCTTAAAACCACGATTATTTCAGTAAAATCAGGATCTCTTTTAGTTCATTCTTGATCTCATGCAACGCAGAATTATTTGACACGCTGTGATTTCTTCCAGGAGGATGATGGATAGGTTGTTTGCTTTGTTTAGCTTCGCGCTCGGCTTTAAGCGCTTGCAATCCAATCTTGAGTTGGCGTTCTGCACCGTCGAGTGTAAACCCCTCATAATACAAAAGATGAACAATCTCATATAACAATTCGATATCATTACGGGTATATTTACGTTGATTGCCACCAACCCGCTTGGGATTGAGTTTGGTGAACTTGGTCTCCCAATATCGAAGAACATGAGGTTCAACCCCAGTATATTCGCTGGCTTCACTGATAGAGTAATATATCTTGTTAGGGATTTTCTCGATCGGAGTTGGATTGGGTCGTGAACGATTTGTATTCATAGCAATAATATATTGAATTAACTAATGATAACTCAATTTCGCTTAATTAGACATTTAGTTAAATTTGCTAAACTTATATTATCAGGAGTCTTCCCGATCAACTGTGATAATCGCCCTCACTCCAACTATCGACATAACATATGTATATATTAAATGAATTTTCTACTCTAAACTTCTGTTATTTAAGAATTAAAGTAGAAAAAGTTCAAAATCATTTTAAAGTATTTTTTCTCATTTGGAAAGAGTTAATTCATAAAACGTGAATATTTTTCTTACATTTCTTTTAATCTTAATCCAAATGGGTATTATTAGATTACGATTCAAAGAAATTCATATCCTGATGCAGGAGAGTATTTAAATATGGCATTAGATGAGTTTGTTAAATTAGAAAATGAATTGGTGGAAATAGCTGAGGCCATGTTGAAAATTGCGAAGACGCGTACATTAAGTGTATTGCGTTACCGGCAGGTTGTGTATGATTCCATGTTTATCGATCGGGGTAGAAAAAATATAAACCAATGCTCCTTAAGTTCAACATATAACGAAGAAAACATTGATGATCGAGTGTTTTCAACGGTCCATGGCGAAGAGATGTTCGAGTTTAATATCCCTCAATTTGAAGAATGGAAGCGCCGGTCAGAAACGCCTTATATCTTTAACTACAAGGGTATCCCATTGCCAAATGATCGTGTAGTTGATGTTCGCACCATACCAGATAATTATAAGCAATGGGATGATGATTTTCAATCGTTCACCAAAGAGTATAAAAATGAGCGAATTACTCGTGAATTTGGGGTGGAACAGCAAATCATTGTCAATTCAAAGGGGGGAATGGTGATTGAATCACGTCCCTTTCTCGCCATTCATTATCGTCAAGGGTATCATCCCTTCATGGTCTCTCGAAGTATCGGTTCGTATGTTTCGAGTAATCAAGATGTTAATAACCTTGTTGCTTTGATTCGATTCTTGCCTGACCCCACTCCGGATCAGCGTATCCGAGCGTCCAGCCGAATGACGGATGCTTTTAGCCGGTTATATGATGTATCGAATGAGGTTGTTTATTCAAACTTGGATGAATGCGGTTTATCGAATGATTTAACTCATGATGTGATTATGTTGAGTGGGGTTCCCATCCATGAAATCTTTGGCCACCAGTTCGAGGAGCCCGTTTACCCTTTGCCTGTAGGGCAGCAATCGTTGTTTCCTGCGGGTAAGAATGTTCAGAACCGTAATTTGATATTGAAGGATAATCCCCGTCAAACCATAGAGGGATTGGAAGTGTTTGGTTCTTATCACCATGATTGTTATGGACGGCCCAGCCAGGAGAAGGTTCAAATTGAAGATTCGTTGGTGAAAGAACATTTGGGATGTGAGTATGTTGATCAAAAAAACTTAAAAACCTATTTAGGAATTGATCGAAGTACTTCCGTTGGGAATGCTCGTCAGAGTGAGGAAGGCTTTTTCCCGCAAGCGCGTATGTCGTGTACTGTTTTGGAAGGGATTGAAGAGGAACGTATTGATCCGAGCAATAAAATTGTGATGGTTCCTTCAAATGGATATGTGTTGGATGGCAACTTTTTTAAAGTGATGTCATCAGAATGTTATGTGGCAAATGGCAATGGTGAACCAAAGCGTGTGGGGCCTTTGGAAGGCAGCCGGGCGATTTATGATGCCATCATCGGTATGCACATTTTGCCGGGGAAATCCCACCATGTGGGAACATGCAGCAAACCCAGTGTGGTTGAAGAAGGTTATGAATGCGAGGTGGCGGTTTCGTTCTTCACCAACCATCAGATGTGGGAACATTTGACCTTGCGTACAATATAATAAGGCAAATTAGATTATTCTTTGGATTGATCCTGGATGCTGGTGATCACGGATGAGAAGCGGTTGCTCCAAATATCCCATTCTTTTTTGATACGCTGTTGATATTTATACCAAACGGTATTTTCGAGTGGGGTCTTCGGCTTAGTGGATCGATTGACCGTTTGATATAATTCAAGGACACGTTGAGCGCATTTATCCACCGAATAGTGGGTATCAACAAATTGCTTGGCGTTAGACATTAATTTTTGCCGGTCCTGGTTCGGCATTGATTGTATTTCATCAAAACACTGGATAAATACATCCGTTGTTTCTTCTGTAATAAGGAATCCATTTTCGCCGTTAATAACTAAATCGCGTGATCCAAACGCATCGAGAGCAATGACCGGTGTGCTTGAGGCCATGGCTTCAGCCAGGACCATTCCTTGGGTTTCAGTTTTTGAGGCAAAAGCAAACACATCCATAGCATGGTAGCAATCGACGATCTGTTTTCCAGAAAGTTCACCAGTGAATGCCAGGCGGTCTGCAACATTCATGACTTCGGCATTTTTTTGAATTGTTTCTTGTGATGACCCTTTTCCTACCACAAGAAACCAGGCGGATTGGTTTTGTTGCATGTATTCACAGATCGCACGGGACAGAAAGTCCAGGTTTTTTTCAGGGGCAAGTCTTCCCACATAACCGATGACAAATGCATCGCTGGGGATGTTATGTTGATGACGAATTGATTCGGGATTGGCATCTTGATAGTAGGATAAGTCAACACCAGTTGGAATGACAGAGATAGGGACGGTTGTTCCCCTTTGTTGAAACAAGTCTCTGATGCTTTGGCTGGGGGCGATGACATGGTCACATAAATTGGTATAGCCCACCGTTAATTCACGCACAAAATTTTGCATGAGGGGAGAATCGACTGGGGTATAGTGAGTGTATTGGTCGTGTAGGGTATGTTGGGTGTAAATTAAAGGTAGATCCTTAATGGCTGCCAGGCGGAGAGCGGTATCACCCAGTAAAAAAGGGTGGTGGCTATGGATAATATCCGGTTTGAAATCCGTGAGTGCATTTGAGATGACACCGGGAACAGGGAGACTCACGGAATAGTCGCTTCCATTGAATTTTTGGATGGCGGGGATGCGGATGATATCTTGCTCATTCTGTGTTACGCCCTGAAAGGTAGGCGTAATAATGAGCACATTATGGCCCTTGGATTGGAACCGGGTTTTAAATCGGTAGATGGAGTTTGACACTCCGTTATTGCAAGGTAAATATGTATTTGAAAGCATTAAAATATTCATAATTTATCCTTTCTTTATGGCGTTTAAAATCCCCATCATGGTTTGATATTCTTTTTGGGAGAGATTGAGGCGTTGAATGAGGCAACGAATAATTTCAACCTGTTGGTGGCGGCGCTCTGGCTTAAAAAACGAGGTTTGGTTGAGTAAAGCGATTGATTCTGAATAGACACGGCTTATATCGTTAACCGTTGCGGGTGGATCTTCTATTGGTTTTTCTCCTGGTGTGGGAAAAATTTTGAAAAGTTCATATAGAACAACGGTTACCGCTTGAGAGACGTTCAGGCTGAGAGTGGG
Source organism: uncultured bacterium (assembly GCA_964517495.1). Classification (GTDB taxonomy): domain Bacteria; phylum Hinthialibacterota; class Hinthialibacteria; order Hinthialibacterales; family Hinthialibacteraceae; genus CAZFER01. The sequence continues at coordinate 33,700 of CAZFER010000056.1, read as the reverse complement.
GTAGTGGAGGGGAATGTTGACCAGGCAATGGCATTGATGTTTTTCTTCGGTGAGTAATCCATAATCTTCTGATCCAAAAAGTAAACCCACTTCTTGGTGGGTTTTCGATTGAATTTCGTTTTCGAGCCAGGGCTGAAAATCGAGGAAGGGCCGTTTAAATCCATGAATCCGGCGGGAAAAGCCGGCGACATAATGGAGGTTTGAGATGGCCTGATCCAAGGTAGCATATTCAATGGTTTTGTTTAATATTTCATGCGCTCCACAAGCGCTTTTATAAGCGGGTGAGGATCGATCCAAATTGAATTGGGGGGCAACCAGGCGTAAATCCGTGAATCCAAAAGCCTGTGCCGCACGGGCAATCAGGCCAAGGTTTTCAGGATATTTAAGCCGCATCAGGATGATTTTGAATGGCATTGGTTCGAATAATCCCCTTAAATAGTTTATCTTAGATTTAAAAATTGGTTGTTGGAAGTAAGAGGATTTTTGCGTTTTATACCATGAATGAATACACCTATCCCGTTCCCTTTTTTTAAGGATAACTCACCAGACAGACACGCAGTTCTGCCCTCAATGTCATTAAGTTAAGATTTCCCCCCCAAATCCCCAAAGTTGAATGAATCCATGCTTTTTACCCCAACGGGGTTACATATGATAGCCAGTGGGCAACGCCCCTGGAAATGAGATTCTCTTGTATGAACACTTTCTACATGAAAGTGACTACGTGTGAGGGGACGTTCGGTAGTTCGGTGGGTGGGTTAAAAGCCGTGTTGTTTACGGCGTAACCCACCCTTTTTTCTGATTCCAGAAAAAAGGAGGGAGGCAATGCGCCCCTCGGCGACAATTATTTTTCCCTGTTTGAATTCGGTTAAATAGTGTTTGTTTTGTTGTTGTTCGAGAGAATTGGAATGAAGATAGTCACCTCCTTTTATGCGGTGCGACAGCACCGTTTTTAATGAAGAATAAATTTGTCAATCTGTATTATTGGTGTGCTTGTGGAGTCGGGGTTTACCGTTAACCCGGCGCGATTCGACAATATACCAATAGCGATGCCCATGTGAGACTTTGGAATGAAAAGAGGCCATCGGCGTTCCCCTCTCATGTTCAGTGTATACATAAACCTTGGCAAAAATAAAAGCCATAACCCTCTATAATTCAAAGAGTTATGGCTTCTCCTATTTTACTTGATCGTTTGTTCTATAATAAAGTCACGCTAGAAAATTGGATGAAAGTGAGTATAGAGCCTCAGGCTAAAAAGATTTTATTAAAAATATAAATATTTATAGGAGTATTTGAATGAGACGGCTCTTCATTTCAGGGTTACTATTTTGTTTATTGTCTATTATTTGCATGTCGGATGAGATTCCATCCATGCCGTTGCCTATTGTAGAAGAAGATACCATTGTTCACAGCTGGTTGAATAAACAGGTTATTACCTCACGCCTGCTTGATGATATGGAGAGCATGCAAGCGTGGGAACATCATGGACAGGGTGCGCTTGAAATAAGCGAAGAACAGGCGAAAAATGGAAACCATTCATTGAAATTGACCAGCCCCACTTTTACCGATCACCCCAGTTCCAATGGCCGGCCTCCAGGGTGGTGCACGGCCTTGTTCAACGTGGATGATGAAGATTGGAGCGACTATAACCGTTTATCGTTTTGGGTGTATCCTGATCTACCTGGTTTCCGGGCAATTTCCATGTCGGTTGTTTTGAAAAACGAAGGAACGTTAAAGGTTCCGGATGAATACGGCCGACTGGGACGCAACTTCTTTATGTTAAAAGATGGCCAATGGAATCACATTGTATGGGAAATTGCCCATTTAAGCCGCGATAAAGTCACTGGAGTGGAATTAACCTATCGCATGCAAGGAAACGAACCGGGTGCTACTGAACGCGTGTGTTACTACCTGGATACGCTTGAACTACAAACGGTTAAACCAGATCATTTCGAAGGCTGGCAGGTCGCGCCTGGCAAGTTCGCTTATAGTCATACCGGTTACACATGTGATGGAACCAAATTAGCTCTGGCAAATGGCTTAAATGCGGATGTTTTTGAATTGCATCACGCTGGAACAAACCAGCGCATTTTGCGCAAAGCAATTGAGATACAACAAACAGCACTGGGTGAATATCAGATCATGGACTTCAGCGAAATTGAACAACCCGGCAGCTATCGCTTGGTCGTCAATGAAACACAAACAGAACCATTTACCATCAGCGAAAACGTATGGGAAGGAACGATATGGAAAACCATCAACTGTTTTTATGCTCTGCGCTGCGGGATGGAAATTCCAGGCATACACGGAACCTGCCATGAAGACTGGCTGGCCGAACAGGATGGCAAACGCATAACCTTTAACGGCGGGTGGCATGATGCCGGAGACCTTTCGCAGGGAGTACGTAATACGTGTGAAGCAGACTACGCCATGTTCCTGCTTGCTGAACAACTTGAGGATGGCGCCCTGAAAAACCAGCTGTTGGAGGAAGCCAAGTGGGGATTGGATTGGATTTTAAAGAATCGCTTTGACAAAGGAAGACGCTGCCGTTGGGGAACCATGGATTTCTGGACCGATAACATTATTGGTACCGTTGATGATATGGTCACCACTCAAATTGTTGACGATCCCTATCATAACTTTCATGCCGTTAGTGCTCAGGCTATTGCTTATCGTTTGTTGAAAAAGAGTAATCCTTATCTGGCCGACCGGGCATTGCTGTATGCTCGTGAAGATTGGGAATGCGCGGTCGAGGAGCTCTCTCGTCAAAGTTTGCAAACACATGGTATCGGCGTGATTGCCAGCCTGGAGCTTTATCAATCCACGCACGAGCAGCGTTATGCCGGCAAGGCCTTTGAACTGGCTGAGGTGGTTATGGCATGCCAACAGATTGAACAACCTGGCTGGGAAGTGCCATTAACAGGCTTTTTCTATCGCTCACCGGAAAAGCGACGTATTCAACATTATTCCCACATCGGTGAAATTCAATCACCAGTGGCTGGTTTGGTAATGCTATGTGAATTGTTTCCTGATCATGCATTACAACCCCGTTGGCGGGAATGTGTTGAGCGCTATGCAAACTATATAAAGACCGTTGCAGAATATACGGCTCCCTATCATACTTTTCCAGCGTCGATTTACTCGCTGGATGAATCCAATAATCCAAAATTTATTGAACAAGTTAAACAGGGCATACGTTTAAGTGATAACCATTATCTGCGGCGATTCCCTGTGTGGTTTGATTTCCGTGGGAATTATGGGGTGTTGCTATCTCAAACCCGGGCGATTAGCGCAGCGGCTCGTCTTTTGGATGATGAAGAATTAAGAGACCTGGTTCAACGTCAGCTGCAATGGGTGGTAGGGTTTAATCCCTTCTGCCAAAGCACCATGTACGGCGAAGGCCATGATTTTGCACCTCAGTATACAGCAACATCAGGCGATATCGTTGGTGGGCTACCGGTTGGTATCCAAACCAACCGCCATTTTGATGAGCCTTTCTGGCCCGCCGACAATTGCTATAACTTCAAGGAAATCTGGGTTCATCCTTCATCCCGTTGGCTAGCCATCCAGGCGGATTTGTATGCGAGGTAGAATTTATTTCCCTCAAGCAGGAATTAGAAGAACTTACGGGCCGAAATGTTGATCTGTTAACACGTGATGCAGTAGAACGCTCACCAAACAAATATTTCAAATATTATGCCCTTCAGCATACGGTCCCTATCTATGAACAAAAATGATCGAGTCGTCATTAACGTTTTTCTATTTATAACAGTGTAACGATTTTATTCACGATTCGTTCTAAATATGAACAGAATCATTGTTTATTTTACACTGAAAGGGGAATACTATGCCTGAGAATTTCATGGTTGTGTTGATACCCATAATCTTTGCCGCTGTGATAGCATTGATTATTTATGGGATTCTGCAAGAACAAAAGCGCCGCAAAGCATTGGAAGAATGGGCACGTTCAAAAAACTGGCGTTTCAATTCCGACAAAGATTATGACTTCGACAATACCTATTCTGGTTTTTCTTGCCTGCGCAAGGGTTCAAACCGGTATGCATTCAACATCATTCGTGGTGAACTTGAAAACCATCGTGTCGAAGCATTCGACTACCATTACGAAACGCACTCCACCGATTCAAAAGGACGGCGAAAAACCCATCACCACAAATTCTCTGCTGTCATTATACAAACGCCCTGGCCGTTAAAACCTTTACTCATACGGCCGGAAGGCTTTTTCGATAAACTCACTGAATTTTTCGGCTTTGATGATATTGATTTTGAATCAAGCGAATTCAGCAAGAAATTCTTTGTCAAATCCCCTGATAAAAAATGGGCCTACGATGTGATTCACCAGGAGACCATGGAATACCTTCTCAATGCCCCGCGTTATACGTTAGAATTTGAAAATCGACACATCATCGCCTTTATGGGAGGAAAGCGTTTTGATATACCGGAGTTTGAAGGTGCCATCGAGATTATCCAAGGCGTGGTTAATCGCTTTCCCGAGTATTTAGTGAAAGAGTTGGAAGGAGCCTTGTCGTAATGGAGTTTTTACCAATTATCGTGCCCATCGTTTTACTGCTTATCTTTATCCTATGGGTGGCTATGCTTTACAACAACCTTGTTCGTGCACGCAACCATTGTGACGAATCGTGGGCTGACATTGATACCGAACTGAAGCGGCGATATGACTTAATTCCCAACCTGGTCGAAACCGTAAAGGGCTATGCAGACCACGAAAAAGAAGTCCTCGACCGTGTGGTTGAAGCACGCAATACCGCCTATAATCAGCATGGCACCCCAAAGGAGCAGGCTCAGGCTGAAAACGACATGATTAGCGCGTTGCGCCACATGTTCATACTCGTTGAGAACTATCCCGACTTGAAAGCGAATCATAATTTTCTGCATCTTCAAAACGAACTGGTTAATACAGAGAATCGCATCCAACGGGCACGCCGTTTTTACAACGCCAATGTGCGTGACCTCAACAACAACGTTGAAACGTTCCCCACCAACATCATCGCTTCAATGGGTGGATTCCAGACTAGGGAGTATTTCGAGGTGGAAGATGCAAGTATTCGCCAGGCTCCCCAAGTGGATATTGGATAGAATTTAACAAAATCAGGAGAAAAAGAACATGCCTGTTCTCCCACCGTTTGATGATATTGCTGAAAAGAGAGGAGAATAAAAAGGCAGCGTGATGGAAGCACAGATTACTCTTATTGACATTTTAACGGTTAAGTTTGGAAAATACTTCATACGTTGATTAAGACAATAAAAAGGCTGAATGACCTTTCTTTTTTGAGAGCACTACGAATGAATGCTCTAAAATAAGATTTTCTCAAAAAAATTAATAGTTCCATTAATGTTTTAAACTCGATCGAAATAATATTCCTGGATGCTTGAAATCAAAACACCATGAAAGAGCAGAAAGCCAAAACGGCCAATTATGATACGTCATGGAAACTTATCCTGGACAAATTTCTCCCTGGATTTATGAAATTGTTTTTCCCGGATATTTATGATGAGATAGACTGGGAAAAGGGATATGTCTCCCTGGAAAAAGAGCTTAGTCAAATATCTAGCGGAGCGGTAGTTGGAAAGAAAGTAGTTGACAAACTCCTGAAGGTATTCCAGAATCATGGCGAGGAAGTATGGGTATATATTCATCTGGAAGTCCAGTCACAACAGGACCTTAACGTGGCTGAACGAATGTACATATACAACAGTCTCCTCTATTTGCAATTTAAAAAACCGGTTATGAGTTTGTTGGTATTGGGAGATGACCGGCCAAATTGGAAACCTGATCGGTTTGAGTATAATATATGGGGAAGCCAGTTGCATTTGAAATTTCAGACAGTGAAACTTCTGGATTATCGCAGCAGGTTGGAAGAGATAAAGAAAAGCGGTAATCCATTCGCATTTTTTGTCATAGCGCACTTGAAAACTTTGGAAACTCATAAGAAACCGGAGCAGCGGTTATATCATAAAGAAGCCATAGCAAAAGAGATGTTGCTTCAAGGTTTTCGAGGTGAGGAAGTATATTCATTACTCAAATTTATTGATATATTAATGACATTACCAAGTGATTTGGAAGACATTTTTATGGAAAATATCCATAAATTTCAGGAGAAAAAGAAAATGGAGATTCTTGCCCCATTTGAACAAATTATCAAAAAAAGAGCTGAAAAGATTGGTTTAGAGAAAGGGGAAAAAAGAGGGGAAAAAAGAGGGGAAAAAAGAGGAGAGAAAAGAGGAGAGAAAAGAGGAGAGGAAAGAGGTAGACAAATAGGAAATTTGGAAGAAGCACAGACATCAGTCATAGATAATTTAAGTGTGAGGTTTGGTGATATTTCCCCGTCATTAAAAAAATCAATATACAGCCTGAATCATCTTCCCTTACTGAGAGAACTTCGGATAGATGCTCTTAAGGTGGATTCCTTGAAAGAGATTAAGGAGCGGATTACAGCATATAAAAATAAAGCGAAATAATTATACTAATCTCTTTTTCTCGTGCCCAAATGAAATTAGAAATTGACTGGATGATATTTGCATCACAAATTATTTGTGAGATGCTCCCATCTTTTTTCTTTCCAAACTTGTTTGTATTTCTTGAGTTAACTATCGGTGATCCTTTGTATTTTCTGCTGTTCGCTTGATTTTATGGACATTAAGGCTATTATATTACTATATGCAGATAAACGGATATAATGCTTTTTAAAGCCATTGTTGCCTGGCAAGGTGTTATTGAGATAGATAATAACATCTTTTTAAAGGAATAATCTTTCTAAGTTTTTTATAATCAAGTGATTAATTTGTGATTTACACCAGAGAAAATACATCCCTATATCAAATAAATTGTTACAATTAAGGGTATTTTATATGAGTCAAACTATTCGATTGGAAGACGTTTTAAAGGAACGAATTGTTGTGTTTGATGGTGCGATGGGCACCTCCATCCAGAATTTGCACCTCACACCAGAAGATTTTGGAGGTCCTGAATATGAAGGATGCAACGAGTATTTGGTCATGACCAAACCTGATGCGATTAAAGGCATCCATGATCAATTTTTGGAGGCAGGAGCTGATATCGTTGAAACCAATACTTTTGGTAGTACGGCCTTGGTGTTGGGTGAGTATAACCTCCAGGATTACGCCTATGAAATCACCAAACGGGCGGCTGAAATAGCCCGGGAGAGTGTTGATCAATACTCCAGCAGTGATAAACCGCGTTTTGTAGCCGGATCCATGGGACCCACGACCAAAAGCATTACTGTGACTGGCGGCGTGACCTTTAAGGAACTGGAAGAGAACTTTTATGGTCAAGCGAAGGGCCTCATTGAAGGAGGAGCGGATTTGCTGCTAATGGAAACCTGCCAGGATACCCGTAATGTGAAAGCGGGTCTGATTGGTATCCACCGAGCACGCAAGGAAATGGGTGTGGATACCCCCATTATGGTTAGTGGAACGATCGAACCGATGGGAACCATGCTGGCTGGGCAGGAAGTTGAATCTCTTTACACCTCACTTGAACATGCCGGTTTGTTGATTATAGGGCTGAATTGCGCCACCGGCCCCAAGTTTATGACTGACCATATTCGCACCTTGTCTGATATCGCCAATTGCTTTGTCAGTTGTATTCCTAATGCAGGGTTGCCGGATGAAGAAGGGAACTACAACGAAACGCCGGAAATGATTGTTGAGGTGTTGGAAAAGTTTGTGGATCAAGGCTGGGTGAATTGTTTGGGAGGCTGTTGTGGAACGGTTCCCGAGCATATCCAGGCGATAGCCGAAATGGTTAAGGATAAACAACCTCGCCGGGTTCAACATAAAAAACACTGGCATGTTTCCGGTATCGATTATTTTGAATTCGATGCGGATAACCGCCCTGCTATTGTGGGTGAACGGACCAACGTGATCGGTAGCCGGCGATTCAAACGGTTAATCGTTGAGGGCAAGATTGAAGAGGCATCTGAAATTGGACGCAAACAGGTTCGTAGTGGTGCTCAGATTTTGGATGTTTGCCTGGCTAATCCTGACCGTGAGGAACTCGAGGATATGGAAGAGTTTCTCGATATGCTGATCAAAAAGGTCAAAGCGCCTTTGATGATCGATTCAACCGATCCACCGGTGCTTGAGCGGGCGCTACAATATTGCCAGGGTAAAAGCATAATCAATTCCATCAATCTTGAGGATGGAGAAGAACGCTTTGAGGAAGTGGTTCCCATCGCTCAGAAATATGGTGCTGCTTTGGTTGTCGGCTGTATCGATGAAGATCCTGAGCATGGCATGGCGGTTACTGCAGACAGAAAGGTTGAAATCGCAAAGCGTTCGTTTGATTTGTTGGTCAATAAATACGGTGTCAAACCTCAGGATATAATCTTTGATCCCCTGGTATTCCCCTGTGCGACGGGTGATGAGAACTATGTCGGTTCGGCTGAGCAGACTATCAATGGGATCGAAGCCATCAAACGCGAATTACCCGATGCATTGACCATCCTGGGGTTAAGCAATGTTTCATTTGGATTGCCGCCTGCCGGGCGTGAAATTCTTAACGCAGTATTTTTGTATCATTGCACAAAAGCGGGTTTGGATATGGCCATTGTCAATTCGGAAAAACTGGAACGTTATGCCAGTATTCCGGACAATGAAAAGAAAATGGCGGATGATCTGCTCTTTAACCGCGGTGATGATCCTATTGCTGTATTTGCCGCCTATTACAAGGAAAAGAAGACTGAAAAGAAGGTTGTTAAAGAAAACCGGACTGTCGAAGAGCGTCTATCAGATTCCATCATAGAGGGTTCAAAAGAAGGATTGATTGAAGATTTGGATGAGGCTTTAAAGAAGTACAAACCTCTGGAAGTCATTAACGGTCCCTTGATGGATGGGATGGATGAAGTCGGGCGTTTGTTTGGGAATAATGAATTGATCGTGGCTGAGGTGTTACAGAGTGCGGAAGTGATGAAGAGTGCGGTGGCCTATCTGGAGCCGAAGATGGATAAATCGGAAATTCAGATTAAGGGCAAAGTTTTGTTGGCGACAGTTAAGGGTGATGTTCATGATATCGGCAAGAATTTGGTTGATATCATCTTTTCCAACAATGGATTTGAAATCATTAATTTAGGGATCAAGATTCCACCCGAGCAGTTGATTAATGCTTATAATGAACATCGGCCTCATATGATTGGCCTTAGTGGTTTGTTGGTGAAATCAGCTCAACAAATGGTGATTACAGCGCAGGATTTAAAGGAAGCAGGTGTGGAAATTCCTATCCTGGTGGGTGGTGCTGCGTTATCAAACCGATTTACCCGTACAAAGATCGCTCCCAATTATGAAGGCATGGTTGTGTATGCCAATGATGCCATGAACGGGCTGGACCTTGCCAATCAGTTGGTGAATGAAGAAAAGCGAGAGACTCTTCTTAACCGGTTGAATGAGGATACGGAAAAGATGGAAAAATTGTCTCAGCAAAAGAGGGATCGCGAAGATAAAAGGGGAACACGTGAGCGGATTCAAATTCGGCAGGATCATGAGATACTCACGCCCCCCGATTTGAAACCTCATATACTTTCAACTTATCCATTGGATGAAATTTATGGTTATATTAACCAGCAAATGTTATTGGGCAAGCATTTAGGTTTGAAAGGGAATGTGGTCACTTTGATTGAACAGGGCAATGAAAAAGCCCTGGAACTCAACAAGAAAGTGCGTGATTTTCAGGATGAAATAATTGAGAAAAACATTTTGAAACCTCGAGCGGTTTTTCAGTTTTTCCCGGTTAAAAAAGATGGTGATAGCCTTTTAATTCTTGATAGTTCACGGATCAATGAAATGGAACGTATTACCTTTCCACGGCAGTCGAAGGGGGATCAACTTTGTTTGACCGATTATGTCGCTACTGACCGAGAGGATTATGTGGCCATGTTTGTGACTTCATGTGCCGATGATTCACTTTATGAATGGGTGGATAAGTATAAACGAGATGGCGAATTCCTGAAAAATCATATGTTGCAAGCTATTGCGATTGAATGTGCGGAAGCCTTTGCTGAATTGCTGCATGAGAAGATTCGGAATATGTGGGGGATTGCCGATCCACCCGATTTGAGTTTGAAAGATAAATTTCATGCCAAATATCAGGGTGTGCGGGTTAGTTTCGGTTATCCAGCCTGTCCACGGTTGGAGGATCAGACCATCCTATTTAAATTGCTGGATGTGGAGAATGTAATTGGAGTCCACTTGACCGAAGGGTATATGATGGAGCCGGAAGCCTCTGTTTCCGCCTTGGTTTTTCATCATCCTGATGCGCGGTATTTCAACATATCGGAGAGCGATTTGAATGCATTTGAAGAGCGTTTAAAGCAAAATCAACCCGTTGAGGTTTGAATGGATACCTAAGTAAAGTTGATTTTGTATGTATAATTTAGTTGTATTTGATAGGCGGTCTTTGATCGCCTTTTTTATTTGGGGTGAAAGATAATGATGAGATATTTCCCTTCAATATCATGGATCACTTTTGTGAAGTTTCTTTGGTGTTTTCTTCTATACATTCTGATTGAACATGCTGCTTATACTCAAACGGCGGAGATGGTGATTTTGCATACCAATGATTTTCATTGCAATTTTACCCGGGCGAATGCCCTAAAAACAACGGTGAAGACATTGCGTGAACAATACCCCCATTCTTTACTTTTGGATGCAGGGGATATGTTTGAGAGTGATAATCCCAAAGCACGGTTAAGCCGTGGTGATGCGGTTGTTGAGTTTATGAACGAACTTGGTTATGACGCCATGACTTTAGGAGATAACGCTTTTGATTTTTTTACCTTGGACGATGTGGGCCGTTGGATCAAGCGGATGAGGTTCCCGGTTTTAAGTGCCAACCTGGTGAATAACAAAACAGGAAATCCAGTGGCTTTACCTTATTGGATTTTTCAATGCAATGAAATTACTTTGGCGGTGATTGGGATTTATGATGAGGAGCCGCTGGATAGTGCAGGAATTATGATCGCCAAGGTTAAATCGGTATTGCACCATTATATACGCAAATTGAGTGGAAAAGTGGATGGGGTGATTGTGTTGAGCCACGCTGGTATTAAAAAGGATAAGAAACTGGCGGAAGAAATGGAAGGTATCGATGTGATCATTGGGGGATCATCTAACACAGTATTAAACGAACCCTTGCTAATCGATAGAACAATCGTTGTCCAAGCCGGTTCGCTGGGGCGTTATGTTGGATGTTTGCAGCTTCGCGTTGACCTTTCAAAAAAGCGTGTAATTTGGTATGAAGGTAGATTGATATCGACTGACTTAGAATAAGGTTGTCCAATGGCTGATCAAAATAATGATTTCAACTTTGAACCGAACGACGATATGCTTTATTTAACGCTTCGAAATCCTTGTATCATTGATTGTCAAACCGAAGCGGGGGTATTTTCGTTGATTATCGATCGGCAATATCCGCGCTATCTTTTTTTGCAAATTGATGGGGAGATGCGAAAGTGTTATGACATGGGGGAAGATGTGCAAATGTTTTCATCGGATGAGGAAGCCGCGGATTTTTTAATTGAATTAACCCAATCGGATTTTATGGAACAACTGATTGAAGAAGAGCGGGAAATGAATGAAGAATGGGATGATCTTTGAAGATTGGGGGAATGTGTTTCAGCTGGTCACGGGGGGAAGTGGATCAAAGGACGCTTTGTACGCTGGCTGTGTGAGCATGAAATCGAGTAACCTTGATGAATTTGTGAAATTTAATGAGGAGGGGTATGAATGGACGGGGGAATATTTCTTAACGTCGAATTAAATTGGTTTTGGTGGGTTGATGTTATGTGGGAGAGAGTATAAAAGGATGCCTGGTGGGTTACGCTTCGCTTTTAACCCAACCTACATTATTAAAATGTAATAGAGACAAAGAATTCCTTGTTTGCAAGAGGTGAACATCATGTATAAAAGATTTCTCTTTTTCCTCGTTATTTCCATCCTATGTGCAATTGGCTTAAACACCCCATGGGGTTATGCCAGCGACACCGCGTGTCCATTTGAGGACAAGGCGTCGGCGATGGCTTGTTTTGCGGAGTTGCTTAAAATTCCTGCGGAACATCCTTCTGTTTCTGTGGAGGTGCGCAACACGCGGGTTGAAGAGGGTTTAATAATTGAAGATATTGCATGGACATCGCTGGATAAGCAGGAACCGATTGCTTATGTGATCAAGCCGGAGAAGACGGAGAAGCCTTTGCCGGCTATTGTTTGTTTGCATGGGACGGGGGGCAGCCGGGAAGCCATGGCTCATGAGCAATTCAAGCGGGGAGAATGGACCCGTCCAGGGAATAGCCGGTCTCATATGCGCATGCTGGGCTGGGCTCGCGAATTGGCACGGCGTGGATATCTGGCATTGGCATTAACACAGCGGGGATTGGATATTCGTACACCCAATACCAACGATCAGGCCAAAGATCAACTGGTTCGAGGGCGAACGTTGATGGGGGCGATCGTTTATGAAATTCGACAGGCTATTACTCATTTGCATCAGAGGGATGATGTGAATACTGAACAGATCGGCATAACCGGCATGTCATTTGGTGGAATCACCACATTTTATACCTGGCTGGTGGATGATCGCATTGATGCGGCCGCTTCCCTTTGTGGCGGGGTTGGCTCGGTGGATATTTTTCTGAAAAACGGGTCGGTGGGGTATCATGGCTTTTACTGGTGGATTCCCGAGATGCTGGTTTATGGTGATCAAGCCGATTTTGCCGCCGGGATGGCGCCTCGGCCGTTGATGCTATGGGCACCCACCGAGGATGTGGGCATGCCAAAATCTGCTGTTGATCAATTTGCCAGTGTCGTAAAACCAGCCTATGAAAAGGCAGGCAAACCGGGGAACTTTGTGGTTCATCAGCCTGAGGGTGAGCATTCATTCACCATGGAAACGTTTGAGGCGATGGTGGATTTTTTTGATGATATTTTTGAGCGTGAGTAATTGTAGATTTAATTGGAATGGATAAAGAGAAAGGCCGCCGATGTTGGTTCCATCGACGGCCATTTGATTATTTATGCATTATTCATTGGGTTTAAACCATGTGTTGCGGAAGGGGACTGAGTTGTTGTGATCCTGGAATAATAGGTTTCCTGTGGGGGCTTCCTTACCGCCGCGGCCTCCTGGGGTGGCATGCTTCAATTCAACGTTATCATGAATCACAATGCCGTTGTGTTTGACGGTCAGCATGGCGTTCTTGATTTTCTTGCCGCTATCATCGAATTGAGGGGCTTGGATAAAGATATCGTAGGTTTGCCATTCCAGAGGGGGTAAACAGGCATTAGTGATGGGGGTGGCTTGTTGGTAGACTCCACCACAAAGATTATTTCTGGGTTCAAGCGCATAACTATCAAGGACCTGCACTTCATAGCGGCCAAGGACATACACACCGCTGTTGGCGCGGCCTTGCCCACGTTCATTGGGCATATAGGGAAGCAGGAATTCAACATGATAATGGCCGCTGCTGTATTCCTCTTTGGTCCAGATTGAGGAATGCACGGTGCGGACAGAGCCATCGGATTGGGTTTTCCAGTGGTATTCGACGTTCCATTTGTCGTGGAATGTATCGGGTGTGTCATCCAACAGAACGACCGAGCCTTCAGGTGGTTTCATGCCCAGGGTGGGTGATTTGAGAAGCACGCGTTTCAGTTCGAATTCGACTTCTTTTTGGGCATTTTTTAGGGTACCGGTGAATGAGCCTTTGATGTTTTTGCCTTTTCCCGTATAGACCACTTTAGCGGAAAGGGTGTAAACGCCGCCCAGTTCATCACCCAGGTCAACCTGGCCTTCGAATGGGGTGACATCCTTTTTGGTTTCGCCGCGTGATTCAACTTTGGTTATCTCGCCATTTTTACTTTCGATGTGGAAGATAGCGCGATAAGAATTCCAACTTTCAGCCACTACTTGCGCCTTAATGTTGTAATCTTGCCATCCCTCAGAGGTAAATTCGCCATGCCAATTACCCATAACCGGTTTATCCAACGTTCCAGTGAACTGGGCCAATGCAAACTGGCAGGTGAACAGTATAAGGATGGCTGCCGTTCGTGTTAACAATTTCATAACGCATTACTCCTTCTTTTGATTTGGTTTATAGCAATAAAACTATATCAAATAAGCCTGGTCTTAGAAAGGTATTGGTGATTTTAGAATCCCATCCCTTTGGTATTCAAGCGTACTCGTAACAAGTAATTATCCGCGGTGATGTAAAGTGTTTTGCCGTCTTTGCCGAAAGCGCAGTTTGAAGTGGGTTTTCCGGTCAGGATGGTGCCAAGGTGTTTGCCTTGGGGAGAGATAACCAACACACCACCCGGGCCGGTAGCGAAGAGGTTGCCTTGGCTGTCCACTTTCATTCCGTCACCGCCGCCACGGCGTTGGCTTTTTAGGGTGCGGGCGTCGAAGAATACGCGGCCTTCATCTGTTTTGCCATTTTCATTTACGTTGAAGGCCATCCAGATGGGATTTCTGCCGTCGGAGTTGGCGACGTAAAGGGTTTTATAATCGGGTGAAAAAGCGATGCCATTGGGACGGGAGAGCTTATCGGAGACCAAGGTTACCTCTCCATTAGTGGAAAGGCGGTAAACGCCTTGAAAGTCTAATTCTTTGGTGGGATCGTTTACGTTCTTTTCCAAGCCATAGGGTGGATCGGTGAAGAATAGATCGCCGTTTTTGTGGAATGTGGCATCGTTGGGACTGTTGAAACGTTTGCCATTGTATTTGGCTGCCAGGGTAGTGAATTTTGGAGCAGGATCGGATAGGGGAGCGTCCATACGTGCCATACGCCGGTCGCCGTGCTGGCATAGGACCAAGCGGCCTTTGGTATCGATCAGCAAGCCGTTAGAGCCTACTTCGCCACCGCGTTCTATGTCGCTGGTATAGCCGGAAGGTTTCAGGTAAAGGCTTAAGCCATGACCTTCTTTCCATTTGTATATCGTATTGGGCGGAATATCGGAGAAGAGAAGATAGCCTCCGTCTTTTACCCACACTGGTCCTTCGGACCAATCAAAGCCTTGGGCAAGCCGTTCAATTTTTGTATCCGGAGGAACTAATTCATCGAAAGCGGGATCAACCCGTTCGAAACCACCAACAGTAGGGTATGCAGCAGAAACGCGTCGTGGTGGGCGATCATCGCGTTTTTCGAAATAGACATCGGCGAAATCGAGGATTTTGTTCCAATAGCCAATATTGAGGGTGTGGCGGCTATCACGTCGGTATTGTTGGAGGTCACCGCTGTTTTCGGCGGTGATGGTCTCATCTTCCTGGATGATACCATCGCCTACCATGCCGGGGACACCGAGAAATTCCCAAACGCTATCCGCTGCTTTGATGGCGCGGAGGGCGCTTTCGTAATTGGCCCAGGTATCTTGTAATCCGGCTGTATCCAGGAGAGCGCGTGGTGCGACGAGGGCCATGAGCAGGTGTTGATCGATGGGGAGTTGTTCTTCGTTATCGTTAAATTTGGTGAATGTATCGTTGAACCAATGAGGAAACACGCGGTTGATGCGTTCGACGGTTTCCTGATTGTTATTGCGGCTTAGCGCACAGCCGCCAGTGCCCGATTGATGGGGGACAACGAGGGAGACGCGCTCATCGAAGGCACCTGCCAGTAAAGCGGTTTTGCCACGGCGGGAATGACCGATCAAACAAATGCGACCATTATCAATGTCAGTATCTTTCACCAGATAATCCACGCAACGCTGCAGTCCCCATGCCCAGGCGGAGATGGTTCCCCAGCGTGATTCGTCAGGACCGGGCAGGTTGGGGAAATGGGGGTGAATGCCATCGGTGAAATCGTGCTTGTCGGGATCGACATTGCTTTCATGGAAGGTAGCGAAGGCATAGCCGCGTTCGACGAGGTCTTCCACGCACCAAAAGTCGGTTTTTTGGCCGCGGCCATGATTCTCGCTGTCACCGCAATTGGAGTGTTGCCATGCTTTTGAGACGGTGACGCTTTCATCGGGGATTACGGTTTGATTTCCGCATTTATTGAGTCCCAGGAATACAGGGAAGGGGCCATCGCCTTGATTGGGGATGAAGAGAGCGAGATGAATTTTGGGAGCATCAGGACTTTTAAGTTGTTTGAAGGATATTTCAACTTCTTTCAGGATAGCTTTGCCGTCAAGTACTTTGGTGCCGGATTGGGTGATGGTAACGGTGATTTGGATGTTTTCCGGGCGATAACCATACATATAGTGCTGGAAAAGGAGTTTGAGTTCAGGACGGCGATATTTGTACCATTGTTCAGGAGTTTCAATCCTGGTGCCATCGAGCATGGTGAAGGGATCGGGGAGTTCCTCGATGGTGGGGAGGTCTTCCACATCAGGTAATGAATCGGGGGTTGGCAGGCTAATATCTGCCAATGCGGAATAGCTGCAGAATGTTAGGATTGCCAGAATGAATAGAGTGTTTTTCATGTTTGTTCTCCGTGTTAATTTTGGGTTGAATGGGGGGAACACATAGGTTTGCCCCCAATGTCATTAATTTAAGATCAAATTGGATCGTTGAATAGGGAGGGCGAGGCTCCCGCCGAGCCGTAATACGTGGAAACGGCTTGGTGGGAGCCTGGCCCTCCCCTTTAAGTTAATGACATTGGGTTCGCTCCTACTACATGTAAGGGTTGACCTATGTGTCAACCCAGTTTAGAGGTAATCTCTTTTGATTTCCCTATCAACCATAAAAAAGGACTTTTTATACCCTTAATATGTGTATTACCTTAACAAAAAGGGTGAGGATGTTAAAGATGATTGGCGTGTTCAATGGCCAGTTTTAGACGCCGCTTGACCTCGTTGAGTCCAAGTAATTCGATGACATGGAAGATGGGAGGGCTTACTTTGGTGCCAGTCAGAGCGAGGCGGACGGCTTGGGCCATGATTTTCATTTTGAGCCCGCGGTTTTCCATGATTTGAGCGAAGGCTTGTTCCCATTGGTCGTGGGAAGGGGGAGTATTGCCTTGGTTTTCGGCAAAGTCCAATAAGTCTTGCAAGCCTTGGGCGGCTTCGGGGGTTAAGATTTTTGGCGCATCTTTTTCGGGGTAGGTAATATCTTTGGTCCAGATGAACGAGACTTTCTCGCGCATTTCTTCCAAGGTTTTAGAACGTTCCCGGGTGCATTCGGCGATTTTGATGAAGAATTCAATATTATTTTCATCGTTGCAGAACTCTGTATCGAGATATCCTTTGAAGACCATAAAGTTTATGAAGCGGTTAGCCAGGTCTTCAATGCTTAGATGACGGATATGTTCGCCACTAAGCCATTCAAATTTCTGTGGATCAAATATGGCGGCGGATTTGTTTATGTGATCGAGGGTAAATAGATCGATCAACTCTTGTTTGGTGAAGAATTCCTGATCACCGTGGGACCAACCCAAGCGGGCGAGATAGTTTATCATGGCTTCGGGCAGATAGCCTTTCTCGCGATATTCAAGTACGCCGGTGGCACCATGGCGTTTGGATAAGCGGGTTTTGTCAGGGCCGAGAATTTGAGGCAGGTGGGCAAAAATGGGGAGTTCATATCCCAATGCTTGATAAATGGCCACCTGGCGGATGGTATTGTTCAGGTGATCGTCACCTCGAATGACATGGGTAATGCCCATGTCGTGGTCGTCAACCACCACGGCAAGGTTATAGGTTGGGCTTCCATCGGTGCGCAGGAGGATAAGGTCATCCAATTCTTCGTTTTGGACCACCACTTCGCCGCGGATTTCATCATGGACATTGGTGACTCCACTCATGGGGCTTTTTAATCGCACGCAGAAGGGGGTGACGCCATCATCGGGGTAATTTTCATTGCGGCAGCGGCCATCGTATTTTGGATTCTGTTTTTCGGCGATTTGCTGTTGACGGCGGGCTTCCAAATCTTCAGGTTTGCATCGGCAGCGGTAGGCTTTGCCTTCATCGAGCAGGCGTTGAACCTCCTGATGATGGTGGGAGATGTGTTGGCTTTGAAAATAGGGATCACCATCCCATTCGAGGCCCATCCATTGCAGACTTTCAAGGATAGCATTGACTGATTCGGGAGTGGAACGGGCTTTATCTGTATCTTCGATTCGTAATAGGAATGCGCCGCCATGATGACGTGCAAAGAGATAGTTATATAAAGCGGCTCTAAAGTTACCGACATGGGGATTGCCTGTTGGGCTGGGTGCAAAACGCACCCGATAGGAATTGTTAGACATAGCTGGCACCTGTTTTGTATTTGGGTTTAATAAAGGATTTTAATGGGTTTCCAGTTCTTTACGGAAGAGCTGAAAGACCAGTTGAGTTGAACGGGTAATTTCATCATTATATTCATCATAATTGATGAGGTTTTTTTTAATCAGGATTTCAATTAACCGGATTAAGACCATTCTTTGATTTCGGCCTGCTTGTTCAAGGATATTGACTTCCTGATTGAAGACTTCCTTTTGTTTAATGTTTTTATCGAACGATCGAATGGCTTCAATTTTGGTTTCGTACCGTTCAAAGAGATCCAAGACATTGCCGATGCTCATAAACTGGATGACCACTTTTCGAGGGCGTAATAACTTGATAGCCCCACCGCTGCTGAGAAATTCGCGATTCATCCGCAATAGAATGATGATGGCCTGACTGTCCATGAAGCGGACATTTTCCAGATCGAGGATTATATAAAAACGCTTTTCTTCCAAAAGGGTTTCGAGTAGATCCTTCAACTGGCGAGCTTCGTTTTTACCCAAATCTCCCTGTAATTCAAAAAGGGTTACCGATTCATGGTCTTTTCGCTTGACAATCATCATTTCAAGACTCATTTCAATTATTTTAGTTATTATAGTAAGAAAAACTTACTTATACAAAGCAAAATCACAATCCTTATGTCATTTGCTTAAGTTCATGTTGGATTCTTGAATAGGGAGGGCGAATCTCCTGATGAGCCGTTGTACCGTGAAGCGGCTCGGCGGGAGCACCGCCCTCCCGTTTAACTTAATGATATTAAATCACCATCCTGGGTTTTGCCAGGACGGGGAGGAATCCATGCCGGAAACGGTTTCGGTAATGATGGTCGAAAAATGCTCACACAGTTTCTGCATCTCTGTAAAATAATGACGATATCGATTAATGGTCATTTCCACGTTTTTTGGGGTGGGCTTGTCGTTCGATGGACGGTTGGATTGCTTCAGAAAAGGGTGGAGAATACGATCGGCAGCCTCATCCAAAACGGCATACACTTTTTGATTTTGTGCCAGGGCTTTATGTGTTTCCAAAATTTCGTCCATGGTTTCGCGCATCAATGATTGATCGGGGGATGGGCTATTAAAGATCGTTTCAAGCGCATCCACTTTTTGGGTGCCTTCCTGCGCTTTTTGAATAGCGGTTTGAAGAATGTCTTTGGCTTCATTTAAAACGGATTTACCTTCTTCAATGTTGATATCAAAGAAAAAGCCCACTGCCATTTGCAGCGTGCTTTGTACCATGGCGTTGTGGGTACAATGTTGATTGATTGTTTCTTTCAGAGGTTGAATTTCGGCCCCTTCCACACGTGCGCCACCTTCGGTGCAATTGATCACTTTGGCGTTGGTTTTGCCAATTTCTTCTTCAAGGGAACGTAAATAGGCCAGCCAAAACTTGTTGGTGGCGACCCTATCGCCTTTATTACCAGGTATGGTGATGGGATCGAATTCTTCCAATTCCGGCTTGGAACTGATTAGTTCCACTTTCATTTTCCCGGGAGTTTCAGAAAGATAAATGTTGCGGCGCAGAGCCGTTCCATGGGCATGGGTGGTGCCACCTTGCGCATTGAAGGAGAGATCGAAGCCGAGCAATATTATTGGATCGCATCCCAGGAAACGGGCCAGGTTGTAGCAGGTTTGTCCCACATTAATACCGGCTTTCATGGTGTTTGTCACGCCGAACAGGTCTTTCATGGATTGTAAAAAGCGTGATGTGGGAAGGGGGATGGAAACTTTTGTCCCTTGCAGCTGGTCAAGGATGGAGTGGTATACACTGGGAGAAAAGACAAGAATGGTGCTGCCCAGGTCATCAACATCTTCAAAATGCCGGGAATTCAAATAGGTTGGATCGGTGGTTACGACGATGTGTGGTTCAATCCCTTTGCTGCGCAATAGTTTAAAAACGGTATCGGAAGCGATGATGACTCCTTGATCGTCCACTTCCCTCAGTTGATCAATGTTTTTATCGAGTGATGGGCCTGCTCCCACAATAAAAGCGGGTACCCCACCCAGGGCGGCATGAAGGGCAGAGAGGGAGGGATTGGAAAGCATGTGAGGGATATTGCGGATGATGTTTTCCTGAATCATGCTTCCCAGTTGCACCTTGGTCCGCAGTAAAATTTCACCACTTTGCAGGCTTTCGTCAATCACATTGCGGAGCTGTTGATAATAGGGCGGATCAATTGCGACGGATGCCGGATGTTCGACAATGGTTAAACCATCGAGTATAAATGGCGTCAGAAAATCGTTCATGGATTCACGAACTTCACTGAGAGATGGGTTGATAAGGAAGAAGATCGACCGGCTGCTTAATAGAGGCCTAAGGTCAATACAGGAAAAAGCGGTATGAATAATATCCGGTTCTTTTTCAATGATGACCAGGTTGCGTAGGCGTACCTGGTATTGTTTTACCAATTCGTAGATGTGATAGAATAAACCGCAACCCATAACCAAGAGATTAAACACCTCTTGTTCGCTGAAACCTTCCACCCATCGTTGCGCTTCGCGTATGGGGTTGCGTGAGCTGTGTAAAAGGAAGGATTTATCTCCGTTGGTAAACCGCAGTGAGTATTTCTTATCCGGCGTAACCATCAACTCGGTGTGGTTACCAGGAACATGCTGGCGGATACGATCGGCTGCCGCCGAATCATAAGCGCTTAGCATGGATAAATTTTGTTCGAAAATGCTCATGGGTAATGACTGTGATTATAGGTCCAAGATTTTAGAAAACCGATTTTATGGAAGTCTGGACGATAAGCCTTATTCCGTCGAAATATGTTTTGCCACTTTCCCTTTTTTCATCAATTGGGATAGTTCTTCCTGGAACTGTTTGAGATCTTTAAACTGGCGATAAACGGAAGCAAACCGGACATAAGCCACTTGATCCAAATCTTTCAGTTCTTCCATGATGCTTTCACCAAGCACCGAACTGGGGATTTCGCGTTCATGGGTCAAGATGAGCCGTTGTTCGATAGCTGAAGCCATTTCCTGAATTTGTTCTTCAGAGACGGGGCGTTTTTGGCATGCAATCCGAATACTTTTAGCCAGTTTTTGCCGATCAAATGGTTCACGCCGTTCGTCACGCTTGATGATCATCATCGGAATTTCTTCGACGTGTTCATACGTGGTAAAACGATGGTCGCACGCATTGCAAACACGGCGGCGTCTAATCCCCATTCCATCGGTCATGCTTCTTGAATCGACAACCCTGTCGTTATCCACACCACAATACGGGCATTTCACAAGCGTTGATCTCCCTAGGTTGGATTATTTATTCAATAAACGATAATTTCCTCCATTCAGGATATAAAGGGAAGGTCTTCACTAATTCCAGAATGGTCTTTTTAACCTTTTCAATGACTGAATCATCCAATTTGGCTTCAAGGATATCGGCGATAAGGTTCCCAATGATCTGCATTTCTTTTGGTCCCATTCCACGGCTGGTTAATGCCGGGGTTCCAATACGAATTCCACTGGTGACAAATGGTTTTTGGGTATCGAAGGGGATCATATTTTTATTAACAGTGATGAATGCCCTATCCAAGGCTTTCTCGCAATCTTTACCGGTAAGGCCATTATGACCGACATCCAATAGGAGAAGATGGGTATCAGTCCCACCCGAGATCAAGCGAATATCACGTTGTTTGAAGGTATTTTCCAGTTCCTTGGCATTATCGATGATGTGTTGTTGATAGGATTTAAAATCGGGTTGAAGCGCTTCTTGAAAGGCGACCGCCTTGGCGGCAATAACGTGCATTAGCGGTCCACCCTGGCTGCCGGGGAACATTTGTTTATTGATCGCTTTGGCATGATCGGCTTTGCAGAGGATCAATCCACCCCGTGGACCACGGAGGGTTTTGTGGGTTGTGGTGGTAACGACATCCATATAAGGGATCGGAGTGGGATGAAGATCAGCAGCCACTAAACCAGCGATATGGGCAATATCGGCAAGTGATTTTGCTCCAACGCTTTGAATCACTTCACCTAGCGCTTTGAAATCCAGTGTTCGAGGATAAGCGGATGCTCCGAGAATGACTAAATCGGGCCGATAAGCCTCCAGGTTTTTTTTAAATTCATCCAAATCAATTTGGTGGGTGTCACGATTGACGCCGTAGGATTGGACTTTGAAGAGATTACCGGAAAAATTGACCGGGCTGCCGTGGGTTAAATGTCCACCTTGAGAAAGATCCAAACCCATTAGTTTGGCACCGGGTTCCACCAAGGCCATATAAGAAGCCATATTGGCTTGTGAACCGGAGTGAGGTTGCACATTGGCATGTTCAGCATTAAATAATCTTTTTGCGCGTTCAATGGCTAAATTTTCGGCGATATCGACAAACTCACAGCCGCCATAATATCGTTTTCCAGGATAGCCTTCTGCGTATTTATTGGTTAAGGGAGTGCCCATCGCTTCCAGAACGGCTTCAGATACAAAATTTTCGGAAGCGATCATTTCCAGTTTTTCATGCTGTCGACCGGTTTCTTTTAAAATGGCGTTGTAAACTTCGGGGTCGACGGTTCGAACATTTTCGAGTCGCACAGTGGTATTCTCCTTATTTTGGTGTATTCGTGTTATTTTACTATATTATTGAGTGAATGCGTAGTTACGTACACTTTCCGGTAAAGCTAACATCCTGGCGTGTGATTCATAGGTTTCACGTGCCATGATTTTGTTGATACGCCTCTGGTATTTTCCCCCTAAAAAGGTGCTTGTTAACCAGGTTTTGACAATTTGATCGATCAGGGTATGATCCATAAAATCTGCACCGATTGCCAGCATGTTGGCATTGTTATGGGTTCGCGACATTCTGGCGTGTTCTACATTGCAGGGCATAACACAACGAATGCCATGAACTTTATTGGCGGATAAAAGCATCCCGTGGCCAGTTGAACAGACCAGGATTCCACGGTCGGCTTTTCCTTGCGCAACCAAATCGGAGACCATGAAAGCGAAATCGGGATGATCGCAGGAATCCTCTGATGCTGTTCCGCAATCGATCAATGTTCCAAGTTCAGTATCCCATATTTCTTTCAATTGTTCCTTAATCCTGAAACCTCGATGATCAGCACCAATGGCGACCACATATTTTTGGGTATCGTAAAAGCGTGTTTTGATTTCGGCCCATTCATCCACCATTTGTTTTATCCCCTGATCGATCATAGCCGCAATTTCTTCGAAGAGCGACATATCACCACCAACGGGATCGGGGATATCCAGAGGGCCATGGGGAAGCAAATACTGGCCCAGGACTCTAACTTTATCAGTAAGTTCGGGGAAGGCTTCATCAATGAAATATTGATGGGCTCGTTCCATGACCACGCAAAGATGAATTTGTTCACAAAGTTCACGAGTCAATGGCCGGGTTTTAAATCCATCCAATGAGGCCTGATATTGATCGACGATATACTCTGCGCCTTGAGATGGAGGATCACCCTGCACAGCCGCCACACCGGCTGAGAGAACCTCAACATTCGAATTCAAACCATGATCGATCAGTTGCTTACGTAAAAACGCTTCAGCAATGGGGCTTCGGCAACTGTTGCCCATACAAACGAAAAGTACTCGAAATGGATCGCTCATTCTTAATCCTTGCTTGTTAACTATATAATAAATTATTATATATTCCTTGACGGAAAGCGGATCATGGGAGGGTTGGTCTTCGCAGATGATGATCCGTTCCCAATTGGAAACTATGTGCAATATTCAGCAACTTTGCTTCGCTTAACGTTGGCCCTATCAATTGTATACTGATTGGAAGCCCTTCTAAACTGAACCCCCCGGGAATCACCAGCCCTGGCAGACCTGACAGGTTTAAAGGTGCGGTGAAGACGTCTGATAAATACATCTCCAATGGATCGTCAGTTTTTTCACCGGCTTTAAAGGGAAGCGAAGGGGTGGATGGACATAAGACCACATCAACATTTTCAAACGCTTTATCAAAATCCTGTTTAATTAACGTTCGAACTCTCTGCGCGCGCCTATAATACGCTTCGTAATAGCCTGCACTTAAGACATAGGTTCCTAACATGATTCGCCGTTTGACTTCCGGACCGAATCCTTCGCTGCGGGTTTTACGATACATTTCCACAATGTTATTTACCGATTCACCTGACCGATAACCGTAAACCACGCCATCATAACGGGCCAGATTGCTGGAGGCCTCCGCCGTGCAAATCATGTAATAGGTTGCAATAGCATATTCAGTGTGGGGAAGGGAAATATCAATACATTCACATCCCTGGCTTTGATAGTATTCCGCCGCTTTTTGCACTGTATTGACGATTTCTTGATTCAAGCCTTCTATGAAATACTCTTTGGGGATGCCAATTTTCAATCCTTTTACATCACCCGTCACTTCCGCTGTATAATCAGGTACGGGAGTATCAATGGAAGTGGAATCCATTGGATCAAG
This sequence comes from uncultured bacterium, assembly GCA_964517495.1. GTDB lineage: Bacteria > Hinthialibacterota > Hinthialibacteria > Hinthialibacterales > Hinthialibacteraceae > CAZFER01. Next base: position 9,066 of record CAZFER010000056.1, on the reverse strand, counting down.
CCCGGAGATTATACGAAGTAAACCAGCTGCATCCCGAATATCCTTGGTCATGGGACCAATCTGGTCGAGAGAGGATGCGAATGCAACTAATCCATAACGTGAGACGCGTCCATACGTTGGTTTCATGCCGGTGATGGAGCAAAATGCGGCTGGTTGGCGGATGGAACCCCCTGTATCCGACCCAATGGAAAGAATGGTTTCATCTGCAATAACAGACGCGGCTGAACCGCCGCTTGAGCCTCCAGGAACTCGGTCGAAATCCCAGGGGTTCATGGTTCGGCCAAAGGCGGAATTCTCAGTGGATGATCCCATGGCAAATTCATCCATATTGGTTTTGCCTATGGGTATAAGCCCCGCATCCAATATTTTGCGTACCACTGTCGATTCGTAAGGTGACCGAAAGTGTTCAAGCATGACGGAAGAGCATGTGGTTGGGCCTTCCTTCAAGCAAAAGTTATCTTTCACGGCGATGGGAATTCCAGCCCAATCGGGCAGAGAATCACCTTGAGCACGGCGTTTATCGACTTTATCCGCCAATGAAAGGGCATAATCCTTTAAGACAGTTTGAAAGGCATGGATCGTGGGATCGACGTCCTCGATCCGTTTCAAAACCGATTGAATTAGTTCACGGGCAGACAAGGATTTTTTTTGCAATTCGTCCGCCGCCTGCCAGGCGGTGAGTTGAAAAGGTTCAGTCATTGGATTTAACGATTAAATAAGAGTTTAGAATGAAATTAATAAGGTATATTAACCTTTTATAAAGGAATTCTGTCAATGTTCACGTGAAACCTGGGAAAAATGCTTTCTATGCAATCATTAAATAGCCGTCTAGGCATTGACTGGATTCAAGTTATAATTATATTACTAAATCGTGTGAAGGCGTGTAGCTCAATTGGCAGAGCAGCTGACTCCAAATCAGCAGGTTGCGGGTTCAATTCCTGCCACGCCTGCCACTGAATTTACTAGGCTTACGAACGATCTTAAATCCTTTCAAAATAACCCTTGTATACAAATTTGTACACTAGAATATACCGTCCTTCTTCAAATTAATCCAAAGTAAATGGAATCTATTCGAAATTCTTTTTATTTGGTGATCAGTGCAATTTCACCGGAATGCGCAGTGATCAGTAAGTGGTGACTGAAATTCTACTCGAAATCGGGTTTGGAGATTTGCTTTAAGATGAGGGTTTTATTTTATATGCGCCTGGCGCGATTCGAACGCGCGACCTACGGATTAGGAATCCGGTGCTCTATCCTGCTGAGCTACAGGCGCAAGACTAAAAAATTGGACTTGTGATCCGCTTCTTTTTTCCATACCCATACTATGTGGACATTTTATAGACAGCCACACAGTTAATTTACCCTTTTTTGCACAGGCTTTCAAGATAATCAGGCAGCGGTTCTTTGGTGATTCTCACCGGCGAGGCTCTTGGATCCCCCATCTTGTAATGCTACAAATGCCCGGAAGAAATAAGGCTTTCAACTGTTCTCAACGACACCTTGAGAATGAGAGCAACCTCACCTTTAGTGAGCATTTGCGGCATATGAATGCTCTTTGCCTTTGGCTTGGATTTGGACCCAGCCATTAAGCTGCTTCTTATCGCATAATCCACTTCCGGCGCCATTGTTCATATTTGTCAAACAGCCTTTCAGGGCTATGAGTATACCACGAGTATCCATTGCGCCGCTCATATTCAATCTCTGAAAGTTTATCTTTGATAATTCCATCTCGTCCGCAAAAGATGGGCTTGTTCGTCCCAATTTGATAAAAACGCGCCCAAATGGGAGAAGCGTTGGGATCTTGCACAACATGTTTGTCATATCCTTTTGGTGTATCGGGAGCGGGTTTGCGAACCACTTTGATCCCCTCGATTTTCACTTTATTAAACCATTTCACCGCTGAATCAACGGCTTTAATGACCTCAACTGAGGGTTTAGCGATCTCCATCAGAAAAAGAATAATCCCTACGCTTTCCGATCCGCTCAAGGAGATTTTCTCGTAAGAACGAGCGGGAGCAGGCTTAAGTGTGTTCTCATCATGCTGAGCACACCATGCGGTTGGCTTGCCATCCACCACCACCTGACATGTTAAGATACACTCAATCCCTTTATCGATTGCCTTTCGAGCCTGTTGTTGACGGTTTGCATCGATGAACTGAAAGGGTGGTTCTTCCATGACGATATCACGCAGCAATTTCATCACACCAATCATGGCGTTGTCATTAAATGTGATGTGCAAACTATATCCGGAACCATATGGATACTGTGGCCAGCCCCCGTTTTTGTACTGGTTATCGAGTAGAAAATCGAATCCATCCAGAAAGTGCTTCTTATATTTTTCATCCTCGGTTTGATTGTAAACCTTGGCAAGGTATCGCATTGGTGTATAAGTTGCACCATTATCGATCGTGCAACTACGTTTATCGCTTTTCTTGCGGAGCAACTTTTCCTGATCGGTTGTATTTAAAGGTCGTGCAAAATCAGTGTTCTTGGGCCAACCGCCAGCGTTGCGTTGATAAAGGCAGAGATTATCAGCGATTCGAATGGCTTCCTCACTTTCATACCATTGCTCCATTTGCTTTAAACAGTCATCCCAACTTATGGTTGATTCCCGGCCCCCAATCGACAGAGGATAAACGATTACCGCAACGAGAAAGATAATGCATGCCCAAGTTATAGTAGGATTCAGTGTTCTATTGAAAGAGTGTTGTTCCATTTTCAGCCTGACTTTCCATGCGTATTGATTTAAAAGATCTATCTGAAATGCTATGCTGATCATGCATCATAACGTAAATGTTTGATTCTTGTGAACCCAAAGGATGGTTTTATGCGTATCAGTATACTCCTATTAATGACACTCATTCCATTTATATCCAACGGCACAGCGGCTGAATATTACCTTGCTGCAGACGGTAGTGATTCCAACCCTGGAACCATCGAACAGCCATTCAGATCATTATCGAAAGTGCAAACCTTGCTAATAGATGAAGAGAAAGATGATGAAATAAAAATATATGTACGAGAAGGCACATATTTCTTGAATAAACCTATTACAATTCCTTCAGGATCCCGAGACATCACAATAAGTGGTTATAAGGATGAAAAAGCAATCATTAGTGGTGGCATTCCTTTAAAACTTGATTGGTCTCAAGATGTGGATGGAATCTGGAAAGCGGCAGTGAGTGAGGATACCATAACGATTGATGAATTATACATAAATGGCCGGCGCTATCATATGGCGCGTTATCCCAATTATGATCCTTCTGCCCGTTTTTTTGGCGGCACCGCCGCAGATGCCATTTCCCCTGATCGCGTTAAAACCTGGTCCGATCCCATGGGAGGGTATGTGCACGCTCTTCATCGAGCGATGTGGGGAAGCAAACATTATCAAATCACCGGTGTGAATGATGATGGCTCATTAAAGTTTAAAGGGGGCTGGCAAGAAAACCGGGGTGGTGGTTTTGATCCCTATTTCCGCGGTGGCTTCCATAATAAGTACCTATTTGTTGAAAACATTTTCGAAGAACTTGATGACCCCGGTGAATGGTATTGGGATGATGAAAAAAACCTCCTATATGTTTATCCATACACAACCGATCGTATGGCAAAAGCGGATGTTATAGGAACTCAATTACAGCAGCTGTTTATAATCAAAGGTTCTGGAGATCAGCCAGTTCTAAATGTTCACCTTAATAATCTTCATTTTCAACACACCTCACGTGTTTTTATGGAACCATATGAACGTTTGCTGAGAGGCGATTGGTCCATTGCTAGATTGGCGGCTGTCTATTTGGAAGGCACCGAAGATTGTTCGATCGAGGATTGCTATTTCGGAAAGTTAGGTGGAAATGGCGTGTTTATCAGCCGTTACAATCGACGGGTATCAATTACCGGTTGCCGATTTGCCGAGTTGGGTGAAAGTTGTGTCTGTATCGTTGGTGATGTCAGCGCTGTGCGAAGTCCTGCTATCGAATACAGCAATACGCTACCACAGGATGAGATTGATTTAACACCTGGCCCCAAAACCGATAACTATCCCGCTCATTGTGTGGTCCACGATAATTTAATGCATTCCTTTGGCCGAGTGGGTAAACAAACCGCCGGTGTTTTTATCTCCATGTCCGAACAAATCACCGTAAGCCACAACACCATTTATAACTGCCCACGAGCGGCTATTTGCATCAACGATGGCTGCTGGGGTGGCCATCGTATTGAGCACAACGATGCATTCAACACTGTCCGCGAAAGCGGTGACCACGGCCCCTTTAACAGCTGGGGGCGAGATCGATTCTGGAAGACCTCATACAATGGTGGACGGGATATCGAGCCCTTCGCCAAGAAACGCGCGCTGTTGGATAATTACAAAACCACTCACATTCGATATAACCGATTCTCTCATGATCACGGCCATTCCTGGGGCATAGATCTCGACGATGGCTCCAGCAATTATCATGTTTATAAAAACTTGTGCCTCGGGGCGGGAGTGAAACTGCGTGAAGGTTTCTACCGCAAGGTAGAGAATAATATCATCGTGAATGGATTCGGTGGCTTTCACATTTGGTTTCCCGATAGTGAGGATGTGATTGCCCGTAATATTTTTATGAGTGAAAAACCTTATCAATTTATTCGTGCCAATCCTGAATACGCCAGGCAATTTGATTACAACCTATTTTATAATAGTGGCGACATGCCCATGATTACTGGTGTCGACCAACCCATGACATTAAAAGAATGGCAGGAAATAGGATTGGATACGCATTCCTTACTTGCTGATCCATTATTTATGGATCCAGATAATGGCGATTATAGAGTCAAGCCGGAATCCCCTGCGTTAAAACTTGGTTTTGAGAATTTTCCTATGGATCAGTTTGGTGTGCTTAAACCAGAATTTCAATCTGAAGCCGCAAAAGTCGAACGGAAATTTCAACCTGTACCGGCAGGATCAAAATCTGAATTACAACGAAATCCAAAGCCAGTCCTTTGGCAGGGAGCCACAGTGAAGAATTTGATCGGGGAGGCGGAAAAATCGGCGGCGGGCATGGGGGAAGAGACCGGTGTGTTAATTATGGAAGTTCCTGACAAGAGCCATGCAGCCAAGTCAGGATTGAAGGCAGGGGATGTGATTATTGGTTTGGATCAAAACCGAATCCATTCTTTAAAAGATTTAAGGTCGCTGTCAAATGCTAATGTGAATAAAACAGTAACCATGAAAATTTATAATGCCATGGAACGTATGGTTATTATTGTATTAAAATGATCAGCTGATTATTTGAAACGGGATGGATTTGAACTCACATGCTAAAATACCGGCTTTAACAGAAGGAGTTTGCGTCGAAGTATTCAATGGAAACGGATTGTGCTTGGATGGAATCAATTTGCCGCTTAGAATTGGCGGGCCGTTTGAAAATGTTTAAAATAACCATAATGGAACCTGATGACATGTTACAATAATGGTTGAAATTATTTAGAATGAGGTAAAGTATGATCGGTAACCTTTTTAAAACATTGATGTTATGTATGATTATCTCGCAAACAGGGTCAGCTTCAGATTCTCCACTGACACCTGCGGATATCAAAGGCCCTGATGGCTTGATCTATCCCAACTGGACCACGGCAGGGTTGGAATCACCTCCACCTAAATCAGATACTCAGATCGCCATAGCTGAATTCGGCGGCATTCCCAATGATGGCAAAGATGATGCCGATGCCCTGGAAAAGGGAATGGAAACCCTGGGTAAACAAGGTGGTGGTATATTACTATTGAGTGCTGGAACCTATCGGCTCGAACGGCCAGTGGTATGCACCCATGATAAGGTTGTCATTCAAGGAGCGGGAATAGGCAAAACCCAAATTGATTTCGATTATCTACCAAAGAATAATGTAGCCTTTTTCCGCCCCAAAAAAGGTGAACCAGTAACAGATTCCACCTGGATTGAAATTCACGCCAAACCCCAGGGATTAAGTGCGCTTCGTATTAAAGCGGATGGTCGTGTCATTGCTGAGCGGGAAAAACATAGGCACTGGGGAGGCACATTCTCCATCAATACCCGAGGCTCAGCGGTTCGGCGCTTTAAAAGCCAAGGAAAATGTGTTTTAACCGCCGTGGCGGAATATGATAATGGCAAGAAATTTGAAACCAAACTGCTGGTGGACATTCAATCATCCTCCCAAAACGCATCTACCATACCCCGTTATTTAGGGGCAATCACCTTTGTGGGTCGAAATCCAACCGGGCCAAAATATCGCTTGGCCCAAGATGCAAAGCGGGGTTCGTATGAACTCCAATTGGAACGAACAGGCGATTTAAAAACCGGAGATATTATCATCCTCGAGGCCCCCAAAACAGAGCGTTGGGATAAACTGGTCAAGAATGCCTGCCAGTGGGGAACTTATCGACGAAACGAATACCGCATTAAAGCTATTGAGAACAATACGATTAATATTGCCGAACCTTTGCGCATTCCTTATCCAACTATTGATGGCAGTTACATCCAACGGTATCAACCCGTTGAATATGGCGGAGTGCGAGGGCTAACACTCAAACAAAAACAGGAAATATGGACAGGCGGCATTATCTTCAGCTATGCCTGGAATTGCTGGGTCGACCAGGTCGAAGTGCTCAAAGCGGGGCGTTGGCCGGTCTACACGACTCCAGCCAAACATTGTGAGGTGAAGAACAGCCACTTTGCCGACGCCTGGTATCACGGTGGGGGCGGCACCGCCTACGTGGGATTTGAAATGGCCTATGATTGCCTGATGGAAAACGTTACCACGGATAAAATGCGCCATGCACCCTGCCTGCAATGGTCGGCGGCAGGTAATGTGATTCGCAATAGCACCTTTATCCAAAGCGATGGCCAGTGGCACGCTGGCTGGACCCGCGAGAACCTTTTTGAAAATTGCACCATTGATGCCGAACGTGGAACAGGCTCTTACGGCCATGGCATGTGGGCTTCTCCCCCGGAAGATGCTGCCCACGGTCCCAATGGCCCTCGCAATGTGGTATGGGGCTGCAATGTCAAAGCCCCCCGAAACGGCGTCTGGATGGGAGGAATGAATCACGGTTGGTTGATCCTATATAATCGCTTCGTGTGTGACGATGGGTATGGTGTGTTCATGAAAACCAACAGCGATGATCATCAGATTAGAGATAATGTATTTATTCTAAACTCATCCAAACCCGCATTTTTTATTCAAAGCGATGATTGTGATGGAATCGAAATCGTGAATAATAATATCATTGGTGGCAGTAAAAATATTGTGCAGGGCAGGGGAACCCCCAAAACTTCGGAAGGAAATCATCATTCCCCTGAATCCAAAACCCTGCCCCAAAAACCAGAAAAACCTATTAAGAGTATTTATGAATGGCAAAAACTTGGAAGAAAGAGATAATGGTGATGAATCGCTAAACGGGTGTGGCAACCTTTCCCCTTCCAAGCCTGGGAGGGTTGAAGGATTAACGCACCATCTTGTTGGATACATTCTAAACAAATTTTACAGAATGGCACCATAGGAAAATGACAAACAAAAAACCCAAACACACATTCATACCTTACCGGCGTTCGGATGTCGTCAAACTGTGCTTGCAGGATGACAAATTGGACGAGGATGATCAGCAAACATTCAAAACCTTTTGCGAGATTCTAAGGTCATACTATCATTTCAGTTTCCATGCCATTCTTGAACGCCTTAAAGATCACTTCATGCCTACTGATCCCGATACCCCTTTCAAAAAAATCGAAGCATTTGAAAAAGAGTCGGATGATGAAAAAGTAAAGGCATTTTTTGATGATTTTCAACACCTTCTGGATAAAGCTGGCTATCACACTTTGAGTGAAAAAGATTTGAAGGCCGCTTTTAAGGACCGCTCTTTAATCCATCTTGATGTGAATGTGGATTTTGATGCCTTCGATCGATTCCTCTTTTATTACCGTGGGACCCAAAAGACCACCATCAAGAAAAAGGTGTTTTATTTCAAGGAAAAAGAGATCACTTTCGACACCTTGGAACGGGTGATATTGCTTTTGAAATTCAAGGATGAATCCTATTTTCAAGGCAAAAAGAAGAGAAAAGTCAAGCACCTCAATTTCGTCCCAGGGCGAACCTATATATTCTTCTTTAAAAATGTTCCCAAAGCCGATTTGGAAATCCTCTTTCCCAATGTCAGAATCCGCATGACCTGGAAAGACCGCCTGATGTTTCTGCTTCCCGCCCTTGGGGCGGGCATCAGCACCCTATTTAAAATCTCTGCCAATATTCTGATTCTCATCGGCGCCATTCTGATAACCCTCAAATTGACCTCCATCGCCGAAAGACTGGGCGTCACCCCCGAGCAAATCCCCAGCAGCGTGGTGCCATTGATTGCCACGCTCGCATCCATTTTGGTGGTATTGGGGGGATTTGCCATCAAGCAGTATATGAATTACAAGAACAAGTTTGTCGAGTTCATGAACGATGTCACCCAAACCCTTTTCTTTAAAAGCATCAGTGTCAATGCCGGGGTTTTCCAATGCTTGATCGACGCCGCAGAAGAAGAGGAATGCAAAGAGGCCTTACTCGCCTACTATCACCTATTGACCGCTGGCCGTACCTTCACCAAAGAGGAATTGGATCAATACATCGAAAATTGGTTTGTGGAAAACCACCAAACCCATGTCGATTTCGATGTCGAGGATGCGCTTGAAAAATTGAAAAAACTAAAAAGCACCATCGAAATGCCCAATGGCAAAGTCGAAGAACGCGCTATCGTGGAACGCAACGATGATGGAACCCTACAAGTCCTCCCCCTCGACCAATCCATCCGAGTTCTCGACTGCATCTGGGACAATATCTTCCGCTACAACGGCATCCTGGAATTATGAACCTTAATATAAGGGTTTGTGTTTGCCCTTGAAATTCACCCTCCCTAGTTGACAAGGGTAAGACGACGTAGAAGTCAGCCCTTGAATCCAGATACTAATGATGAAATATTTTCTCTTGTCTTGAAATCGCTTGTAATTCTACTTTACACCTAACATCAGACCTCAGTAAATACGTTGAAAAAAGCGAGTAAGACTCGCAGATAGA
>CAZFER010000055.1:0-41273 GCA_964517495.1 uncultured bacterium | reverse complement strand
TTCGGCGTTAGCACTCCCTGGTTCGGTCAATCCTCAGTGAATGCTGGCCCCTTCGGCGTTAGCACTCCCTGGTTCGGTCAATCCTCAGTGAATGCTGGCCCCGTTGGCGTTAGCACTCCCTGGTTCGGCCAATCAGGTTTATTTAGTATGCCATTAGGGAATGTGAATCAACCCAATTAATTGATTAACTTTTCGAAATTAACAATGGGTGGTGCGTTGGCCGTGGCCAGCGCACCACCAGAACCGAAGGAATCTAGAAGAAAAAGAGGTTAATTATCGTGTTCGATAAATCGATTCGAACTTCTTCCAAAATAATCGCAAAGATTCTATTTGTATTCACACTTTTAGCCATCAGCGTCTTCACACAAAATGCCTTAACCCAAAATCAATCACGGCAAGCATTGGAATCCCTGGCCCGGTCACATGGCACTGCAGGGAACATTCCAGGTGCACAATTGCATCAAACCGCGTCACTTCATTATGGAAAAGTCACATTGCAGGATGGAACAGAAATCACGGGAATCGTGAATTACACTCCCCAACAGCCGTTAGTGCATATGATTACCGAAGGGGAGAATGAACAACGGAAATTGGAATATATCAATCCTGCCATCGTGAAGAATATGGAACAGATGCAATCTAAAAGCGATCTGTCCGCTTTGATTAAGGAACCTTTGAAGCAGCCTCTAACCGCTACGTTACATAGTATCAATGGTCAAATATTGAGTGGCACAATTGTTCCTAGCCAACATCCAAGCCAAATACTGCTTATTCCAGAAGGAAAAAAGGAACCGGTCGCCACACCTCTTCAAGCTCTGGTTCGAATTTCTATCATCGAAGGTACGCAACCACCTCAACATACACAAGGACAACAGGGACAAACCGGTCAAGCAGCGCCCTATGGTGGCCAACTCCCTCAAGTGCCTTACAAACAAGTCACCTTGCATGATGGTTCAACCATTGAAGGACAAGTGCAAATGAATTTGCATTTGCAGATTGTCAGTGTGGCCCATTATGATGAATCGGGACATGCAGTCCTGGATAATATTTCCACACGATTTGTTAAACAGATTTCAGATATTCCCCCCGAGCAAACAAAAGACATGAAACCCTTTACCGGTCACTTTAAATCCCAGCTTAAGGGAACCCTGAAAATGGTGAACGGACAAACTATAACCGGTAAATTAATACTCTCCCCCCATCCTGCTCAATATATTATTGTACCGGAAGGAAGCCAAAAACCCACCGCCATTCCTCTCCAATTCGTAGTACATGCGACAATCGAAGAAACGGGTAAACCTCTTCAATCCGGAGCCCAGCAAGGGCAAACCAATACAGAACAGGCTCAGGAATCCCAAGAGAAGAAAAAAGGGAAAGATACCTATACAGAAATTCCAATTGGTGAGCGGCCTGATAATCCCCCAGCAATTCCTTCCGTTGGTACGAAGGTGGCGATTCATACTAATTTAAGCCAACTCTTTGAAGGCACCATTAAAAAAGTGGAGGGGGATTGGATTACGTTATCCACCGAAAAAATACAGGGGATGGAACTATCACCACCTCAGTTATCGCTCATTCACCGCCAAAACATCACCTCGATAAAGACGAAATAAATCTTTGAGAAAAGGCACAGAAGGAATTTGTGATGAAATTAAAAATATTGTTTACCCTTTCCATTGTAAGTTGTTTATTAATCTGTTCTTCTTTACGATTATTTGCAAAACCATACGCTTCCAGTAAATTGGATCATCGCTTGCGGAATGCAGCCGGGATAACAGAAACGTTTGAAACAAAGTCGGTTCAACCATTGAATCATCACCCCGGCAAGGGAATTTTGGTATCAATCCGTTTGCATGTCGAAGCAGAAAATGTGTTGGAAGATTTAGCACAAGTTGGTTTGGATGTTATCGCCCATGCCGGTGGATTAGTTTCCGGTTTTATCCCATCTGAGAGCTTGCTTGATTTAGCTGGCCTTTCGATTGTCTCCACCATTTCCCCTGTTCCCCCTCCTGTTAATTTTGCGTACGAGGGTGAAGAAGTTAAATCATTGCGTGCGGATCTGGTTCGAAATTTGGACGGCGTGCGCTATGACGGTAGCGGTGTTAAAGTGGGGGTGATTTCAAATTCGTTCGCCTACTTCTCTGAAAATAACCCCACGTATATTAATCAGGGGACAGAAGATAATCCGGATTATGTCGTGGTTGAACCTGATGACATCGATGGAGATGGAATTCCTGATCTTACTGGTACAGATTCGCAATTATCAGGTGATTTACCAGAAGTGATCCAATTGGTTCGTGATGCCCTTCCCTTCATTTTCAATGGCCAGGACTATTCATCATTAGCTTATGACGATGAAGGACGCGCCCTCGCTGAAGTGGTTTATGACATCGCCCCTGGTGTGGAGATCGCCTATTACGGAGCAACGGCAGGCAATGCTGATTTTGTAAAAGCCATTAAGGAATTGGCGGAAATTGGCTGTAATGTCATCGTTGATGATTATTTCAGCCAGGGTAGTGCAATTTACCAGGATGACGAAATCAGCAAAACGGTTAAAGAATTGGCAGAAGAAGAAGATATCGTATTTGTTGTCGCCGCGGGAAATTTCGGCGCAGCCTCCGTAGAAGCAGCCTACCTGGATTCCAATAGCGATGCTTCCGATTCAGCCGATTCCGATATACCACAAGGCAATGATCTACACAACTGGAATATTACCTTAAGCCAACCATTCCCTGATCCTTACCTTGATTTAACCATGCCTCCCGGTCAAAGCGCCAATTTATTCCTCTATTGGGAAAACCCATTCAGTGGAACACTCGGTCCTGGGGCGACTACCGATTATGACATGTATGTGTTAAGCGAACCAGAAATTCGTGAAGACACCATTTTGTTTAAATCAGATAATGTTCAAGGAGAACCTGGCGCCCCTGCAGGTGATCCGTTTGAGAGTATAACAGCGGTTAATTCAGCGACCGATGAGATAAAGACGCTCTATATCGCTGTTAATTTAAAAAAAGGTCCCGGTGCTAATTTAAAATTGATTATGTCCACCAATCCACGCCATGGTGTTACACTTCAACGCGATGTCAACTCACTCAATTCCATGTTGATTGGACATCCCCTTTCAAGCCATTCCCTGGCAATCGGGGCGGTGAATTTTGTTGAAAACGATACAGCCGGTACATCATATGCCAACCCAAGACAGATTAATCCAACCTATTACAGCAGCCATGGCGGCAAGGTTCCGATTTTATTTTCTGATTCAGGTGAAAGGTTGGATGAACCCGAGTATCGTTTCAAACCGGATATTACAAGCATTGATGGGATGAACACCTCCTTCTTTGAAGGCTCAGGTGGTGATTATGGATTTGACGATGATAATCGCCCCAATTTTTTGGGCACCTCAGCCGCATCCCCCAGCGCCGCCGGTGTAATTGCTTTAATGCGTCAAGCCAATCCATCCCTTAGCGCTTCTGAAATTCGGCGCATCGCAAAAATTGCTGCAACCGATATTCATGAACCTGGCTACGATTTCTTCACTGGTTGGGGATTGCTTTATGCGGATCGAGCAGTGGAATTGGCACTGGATCCTCCACCTCTCGATTCATCCATCGAGGATTGGATGATCTTTAATCCAGGCAAATAATGGAAATTATATTCATATCACGCAAGCATCTATCAAAAAAGGACGAAAGATTATGAGACAAACCATATCATTTCTCCTGATCTGCTGTGTGGGTTTTTTTATTATTTCTCACGTCTCGGCTCAAAGTGTGAACAGGCAGTTCCATAATGAGACTTCAGAAGAAATTGCCCACGCACAACATCAGAAAGGTAGCGATCTTTACGGCAAAATCGCTGAAGAATTATTGGATAAAGTATTTACCACTGGATGGCGAAATGGACATTTCGTTTATAAGCCGGGTGTTCAAGCAACGGATTATCAACTTCCCGTCCGCGTATTTTTTGATCCCAAGGAATTCAGCGATAAACGAGTTTTAGAGTTAGCCTCAGAAACTCAATTTCGCCCCATGGGAAAACCCAAGAAAAGCGAACATAAAATGGAAGGAACTGTTCCCGCGGCTAAATTGTTAAGTTTTAACAATGTCCCTGGAATCTTGGCCGTTGTTCCTCCTCATATCACAACGGTTCATCAGGATGTCAGCCCTGCTCCTTATGCCGTTAAACACTCCAATCCTATTCCCCTGCAAAAAGCCGGTGTTCAAAAAGCATGGGAAAAATGGGGAAAAGGAAAAGGGATTAAAATTGGCATAATTGATGGTGGATTTATCACGTTGCCCATGTTGTTTGATGCCAACATTTTACCTAAAGATCAGGTTCATTTGCGAACTGTTCTACCTGAAAAACTCCAAAAACAACATCCCTACGGTACGGGTGTGCACGGCGCAGCCGTCGCTGAAGTAATACATGAAATTGCCCCGGAAGCCGAAATATATTTGTATCCTACCATGGTGATTCCCTCCATGTGGGAAAAAGCGGTTCAAATGGCTGTCGAAGATGGTGTTCATGTCATCAATAGCTCGCTGAATTCGACACTTGGGGTTTTGGATGGCGTGGGAACACCCAACAAATATCTGGATCCAGCCATTGAAGCGGGAATTATCTATGTCAATTCAGCAGGTAACTACGGCGCCGCCACCTATGTTTCACCCTTTGAAGATTCTGACGATGACATGTGGCATAACTTTTCAACCACCGACGAAGGTAACACGATATACTTTAACAAAGGTGATCAATTAAGCCTTACGTTGATTTGGGATGATTTCGGTTCAAACCAAATGCTTCCCAATTCAGATCAGGATTTGGATTTATACCTGTTTTACGTTGATCCCCATACACACAAAATGGTTCAAGTCGCCGAAAGCTTGGGAGAGCAACGTGGCGAAACCAGCCAATTAAGTATGCCTGCAGAACGATTGATGCTTCAACATGGAGCGCCAAAAACGGGCAATTATTCAGTTATGATTCGGGCTCATCGCATCGATAAAAACCGTGTCATTAACATGCGCCTGATTGCAGAATCCTATGACCTCAATGCTGAACCGCCGAATATATACAAACGTCTTCAATATTCCTCCCGGCAAATGACCATGACCAAGCCTGCTGATCATCCGGACGTGATCACTGTGGCCGCTTGTGGGGTGGATGGCAATGTTCATCCTTATAGCGGGACCGGTCCAACCGAAGAAGGTAAATTAAAACCGGATATCACTAGCTATACTGGATTGATGACCTCGTCCATGCAGGATCCATTCTTGGGAACATCCTGCGCATCACCCTTTGTAGCCGGTTGTGCGGCACTGTTAAGACAAAAATATGATACGGCAGAAAAAGTAAAAGCCGAAATCAAAAAACGTGCCTTGAATCCACCCAATACGGGCATCAAAGGGCATGATCCAAGTTCCGGTTGGGGTATCATTTGCCTTGATGAACCCGATCCCGAAAATCCAAGCGCCAATCTGGTTTCCATTTCACGCTACAACGATTTAAAAGTCTCCGGAGTGGCTGGTTTTAACTTTGTTACTGTATTCACCTGTGAAAAAGCTAAAGGTGACCAGCTCTATAATTCCATGTACTTCTTGAAATCCGATGGTTCCACCATCAAAGCCAATGAGGATATGGAAATTTACAGCAATTCAAAGCACGATCTTCGTATTTCCGCCTATGTCACTCCTTCCCATAGTAATCTGGTGGCTTTTGAATCGTGGCTGCTTGTTCCCAGTGAAGTCCTGGAATTTGCTGGTGAAGATGCCCAGGTTGAAATCCGCTTGGAAGACGAAGATGGTGATATTTTGGATAAAGCCAAAATCGGATCGGTGAAGGATTTAAATCCACCAGCACAACCCAAACAGGATACACAACCGGCAGAATAATGCAGTAATAAAAATCATCATCATGTGAATTTGAGGAACCATGATATCAAAGAGGAAGAGTTATTATAATCTCTTCCTCTTTTTACATATAAATAAAAACCTTCCAAAACACTCCATTAAGGGTATGAGGTAGGTGTTGAATCTGCTGGTTTTTGAGCCAATGACTATGTTGATTCATATACTGCAACAAACCACTTGACCAGGATATCATTGTGTCGTATTTTTTTCATGGATAGATTGTCGCATATTTGCAAAAACTATAGAATTGCCATGACAACAAAAAGACTGAAAACATTGGAAGAAAACATGATGTATCGGATTAAACATAGAAAATCCGATATATTTATGCGAGAAGATTTTGGTGATCTCGCCGGTTATGATCAAGTTGGCCGAGGTCTTCAGCGTCTTGTGGCTAAAGGTTTGCTCGCAAAAATCGGCTATGGTCTTTATGCCAGAGCCACTACATCTCCTCTGTCAGGAAAAACAATTCCAAAGAAAAGTATCCACACCTTGGCTAAAGAAGCACTGGATCGTTTAAACGTTGAAGTATTGCCTACCAGTTACGAAGTGCCTATAACAATGAAAATACAACACATGTTCCTTCTGGTCGTGTGATAGGCGTTAAGGATCGGCTTTCGCGAAAAATCGGTTATGATGGAAAGCAAATAATTTTTGAACGTGTCTCCCCAAGAAAAAGAACTCATTGAAGCCATAGATGCTGATCTGGGTGTCAGTGAATCATTTGTGGAAAAAGATTGGCATGCCATGCGGTTTGTAGCAGTGTTGGCCAACGTAAAATATGACAATTTCATCCCAGTCTTCTCAGGAGGTACAAGCCTTTCAAAAGGATATGGATTGATTAAACGGTTTTCGGAAGATTTGGATTTCAAGATATTTCTCAGCAGCGGTATAGAAACACGCGGAAAACGAAGAAAATACCGTGAATATATAGTTCAGGCCATCAAGAATGCTGACACCGAGTGGACCTTGGAAAAAGTGCACTCTAGCAATGAAAGCCGTTATTTTAAAACTTGAAAATAGAATTATTATTTTGATCTATGCCAATTACCAGTTTAAAAATTGATACCATGAACACCCAAGGCGAAGGTATTGGGCGCCTTGAAGGCAAAGCTGTCTTCGTCTCTTTCACACTCCCGGATGAGGAATGGGATGTTGAAATTATAGAATCCCACAAAAAATATGATCGAGCTATTCCTCTTAGAAAGATAGAGCAAGATCAACCGATAAATCCGTATCGAACAACACCGCCCTGCCCTTATTATGGAGAGTGTGGTGGATGTCAATTACAGCACATAAGCAATGACTATCAACACCATTTAAAACAGACATGGCTAAGCGAAACGTTTCGCCGAATCGCCCATTTAACCGTTAATCCGAATCCAACCCTCTTCACCAATGAATGGGAATACCGCAATAAAGTATATATTCCTATCATTAAAAAAAATGGGGATTTTAGCCTGGCCTTTCATAAAATTTATGCTCCCCATGAATTTGTCCCTGTATCGGATTGCCTTATCGCTCATCCATATATTCGACAGATTATGCCACCATTATCCGAAGTGTTGGCTCGATTAAATCCCAAGCACACAGCAATGGAGCACTCCAATCAGGCAAAGGTTTTAATTCGAGTTATTGACAACCAGTTATATCTTCGTTTTGAGCATATAACCTTTCATCCTGAGGATGTAACTTTGTTTGAATCATTCCATCAAAATCATGCTGATCATATTGGTTTCATTGAACTTATGGTATCTATGAATAGTACCATTCATCGTGTCTATGTCCATGATGCCAATAATGATTCTCAACGAGTCAATATTGATGCTTTTCGACAAGTCAATAATGAAATGAGCGAAATCCTGTATAACTATATTCTAAATCTTCCCTTTGAAAGCCATGGATCCCTGCTGGACGGCTATTGCGGTACAGCCACCTTAACTCGAAAACTGGCGAATATATTTACAAAAACGATTGGAGTGGAATCTGATTCAAAAGCGGTAAGATATGCCATTGATCTGATCAAAAAAGAACCACCAAAGCATACGGTACAAATTGAAAACCAACCAATGGAACAATTTATCAAACAGACACAGAAAAATTTTGATGCGATTGTTCTCAATCCACCCCGAGCAGGGCTATCTAAACACGTTCGTTCAGCTATCCCACATTTCAATGCCAAAGACATCATCATGATTTCATGCCATCCAGCCGCCTTGGCTAGAGATACAGCTGCATTTGTTGATCAGGGTTATTCCATCGCATCACTTCAGCCATTCGATATGTTTCCCCAGACTTATCACCTGGAAGCGGTAATTCATCTCAAACGTCAGTAAAATATAATCCGTTTCCCCTTAGGATGGCTTCAATTTCGATGAATTCCCTAATGAATCATGATAAAGTAATCCCAGGCTATGCAAACCATTAGTTGGTGAGTAAAAATTTTGGATTAAAGGGTGTACTTCATAAGGAACCAGGCGTAAAACACGAAGATCATATTGAGGTGGCAAACGCAGCGAGGGCCCGATACTCAGTGCCCCCCAGGCGATATGAATATAGTCTGTTGGTTTATCAAGCGACGGACCGGCAATTTTTACCCAATGTAACACCACCGGCGATTGATTTTGCTTTTGTTTGGATGCCTTCTTCAAAAATGGATCCGTGGGAATTTTCTCAATATAGGAGGAAGGGGTGGTTAAAAATCGAAGTGAAAAGGGAGTATTCTCCTGAATAGGACACAGAAAATAGCCTGGTTCGAGGCTATCCGGAGGAAAAACCTTACTTTCAGGATTCTCCGTTATATATATGTGCAAAGCATCAACCAAATAATTTAGATTGCTGTATACTTCAGCAATTCGTGTTTTCAACCGGCTTTGTTCATATCGGGGTACAATAGAAAGAATTAAAAGAAGAGCCAGACCGCTAAACAAACATATTTCCACGAGATATTCGAAAATAAAACGTTCCAACCGCTTCCAAACCGTCACAAAAGGATCATTCTTCATGGCATGCCGACGGACAATATCATCCAATTCACATCAACTTCAACTTTTCTACTCCCTCTCATGATTAATAACGAATAACCCGTGATATCGTCATGAAAAAATGTAGATTTTATAGTTACATATCCCCCTCAATATAGTCTTCTTTCGCATGGGAATTGATCGTTGACCGAAGAAGCCAATAGGCATTTGACATGGCCCGCCATGCCTCCCGCGGACTACGAAAATCCTTTACTTTCCGCCAAAGATAATTGGGACGCAAATGAAATTCCCGTATGGCTTGATTGCGTAATACCTGCACTCGCTCAAAGGTCAAGGTTTCAATGTTCATCTGGGGGAAAGCAATGGAATTATCAACCGTCTCCACATCTTTCGACGTCCACCCCTGGCGAATAGCCTCTGCTCTCAAATCGGTTCCCATGCGTGGTGCGGCTACATTGAAGGAAACAAAATCAGGATCAAGTTCTTTCGCGAATGCAATACTGTTTTGGGCAGTCTCTTCTGTCTCACCGGGTAAACCAATGATAAAGTGGGCCAATGTCCGTATTTTCAACCGCCGGCATAAAGCAAAAACTTCTTTCACCCGCTTCGGCTCGATACCTTTTTCGATGGAATTTAGAATCCCTTGATCGGATGACTCCACACCAAATTGGATGGTATGACACCCCGCACAAGACATTAAAGTCAGCAGTTCCTCGTCCATCACATCCACACGGGATAACGTCACCCAATCAAAATTGAGCTTTTCATCAATCAATCGTTTAAGAAACTCTGTACTATGCTGCCGATTCACACCAAAGGTCAAATCTTTAATCCACAATTCGTGAATCCCTATCTCTTTCAGATAATGCAACTCTTGCATGGCGTTATCAATATCACGCAGTTTATGAGCCCATTTGCCATTAAAACAAAATGAACATGTATAAGGGCATCCAAAATCGGTTAAAAAAGAAGCAAACAAACGGCGCCTGCCATGCGGAATCCGGTATTTTGCCAGTGGAAGAAGATCATAGCGCGGCAAAGGAAATGAGTAATAACGCTTGCCTGGATCCACACCCCGAAGAATTTGATCCCCGGACCGATAAAGTAAATTGGGGAGCAAATCCTCCCCTTCAACGGTCTGTTCCTTCGGATTCCAGGCATCAAGAAAATGGTCGATGCTATCAGACGTAAAGTCTAATAATACAGCACTTAACCACGGATGCCTTCCCATCAGTTCCCTGCCTTTGCTGACTAAAACATCCCCTGTACCAATTACTGGAACATGCTGCGGCAAGTTTAGGGTTTCCAAGAAATCAAAGTCATTTTTCCAACAGACTCCGCCGGTTAAAAACACCAAAGCATCAGGGGATATGTCATGAATTCGCTGAGCTGTCTCATTAAATGAAAATCCCAGGCAGTTTGCATCCAGGAACTCCACTTCATGGCGTCGTGATAAAATTCCGCTTTGCACCACCAAATCATAAGGGTGCCAATAATAATTGGCTTTTGCCGTGTGGCTGCAATAATAATCACGTAAATACGGCTTATCGCCGGGTGGATTTAAAAGTAATACTCGCATCATATACTCTCAAAATCATTTTTTTACTTAACAATATTATATCATGCTTACACAAAAAGGTCTTTAAACTGGCGGAAACCATAGTAGATGTAATTCTTCAATACTTTTGGAGATGGATTGCTTGCCAGAGTTCGAAGAATATATCTCGGACGAAGGTAAAAGGATCGCAAAGCCTCTTTTCGCATCGGTGCTAATTCTTCCACTGATAAATATTTTGTCGGCAAAGCAGGCCCGTTATATGCGGCATGAGGTAATTCCCCTTCTTTTAACAGCCCTTCTTTCACCGCTTCCCGGTAAAACTCGGTGCCATAAAAAGGATAACTATAGAAATATTCAATGAAATCAGGATCCAACTGCCGGGCAAAGCGTTTGGTCCGTTCGAAAGATTCCCGATTTTCCCAAGGTAAACCAATGAGAAAATACACGCTGCTTTTGATTCCATATTGGCGGCAGAGTTTAATACATGGTTCAATCTTCTCAAATTCAATTTGCTTGCGCATCTTTTCAAGCATTTCGGGATCACCACTTTCAACGCCGAAAGAAATAAGCCAGCAACCAGCGGCTTTCATCTCTTTGGCCATCTCAGCATTCAACGTATCCGCCCGGCTGTTGCATGACCACTGAATATCCAAGCCTTCCTCCTGGATGGCCTTGCACAACGCAATAACCCAACGCTTGTTAGCCGTAAACAAATCTGAGCGAAACAAAAAATCCCGGATGCCATGTTTTTCAATGCATTCCTTCAATTCAGCAATGACATTCTCAGGAGAACGATTGCGGGTGGCCTTGCCCGACACTTCACCCGCCAGACAATAAACACAGGGAAAAGGGCATCCCCGGCTGGTTACGATAGTGGTTTGTAATTCACCAATATCCGGGCGGATATAAGGCGAATTATCAATTAAATGACGTGCGGGAAACGGGATGGTATCTATATCCTTAATAAATCCACGGTCAGGATTTTGCCTAATTTCCACCCCATTGCGATAGGTGATTCCATCTATCTCTTCCAAGGGCCGGCCTTGAGCCAATTCTTTTACAGTCTCTTCGTATTCACCCCTCATCACTAAGTCGAGAGAAGGGTATTCCTGCATCGCTGAAACATCCAAATACTTGAAGTGCGCCCCTTTGCTGATGGTCATGATCTTTGCATCGATCTCTTTTGCCTTGCGTGCAGCAACCATATCATCTTTCAATGTCGGGGTGGTGATTGAAAGAATCAGAGCATCCGGTTTCAAAGATTGCAATTCATGTTCGAAATCATCCCAGGTCAAGTTTTGTGCGGGGTAATCGATAATGCGGCACTCCACACCAATGCTTTCTAACGAACCACCCATGTACAACAAATCCATCGGTGGGCGCAACGCAATGGTATGCAATTCCTCCAATGGGGTTTGGCAGCGTTCTTCACGTATATATTTCCCTGTGGGGGGAACAACCAACAACACTTTTTTCCAAGGTCGAGTCATTGAAATCAACATCCTGTTATTCTATATAATTTCCATAGATCAATCGACTATGCGATAATCGTTAAATTGTGAAACATGAGCGTACCAGTGATCAAAGTTGCTTTGTTGTTTTTGGACTTCTTCGGCGGCCAAAAGGCCCATCTGGATGGATTGATCGATGTTGTTGTGCCTGAAAAGACCTTGCCTTCCTGCCGTCAAAACGATTTGCTTTGCCCGCAGATGGTTTAGTACATTATGCAAAGCGGTTTCATATCCTTTATGATATATAGGATATCCCTCACGCAAACGAACCGCGAGAGAATCAACCGGTTGCCTATCAGTTAAACCCGATTGAATTAATAACTTACTGGCTTGATTGGCAAGGGTTTGGGTATCCGCATTCCAGATTTCATCATTGTATTCACAGCAAAATTCGAAACAAAGACAAGTTTTATCGGAACGCAGGTTTTCAGGTTTAAAATTCTCCGGCACACTAACTCGTGAAAAAGGGACATGGCTTTCAGGATAATACAACCATGTATCTTTTATCCCAAGTTCTTGATTATATCGAAGATAGAGCAATACCAAGGCCCGAAATTGTAATTCTTTAGCATCCTCCAGAACTTCATTCGGCGGTGGTGGTGAAAGCATGTGAATAAAGTTGGGTAAAGGAATAGTAGAAATTAACCGGTTGCAAGATATAAAATTATTGCCATCACCATTTTCAAAATGAAGATTCACACTCTCGCTTTCAAATTCCACTTTATCAACAGCGTGGTTATAGAGAAATGTGCCGCCTTTTTCTGTTATCTGGTTTGCAAACTTTTGGGCAATTTGACCAATCCCTTTGGGTGGATAAAGAAACTCGGCGACATAGGTTTCTTCCTTTAAAAAAAGACTGTCCTTCAACACTTGCCAGATATTATCCCCACGAAGCCGAACCCGTGCCGTCTCAGCGGCGATTTTAGAGGGATGAAGCCCCCAAACTTTCCTGGCAAATGGCTCGAAAATCCTGTGGTATAAACCTTCACCATAATACCCTTTTACATACTCTTCATAGGTTTCCGCTTCTTGGGTGCTATTTCGAAACAGAACGCCCAACGCCGATAGAGAAAACGAAATTGTTGATTTAAGCCCTAAGGCTTTGAATGTCGGTAAAGGACTTACAGGATAAGGAATATAATGCCCATTCAAATACATCCGGCTGGCGCGCTTGATTTTGCGCATTTCCTTCTGGCAAAAGCTTTGCACAAACTCTTTTATTTCAGGTATTTCGGTATGAAACCGGTGGGGACCAAGATCAAGGGTATGCCCATTCCAATCAATGCTTTTTGCCATCCCCCCGGGAACGGAATCACGTTCAACAATTGTTATGTTTTTATCAGAATTGGATTGTAAAAGTTTCCAGGCCGTGGCCAGGCCGGTTATGCCTGCACCTAGAATAATGATGTGTTGACTCATATTATAAACTTTTCTTTTCTACGGGAGGTGTGGCCTTTTTGGTGCTCCATAAAAAACGTACTTTCAACATGGTCCAAACCGCGATAAAAAAATCGGTCCACCCAATTTTCTTCCCTTCCTCAACTGTCCGAGCCCGAAATTGAACCGGGACCTCTTTAATATGATACCCCAATTTAAGCACTTTACTGGTGACTTCAGGGCAGAATTCAAAACCATAGCACTCCAGAGGAATGCGCTCAATGACAGACTGATGAAAAGCCTTATAAGCTGTTGCCTCATCAGTAATTCGCTGAAAGAATAAATAAGACATCAGTTTTGCCAATATCCAATTCGCCACCCGATTGGCCAACCGCATATTTTCCACTTTCCCTAAAAACCGTGAACCATAACAAACCAGGGCTTCTCCCTTCGCAATGGGTTCGATCACCTGAATAATCTCATCAGGATCATATTCCATATCGGCATCCTGAATAATCACAATATCCCCGGTAAAATACCGTAAGCCGGTTCGGATAGCCGCTCCCTTCCCCATATTTTCACTGTGCGTCAAGACACGCGTATCATCATGTTCTTTTTCAGGCTCCAGGATGGATTCCGTCTTATCCGTTGAACAATCGTTAACCAGTATGATTTCCTTATTATCCCATGCGATAGACCGAACATGCTTTAAAACAACTGGCAAAAGTTCTTCTTCATTATATATAGGAATAATAATCGACAGTTTAGGGCCTGTCGAAGAAGAAAACGGCTTGGATTCGTTCATGCTTGCATGTCCATTTCTTCAATAAAATAAAGGTATTATAAGCCTTTTTATAATCAGGATAATACTTTCAGCTCAAAAGAAATAAATGGGGATTCTTCTCGGTTTGACAACTTTGTACAACACGAAAGTTTTATCTCTTCGGAGGGTGTTTTTTATACGGATCACGATTTATTACTGGATCATGTCGTCTTTTCAGTTCGAATGGTTCGCTTGATTCTTGTTCTGATAAAAGCGATCCATTTACGATAAATTGAATCACATCATCACTATTCTCATGATTAATGTGGGCCTCAACGGGATTGGCAAAAAATGGAAATGAATCGGTGGGGGTTAAGTTAACCGTAACATTTACATAATTGACGTAATCATTCTCTTCCGCCAAATAACCTGGAAGCGCGTAACTGAGAATATCATTTGGATCACTAATGGCCACCATCGACAAGGGGGGAATTTTTTTCCCTGGATGCCGTTGTTTATAAGCCAAGGTACGCATCTGCACAAAATTCTTCATGATTGGATATTCAAACCATCCTTCTTCGGATTGAGTGGAAGCATTCCAACCTTCATTAGGTATTTCACCCAATTGCCCTCCAATACTGGTAACCTCACTCATTAACAGCAAAGGCAATTGATTGGCCAGCATGACAATGGCTTTAAGTTTGACAAAGAATTCATCTGTATTAATCAGGTGATCTTCTGGTTCAGTCCCTAACATGGTTAAGGTATCGTACATCATATAACTTCCCAAACTGGCTGTAATCACCACTATTTCATCACGGTCATTCCCAAAATCATCGTTAATCATTCGCTGGAACGCCCATTTGAGTGGAAATTGCATCTCTTTCCTATATTTACCGATATAAAGAACCGGCTCAGCCATACGTTGGTTCATCATCTGTTCTTTCAATAAATGATTCAAAAATTTTCGCTGGCTTTGCGTCTTTCCAGAATTGTCATATCCCAGGAAAATATCCTTGATAGGCTGGGTAATAGGCGACCAGGTTAATTCATACACTCGTAAATGAAGATCATCCGGAGTGTTTTTATAATCCTGCACACGAAGATACCCATAGGTCCGCTGATTGTTCTCCCGGCGAATTTCTTCAATCCAATAGCGAAAATGCGGCTTGAGGTTCATCTTTTTGGCAATGGCGTCAACTAATCCCTTCGCGTATCCCGGCTTATGCTGCCCCATGCCATGAATGACCAATACTTTTAAATAGCGATTTTGTTCAAAAGATGATTTAATTCCTTCAAATTCACCCTCAACTTCACGAACTTCAAGATTAGCACACCCTATAAGAAGGAAAATAAGACTTGTTAACACTAATAAATGATATTGCATCAATTTATCTCACTGAATACTTTTCGATTAATCACTTATATCAGGCAACTCCAACCAATCCTTGAGAATAACCTGTCCCTGCCGGGATGGAATATCGGCTTGCCGGATTGAATAATAAAGTGCCTTCCATCCCTCAATCAATCTCATTTTCTTTTCCAATAACCGGTCATCACGCAATAAAGTCACTTGAATTTCATGATCGATAGCATGCCGTTTTAAAACCTTATTAAAATCATTTAAAAAAACACGTTCACCATCCAATGCAATCAATACATCATGGCGAGACAATCCCGCCTGATGGGCGGGAGATTCATATTCAATCCAATCAACCACTGGATGGCCTCCATTTCCATATTTTACTCGTAATCCCGTATATGGAGGTTGCTCTTCATCATCTTGTTCCAAAACTAAATCAGCAAACGATAGAAAATACTCAAAATTGATATCACCGGGTGACGCAATTAAGTTCTGATAAAAACGATCCCACGATGTTTTCGTGGTATCTTCAAGAGTTTGCAAAACATCTTCAGTGGTATATCCCTGACCTTTCAAGAAGTAATTTTCCGCTTCGCTTTTGGCATAAAAACGTTGATACAGTAATTTGAAGAAGTCCTCAAAGGATTTCTCATTATCAGTTAAGCGGCGAATGTTTAAATCCATGCATAGGCCAATTAATTCACCTTTTAAATAATAACTGACTGAGACGTTGTTCCAATCATATTCCCCATAACTGCCACCTTCATCCCAAAACCAGGTATCAAAACTACTTTCTTCCGCACTGCGATGAAAAATACCAGGCGTCGATCGGAAAGAGCGAATATTTTCCGCCACACGCTGATAAAATTGATCCTCACTCCAAATACCTGAACGAAGCATAATTAAGTTGGCTAGATAACTTGTACATCCCTCAGCAAACCATAGCAGGGGTGTATAAACTTCCTTGGTATAATCAAAAGGCCCAAGTCCTTCGGGCCTGAGCCGTTTCACGTTCCAGGTATGAACCAATTCATGAACGGTTACCCACAACGTCCAATCCATACTGACTCCAGTATCACTCAAATCATGCTTTCGCGTCAATTGGCAGCAATCCAAATGCTCCATTCCCGCCGTGGTTCTGGAATCAGGCAGGAAATGAAAAAAGAAGGTGTAGCGCTCTTGATCTTCCACCGGACCAAGCATCTCTATCGCCGTGCCCTGTAATTTTCGAATCTTTTCAACGAAGTCATCAATCGGTTTTCGTTCTCCATTGTTGAGAATGCTTACCCGGTAACGGGTGTTACCAATGGTAAATTCTTCAAAAAAAAATTTACCCAACTGGACAAGATGATCGATCATGATGTCATAATGTTGGAATTTAAAATCAGTTTGACCCAGTTCACCTGCACTGGATAAAATCATCCAGCCATCCGGTTTCTTTATCTTTAAAGAGACAGGATTGGCTTTATGCTCTACCAGATACATATACAGGCTGGCACCATCCAAAAAAGCATGAAAATCATTTAACTGGCTATAATCACCTGCCAATTCATTGGCGTATACTTTATAGCTAACGGTTATATCTGAGTGTCCGTTTGTGGTTATACGCCAAGTTTGTTTATCCTGTTTTTGAACTAAGAGTTCTTCATCACCATGCTGGGCCGTGAAATCTCGCACATTACGGGCAAAATTTCGAATACGATAACGCCCGGGTGACCAAGCTGGCATCTGTACATCAATTGACTCCGATTCCAAATCGGAAATATCCATTTGCAAATGAAAATAATGAGTCCAAGGCTGAGGCATATCAATGGTGTAAGCAATCTCCAGGGCACGGCAAAGCGTGCCCTGGCATAATAACAATACGACTATACCTGTGTATCCAAGATATTTCCAAATCATGTTGATCCCCATTAAAACGTAATCACTTTCCAATCACCTTTTAGCATATCAGTTAATGGTTTGCCCATCCCTTTAACTTCAAGCCCTAATGATCGTAGCTTTTCAGCAACACCATACGCATTGGCACAAACAATACAAGCCTGAATGATGACGCCATCTTCCTGCATCTGTTTCAATTTTTTTTGTATTTCCTCATCTTCGCTCAACAACTTGGCGGATGGTCCCCAAACAACCAATTTGACTTCATCAAACCATTTGTTGTTTTTAGCAGCGTGGGTATACATGAAACAGACACGATGGGCAACATATGGATCACCATCCGTCCATACTACAGCCAATTTCGAAGATTGGTCTTCGCTGGCGGATAATGATGTTACCATCAACACCGCACATAAAAACACACCGATTACGCTTCCAATTCCAATTATCCACGTTTTGTTTCTCATTGTAATACTCCTCCTTTGGATTTTTTGCCGACTGTACGGCTATGTGTACCAAATTCAGAGTACCTTAAACCACTTACTTTATCCAAAAATCAATCACAAAAATATTTGTTTCAGGCAATTCAACGCTTTTGCGTTCGGAGCGCTTTTAGAACGGCCTTGGTGATATGCCATGAATCAGTAAAAGGTTTCCAGGAAGATCGCTGGTTGGAATCATCAGTATAGATACAGTGGATAGCGCATTCTTCAATTTTATATCCAAGCCTATGGGCACGAATTAATATTTCGGTTTCCATTGCATAACCGGTTGATGTTAAATAGGTTAAAATATCCTCCAACATCCTCCTTTTATGAAGACGAAATCCACATTGAAAATCACTCAAATTGCACCCGCTGATTTGACGAATCAAAGTTGAACTGAACACATTTGCCCAACGCCGCAAACCTGGTATATCCTCATCGGAAAAATCACGTTTACCAACGATTAAATCCGCTTGTGTCTTTGAAAAATGCTCCAAAAATTTAGGAATATCTTCAGGATCATGCTGGCCGTCACTATCCATTGTGATCAACACATGCCAATCATCCTTCTCCAACCAATAGTGAAAACCTTCCAGTAAAGCGGCTGCCTTTCCACGATTCTGCTCCCATCCCAGCCGTTCAACATGACATCGCTGTATAGAGTGTAAAGTATCATCTGTACTTCCATCGTTCAAGACGAGAATCTTGTCAGTATAATTTCGGCATCCGTTGACAACATCAATGATGGAGGAGCCACAATTATAACATGGGATAACAATAGCGGGTTCATGGCCGGGTTTGGTCCCCATAAAAAATAGTCCTAACACCTATAAGGTTACATATATCTTGTTCTTTAGACGTGTTATCATAACCTTCATAATGCTCAAGTGGTATAAATTCTAATTGTTTAGCCAAAATTGCGTATCATTCATAATGGAATGAAAATTTAAATGCGTTTATATCAATTTATACGGAAGCACCACATATTTTATTTCATATTATTTCTCCCACTGGTTGTTTTCTACTTACCCCAGTTTCATTCAACCTATGAAGAGGATTTGTTCTTATTAGCTCTCTTCGTTTATCTTTTATTAAGAATATTAAATGAGAAAAGAATCATTATTCGGCTGGATAACCAACCTCTAATTACCGCACTATTGTTAAGTGTTGTTTATATTATTGGATGGATGGGCTACCTCCGTGGTTATATGGATAGCACCGGCCGCCTAATCGCCTGGTATCCACTTTTACTGGCCACTCTCTTTTTCCTGCGACCGGCTCACAACAAAAACCGTAGTCAATCAATAAAGTTAGCCATGATTATATTAATTGTTATAATGGCTGTATTATTCCTTTCAATCCTCTTCTTAACCCTACTCAGTGGGTTAATTGGTTATACTCTGGATATTGATACAGGAATACTCATCCCTGCTCTTATGATCTTCCCCATTGTAGGCTGCATTTTGTTGATCTCGGACCGTTTCCCTCCCCTGGATAGCGCTAAAAACCACCTTCTCTTATTCCTTATCATCACCATTCCTACCTTGTCAGTTTGGATCCAAAACGCTCAAACCTGGGCGTTATGGTACCAGGCAGGTGAACAAGAACGGGCATGGACCCCCTTTAAATATGAACCCGCAATCCACCCGGAAGAACTGGCCGCAGCTAAAAATAAACCGTATGATGCTATCCTCTCATACCAAAGCGTTCTGACTCAGATTCAACACAAAGGTGATATTCCCCGATATCTTAACTGGCCCTTTTTTATGCGTTATCGCATGGCATGTCAGGCCATGCGGAAAGAAAATCCCGCTTTGTGCCTACAGGTATTGCCAGTCAATACATTAGTCCATTCTTCCAAAATCGCATTAGTCAAGGAATTATGGCACTTGGAATTCTTATGGGATATGCAAGAGAGTGAACCACGTTTCGACGATCAAAACGGAATTTGGATGGATTTTGAATATCAATCTGAACAAAACAAAGCCTATTTATTGGATCGTTGGGGGCGTGTGTATTCCTATTTTGATGACAAACTCTGGTGTGAATGGAGTCCAAGCACGATTATTAATGATGCCATCGACTTGGAATGTTATGATGATGTTTTCATTGTCCTTCGCTCAAACGGCAGATTAATCACCTCAGGTCAAGTTGATTTTCTAAGAAATGCCGAGCTAATTACCAATGATAATTTAATCGACATGGAAGTATACAATGATCAAGCACTTATTCTGGCCGAATCACAAGGCGGCTATCAGGTGGTGGGGGATTCTGAAATTGCACTTCCTGATTATAATTCGCTGTACTTTAACCGGCCTGTTATCGCCGATATGGAAATCGATCCGGATGGAAAAGGCTACTATCTTCTTGATATATATGGCGCCGTTCATTCAAACCATAGTCTTGATTCCCCTTCCATACCCCATACCTCCCCCCCTGTTCCCAGTGGATTAAGCCCCTATTGGGCGAATCAACGAATGGCGATTGATATGGAATTGGATCCCTTAAATCGTGGAATTTATGTCTATAATCGTTTGGGAGAAATATTTACCATTGCCGTTAAACCATTCAGAGAGACCTACCGTCCATCCAAAACCTATCCATACCGTGGTGTAGGATTAGAAGTCACTCCCAAAGGTGATTTGCTTTTACTGGAAAGCAATGGCCAAAAGGTATTAATTGATAATTCCCCCAAATAACCCACCCTTGCCTGAAAAGGTAATATGGTTAAAATTATCTCTTCATCCACACAAGCCATAGATGAATAATTCATACAAGGAAGGATTCGTAAATGCCTTTTCAGAAGTCCCCCTATATTGTCAACGAAACAGCCGGTACTAAATTCTATTGCCGTTGTGGTGAATCTGCTAATCAACCTTACTGCGATGGCTCACACAAAGGTTCTGGAACAACTCCACTGAAAGTTGAAATAACGAAAGATAAACGCTGTGCGTATTGTGGCTGCCGCGAATCAAATGAACTACCCTTTTGCGACGGTACTCACACAACATTATAATTATCAAAAAATGCTTCTAGGCGCTTTTTTTCTTTGGGGTTATTGCACTATTTTGAATTAATCCTGGTACTTCCTCTTGCAAGAAAGTGGTAAATTCGTTTTTTAGGTCATCTCGTTTCAAGGCAAATTCGACCGATGTTTTAATGTAATCCAACCGGTTTCCAATATCATGCCGTTTGCCTTCAAATTCATAAGCGTAAATTGATTGCTCTTGCGACATGAGCCGCAAAGCGTCGGTTAGCTGTATCTCCCCATTTTTGCCTGGAGGGGTTTTCTCGATGAAATTGAAAATATCATAACTCAATATATATCGCCCCCCCACCGCAAGGTCCGAAGGAGCGGATTCAACATCAGGCTTCTCCACCAAATCACTTACGATACTGGTTCGCTCATCGACTTCTTTCCCGGCAATAATTCCATAATTAACAACTTTATCCCGTGGTACCCGTTCCACTCCAATCACGGGACAACGCCACTTACGGTAAAAATCCATCAATTGTTTGGTGCAAGGAACTTTGGAAGAAACAATCGTATCACCTAACAACACCACAAACGGCTCGCCTGCCACATGCTGTTTGGCATAATAAATGGCGTCGCCCAATCCTTTACATCCTTTTTGGCGAATGTAATGGATATTAACCATATTCGAAAGTTCAACAATGCTTCTTTGCATCTGGTTATTCCCTGCTGATTCCAGGGCGCTTTCCAATTCAAACGAGCGGTCAAAATGATCCTCAATGGCACGCTTCCCTTTTCCTGTAATGATCAAGATGTCCGTAATTCCAGACACCACAACTTCTTCAATAACAAATTGTATCGTCGGCGTGTCGATAATCGGTAACATCTCTTTCGGTTGAACTTTGGTGGCAGGTAAGAATCGGGTTCCCAAACCGGCTGCGGGTATAACGGCTTTCCGAACTTCACCCATATTAAGATCAGGACTGCTGGGCAATGACATAACAAATACCTCTTACATTTCAATTTTTTTGGTTTTACTTTTTGATCGTGCTTTAGGATTCCACGGCTCTTTTTGACGAATCCGCAAACGATAATCATCCGCCGTAATGACAATTTCCTTGCACATATCGATGATACGGGATGCCAGCGTTCTGTCAACACGCAACATGAGCTGAGGCATTGGAATTTCAGAAGTTACAATAAGAGTCTTTCGATCCTGATAACGCCGGTTGATCAAGGCATAAAGCCTGTCCGCCACCCATGATGAGGTTTTCTGCATCCCGAAATCATCCAACACTACAATTTGCCGTTGTAACTGGTGCACTAACCTTGATTTTGGATTGGCAGGATTATTCGGATCAAAGGTGTCACGGATAACATCCAATAAATCCACAACATTATAAAATACCCCACTATAACCTTTTTCAATCAAAGCCTTTAATATCCCGGTTGCCAAGTGGGATTTCCCACTCCCTGTTCCACCAGAAATATAAAGCCCTTCGGGATTTGAGGGCGAATAATTTTTAACATACTCTTTGATGCCCTTCAATAAAGCCCGCAGAGAGCCTTTATAAGGGTTGTAGGTATCGAGTGTTTCATTTTTAAATCGTTCCGGGATGAGGGCATCGTCGAATTCAGATAGAATAACCTCCCGCTTAATACACGTACATGCACGGGCCCCCTTTTCGTCGATAATATGTCCATACCCATCACACAATGGGCAGCGATTGGGATCTTCATCGGGAAGCTGATCAAGATTGGGTATGAGTTTTTCGATATCTTTTATTTTTGGACTTAATGATGTAAATGATTTCATAATTTCCCTCAACCATAAAAAAATTGTCTATACTACTTTACTCTTTATCCCGATCAGAACGCAAGTGTGTTTTTACCCAGGACAAACTTTTTACCTTTTTATGGTAGGCTTCTTTAAATGTATCATAAATAACCCCCATCGGAAATGTATTGGCAATTTCCTCCAAATCCTCCACAATCCGGGGTGTAAATCGTGCGCCAAACAACATCTGATACAAGAAAATCACTTTTTCAACCTGGGTCAATGCTCCCATGTCATCCATATATCGGAAGATGAAGTTTCCACCACCAATGTCTGTTCGTATCTCATCCTCTGTTTTTGGAATCCATAATGGGGATGCTATCTTTATTTGTCTAACTTCTTGCTCAGTATTAGCTTGATCGATCCAACCACCTTGATTGAGTTTATTTAGAATATCTATCAATTCATCAAAACTAACTCCTGATAATTCAGATAATTGTATTATACTCACTGAAAACCAATCCGGAGTCAGGTTTGCATCACATTCCATTTCGATTAATTTGCGGAAAACCAGCCAGGCCAATGGATCGACTTTACGATTCAGCCACTGCGGCAAACCACTCAATTCAATCCAACGGGGAAAGGAAACCCAAAGGGGATCACGATATATCAATTGCGCTGCCTCATTCAGTTAGATGATGTTTCAACCACATTCTGGACTTTCTCTTGATGATATTGATTGATTTCCTTATGCACAGAATGAATTTCCTGACGCAAAGCTTCCAATCGTTCCATAATTGGGTCGGGCAAATGAACCTGGTCCAAATCAACGCCACCAGCGACACGCTGGCCTTCACGAACAACAATACGCCCAGGTACTCCAACAACAGTACAATTGGGTGGTACGTCCATCAAGACAACAGACTGAGCTCCGATTTTCACATTATCTTCGATATGTATGTTGCCCAATACTTTTGCTCCGGCGCTTACCATAACATTATTCCCTAATGTAGGGTGTCTTTTTCCAACCTCTTTTCCTGTCCCCCCTAATGTGACTCCCTGAAAAAGCACACAACCATTTCCAATCTCGGTCGTCTCCCCTATAACCACCCCCATTCCATGGTCAATAAAAAGCCCTGAACCTATTTGAGCACCTGGATGAATTTCAATCCCCGTCAAAAAACGGCTGAATTGAGAAATCACACGAGGCAGAAAAGGTAAATGAAGTCTGGTGTGCAAAAAATGAGCGATACGATGAAAAATAATCGCATGAAAACCTGCATACGTGAATATCACTTCCAAACCACCCCAAAAACCTCGGGCGGCAGGATCATTTTCCATGCAAGCTTTAAAATCTTGAATTATGGTTTTACCAATCATGATTAACTCCTAATATAACAATAAAGAAAAAGCATTAAATTATCGTGTGGAAAGAATAATAACGATGGGTTTTAGCTACAACATATGCAGAGCATATAAAAACCTTTAGCATAGCAGCCTGGAAGGTGTCGAATGATTGAGTTGTATGAAAGGGCAGGAAGATTTGTATTCATATTTACATGCTACTCAAAGTATTTAAGTTTAATATTTACCATTCCTTCTGTATTTCCATATATAACTTTAATATATATTATATCACTAACTTTAATTTATAATCAATCCACCATCGGGAAAATCAATCAATTAATAATATTCAAATATAAAAGTATTTAATCACCCATTCTATGAACACTCAGTTAAAAGAAGATCAAACCAAATCCTTATCATCAAATCGAATTTCAATATTCGATTATACCTTGGATGATCTGCGCAAATGGCTCAAAGAAAAAGGCTATCCTGCCTATTCCGCTCAACAGATTTTTCAATGGGTTTATCAAAAGAAAATCCTCTCATTCGAACATATGACCAATCTATCCAAAAATCTAAGGGTAGAATTGGAAGAATCTTTCTCAACCGAATTACCTGAAATCAAGACAAATCAGCATGATAAGGCGGATGGTGCTGAAAAAATTTTGCTGACCTTACCAGACGGCGAGGGAGTGGAATGCGTTGCCATGCCTTATTTTTCAGATAAGGTAAAGACCAGCCATAAGACTGGTAAAATCAAAAACTTGGACAAAAAGAACTTCCACGATTACACCCTCTGCCTCTCGACTCAAGTTGGCTGTATGTTTGCTTGCCGTTTTTGTGCTTCTGGTAAGATGGGTTTAAAGCGCAACCTTACGACAGGCGAAATCATTGCCCAGGTTATGACCTTTTTAATCGAAGGTAAACCAGTCTCTCGTATTGTTTTTATGGGCACCGGCGAACCTTTGCATAATTTGTTAAATTTGCGCAAATCAATCGATATACTGAATGCCAAAG
Source organism: uncultured bacterium (assembly GCA_964517495.1). GTDB lineage: Bacteria > Hinthialibacterota > Hinthialibacteria > Hinthialibacterales > Hinthialibacteraceae > CAZFER01. The sequence continues at coordinate 16,324 of CAZFER010000055.1, read as the reverse complement.
AAGGTATGGGCTTATCTTCCCGCCGGATAACAGTTTCAACCGTTGGTTTGGTACCTGAAATCTATCGAATTGCCCTGGAAGGATGGAAAGTAAAACTGGCGGTGTCTTTACATGCCACCCGAGACCAGCAACGGGCAGAATTGATGCCCCTTGCCAAAATTTATCAACTCGATCAACTTATGGATGCTCTGCGTTTTTATCAACAAAACCAAACTCGGAGAATTTCATTTGAATATTTATTACTCGAGGGGATAAATGACCGAAAACAAGACGCAATGCGATTGGGGGACTTATGCAAAGGAATAGAAAGCCACATTAACCTGATACCCTTTAATCGAATAGAAAAAACCTTCTACAATACTCCCTCGGAAAACCAAGCTCAGGCATTCAGAAAAATACTTTTACAGAAAGGAATAGACACAACAATTCGGCACAGCCGTGGAAGAAACATTGATGCGGCTTGTGGACAACTTCGATTGCGATATGAATGATCAATTAAAACCGGACATGACCTACCCTTCCCCCCCGTGGCGATACGGTGGGCATGGGTTAATTGTTTTCCGTTTCCCTTTCAAAAAAAATGTCACATCTCCTCCCCTTTGCGTTACCTCAGGATGGTTTCCAGGTTTGAGTCTTTCAGGATTTTATTTGGCAGAATACGATACACCTCTTGTGGGAGATGAATCAAAACTATGGCATGAATGGGGGAATGTTCATTGCTATACTCGCTTTACTAAATTCAATGGCTTTTATTTGGATATTATGGCGGCTGATTCATTCAGGGCAATTACAGGGGGAAAAGAAGTATGGGGGTTAAATAAAGTTTGGGGCAATATCTCGTTTTTCACAAAAGAACTTTCCGGCCATGCAAACCTGGAGATCAAACAACAGCAGATTCGACTTCACTGGTATGAATTGGGACCTCCCTTTAAGCGAAATTCATCCATCAACTTTTTTACCATTATCGCAGGTCTTTATCATCGTTATTCCGTTGAAATGAACGCTTCTTTCAACCTTTGCCGGGTAAACATTGTCCAACATGACCTTCCTTCATTCAATGCCCTTCAAATGCGGAACTATTTCGGGCTTCGATTTAAGAACGCTCAAATACAAATCAATCCTCCTAAACCCATCATCGAATAATTTGACTGTTTTTTTGAATCATTTCTCCAATTCAAGCGTCTAAGCATACGAAATCGATATTTAGCAATAGGAGAAATAAAATGGCTTCCCTCACGTCAACTCCCCTCCCAAGATTTGGAGCAGCTAGGGGAGGGTTAATAAATAACCCTGGAGTAAAACCCTTTGACCCCCTCCGAACCTCCCCGATTTCATTGGGGGAGGAATAGTGGGGTCAATTATAAGTTTTTCTCTCCTTTTCCACTTCATGCTGAGGGTGGGTTGCTGACATGTTATAAACAATCGGATAGGGGAGTTTCTCCCCTATTTTTGTTTCAGAGTGGCAAGGAATTCTTCATGGTTGAATGAAATTAGGTATAATATCTATATCGATGCGAAATGAGAGTCAATATCATGAATAATTAAATCATCATATTCTTTGCTAAAGGGTTAATGTAATTTAAGATGAAAGATAAAGTCAATTTGAAAAATTTTTCCGGAATCCTTCCGTTATTTCCACTCCCTAATGTGGTTCATTTCCCCCAAACGCTTCTTCCCCTCCATATATTTGAAAAACGTTATCGAATCATGCTTAAAGAAGCATTAAAAAGCGAGAGATTAATCGGCATGTCTGTATTAAAGCCAGGATGGGAAGAAAAATACCAGGGAAATCCAGAAATATATCCGGTTGCCTGTCTGGGTTCAATCATCAAACATGAAAAGTTATCAGATGGAAAAAGCAACATCCTCTTACTTGGAGTAAAACGAGTTAAAATCAAGGACATTATTACACCCCGGCCCTACAGAACCGCTTCCGTTGAGATTCTCGAAGATAAAAAAGACGACATCTCCCCAGAAGAACGTAAAAAATTACGCCGTCATCTGTTAGATTTATATGGCAATCTTGTCATTGAATATGCCGCCTCCGGTAATGATTTTCCTACTCTATCCAACATGCAACTTAAACTAAGTGCATTAACCGATGTAATGGCCACCTGTTTAAACTTAACGGTACCCCAGCAAGTCTATTTAATGGGTGAAGTGCATGTAGGAACACGGGCGGAATATCTAATTACCCGGATAGAGGAAATGATTAAAAGTGGAGGTCCATCCACTTTTAATCCCTCTCTGCCCTCTACCAATTCTGACTATCCGAATATAAGCCTCAATTAACCGGTTTAACAGCGCTAAAATGAGTTCACCAACCTCAACTGGCTTGGTGGATAAAACCATGATACTTGCACAAAACCTGGGAAAAAGCTACAGAAATTACCGGCATCCAGCCTATCGGTTATTGGGTATGTTTGGAATGGACGGTCATTTTTTTTATGATTTTTGGGCGTTGCGCCATGTTAATTTGTACATAGAAAAAGGAACAACGTTCGGCATTATTGGCCATAACGGAGCTGGTAAATCAACCATTCTTAAACTCTTATCAGGAATCACCAAACCCACTGAAGGTTCACTCAATGTGAATGGTGCGGTGGCCTCTATTTTAGAATTGGGTACAGGTTTTCATCGAGATTTTTCAGGACGTAACAATGTTTTTTTAAACTGTGCGCTGCAAGGTTACACCCGGCACGAAACAGAACGCTTGATCCCGGAGATTATCGAATTTTCCGAACTCGAGGAATTTATCGATCTCCCGGTTCGAACCTATTCAACGGGTATGTATTTACGCCTGGCCTTTGCTGTCGCTACCGCCGTTGATCCTGACATACTCATTATCGATGAGGCCCTATCAGTCGGGGATGAACATTTTCGCAACAAATGCCTTGCACGCATGAACGAATTCAAAGCCGAAGGAAAAACCATTGTTTTTGTTTCTCATGATCTGGCGACCGTTCGTCATTTTTGTTCACGTGTCGCGTTAATGTCTCAAGGTTCGCTCATCACAATTGGATCACCAGAAGATGTTCTGGATCATTATTTGGAATTGGTCCATCAACCCAAAGTGGCTGAGCAAAAAAAGTCACATAATTCATTCGGCAGCCCTCGCTGGGGATCCGGTGAAGTTCGCATCGAATCCGTGGAATTGAAAAACCAGGATAAAAAACCAGTCTCAGTGATTGATACAAATTCACACGTGTTTGTTGATGTGATATATCATGTTTATTCACCCGTCGAAGGGCTTGTATTTGGACTCCAACTCTTTCGTACGGATGGAACCTACGTTCATGGTTCCAACCACTATTGGCATAACCAATCCATACTCTTCGACTTTGAACAAGCGGATATCACAGGACAATTAACCTGCGAAATCCCCGATTTTCCTTTACTTCCAGGTGAATACTATTTAACCTTCTGCTGTTACAATCAATATGAAGGTTTCCCACAAGCCGTGGATCACTGGGAACGCGCCATCACATTTACGGTGAGCGAACGTATGATGGCACAACATGGGATCATTGCATTAAAAACAATTTGGCATCACTATCCAATCGAAAAGAATAAACCACTAAATCCTTAAAAAGAATTGTGTTATGAATAAATCTTATCGGGCCGAACAACTCGATCAATTGTACGATGAAGGTTATTTTCACGGTCAAGGCAGTGGATATAGCAAAGAAGGATATGAACATGAACATGAAGATTGGACTCCTCTGCTTAATCTAATTGCCAACCGATTGGGACAAAAAATCCGCTGGTTGGACCTGGGCTGTGCTTATGGTTACCTAATCGAACAAGCCCAACAAGCGGAAATCACCGCCTTTGGTTTAGATATCAGCACCTATGCCCTAAAGCGCTTGCCCAGTGTTTCTGACCAAAAAGTTTGTGGAGTATGCGAATCATTACCGTTTCAGAAAAAATCACTTGATGTGGTTAGCCTGTTTGATTTGATTGAGCACACCTCCTCGCCAGGCGATATTCTGGCTGAAATAGCTCGTGTACTTAAACCAACTGGCATCTTATTGCTTTCTACACCAGATCCCATCTATTTTAAGCGCGATGAACCCACTCACATTCATGAACGCCCACCTTCTTATTGGGTTGATTTACTCAAACGAGCTGGTTTTCAGGTTTCAATTCGTTTTGGACGTCAATTTTATGAAATCGAAATCATCGCCAGCCCCCAAAAAACAGAGGTTTGGAGCGAATTACAAAAAGATTTCCTCAACCAGCGATCATCCATTAATGAGGTAATAATCAACCAGGATGAAAACATTCTGCTTGTGCCCCGCACATATGACCTGTCAAAAACTATCCAGGATGATTCATTCTTTTATGTATTGAACACCTCAAAGGATCCAATTCAAATCAATTTATCCATTTATAGCACCAGCGATTTTCATCCGGATCTTTTTTTAGATAATTTAAAATTACGCTATTCCGGTTCTCGGACGACCAAAAATTCACATCACCACCAATGGAACCCTGTCACGATCAAGCCTGGCGGGGCAATTTTACAGATTAAAACCAATGGAGAATCACTGGATATTAATCGTTTGGAGCTCAAGTCAACACAGGTTAATCGAGAGAAATTTTTAAAAGCACTTTCTTTTGATCATTACCAGCGATATCAATATATTGCCGACATAATCAACACCACCTGGAAACGGGAAGTAAGCATACTGGATGTGGGTGGAGCCTATGGCCTTCTTCCCTTATTTGTCCCTAACCATCAATGTACTGTTTTGGACATTGTGTGGGAAGACCATCCCACTGCAATTCAATACGAGGGACAAACCCTCCCGTGTGATGATGGTTCATTCGACGTCGTTATTTCTGTCGATACCTTGGAACATCTCCCAAACGAAAAACGGCCTCAATTCATCAATGAACTGTGCCGTGTTACAAAAGAGACCTGTATTCTTTGCTGCCCCTTTGCAGAACCACATGTGACGGAAACGGAAACGGTGTTACGCGAATTCATTACCACTCAATTGAATGGTAACGATCGCTTTTTAAATGAGCATGCCTTATATTCTCTTCCCGAACGGACAGAGATATTTAACTTCTTAAAACAAAATGGATTTTCAATCGTAGAGCTTCCGAACGGTTATCTTCCACGTTGGCTATCGATGCAACTGGTGATGTACACGATGGGCATGGCCCCGGAATTATCAGATGGAAAAGCCAATTTAAATGCGTTATACAATTCTCATTATTATTCCATGGATAACCGTTATCCATCCTATCGAATCGTTGCCGTAGCCCAACGGGGAGATATTTCCCATACCTTTAAACAAATTCTTCAATCGTTGATGTCCTCCCGTGAAAAAGCCCCTCCCACCATTATGTGGAATGTCGCCTCACTTATTGTGGCTCTATCCCACTATGGCCTATTAAGGGAGAAAGATTCTTACTTGGAGGCACAGGGCACCCGGCTGGAACGCCTTTTGGATCATACGGTTTTCCTGGAAAAAGACAGGCAACAATTATCTGACCATGCCCGAAATCTGGATGAACAAGCCCAAGAAAGCCGGCAGCAAATTGCTTCCCTCCAAAAGCACTGCGATAACTTGCTGAAGCAGTTTTCAGAACAAAAAAGAGATTCTCACAACCTTCTCGAACTCAGCCAAACCCTGAAAGAGCAATATTCCAATTTACAGCAGCATGTCAACAATCTCGATCAATTCCAAAAAGAGCGGGATAACCATCTAACACGGTTGCAAGAACACATCTCCAACTTGGAAAAGCGTGAGGAAGAACAATATCGGCATGCCGATAATCAACAAAAGCTTGTCAGTCAATTGCAAGACCATTTGGAATCCTTATCCAACCATATTGCCAATGTGGAAAAAGATGCCGAATCGTGGAGAATTCACGCACAAAACCTTGAGAATAATTCTTCACAGTGGCGGGACCATACCCATCATCTTGAAAATAGTTTACGTGAACTAAATACTCATATCAAAAATCTTGATATAAACACCAACGCCTGGAAAACCCATGCCGAAAATTTGCAAACGAATGCAGACGAATGGAAAAAACATGCCCAAAATATTGAACCGATACTCAACAACCAACAATCCCATATCCAGAATCTTGAATCTCTGTTGAGTTCATTACAAACCCATGCAAACAATCTGGAAAATCTACTCGCTTCACAACAATCACATTCAAATAACCTTGAAGCATTAGTCACAGAAAAAGATAAACATATTCACAATCTTGACACCGCAAATAAAACGTTCAAACACCATTTACAAAACCTGTTGTTCAATGTATTCCATCTCGAACATTCCACCACCGTGTCGTACATACCGGACACAAATATTGATGAATATGTTAATACGGCTCTAACGTTTCTGACTAATATGGATAAAGAGCAAATCACGCTTCTTGAGTTTATGGATTTACCTAACAATCAACCCAGATTGGAAACATTCAAACAGTTAAAATCAGAACTGGAAAATTTAAAAGGCGATAAAGATTCATTACAGTTACAATTGAATCGTATCCAACAATCGTTCTTTTATCGAATATATAAAAAATTGGCTGCGTTGCGATTAGTACCTAAAATTGACGAGGAGCCCCCGATAGAATGAGAATCCTGCAGGTGATTCACGATTTTTTACCGATCCACCAGGCAGGTTCGGAGCTGTATTGTTACCATCTTAGCAAAGCCCTTCAGCGGTTGGGGCATGAGGTTTACCTTTTCTACAGTGAAATTGACCATGAACGTGTAAATTATTCAGTCCAAAAAGATAACTTTGATGGCCTGCCCTTTTTAGAAGTTGTCAATAATCACAACTACCATGCATTTGAGGAAACCTATTTCAATCCCATTATAGAAGATATATTTTCTCAATGGTTGAGTGAAATTCAGCCGGATGTGGTCCATTTCCATCATTTATGGAATTTATCATATGGTTGTGTCCACCTTTGCAAACAAAAACAAATCCCCGTTGTATTCACATTACATGACTACTGGTTAACCTGCCCCCGTGGGGGAGGCCAGCGCTTCCGTGGCGAAGGTTCGATCTGTCATTCGGTTGATACAAGTTTATGTGCCGAGTGTATTAGCCGGTATTCCATCCCCGCTGCCTGGGGAACTCGCCTGGTAAAAAAAGTCTTGAACTCTTACGAACGCATACAAGATCAAACTCTTTTGACCAAAATGTTAAATGGCCGGATTGAAACCCCGCAATCCCATTTCGTGAGAAGAGGCCTATCAACCATTGCAGGGGATTCGCGCGATACATGTTTTGCCCATCCTCCTTCAAAAATCACTTTTAAAACCCCCGTACCATCCAATGCCAATTTAAAATTTGCAGTAGCGATGGATCCTTCCACATATAATAAAGAGGGAAATGGAGTTGTATTCCGAATCCGATGTAATGACACCATAATTTATGAACGAACTTTAAATGCAAAATCAAACCGTGAAGATCGCGGCTGGCATGATGAACTAATTCCGCTAGAGAAACAGGAAGGAAAACGGTGTAAATTCTCTTTTGAAACAGACGTTCATCCACCCGGAAACATTGATTTTTGCACCGCCAATTGGGCTGAACCGCAAATCATGAATTCTCATAGCGAACCGTATCGCCCCAGCCTGACCAATCGATTTACATCTATAGCCGAAACAATGTTAACGCGGATGCAAAAAAATCGGCTTAAAAAGAAAGTCGACCATCGAACTCTCAAAACACATGAGTTATTCAAAAATGTCGATTGTTTTATCGCCCCTTCTCAGTTCCTGCGAACAAAATTCATTGAATATGGCCTTCCTCCAGACAAAATTGTATTTTCTGACTATGGAATTGTATCGGACGCGTATTCAACTCCAGACCAAATCCCTCAACCCCCTATCCGTTTCTCATATATTGGAACCATAACTGAACACAAAGGTTTACATGTTCTCGTGGATGCCTTCAACCGACTGCCACTTGATTCTGCCATTCTGAATGTATACGGTCATCTTGGAGAGTTTACCGGATACGTCAAACGGATTCACTCCATGATCTCCCATCCCGGCATTCGGCTGAATGGTCGGGTGGAGAATAAAGACATTCCCCATATCCTTGCGGCTACCGATGTGTTAGTCATACCTTCCATCTGGTTTGAAAACTCTCCGATCACCATCCATGAAGCCCTATTGGCTCAAGTGCCCGTCATAACTTCCCGCTTTGGAGGAATGGCGGATCTTATCCGTGATGGAGAGAATGGATTACTCTTTGAAGTTGGAAATTCGGGTGAATTGTATAAATGTTTAAACAAATGTATTAAAAATCCTGAACTCATCAGTACATTGCGCCCCAATCCATCTGAAGTAAAATCAATCAATGATGATGCCCAATGGATAGTGGATTTATATAAACAACTACAAAACGAATTACAATCAATGCATTAAAATAACTCAAAACTAATCATGGGAGAGAAACGAAATGGTCAATTATGGAAAACAAAAAATGAACCGTCGCGCATTTAGTACTATGTCCCTTATGGGTGGAATGGCATTGATCCACGCAAATAAAGCCGGTGCTGCTGATAAAGAAATCAAAATGTTCAAAAACCTGGGACCAGGACATATACGGCTAAGGGTAAATCAAAAGCAAGCGGTGGATTATGCCATCCAATATGGTTTTGGTGGTGTGAATCCGCAATTGGGTGATTTAGCTAACATGTCTAAAGACCAACGCAACGAATTGGTTAACTACATGAAAGATAATGACATCCAGTTCGGTTCAGCCGGATTACCTGTTCAGTTTCGAACCAGCGAGGATCAATTCAGAAAGGATATTCTCCAACTACCAGCAAAAGCTGCTGTGCTGGAAAGCGTAGAGGTAACACGAATGTCCACCTGGATTCTTCCAGGCCATGATGAATTAACCTATCTGGCTAACTTCAAAATTCACAAAGAACGCCTGGCGGAAGCCGCTCGTATCTTGCAACATCATGGGCTGCGGCTAGGGTTGGAATTCGTCGGTCCCAAAACCTCCAGAGTAAATAAGCGTTATCCCTTTATCTATTCGCAAATTGAAATGCAGGAATTGATCGAAGCCATCAATGTCAGCAATGTAGGTTTTTTGCTTGATGCATGGCACTGGCATACTTCCCACGGCACTGTTGAGGAAATCAAACAACTCAAAAACAGTGATATTGTCAATGTGCATGTCAATGATACCCCTAAAGGCATTCCGACTGATGAACTAATGGACCTTTCCCGTGAGCTCCCAACGGCCACTGGTGTTATAGACCTGAAGTCCTTTATCAATGTGCTGTATGACATCGGCTATGATGGACCCATTACCTGCGAACCCTTCAACAAAGAATTGAATGCCATGTCGAATGGTGAAAAATTACAGGAAACCATCAAACACCTCAGCCGGTTGTTTGATTTGATTGAACAATAAAACAAAATGAATTATTCTGATAACATTATCATCCCCGGGCGCTTGCCTCCCCATGAGATTTGTTTTGTCAACGCCCTCATTGACGACCATGACGGAATGGCGGTGGTCCGTACCGTAAACGCCGAAGAAGGTACCATGGAATATTGGGTGGCCCCGGGGATGCTGGATGAATTTATGGCCTTTGTTTCACATGTTCGGAATGAATTAATGATCCCCATGGAACTCGGCGATCCCATTCCAAAAACCACCGAATTTAAAGATTCAAAATTATCTTAATCTATTTGTAATTTACATATTTTGGTTTGCACTAAACGGCTTTTAAGCCTATCATACATTCAGATTCACCATCTCACCATGTTTTTTCATCCATTTTTTAATCCAAGAGAGGAACCCGCCTTATGTTTGATTTGTTCTGGGATCTCAATCGACCTGACAGTCCTAATACAAAATTGCTTCGCAATGCAGAAAAATCGATGGAATTGACGGCACTTACCCATCGATTTGAGGACCGTCTGGAAAAGCTCACCATGATTTCCATGGCCTTATGGACGCTATTGAAAGAAGTCTCTGATTTAACCGATCAGGAACTCCTGGAAAAAGTGAAGGAAATCGACCTTTCAGACGGCAAATTGGATGGCAAAGTAAGACATGGCGTGACCAAATGCCCTTCCTGTGAACGCACCATGTCCAATAAACACAGACGATGCCTTTATTGTGGACATGCCATGATCAATGAAGAGGATGTATTTGATGGGATTACGGGTTAAAAGGTGGAACTATACGATAAGGAATGGCTAAATCGCCATCAGGATATTTAGCGGTATGGCCCAGTCCATCCGTCACGTCCACAGCATACATGGCGCCTTCGGGCGTGATAGGAAAACGAGCCTGAAACATCTCACCGGACCGGTCCATATATTTAAATGACCATGCTTCGTGAGAGGGGAATGCTTTCCACCAGAGGCGTACACTTTCGACACCGGAGCCATCGCTAAATTCACCGGTGACATTCACCATATTTTTGGAAATTCCTCTTTGATGTTCCAAACGGATCATTTGAGGTGGTGATTGATCTTCCTTTACGGTAATTTTGTATGGTGGGGAATTACTCAGGTCAGGAATAGTAAACGCCTTCCCATCATGCGCACCATGGAAATAATACTCAATTCGCCCCTCCACCGCCAATCTGGCAGGTATTTCAGTGAAATAGACACCCTCTAAACGGGTGGTTTTCATTTCACTCCGGCCCGTCATGCCCACACTGTTTCGATAATCCGCAATCAACGTATCGAGCTGATAATTGGGTGGAATACACACTGTCAATAAAATAGATTTTTGCGGTGGAGATTGATGTACTTGAAAATGTACTCGATCTGGTTGCAAGTCACCCTTCTCCAACCATTCGTTATAAATCTGGGATAGTATCGCCTGATCCCGCTCAAACTCTGGTTTATAATTCCGCCAATGAAACGAGGTGGTTTGCATGCGCAACGGTTCAAGTAGACCTTGATACCGGGCCTCCGTCTCCTTGGCCAATTCTTCCCAGGCATTTTGCGCTGATTTTAAACTTTCAATGGCAATTACCACCGATGGAATATCTCCCGTCAACTGATAAATCCCAACTTGCAATGCTGTATTGATCAATCCCCGATAACATTTCCCCAAAGCCGCCAGGGCTTTAAAATCATGATTCCAGGCATTCCATTCGCGATAACGATCAACCAGGTTTGATGCTGTTGGATTTTCAACCTGATTTACATTTTGGGCTAAAGTTTCACCCGCTTCATTCATTAATTCGACCGCTTCATCCGCTTGTTGAACGGAGTGATTTATCATCTCAAACGGTGAAAGACGGCCATCCTTCTCGCCGGTGGAGATCCTCATGGCTTCTTCAGTAACCGATCGTATTTTGAACGTATCAAAAGGCTGGGTTTCAAAAAATTCAGAAAAACTTGAAGGAATTTCCATTTCAGGAGCCAAGCTTCGCTTGTCTGGCCCTAAAGCATATAACGCCGCAATCGTAGGGATAACATGACCGCTTTTTTGCAGGGCTTGATATATTTGAAGACCTACATTTGATTTAAAATAGTGGTTGAAATATTGGGTAAATGTTTTTTGAGGTTCCTGAGTGTTGTATCCCAAACGGCCCCAAAACATGTACCATTGCCAATCACGTTCAAACGTCCAGGTATAATAACGCAGATTATGCTGGATGGTGCTGGTATATTCATCCGTATGGGGATAGTAAGTATCCGGTGCTTCAACCACAAATCCATTGGCGCCAAATGCTGGAATATGTACTAAGGTTTGACGGATAAAATCCACATTCCCCCACGTCAACACGCGGTGGGTTCCGCTCGTGGCTATATCAAAAATGATATTATATTTGCGGGGGAGATTAAAATAATCCTGATAGGAATAACTCTGCCATTCCTGCATACGCCCCCCGCTGACAGGGTAAGGAACAGGCAATTGATCACCATTGTATTTGACTTGAGCGACTGATATACCGGCGTATGAATCCATCAAGTTCATGAATTGAGTTCGATCCGCCAAAAAGGTGGGCAAAAACAGTATTAATGGACGCTTGCGCTTTGCAACCTGCTGAATGTAGGCTTGCCGATAAAACTCCGTAGCATTTTGATTTTCACCAATAGCAAATCCAAAACCATCCAAATCGGGGCATGCGGTAATCAATCCTTTAAACGCATCGGCATTGTATTGTATTAATTGCTTGATATCATTCATGGGAACCGATTTTCCCTGAATATCCCATGAGGTATGATGATTGATGATCGATACATTAATGGATCGTTCATGGGCCAGGCGAATAATTCGCCGAAGCGCTTGAAGATTCTGGTCCGCTTGTTTTTGGCTTTTTCCAACCGTTTTGAATGAGGGGAGATAAACAAAATACGGTAAAATATTGAAATAATTCGTGGTGACTAAATCATAAATCCCATGCAACTCCAAATAATTAAAGCGTGAGCAGGCCAACTGATCCAAATAACCCTTCCAATACGTTTCTGAATGAAACCACGATGAGGGATCATCCAACGCCTGTCGGTGTAAAACACATTTCACCCCACGCACGGTTAACGATGGCGTCAAACGCCTTGCGTTAATACGTGCGGGAATGGATGATTCCGGATTACCCGTTTTGATCTGTTCCGCCAACTCCAATGCGGCATACATCGTCCCTGCAGGATCACTGCCAATTGCATAGGCTCGGTATTGTTCACCACGCTTATAAACTGATACAGATAATGATTCCGGTTCATTGGATACCACATCCCTTAAGATATCCGCGCCAGGTGTATCCGCCGCCTTATGCACATCAAAGGGAGCGACCACAATCTCCAATTCCTTAGGCTGGCTTTCATCCGGTGTGCTCCCCATCCGCCTTTCAACTGTCCACCCTAAGGTGTTTAACGTCTCTTCCAGAATACTCATGCCATAAACAATCGACGGATGAGGCTCCTTTGAAGGCGTCGTGATAAAAGCCGTTTGAGCACTGGCAAAAGGTGAAACCATCACCCCTAGAAGCAAACATTTAAGAAAATACGCAAAACTTAATAATATTATCCTATTCATTTTTTGTAACATTTCAGCCATATGCAGTGGAAAAAACATTTACCAGGGGCAATTGCCCCTGGCTATCATATTTCACCCCTTTGGGGTTTCTTTTTTCCACAACATTTTAGCCTTTTTCAATCCCCAGATCGAGCATTCAAATTAATACGCTCTATAGAATACCTTCCCCACAAATCCTTTATAGCCGAAAGAAACAAAATCAAAACAAACGGGCTGATTAAAAAGCGAAATCGCTCATTCTCTCCACATTCCAAGGTATTCCCAATGATAGAAACATATAACACATTGATCCACATAAACAATAAGGATAAAAGTAATGAAAACCAACCACCCCACATGAAATATACTTCGAGTCAAACAAATGGCCGCCATACTAAAGAAGAAACTCATTCCCCACCATACATTCTGATGCGTGTGAAACCGATAAAACAGATAAGCGGATAAGCACAATAACCCAGCCACAGGGTAGGTATAAAACAGCCACGATTCAAACAAGATCGTTGACGGACATAACATAAAGAAATAAACCGCAAGAACGGAAATCCATTGAGAAAATCCCAGCTGGATAAACAGATAATACAACGCAAGATGAAGGATAATCCCCCAACAAAAATAAAGTGCCTGAAACACAATAAAGGGATGCTCAGGAAAGCACTTTATAACCATTCCAATAAAGAAATTAAACAAAGGAGGTTGGCAATGCAAATATAAAACGCTCTCTCCCAAATTCGATTCCAGCAGATTCAAATCCAACAACTGAAACATCTTCCCCAATCCAGGGCTGTCATCCATCTGAATCCCCATCCCCCAAAAAAACAAACGGGACACAATAAATCCCACCAAAACCACCAGCGCCCTGTTGAAAGAAAAAAACGATCTCGATTTAATCATTCTGATATTCATTCAATCGCCGTATACACCGAAAACCTCGATCATCATCATAAGGATAATGAACATATTTGGGATTGGGTTCACAGACCGGTTATTTTTCATTTTGATTGTACCTCTATCGTAATAAACGTATTCTCCGGCTCAGCATCACATTGGATGGTATACTCACCCACCTCGTCCATCCGAACTGTTTCCGTTTTAAAATCATCATCAATCCTATACCCATGCGTAATTATAACTCGCGTACTGGTTGGTTGCTTTGGCTCAACATGCAAACAGGCGCGCATGATATTCAAACCTGGATCACCCGTATATTTTACAAACACATCTTTCGCCGGTTGATCAAGGACAACCCGGGAATCCCAATTATAACGCCAATGATTAACCCACGTTGGTACCGCCGCTTTAAAAATCTCCTGATATGCTTCTGGTTCATTCACCGCATAGGCAATTCGGTTATCCGTCTGCACCGCATTGTCCCCTTGATGGGTGCGAAACGTCGCTCCCACATCCAACCAGCGTATCATCTTCCCCTTGGGTGCACGCAAATGCAAAACCGCATCACCCCGAATCCGGTTGGTATGCCGTTGGGGATCATAATGGTCCGGTAATTTCAATAAATAGTTCTTCAAGTCATCAGGATCGGCTGTATTAGGCTTGACCAATACCGGTTCGGTTGAATTCCCAAAATGATCACCGATATCATAACGCAAACGATTAATCCCCTGCTTCAAGCGGGGCAGACTTATCGGCGCAACCTGCACCCACGTATCAAATTCCATTGAGCGCAAAGCCGTCTGACCAGCATCCCCCCTCATTGAAAATTTTACGAGATAACCATACGATCCTTTCACCCAACGGGTGAGATCAACACACTGTGAGCCATCGTTTTCAACAGTTTTAATCACTTCCCAACTTCGTCCCTGGTTCATCGAAAGGGAAAGGGTGATATCCACATCTGGCTGTAATATAATCTGTGATGCCTCCACATCATCGCTTTCATCCAGAATATCGTTAATTTTGGCCACAATAATATAAGGGGTAAATACTTCAAATACCGCTTCCGCTTCTCCATCATTAATAAATTGCAATCCCTTCGGACCCGGCTCCAGGTTTTTTACCGAATAGACACCATCTTCAAAATCCGTTGAAGAATCAGTCAAGTTGGGAGCATACTGAAACAAACCGTTCCCGTGATTCCAACGGGTAAAATGCCGATGATTAGGCTTCATTCCTTTTGGCTCACGTAGAATCAATTCTATTATCCAGGGTGTTTTATTATAGCGAGGACGGTGATTCCACCTTCCCCCCTGTGGTGTCCACCATCGGGTAAACGATTCGCCCTGACGCAGAACATAATCCATGGTATGGCTGCCTTCAAACCACCGGTAATTATAATTCACCCGGCTGTCGCGATAGATTTCATACACTTTGTTTTTGTCAGGATCATTGGGGAAAAATGGCTGGATAGGTTTTGGAGGATCAACCCACAATGTGCGTTTTTCCTTGGCTTCCTGCAGGCTGATAACCTCACCCTCTTCATCCAGCAACAGTCCGCGCACATCCAGATCAAAATAATGCCACTGACCACCATACTTCACTTCTGTGGCGCAATGGTTCCACAAATCAATCCCAAACGAACGCCCCCCTTCAAAACCGATATTTTGAAAAATCCCATCCAGCACCGGCCCAAAAATCCCACAATACGCCATGTTATAGATATTCAGAATTTTCTGTGGATCACGCACCGTCGCATATTCATTAAAGGGATCCTCGCCTTCCAGAATTTCATTGAAGTGGTACACCCCGGTCTCATAATCACAAAGATATTTCCAAACCGCCAACGCCAATTCCCGATCGGATTTATCCTTCCATTGATGAAAGTTCCGAAACCGTTTCCAATCACTCAAGTCAGCATTATGTTCACTTGTAACCCGTGGACAAACCACCCGCGCCTCCCCATCAACCGATTGAAAAGCAACCATCACAACAGCAAACAAAAGAATATAAAATGTCTTCATAATCGACCTCTTATTACAATATTCGTATACATGCAGGGTGGGTTAAAAGCCAAGCGCAACCCACCGGGGTGCGGGCATCCCTGCCCGCACGTCATACCCACAAACCAACGTCTTCCCACGCATCCAAAGGCTATGCTCTAACCCACTTATCTTCACGCACCCGCTTGCGGGCAGGATGCCCGCGCTCCGTAAATCCAGTGTTTCCAGAACATCTAATAACTGGCTCTCCATTCTATTTCCAATTGTGTACCTTTTGTCTTTTGGAAACTTAGCGACCAAGGGAGAAACCCATACTAAAATATCATACAGTTTTTGGACAATGACTGGGTGTTGCGTTTTTTTCGATTTCCTCATAATAATTCCCCCATTTTTAAAAATTCACGCGAGCTGCGCTAA
>CAZFER010000054.1:0-43628 GCA_964517495.1 uncultured bacterium | reverse complement strand
AACCATCCCAAGGCTAATATGCCAATGGCGAAGATGGTGTCGCCGATGACTCGCATCCAGCGAATGTCTTAGCGAGCCAGATTCATGCGGCGCGGAATCGCCGGGAACCTCGCTCTCCCTATTGATGACGTCGATTCGTACACAACCATTGATTGAAATCCCTTTATGGATTGGTTGACTGTTTTGATTAAAAAATGGAAAATCAAATAACTGATTCCTTGTGGAGGATATTGATGCGGCGAATTATCTTGACAGGTTTTTTGGTATTGTCTCTTGGTGGCTTTGTTATGCAGAATGGGTATGCAATCGAGCCGGTGAATCCTGATTTAATCAAGCCAGCACGGGACGTGTTGAATTATCTTGAATCGATCTATGGGGAAAAGACGCTGGTGGGCCAGAACAAATTTGGCGAGGCGGAAGAGGCCTTTGAACTGACTGGAAAATATCCCGCGTTGATCAGCGCGGATCTTTGTGGATGGGCGAAAGAACGCTGGAGCGATCAATATAAACGCACGCTGCAGAATGCCATTGATCGGCAAATCGAATGGTGGAAAAAACAAGGAGGCATCGTATCCTTCGAATGGCATTGGGCGAATCCCATCACCGATGCGGGAACCTTTCAGGCCACCCGGCCTAAATTTGAAGCCATTGATGTTGGCAATGTTGTTACCCCTGGAACAGAGGAACATAAAGCGGCGATGGGGGATATGAAACTTCACGCCGATTATCTGGAACAATTAAATAAAGCCGGTGTGCCGGTGCTTTGGCGCCCCTTGCATGAAATCGAGGGTGGCTGGTTTTGGTGGTCAGACGTGGAAACTCCCGAAAATACCGCGAAGCTATGGCGAATGATGTTTGACTACATGGTAAACGAGCGCAAACTAAACAACCTGATTTGGGTTTACAGCGCCGCACTCAAAGCGGGTGATCATGGCAAGGATGTGGAAGCCATCGACTATCGCAAACGTTTTTATCCTGGCGATGACTATGTTGATATTGCAGGCATCGATATTTATACCAACAGTTGGTTTGGCTGGAAAGACTTTCGCGAAGATGCCTATATGAAGGCGTACAAGATCATGCAGAAGGTAATCCCCAATAAAATGTTAGCCTTGTGCGAATGCCAAGGTATACCTAACCCGGATATCATGATGGAAAAAGGTCCACGTTGGCTTTATGCTCTGCCCTGGTATGTGGGCGATAACGACAAGTGGAATCCTCCCGCGTGGGTGAAGAAGGTTTATCCCCACGAGGTGTTGATTACCTTGGATGAGCTTCCAGAGTGGGATTGAGGATTTTTATTATAAATCGATCTTCTTCCCTACTTGATTAGATTGATATACGGCTGCTTCGATGCGGAGGTTGGTGAGATATTGTTCGCCGGTGTTGATGATGGGCTTTTGATAAAGCATGTGGTCGACGACGTGGCGCTGGAATAAATACACACAATCGCCACCGAAACCGTGGTTGTTCCAATCGTAGTCGATCTCGCTTTCATACCCGCCGTGGGGGCGTAGAAAGAGTTGGCCGTTTCCATTCAGGCGCAAGACGGCATCGGAGCCTTCCAGCCACATTTCCCCCATGGTAAGCCGTTTGTTTTCGGCCTCGTGATCAACCAGTCGGTTGCCATCAAAGAATCCACGCGAGCCGTTTTCAAAATCAAACAGAACAAAGCCCGCGTCTTCACCTGCGATAACGGGATTCAATTTTCGCAACTGCGCATAAATGGAAGTCACTTCACCCAGCATGGAACGAAAGGTGTCGATTAAATGAATGCCGGTTTCGTGGATAAGAAAACGCGGCATCTTTTGAAAATAAGGTTGGCGGCCGAGATAGGCTTCCGGCCCTTGTCCATCACCCGGGCGCAAGCGATACGTTAGGCTGAAGATTTCGCCAAATACATCCTGTTTAATGAGATCGCGGGTTTCTTCATACCAGGGTTGAAAACGGAAGTTTTCATGGATCACCAGCAACACTCCTGCTTCTTTAGCGGCATGAACGGCTTGTTGTGCAGTTGCCAGGTCAGGTGTGAAAGGTTTCTGGCAGATCATGGGAATGCCGATGTGCGAGGCGATTTTTATATACTCCAAGTGGGTTTCGGGAGGGGTGATAATATCCACCAGGTCTGGTTGAATCTCTCTGAGCATCTTTTCCACATCGCTGAACACGTGGGGGATCTCATATGTTTGGGCGAATTCCAGGGCTTTGGATTCTGTTCGGTTGCAGGTGGCTACCAGTTCGACATCATCCATTCGTTTCCAGGCTTCATATTGAAATTGGCTGAAATATCCGGCTCCAATCGCCGCAACCCGCAGTGGTTTTACCATTGTTTTCCTCCAAGGTGATAATTCCTTATTCTATCGTATCCAGTGTGTTAAACACGTGATTTGTAATTTCCTGAGTGCCGTGGCTGCCACCTACTTCGCATGTCCTTAGTTGTCCTTTTTCGAAGGCCTGATCGACAGCGGTGATAATTAATTCCGAAGCCCGGCGGCAATTTTGAATGTCAAAAATATCTCCCAGCCATTCTAGCATCATGGCGCCTGATAGAAACATGGCGGTGGGATTGGCTTTCCCGCTTCCCGCAATATCAGGGGCGCTGCCGTGGCAGGGTTGAAACACAGCATGTTGATCGCCAATATCAGCGGAGGGGGCCATTCCCATTCCACCGATTAATCCAGCGCCGAGATCGGATAATATATCCCCAAACATATTTTCTGTCACCAGCACATCAAATATCCAGGGCCGGCGGACCATATTCAAGGCGGTGGCATCGACATAAGCACGCTCCGATTCGATGTGGGGATACTGCTCTGCAATTTCATCAAACACACGGCGGAAAAAGGCCATAGAGGGCAGCACATTGGCTTTATCGATCAGGGTGACATGGCCGGGCAGGCCTTTGGTTTTGCGTTTTACCGCCAATTGGAATGAGAAATGAAAGAGGCGTTCAGAAACCTCACGAGTGATTTCCATAGTGTCATGGGCGATGGAATCGTTTTCAAGTGAATGCAATCGGCGGGCGGCAAACAAGCCTTCGGTTGATTCACGTACCAGGACGAAGTTTAATTTTTGAGCACGTGGATCGGCCAAAGGGATTACTGAACCGGGCACCGCACGCACAGGCCGAACTCCTGCATAAAGTTTAAGTTTTTCACGCAATTCGATTTGAGGCGCGATCTCAGTGCCATCAGGATAGCGAATCTCAGGCAGTCCCATCGCCGCCAGCAGAATAGCATCCGAATCTTTTGCTTGTTGTAATGCATCCTCTGGTAATGCCATACCTGTTTGTTGGTAGGTGCGTGCACCTGCATGCAGGAATTGATAGTTCAAGCGAAAACCACCGGTTTTATTGGCGGCCTTATCCAGCAATGATATACAGGGATCGGTTATCTCTTCACCAATTCCATCCCCTTTGAAAACAGCGATGTTGAATTCCTTCAAGAATGTTATCTCCTATCATGATGTTCTATGTATTCAAATTCCCAATGCACAGGGGGAAGCCCTGCAATGGGTGATTGCCAGCATGCAATTTGATTTCCGAGCAGGCAGCCAAGATAAATGGTTTTTAAATTTTTGCCTCCGAATGCCAGGCTTGAAATGTTTTTGAGACATTGGCTTTTAATGCCATCCAAATGAGGGCGTCCCATTTCACCGGCTTGAAAGGCGTGTTCCACCCAGGCCACATGCTCGGGATCATTGTCTTCCAGCATGATGGTTTGTTTTCGGTCCTGATCCACTCGAATCACTTTGTTGCTAACGATGCTGGTCACCCACATGCCACCCTCGACATCGAAGGTCAGGCCGTCTGGAAATACCCCTTCTCCAAATTCAGTTACAGTCTCTTTGTTTAGCAAATAGCCATGTTCAGTGATTTCAAATCGGGATAGCCTTCGAGCAAAGGTTTCATTCACGTACAGCCATTGGCCGGATGGATGAACCAGGCATTCATTGGTGTAACCTAAACCATCCGCCACGATTCGGGCTTCGTCTTCATCCACACAGATGATGAAACCATCGCTGGTGTCAGGCCGATAGGCGAGTTGTCTTGGCTTAATGCGTGTACTTACCGTAATCCAAATTCGGCCTTCATGGTCGATATGGACAAAATTGGTTGGAGGGAGAATCTTTCCCTCAATTTCAAAGAGAAATGGATTTAAATCACCTTTGCGGGTTAGTCTGTAAACGCCTCCTTCCTCGTTTCCCAAGTGGGCTAGTAAAAATGAACCATCGGGCATCAAGGCGATGCCGTTGGGTTTAACTTCAAAATCCTGTGAGGAAGATAAATAGGCGGTTTGGAGGCCTTGCGCATCAATTTGGCTCACCCCACCGCGCCAATCAGAGGCATATAATGTTCCGCGTTTTGTACAAAGTACACATTCAGGGCGCTGTAAATCCGAACCGATGAACGAAATTTCATTTAATGCAATTTTGTTGTTCAAGTTAATCCTCAAAACGGAAGTTAAATCTATAAAATACCATGTAAACCAATATTTTGTTGAGAGCAATAAAAAGGCCGCTCATACATCATAATTTGAGCGGCCCACTGCAATCATTACCCATTCAGCATTAATCCTCTTTCCCCACAATCTTGAGTTCGCGGATGAGGAGATTACGCCATTTAACCCATGCGGGAGAATCCCCGCGAAAGCTATGCACTTGCAGGCCGATGAAGCCGGAGGGGGTCATGGAGTCTTTAACATTGGCCACTGGTACATCGTTCACCCAGGTGTTGATGGTGTCGCCGATGCATACCACGCGATAATGGTTCCATTCGCCATCTTTGAATGCTTTTTGGGCTTTTTGGTCGCTGCGGTCTTTGCTTAACCAACCACGGCGAGCTTCATCATAAATAAAGCCAGCAGTGCCGTTGGTGGCGATTTCGACCTGGTAACCATGAACGCGGCCATTTCGGTATTCTTCAAAGCTATTGCTTCGAATTTGCACACCTGAATTAAGGCGGCTGTCGAGTAGCACTTCAAACACCAGTTCAAAATTTTCGTAGTGTTTTTTGGTGCATAAAAATGAATTGGGGCTACCTTCAGCTGTGGTACCGACAATAACGCCGTCTTCCACTTTGTAATCGGCTTTACCGTTGATTTGTTCCCAGCCTTCCAGGTTTTCACCATTAAACAGTGAAATCCAGCCTTCATTTTCGGAATAAACCAGTAGATCTTTACCTTCTTGTGCTGCGTTTACGGTTAAGAATACACTGAATATTCCAACTATCAGGGCGCTACATAATAACGCTCGCTTTTTCATCTCTTTCTCCTTTTTGGGTTTCGTGTCAGCCATATAAAGTGGAAAGGGAGTGAAAACTTATAATTGGCCCCGCTATTCCTCCCCCAATGAAATGGGGGAGGTTAAGAGGGGGTTAAAGTGTTTTACTCACCGTTTTCTTATCAACCCTGGCCCCTCCCAGTTTTGGGAGGGGAATGGTGCTTCAAATGGCAGACCACTTACTTTTTTTAAAAACAATCCTATTTATAATTTCTAAACAAGAAATGAGTGAGGGTCAATGGGCGCAAGTTAAAAATGATCAATTTATAAACGGACTGGTCAATGCTTCCAGTATTCTGGATTCCAAAATATCCGAATCAAATGGTTTGAGAACGTAGCTATTTACAGCCGCTTCGCGTGAGGCTAAAACCGAACTGGCGCGTGAATCGGAAGTAAACATGATAATAGGGATATGTTGTAGATTCTCATGTTGGCGAATCTTTCGAGCTGCTTCCAGTCCATCCATACCCGGGAGGCTGATATCCAGAATAATAAAATCGGGGATTTCTTTCTCTAATATTTCCAATCCGTCTTCCGCCGATGATACAACATGGGGTTTGAACATCCGAGTTTCGAGAAAGTGCTCCACCAACTTAGCCGTCACTTTATCATCTTCAACGACTAGAACATGCATTGAATTATCGTTTAATATTTGTTCAGCTGCGTCAATCGATTCAGCGTGAAGCAGTTGATTAAGAGAATCATCACTTTGTGAATATTTTGGGCAGATATGATCGCAACCAATGGCTATAACCACACGATTCCCGGAGATTAGATTTTCGATCATATCTTTAATGATGGGAATAGCCGTTTGGGGCAACTGGTTTACTTCGCTTAAATCCAGGATCACCCTCAATACTCTTTTTGAGCGATTCATGATTTGATCATGAATTTTTGCGAACTTGTGGATATCAATATCGCCATATATGGAGGCATACAAGGTTAACTTGGATTCTTCAATCGAGTACGTTTGTTGACTGGAGCGACCGCTGGATCGTTGTTTGATACCGGGGCCATCCAACTGAATTCCGTATCGATCCCGTCCATCTTTTCGTACGATAGTCCCTTTTATGCGATCTGGATTGTAGCGCACTTCATCATAGGTTAATCCATGCTGGCGTTTCTTTTCGGGAGCAGGACTGGCTATAATTTTATCACCAACGCTCAAATCATCCGGTCCGCTAAACAGCGCGCCGGTATCACTTATATCCTCTAAAACAGCTTCTTGTACGTAAAAATCATTTTCAACGGCAATATACCAGTCTTCAAGAATGGTACGTCTGGGCTTCCTTTTTTGTATCATGATTCAAATTTCATTATACGTCATCAGACTAATATTTGATTTCAAATTGATCACTTCGTCGAAAAATTGCTCCAAAACATTCCGATCTCTCAACGATATGAATATCTTACCATTTAAATGGGGTTTGCTCCAAAAACAATCGTTGTTATGAGGGCATATGAGTACAGGCAAATTATATTCACTGCGATAATAATCCAATGTTCCGGCTTGGCCATAATGTTGTACTAAATGTTTACATCTCACCGTCTCATTATCGGCGATATTGTCACATACTGTTAAAATCGTTAAACCATCTTATCTCACCCAAACATATCGGCGAAACGTTGAGGAAGCACACCAACCTCGTTGTGCTCATTTTGGGTATGAGTAAATCACATGGTTTTTAAGTAGATTACGTATGATTCAACCGGCAAGACCGGCAATGCCATTGGAGCGGTTATCAGGCCTCCTATGATGAGTAAAATGAATTGTAATGGGTACAGCCGTTATTTCAAATCCCCTTTAATGATCTATTCAAGAAAAACACTTCCACCTGCTAATGGTGCCAGGTAGTAAATTTTAGCATTAGTTAGGAAAAATAAGGTCAAAACAGGGATAAATATCCAAGCGATTATTCGGAAGGATTCCCCATCCCGGGACTACAGACCTGCACCTGCCAGGGCAGCGGGCAGCCTGACGGCAAATAGTAAATCACCAAATAGCATACCATTCACTGTGGCAATGATGGCCACCAAGGGAGGATGATTGACATGGCCCCAATCGAGATCTTACTCAACAAATGGAAACCTCTGAAAACAAGGATCATATTGTTCATCGTAATCTTGAATATGCCAAGATGGATAATCATTCTCTACTTCTTGATTTATATATTCCACATGAAGGTATTGCACCCCGTCCTCTAATCGTTTGGATTCATGGTGGAGCCTGGCGGGCGGGCAGCAAAGAACATTGCCCTGCTCGAATGTTGCTTAATGAGGGATTCGCGGTGGCCAGCATAAACTATCGATTAAGCCACCAGGCCACATTCCCCGCTCAAATCCACGACTGTAAAGCGGCTATCCGTTGGCTTCGTGCTCATGCTGAAGACTATGATATCGATTCTCAACGAATTGGGGCATGGGGTTCATCTGCGGGTGGCCATTTAGTGGCGTTGTTAGGCACATCAGGAGGAGTTAAAGCATTGGAAGGCGATTTGAGGCATCTTGATCAACCCAGTAACGTCCAGGCAGTATGCGATTGGTTTGGTCCCACAGATTTTTTACAAATGGATGAACATGCTCTACCTGGTAGTAAATTGAAACATCTGGATCCGAAATCACCTGAATCTTTACTTATTGGAGGACCTGTGCTGGAGAATAAGGATAAATGCCGGATGGCGAATCCTATCACCTATATTGATGAGAATGATCCACCGTTTTTAATTGTGCATGGGGATCAAGACCGTACGGTTCCACCACATCAGAGCAAGATATTCCATCAAGCCCTCGAAAAAGCAGGAGTTAAATCAGAATTGATTATGGTTGAAGGGGCAGGTCATGGCGGATTTGGCAGCGAGATTCGAGATAAGGTGAAGGTGTTTTTCAAGAAGCAATTCTTGAAGGAATAAAGAGTCATTTGTTTTGGCAAGCATTTAATAAACTTAAGAATATATTAGATTATGGATATTATAATATATTTATCTTTAGATATGTCATATAATGATACATTCAAAACAATGAAATGGGGGAGGTTTGGAGGGGGTTAAAGGATTTTGCTCACTGTTTTCTTATCAACCCTCCCCTAGCCCCTCCCAATCTTGGGGAATGGAACTACACATAGCTGTCCACTTTTCGAATTTAAAGTATATTTTTATTATAAACATTTTGGTATTATAAAGTTGCATATTTCCAAAACATCTATAAACTATTTGCGGTACTCGGAAACCATGAGGGAGGAGAGGAAGAGATGCAACCGAATGTAATAACCACTGAAATGTTCCAAGCCTTGCGAAAAACCATGGTCGCCCAGATGGCTGTGGATGAGAAAATACACCTGGATGAAATCCACCGCATTAAACACGTCGTCAAAGACCTGACCGGCCGTGAATTGGGGGATGATGAAATTCAGGAGGATTTTGACGCCGTCAAACAGCAACCTGAATCGGCATTCAATTACCTGGAATCGGTCTCCGGCATCCTTAGCGATTCAGAAAAGGAATCCATTATCCGGGCAGCAATGATGGTCTCCATGTCAGACGGCCATGTGCATGATGAAGAGAAATCAGCTCTCATCAAATGTGCAGAAAGCATGGGAGTGCATATCAACCGGTTTGCTGAAATTATGAAAGAGTTTCAAAAGTGATTGGCCTTCATCATTATTGTTTTTGCGCCAATAAAATTGCCCGCTCGCTTTTGGGATCATATTTTTCAGCGTAGAAGTTGCCATATATCTCACACACGTTCAAACCAGCCCTGGCCGCCAGCCATGACAACTCAAACCCATTATAAAGCCAAGGGTTATAGAGGTATTGCCGTTTGTTGCCATTCTTATCACGAACGGTGATGATGTTATGCAGGCGGCGCTGGTTATCCGTAACGGTGCGCTCTTCACGCACTTTTAATCCTGACTGGACCGAATCATAGACGCGGTTTAATCGGGGAAGGATAAAATGCCGGTTCATCACATCGATGAGAATCTTCCCGCCGGGTTTGGCTACACGGGCAAATTCTTCCATAATGGCCAGGTTTTCTGCCTCGTTTTTGCCATAACCAAAACTGCTGAACAGGCAAATGACATAGTCGAATGAATTATTCATAAAGGGAATGGCTTGCATTAAACCACGAGTGAGCATAGGAGTGGGAATATTCAAGGGAAGCGTTTCGGTGTCATGCCTGGCAAGATCCAAGAGGAAATTGGAAATATCCAATCCCACAAGGTGATAACCACGGCGGGCAAGATTAATCGCATGCCGTCCCGCCCCACAGGGAGCATCAAGAATCAGGTCATTATTGCTCCAATCCAGCACCCGTTCGCAAAAGCGCAATTCCTGCTGGGTGCGCTTGGGGCCGGTCATGTCACGATAGATATCGAGATAATCAGCGCTATTAAAAAACCGATAAAACCAATCGTTATGCGTTTTCATTAAACAAAAGCAGGATCAACATTAGATTTACTCTCTATAGTTTAACCAATAACAATATGATAGAGTAGAAGCATACGTGATTTGAAACCTTCAATTCACCAGGATTCAATATAATACGGTTAGGAATTTGTTCATTTCCCATTAAATTGAATCATTATGGGTTTAAAAGATCAAACAACTATGAAATTATTGTATATAAATTGCGGGAATCATAAATTGATCCTTTTCGCACCCACGATGCCTGACATTCATTAATCAAAAAGCGCGGAGTAATGTTCATGAAAAAGATATTCGTTTCATTAACCATTTTAATGGTGGCATTCAATTCAGTTAATGCTGCGGATTGGCCGATGAAAGGCGGCGATGCAGCTCGCAGCGATTACACCGATGAATCGCTGCCCTCCTCTCTCCATTTGCAATGGATTCATCAGTCTAGCCACGCTCCACAACCAGCGTGGCCTTCTATCAGTGTACGGATGAATTTTGATTTGGCTTACTACCCAGTGATTGCAGGTGATACGCTCTATTTCGGCAGTTCCGCGGATGGTAATTTATATGCGCTCAACACCAAAACGAGTGAGATTAGTTGGAAATTCATGACCGATGGGCCGATCCGATTTGCACCAGTGGTTTGGAAGAATCGTGTATACGTAGCGAGTGATGATGGCCATTTATATTGTCTCAATGCAGAATCAGGTGAACTGATCTGGAAAAAACGTGGGGGACCCGCTGAAAATATGGTACTGGGCAATGATCGTATGGTCAGCAAGTGGCCGGTGCGAGGTGGTCCGATGGTGAAAGATGGCATCCTTTATTACGCAGCCGGGATATGGCCATCTGAAGGTATCTATATTTATGCCCTCGATGCCGAAAATGGAGAAACAATCTGGCTAAACGATTCAGCCGGTGGGATGGAGTGGGACCAACCCCACGGTGGCGCCCGTGCCAAAAGTGGTGTTGCGGCCCAAGGCTATCTTGCAGCGAGTGAAGATCGTTTGTTAATACCAACAGGGCGAGCGGTCCCAGCTTCATTCAACCGCAAGGATGGTTCTTTCCAGTATTTTCATTTGCAACGTTATGGCCAAAACGGTGGTGCGGAAATCCAAGCAGCAGGCCCCTGCTTTTATAATCGCGGTGTTTTATATGAAATGGAAACTGGTAACTTGCGTAACGGTTTAAACTCAACCGCATTCGCATCAACCCCAAACGGTGCGGTGGCGGCTAATGGTGTCAATATTACCACTTATCGATGGGCTGATCATGAAACCGCCGATAAACGGGGAAATCAAGTTATCCACAAGGATCTTGAAGCCATCAATACGCTTGAGCATCCCATAAATGGTATATCCTTGATCGTGGCGGGTAACACCATTGTATCCGGAGGAAAAGATTCTGTTTGTGTCATCGATGCGGATACCATGAAGGTCACCTGGTCAGCCAAGGTTGAAGGGGTGCCTTACGCTCTGGCAGCCGCCAATGGCCGTTTGTATGTCAGCACCAGCAAAGGGTTTATATATTGTTATGGCGCGAATCAAACAAAACCGAAAACAATCAAACCCAACATAAATCCATCCCCTTATAGTGATAACACGACTTACGCACAAGCAGCCAAGGCTATTTTAGATCAAACTGGTATCAATAAAGGTTATTGCCTTGATTTCGGTTGTGGAGATGGCGCGCTGGCGTATGAATTGGCCAAACGTTCCAATTTGCAAATTTATGCTATTGATGATGATCTTGAGCAAGTCACAAAAGCCCGCAAGAAATTGGAAGCTGCAGGATTATACGGTGTGCGGGTGACTGTTCATCATGTTGACATGGCTGAAATCCATTATCCAGACTATTTTGCTGATTTAGTGGTATCGCGTGACGCGATTGATGGTAATAACCATGCCATGATGAGTGATGAAGCCAAACGATTGCAGCGGCCTTATGGCGGCCTGATGGTTTCCGGCACATTGGATGACTTAACCATTAAAAAACGCGGTGCGCTAGCCGGTGCTCAAAGTTGGACTCACCAATATTCCGATCCTGCCAATACCGGCTGCTCTGATGATTCCATCGTTCATGGACCACTGGGGATGTTATGGTTCAGAGATGCCGATCTGACGATGCCTCAGCGGCATGGGCGTGGACCCGCTCCATTGTTTCACAATGGACGCCTGTTTGTGGAAGGACTCAATGCCCTGCGGGGGATCAATGCATATAATGGCCGAACGCTTTGGCAGTATTCATTGCCCGGTATCTTGGAGGCCTATGACCAGGATCACCTGATGGGAACCGCAGGTACCAACAGTAACTTTTGCGTGAATGGTGACAGTGTTTATGTGCGTGTGGATAACCACTGCTTGCGCTTGGACGCAGGCACCGGTCAAAAACTGGATGAATATCCAACTCCTATCTTAAAAAATGGAGAGCCTCAAACCTGGGGATATATTGCTTGCGTTGACAATACTCTTTTCGGTTCAGCAGCCAACACGGAGCACATTGTCAAATGGCGTTATCTCAAAGGGGATATGAGCGAGCAATTCACCGAATCGGATGCATTTTTCGCCCTTGATACTGAAACGGGTGATTTGAAATGGAAATATATAGCAGAGCATTCCATTCGGCATAACTGTATTGCAATTGGTGATGGTAAAGTGTTTTTGATCGATCGTCCTATTGCAGAACAGGATAAGATCGATTTTGATCAGGCCAAACGCCGGGGTGAAGAGGTTGAGCAACCTTCAGGAATTCTAAAAGCATTCAATGCTGAAACTGGAGATTTGATTTGGGGAAAGGATGAAATGATAGATGGCACAATGATTGCGTTGAGTGTTGAATATGACGTTTTATTGATGGCCTATCAAGCCACCCGCTTTCGTCTGGCATCAGAAAGTGGAGGCAGCATGGCGGCGTTTCGTGCCTCGACCGGGGAACGTATGTGGAATATTGAATGTAATTATGCTTCCCGGCCCCTGATTAACGGTCAAACCGTTTATGCCCAACCTGGTGCATGGGATTTGCTGACCGGTGAACAAAAAGATTTCTCTTTCTCGCGCTCTTATGGCTGCGGTATCCTTTCCAGTTCAAAGCGAATGTTATTGTTCCGCTCAGCGACTTTGGGGTATCGTGACTTGCAACAGGATAAAGAGACCAGAAATTATGGTGGCATCCGTCCCGGCTGCTGGATCAATGCTATTCCCGCGGGCGGAATTGTGTCCGTTCCTGATGCCGCATCGGGGTGCAAATGCAGTTATCTCAACCTGGCATCAATTGCGTTAAAGCCGATGCAGAAACAATAAATCATGAGGATTAGAGAGAATACATTCTATTCTGCTCTTTCAATCTCAAATCATCGGAATATGGCGTAAAGTAGAATCATCACGACCACTAATAATCCGGAGAGAAAGCGATAATCGAAGATGCCGCGCCATTCTTGCCCTTTGATAGCCTCTAATGGATTGGACCAAACCAGACGTTCACTTTCAGAAGTATGAGTATGGGGAACGATCATGGAAACAGCAAAAAGGATTAAAGAACAAATCACGAAAAGGTAAAATGCGGCCATCATAAAGGGTACATTCCAGCCGGTGGCGTCTTTATACCAATCCAATAGGAAGACTGTCAATCCCAGGGCGGAACCGCAATATAACGTTATTTGTGCGGCTATCGATGAAGCCCGTTTCCAAAGCACTCCCCATAGAAAAACCACGGTTATGGGCGGGGCAATATAGCTAATCATGGAATTAATTCCCTGAAACACGCTTTCAAACCGGCTCAAAAAAGGCGACCACAAAATGGCTGCGATCATGGCGAGAAAGGTGGCGATTCGGCCTATGGTGACCAGGGTTCGATCAGAAGTGTTTGGTTTCCATCGTTTGTATAAATCATAGCTGAAGAGTGTTGCGATGGAATTTAAAGCACCGGAAACGGTTCCCATCAATGCCGCTAGTAAAGCCGCCGCAACAAGACCGCTCAAGCCGACCGGCAGCAACTCACGAATCATAAAGCCATAAATATCCAAGGTATCTTTTTTGGCAACTCCATCAATAAAAAGAGAGCCATTATGTGTGTATACCTCTTTCCCCTCAATATTAATCGATTTTCCACCAACCACTACAGCATTTCCCTGTAGTTGCATTTTTTGAGATGGGGCGACAGAAATGCTTTTATCATCCACTACAATTTGCGAGCCTACATTCAGATTTTTCATTTTATTGATATCCAATTCACCTTGATTGACCAAACCAAGACAAATAAGACCAGGAAGCACAAAAATAAAAACAGGGAGAATCTTTATAAATCCAGCAAAGATGGCTCCCAACCTGGCATGATTTTCATCTTTCGCTCCCAATACGCGTTGTACAATGGTTTGATCTGCGCACCAATACCATATTCCGATCACCGGATATCCCAGAAGAACCGAATACCATGGTAAGCCTGATGGATCACCAGCGGGACGCAATACGGTCAACTGGACGGGATCAACCGCCGCCCCAAGTTCGGCCCAACCCCCAATACGAACGTAGGCGATCAAGGTAATGCATATCGCTCCCACTAATAAAATGACAGTTTGGATCGATTCGGTGACAACCACAGCCAATAAACCGCCAATGATGGTGTATAATCCAGTCAGGATGGCGGTCAGGATGATACTAAAATGGATGTCCAAACCGAACATACCCTGTAAAACAACCGCACCGGTGTACAACGAAAAACCGATATGCAAAAAGATGGCTGAAATAATCGATAAGATGGCAAGCCAATCACGACAATGGCGGTTATAGCGTGCTTCCAGAAAATCGGGCAAGGTTGCCACGCGGCTTCGAATATAAAATGGTGCGAAAAAAAGGGCCAGGATTATCAGGGTAAACGGCGCCATCCACTCAAAATTCCCATAGGCCAGCCCATTGACATAACCCTCTTGGGCCAATGACACAAGATGGATGGTGGATATGTTGGTT
This sequence comes from uncultured bacterium, assembly GCA_964517495.1. Lineage (GTDB taxonomy): Bacteria > Hinthialibacterota > Hinthialibacteria > Hinthialibacterales > Hinthialibacteraceae > CAZFER01. Next base: position 28,975 of record CAZFER010000054.1, on the reverse strand, counting down.
GAAAACAATGCCAGGCCAATGATTGGCCAGCGGAGTGTTCCACCGGCTAAAAAATAGGCTTTGCCATCGCTCTTTTTCCCCTTTCTTCTTATCCCCACCCAGCATCCCAAGCCCACGATTGAGATAAGATAAACGACAATAATGATAAAATCTGGTGTTGCAATTTGAATATCCATGTTTGGAGAATCCTTTAGATGTTTTGCTTAAGCCGCTCCTGTTGTATTAAATTCATTCAATGCTTCGAGCATGCCCAGAATATTTTGAGGGGGAACCTCCGGCAAAATATTATGCACTGTGTTAAAGACAAACCCACCACCCGGTGCAAAAATTTCAAGACGGTTTAATACATGCGTTTTGACTTCCTGGGGTGTGGCTGAGTTGAGAATATGGCGTGTATCACAGCCTCCACCCCAAAACGTGATTTCTTCACCAAATTCTTTTTTAAGTTGAACGGGATCCATCCCCCGGCAATTGGTTTGGACGGGATTAACAATCTCGAAACCTGCTTCAATCAGGTCAGGCAACAGTAATTGAATGGAACCGCACGAATGCAAAAAGGGATGCATGGAACTATGGGCTTTCACGTAATCACATAGAATTTTATGACGAGGCTTGAACAGCTGCCGGTAGAGTTTCGGAGCCATAAATGGACCTGAATCCATTCCCAAATCATCACCGAAACGAATAATATCGGCGATATCACCAACCGATTGGCACACTTTTTCCAAAGTGGTTAAATGAACCTCCATCAGTGCATCCAGTAATGTTTCCACCTTCGCTGGTTGGGTAACCAAATCCATTAAAAAATTATCCATTCGGCGTAAAAAGGTACCCCACTCAAACAAATTACATCCAACCACAATCATTAAGGCTTTATCTGTTGTTTCACGTATGTTGATGGCATTGGTTCGCAGTGTTTGCCAGAATTGATCATCATTCGCATGGTCCCACGGGCTATGTACAAACGCCGCCCAAAGCACTTTGCTCATGGCTTCGTGCAAGTTGGAATAATCATCAGGATACCCATTCTCATAAGGAAAATAGATTTGATCGTAAAACATTGCCCCATTCGGCATTTCGGCGATAGGTGTTCCATCTTTCGAACGTGCAATCCAGTTCCCGGTGTTTGTTTTTTCCGGACGGAACCAGACCGGATAATGTGCCACGCTGCTATCGGCCAGCTTTATTTCATACCACTCATCCTCATTTTGATTAAAAGTGCGCCCGATATCCAAGATATCCGCGCCAAACAAATCCAACACGGGATAATCAGGTTCGGCCAATTGTTGCACCACGTCGTATACTCTGGTTGGTTGAACAGCAAGGTTCAAATGATTAACCAATCGGTTGTAGGCCACGGCCGAGATGCCGGAGCTGGGAGTGGAACCAAGATCGACGGGAATCCGGTCAGGCTCATGATGGGTAATCGTTTTTATAATGCGGTCTCTGGAATTCATCGGTATCCCTGTTTGGTCAATTCAATCACTTCATCGGCATTCGTTTTGTCTATTATGGTGGCGCCTGCATCCATATCCGATGGTTCCAAGCCATAACGCAGGTACATGGCCAATTGAACCACTGGATAAAAGCCCTGCATATAAGGTTGCTGGTCAATGGTGCAGCGAATGATATTTTCTTTAATTAATCGCAAGGTCTCCGAAGATAAATCGAATCCGGCTGACCAATACCCTTTGTTCTTATAGTATTTTTCAATTGCCAGGCCAGCCGCTTCCGTATCGGCCTGGCCGGTACCCAGAATAATCTGAATGTTTGAATTTTTGCGCAGTGCCTTGGCAATTTGTTCCGCACCCGATTTGGATTCGTTGCCGGTAACCAAAACTGTCCATGTAATTTCTTTTTTCTTCAAAATTTCTTGTTCCCCTCGCAAGCGGTCATCCAGCGCCGATACACCTTTGTCATGCAAAGTCAATAAAACATGACTTTTGGGAGGAATAAAAGGCAACATATTTTGGGCCAATTTCTTTCCAGCTGCAAAGAAATTCTGATTGACACTACTTAAACGGGCATTGGGAGAGGTGTAATCGTCCACATTAAAAGCGACAACCGGAACTCCTTGCTGAGTAGCATACAGCACCACTTCATCAAAGGTTTCATCATCAATGATATTCAGGGCTATTCCGTCATACCCATCTTTGACGGCTTGTCGAACCATTTGTGCTTGCCTGGAAACATCCACGCCTTTGGTTCCTATAAAGTCACACTGGACCTTCATTGCTTGGGCTGCATCCCGCATCCCTTTTTTAACTGGTTCAAAAAACTTAGCTTCAACCGTACAAGTAATAAATACCAAACGAAGTTGTTTTTTCTCCAGTTTCTGTGCTTGAACATGGGCAGGCACGTTTAAAAAGATAATAAAAAATAAAGAATAAATTATTAAGCATTTTCTGCGAAAGATCATTACCCTTTTCCCCCTTTTGCACAACTCGATTTCTATCAGATAAAAATCTATATTACAGAAAAGGATGAGAAAGACAATTGCTACATTTGGATTCTTCTTGAGGATAACAATGACGTCTCGCGTATGGTTGACTCAGATAAAGCCGGATTGCCATACACTGAAAAATCCATTGGTGTATATTAGACTATCGATAAATAAGGGAGATGAACCAATGAACCGAATCATGGCAGGAAAAAACCACATTGATCATCATATACTCCGTTTCACATTAATATGTATCCTATGCATAATTACCTCTCCGGCAATGGCACAAACAGATCAATTCATGGCTGGGGCTTATGCCAGCAACATTACTCCCTCCTTGGGTGGGCTTATCGTAGGTGGCTGGAAACCAATTGAGGCAAGTTATATCCACGACCAACTGCATGCCCGCTGTCTGGTACTCGATAACGGCAACCAACGCCTGGTGTTTGTGGTTTGCGATCTGTTAGGCTTGCCCAGTGAAGTCTGCAAAGCCGCCCGGAAGCAAATTCATGAAAACACGGATATTCCCGAACAAAACATCATGATTTCGGCCACGCACACTCATTCCGCCGTAAGTGCACTTGGCTCAAATCGCCTGGTTGAAGATGAACCTTTAAATACGTACCAAAAATTCATCGTTACCCGCATAGCCGATGGCGTGCAATGTGCCATCCATAATTTGGAACCTGCACAAATTGGCTGGGGCGAAGGAAACGAGCCGGAATCCGTGTTTAACCGCCGTTGGTTTATGAAAGAAAATACCGCTCTACGCAATCCCTTCGGAGGAGTTGATCAAGTTCGAATGAATCCACCACGCGGCAGTTCGGATCTGATAAAACCCGCAGGACCAACCGATCCTGAAGTCCCGTTTTTATCCATTCAAACAAAGGATGGTGAACCTATTGCCCTTCTGGCGAATTATTCTCTGCACTACGTCGGCGGTGTCGAACATGGGGCGGTATCAGCGGATTATTTCGGCATGTTTGCCGATCGAATTCAAGCATTACTCAAAGCAAACCGGTCTCATCCTCCGTTTGTGGGTATCATGACCAATGGCACAAGTGGCGATATTAATAACATCAATTGGAAAGTAAGTTCAGAAAAACGCTGGGGCCGTTATGAAAAAATGCGATATGTAGCCGATTTAGTGGCTCAAGCCGTTTACAAGGCACATCAAAAAATGGAGTTCCACGATTGGGTTCCCCTCGATGCACGACTGAAACAGCTGACACTGGATGTTCGCAAACCAACAGAAAATCAATTGGCCTATGCCAATCATATTTTGGCTCAGGATAACGATCGAACCACCTACCACAGCCGTGAAGATATCTATGCTAATCGCATTAAAAAGCTGCACAATTCCCCGGATCAAATCACTATCGATCTGCAAACTTTCCGTATTGGTGAACTGGGAATCTCCATGATCCCCTTCGAAGTACTAGTAGAAATTGGCTTGGAATTAAAACAGAAAAGCCCATTCAAACCATCTTTCACAATTTCAATGGCAAACGGTTACTTTGGTTATCTCCCCACCATCAAACAACATCAATATGGTGGGTACGAAACATGGATGGGAACCAATATGGTTGAAAAAGATACCTCCAATAAAATCATGAAAGCATTATTAACAACGTATAATGACTTAAAGTGATCTCTTACAAATCATCATTCTTGATTAGCCCGGGGATTTTTCATGTAATACAAATGCCCATCCTCGCCCCCAACCAAAAGATCGGGGATATCATTCCGGTCCCAATCCACCACCGTGGGACAAGTGGTATGTCCAGCAAGCTGACGTGTATGAACCTGGCCGGATGCTTTGAAGATATACTCGCCTTGTGTTTCAGCAATGTTACGTAAAAAATCAACATTCCGGCTATTAATAAGAATATCCAAATGCCCATCGCCATCCCAATCGGTCAGCGTCAGTTTTCGCCGTCCACTTTTTCCCGCCTCACGTTCATTAAGGCGCAATGGATCGCCATTCTCATTCTTGAAAATTCGTTTTCCTGGCAAGAGTATAAGGTTGTCATCTTTTTTACTTCGTTCAAAGAAGCTCAAATAGCCTTCATGATCCAGCATAATCAAATCCTTCAAGCCATCTTCATTCAGATCATAAACCACAGGGCTTGTGCGCCATTGTGTGACCAGCTGCTTGCCTTCAGGATTCCACCAATTCCATGCGGGTTTGGGGGGATCACTTAGCCACTCCACTTCAACCGGTTGAGCGGCTTTAAGTTTTGGTGATTGCCGGGCTCCCACATTTTCATACCAAACCACTTTGCCCCAAATGGAATTGACTACAATATCGGGTAACTCATCGTGGTTCCAGTCCGCAACATTCAAAACCGTATATCCCCATTTCGCTTCGGCGGGTCCTTGAATGGAGCCATTGTATCCAGCTTGTATGCGGATTGTTTCCCCATTCGCTTTCAGACAAACAGGTTCTGCCCAGCGTGGTGGATCGCCACCATCCAGGTTTTCTATAAAGCCAATATAGCCAGCGGTGTTTCCACAGATCAAATCTTCATCACCATCCGCATCCCAATCAATGCTATGCGGTGTAACCAACGCGCCAAATTTAACATAGGCTGCCTCTTGCTGAAAAAATGTGGGTGGGGAGAATTCCGGTATGCCATCGTTAAGCCTGCCAGTATTTTCCACCAGGGCTACCCGGCCATCTTCCTGTCCGACAACCAAATCAACATCCCCGTCCTTCTCCCAATCAATGGCCACTGGGATAATCATTTCCAAATCCATTTTGATGGTCTTGCCTTGATATTCAAGAAACTGACCTTTAGCATAACGAGGCTTAGTGGATGAACCTACATTTTCAAAATAGGTAAATCGGTCCAAAAATTCACCGCAAATCAAATCAAGATCACCGTCATTATCCCAATCCGCAAAGTTAGGCGAAGGCATCCCATAGACATCGATAGGTTTACCCCCCGCCTTGATTTTAACCGCTTCACCATAATCAGGATCATCATTGGTTCCCTGGTTCTCGATAAAATATATGTATGCATGGAGCGGGCCGTTGGTCCATTGGCCTTTGTCGTTATAAGCGTTATCCCAACCATATTCGCGCCAGTCGCTTGCTCCAATAATCAGGTCACGCACCCCATCACCGTTGTAATCAACCAAACGCCAATGGTTTGAACGCCCTGCATAGAATTCCTGCTTGTATGGAAATGGCTCCCCACCATCAAGGCCTTTGGTTTTAAAATCCGAATGCACTTTCCCTGGAGTTAAAATTCGATATTCCTCCCCAACATAGGATATTTGAACATTCTTTTGCCCCCCACCAAGCCGGATTCCTGGTTTGAAAATGGGATATTTCACATTTCCTGTCACATTTTCAAAAAAATATAAACCGTTGTATGGCTTATCCTGTGTATTAACCAGTAAATCGTTATCGCCATCTCCATCAAAATCCATTGGTAAAGGCCATGCCCAAAGCCCTACTCCCAAATCAACAACCAATCCGGGATTATTATACTCAAGGCGTTCAAATGAATGTGCTGAAAAAGAATAAGAGAGGAATAAAATCAATCCAGAGATCATGACAGAGGAAAGTTTCATGGTTTTTTGACTCCAGGAATATTTACTGATTTGGTTCAACAAAGGATTTTAATAGGCGCAATTAAATAAAGCATGGACCCAATATTATCATTTATATTTCATCGACTTTATAAGTCTAAACGTATAACGTCAAGCATTCTATAGAATGCGTGGCAGGTTGATTCGCTAGATTTTGTTCTGATTCAATGCGAATTCGATGAATCAGATAGTACAAAATTGAGCACGAACTCTTTTAATTTCTATCATTCCCCCTTAACTATCACGCTTGGAATGATGGTATATCTTTCCCTGCTCGATGGATGACCCCTCGGGTTCCTCATCACCGGGTAAAGTTTGATGCTTCTTTTTGCTGGGTTCCTCTCCCCGAATGATCTTTTCATGGGGTTGCCATTTTAAGGCTTGCACAAGGCGGTTGTATATATTTTTAAAAAAGCGCCCTAATGAGCTGGTCGTGGTCAACATAAAGAGAATGAGTAAAATCACGACGCCCCAAAAAACAATGATTTCAAAATTTCCCATATTTTCACCTCCAACAGGAGACATTTATTTCCTAAACATATTATAACGCGTGACCTATGCTTTGGCGAATAAAATCAGATTGACACACGATCACACCACAAAAAATAGCAGAATCAGAATAAGCAATATAAAATAAATAACGATTTCTATCTCTTTCATGTTCTTCCCCTTTAATGGCGTTGTGCCATTTTCATTCGTGGATAGTATAGAGCACAATCACGATTAATTAGAGCGCATATTTATAAAGAGACGTTTCTAGCTAAAAAAATTATAAATGGTCAGCCATGTGAAGTTCCATTCCCCTCTCAAGATTGAGAGGGGCTAGGGGAGGGTTGACAAATAACCCTGGAGTAGAACCCTTTAACCCCCTCCTAACCTCCCCCATTTCATCGGGGGAGGAATAGTGTGGCTAATTACAGGTTTCCCTCGTTTTCCACTTCATATGGCTGAAATGTTATAAAAACTCTTGTGTAATATTCCATCTATTTTTACAATTTCTTTGAGGTTAAATACAATGGTGTATCGAAGAACCCGTAAAACAAAATTCAGTTGCCGAACGTGCGGGAAGGTACTGCCAGAAGGCCGTGAAACACCCACATTCCCCTTTTGCAGCAAACAGTGTAAAATGACGGACCTTGGACGCTGGTTTTCAGGAGCATACCGCATCAGTGAACCGATTCAGGATGAAGATATTGACGAACTGGGTGAGCAAGAATCTGAGCAAGGTTGACGGCTCAGCTTGCCTCATTAGTGGTATATTATTAGCCTTATGCTATCCCCCCTTTAATATATCCATCCTTATTTGGATTGCCCTTATCCCCTTTTTGTTTCGTATACGACCTCATGCACCAGCAATCAATTTTGTGTTGGGCCTAATAACCGGCATTGTTTTCTACCTGCTTCATCTTCATTGGTTGTATCATGTCACCACTGCTGGGATGCTGGGCTTGGTCATATTTTTATCTGTCATTTATGGATTACAAGCTATCGCTGCCGGAAAACTTTTAAATTATCCCTTCTTTCCCATAACCATTGCCCTGCTTTGGGGGGTGGTTGAATACCTTCGCTCGTTGACGTTTTTATCGTTTGCCTGGGGATATTTAGGCCATAGTTTATATCAATGGAATACCCTTCAACCTTATGCCTACTACCTCGGCGTGCCTGGCCTCTCCTTCTTTATCGCCACGGTAAACGTCTCTCTGACCGCGCTTATTACATATTGGATCAAAGAGGTTAGAGGAATATCCTTTTCTAATTGGAAGACTCAAAAACCGCTCATCGACCATGCTATATTCATTATTACTACCCTGCTCATCATCACAGCTTCCATGGTGCAATACCTTTCACCCCAAAAGCAATCTTCCAGCGCAAGTACAATTCCATTTCGCATTTCACTAATCCAGGGAGGACTGGAACAAGGGGAAAAAGAATCATCACGCAGTGAAGATACAGTCAAGCGGTACCTAAAATTATCAACGCAAGCACTCTCATCTCAGCCGGATTTGATTATCTGGCCTGAAAGCACGATTACCGCTCCACTCAATTATGAACCAGAACTAGTAACCCGCTTGCTGAATTTCGTCACCGAAAATGATGTTGAACTATTAGTTGGAACAATTCATGGACGATACATGCGGGAAGAAGGTTGGGATTTCTGGAACCGGGCTGAGTTGATATCCCCCCATCAACATACAGTGACCGAAGAATTCGAAATTCGTTTGGAACCTGCCCAACATTATGAAAAAATCCACTTGGTGCCTTATGGCGAATGGATTCCAATGGGGGATTATTGGCCTTTTTACCATATTGAAACGTTGATTGAAGAAGCGGGAGCTGGCCTGTTTCAACGTGGGCAAAACCTGACTATCTTTAAAACCCGCAAAGGTGTTACCTTTGCGGTGGCCATCTGTTTTGAATCCACTCTGGCTGGTCAGTTGAGCCGGGCATACCGAAAGGGAGCGGATTTTCTAGTCAATATTTCCAACGATGCCTGGTTTAAACGCTCTGCAGGATTGGAGCAACATTTTGTGCAAGCCACATTCCGTGCAGCAGAAAACCGGTGCTATCTGGTGCGTGTGGCGAATTCAGGCATCAACGGTGTAGTCGGACCGACTGGCAAAGTATTGATCAAATCCCCTCCCTCTCCTACAGGTCATATCACCTATGAATTGCAAATTTCCCGCCCAGATTGAAGACCAAGGGTTCGATTCTATTTTTCACGCAGTACAATTATCATCGCTTCTATTCATAACATCGGTGAGACCAACTTATCCATTGGAGGATACTTATGGCTTACGCCATTACCGAACTATTGGGCGATGGAATCGGCCCCGAACTCAGCCGCGCGGTTCACATGCTGTTTAAACAATTACCCATTGAAGTTGAACTTCGGCCGGTTGATCTCAGCCTCGAAAACCGTAATCGAGCCGGTCGTGATCTCTATGAAAAAGCCTATAACTCGATCAGCGGTACCCGTTTTGCAATCAAATATCCAACCATTACCGAAAAAGAAAGCCCCAACGCCATCTTGCGCCGTTTGTGTGGATTTAGCGTAATCCACCGTCCTGTGGTTTCCATTCCGGGGATTAAGTCGAATTTCAACAAAAAGATCGATCTCGATATTATCCGGGTGGCAACGGGTGGTACGTATGAAGATCCAGGCCGCATGATCGGCCATGAGGCCGCCGTTTCCATCCGAATTGTTGAACGCAAACCGTGTGAAGAAGCCGCCCGTTTTGCCTTTGAATTGGCTAAAAGCCAGGACAAATCGGTCACCTCTTCCTCCAAATACACCATCCAATCCGTCACTGATGGATTGTTTCATATTGTGGTCGATGAGGTGGCTGAAAAATATCCCCACGTGGAGCACCGGCGGGAATTATTTGATGCCCTGCTGGCAAAACTTGTCATCAATCCGGATAACTATAACGTGATAATCGTACTTAATGAGTACGGTGATTTTTTATCGGATATGGCATGTGGATTGGTCGGTTCAATGGGTATTGGCGGCAGTGGGAATTATTCGTTTAATCGGGATGGAACCATCCGGCTGGGTTTGTTTGATCCAGCGGGTGGAACAGCGCCGGATATTGCCGGGAAAAATATCGCCAATCCCACTGCTATTTTTATCGCGGTCTCCCTTCTTCTGTATCAACTTGGCGAGAAATCCTTAAGCCAGGCATTGCGTCAATCCACCTTGGAATTGTTGGCTCAGGGTGAAACCACACCTGATTTGGGAGGGAATAAATCAACCACTGAATTCACCCAGGCTGTGATTGACGAATCCCTCAAAAAATTGAAAGGCTAATCAAACGAAAATAGGCTCTTGTTCAAATTTCAAACCATGACTATACTCTCCCTATAGTCATTTTGGGTTTTCGGGTTCGGAAAGAGTTTGTTCGAATACCGAAATTCGAGAACGCACACAACGGGAATCTACGCGCATGTATTGGTCGTACCACGTTGTTCAACTTGGCCGGTTAGGCTTACGTCCCACCAAACACAATTCATATTGTTATCCATATTTTTATGCGTTGAGGTTAATCATCCTTCGACTTAGGGTGAGGTTCATGCAGTGGTTATATTATTCGTTAAAGGGAGAATCAATCCATGGCCAAAGAATTAATGACAGAAGAGCGCCAAGGAAACGTAAAATTCAAAAAACTGATCGAACTAGGGGAAAGAAATGGGTGCTTGACATTTGATGATGTCAATCGAATGATCAACGATGAAATGGTAAGCGTTGATGAAATCGATGATATATTCATTGTTCTTAACGATCTGGATATTCCCGTCGTTGATGATTACGATCAAATCAACCGCCGCTCCAATGTCAAAAACCTGACAGAAGAAGCCGAAGAGGAAGAAGCGGACGAGGAAGAAATATCGCAAGAAGAACGCGCACGCATTGATGATCCCGTGCGCCTTTATTTGCGCGAGATGGGGCGTGTTCCGCTGCTGACCCGCGAACAGGAAATTGAACTTGCCAAGAAAATTGAATCCGGCCGCTTCAAGGTCTGCCGGGCACTGGCATTAAGCAAAACCGCATTAAAAGAAATCGAATGCCTGATCGATCGATTGGATAATGAGAACCCTAAAGTTGAAGAAGTCGTTCAGAATTTTGACCTGAAGGATAATTTCTCAGAAAAAGACCGCAAGAAAATTCTTTCCGATTTGCGTGAAAAGTTCGGCAAAATTCAGAAAACCCAAGCTGAGGTCTTTCGTCTTCAAAAAAGGGACACTGCAAAAAGCCGTTCCAAATTGATCGAGAAGAAACGTTATTTGGGCAATTTGCTCATTTCAATGAAATTCGATCACGAGCAAATTGGCAAAATCGCCAAAAAGTTATTGAATTTCCATCGCCGCATGTCTGATGCTCAACGTGATATAGATAAAATATGTACGCAATTCAAACTGAAACCCAATGAGTTGAATGCCCTATATAAAAAACTGCGCTATACCAGTTTTGGCAAAAGTGAACTGGAAAAACGCACGGGAAAATCCCGTGATGAGCTGATTCAACTGTGCAAGCGCTTTCAACGGTCACAAGAGCGTTATAGCCGTGTGGTGCAAGATATCGAAGACAGCCCGGAACATTTGGACAAAATCGTAGAACTAATTAAGGATGGTGAGAATGCAGCCCATCTTTCAAAAATGGATGTGGTGAAAGCCAATCTACGGCTGGTGGTTTCTATCGCCAAGAATTACACCAACCGTGGCCTGCAATTTCTTGATTTGATTCAAGAAGGCAATATCGGGCTGATGAGAGCGGTGGATAAATTTGAATATCGCCGGGGGTATAAGTTCAGCACCTATGCCACTTGGTGGATTCGCCAGGCGGTAACCCGGGCAATTGCTGATCAGGCACGCACTATCCGCATCCCCGTTCATATGATCGAAACCATCAATAAAATGACCCGAATCTCACGCAAGTTAGTCCAGGAAGTGGGGCGGGAACCTTCACCAGAAGAAATTGCCAATTTTATCGACATGCCAATTGATAAGGTCCGTGGCGTATTCAAGATCGCCCAACAACCGATCTCGTTAGAAACCCCGGTCGGAGAAGAAGGCGACACCAATTTTGGTGACTTTATCGAAGACCGTTCGGTTCGTTCCCCCTCATCCATGACCTCCGACCACATAATGGATGAACAAATGGAAACTATATTGCGCACTCTGACTGAACGTGAAGAAACTGTGCTGCGCCTGCGTTTCGGCATTGGTGATGGTTATCAACGCACCCTTGAAGAGGTGGGCAATCGCTTTGGAGTCACTCGCGAACGCGTCCGCCAGATCGAAACCAAAGCCCTGCGAAAACTCCGCCACCCCATCCGCAGCCGCAAATTAAGGGATTTTTTGGAATAGATTGAAATGATTTTAGGAAAGAACATGAACAGGGCAGTGATTTGTTCACTGCCCTGTTTCATATTATATCCAATCATTTTCAAAAAACTCAATATTCATGATTATAGTGATAGAAATTTTCTTTTTATGCTATAATAACTATCAAGCAAAATGGAACCCAAGGTGTTGAAAACATGACCAAAGTTACTTTACTCTTACAAACCACTCAAAATAAAATTGATCCTGAGTTTTTTGATCATCCAGAAAGTTTGGCCAATAAGTATGGTCTTCATGTTGAAAATAAATTCTCTAAAAAAATGATGATTATCAGGCGCGTGAACTCCGCTTGAATAAATTCATACGAAAAGCCAATGCCCTTGCAAATGAAATTGGGCATGTTCCCAGTGATAGCGCTGATGACATTCGAGAATTGAGAGACAACCGGTGAAAACATATGTTATTGATGCAAGCATTGCCGTAAAATGGGTTGTTCCAGAAAGACATAGATTAGAGGCTCTGCGATATTATACATCCTGAAATTTACTGTATTGCCCCTGACTTTATGATTTATGAATGTCTCACGGCTCACCGTAAATTCTATGAGTGTGTCAAATCAAGTGTATTTGCTTCTTATATCACCTGGGTAGAAACACCACCTGAGTATTCTTGACAATACTATTTTTATTTTTACCCCATGCTTTACATCAGATGAGTAAACCGCATCGTTTAATCAGTACAAAAGAAGTACGATTTGTTATCGAAAATGGTGAGATAATCGAAGATTACCCAGAGGATAGCAGGGGACACAGTTGTTTGATTTTAGGAAAAGGAGACTATAATAGATATATTCATGTTGTTTGTTCTCCGAAGGATGATTATCTTGCTATAATTACAGCATATCTTCCTGCTCCTTATGAATGGAGCAATAATTTTAGAGAAAGGAAGAAATCATGAAATGTATTCATTGTCAAGGATCAATGGAACGATCAACTGCTCCTGTTCACATCGATAGGCAGGATTGTCATGTGACTTTAAATAGAGTACCCGCATGGGTTTGCCCTCAATGTGGCGAAGCCTATTTTGAAGAACGTGAAGTCGAAACAATTCAAGACGTTATTAATTCCATTGAGGAAAAAACCGCTTCGCTCAAAACATCGGCTTAATTTTTGAATCAACCACTTTATCTTTTTTATTTTTCTTACCTTTTCAACCTTAATATTATTGTTCTAGCAATCTTATGTGATTCACTAAATCATTAAAATTCAAAGCACTATATCACGCGCTACAATTTTACCGGGAATCCGTTTAAGATAAATTAACACATTGCGATATCAGGATAGGTTTGAATATGATGATAGATGGAAAAACAACGATTTGCGCCGTTATCGGCGATCCAGTGGAGCATTCGCTTTCGCCGTGTATGCATAACGCCGCTTTCGAGGCGTTGGGATTGAATTATGCCTATGTGGCCTTTCATGTCAAAGAGGTGGGTAAGGCCATCGAAGGGATGCTGGGCTTTAATATCCGGGGACTGTCAGTGACCATTCCCCACAAAATTGAAATCATGCCATACCTGGATGAGATAACACCACTAGCCCGTAATATTGGTGCGGTCAACACTGTAACCAATGAAAACGGAAAACTATACGGAGCCAACACCGATGGTTTTGGCGCCCTTAGCGCTCTGGAAGCAGAAGAAAAAGCCGACGGCAAAGTTATTGCCATCTTGGGTGTGGGCGGAGCCGCCCGTGCAGTGGCCTTTACCCTTGCGTGCGAACGCAAGCCAAGGAAAATCTACCTTCTTCACCGCCCCACCAGCGCCTCCAAAGCCCAAAAGATTTCCACCGATCTGCACCCCCACACATCCGTGATGATCACCACCGCCCCAACAGAAAAGGATGAAATGCGTGAAATCCTCGCTGAATCAGATATTATCATCAACACCACACCGATTGGCATGCACCCAAACGTTGATGACTGTTTGGTGGAGGAATCATGGCTCTCACAAAAACACCTGGTTTTTGATATGATTTACAATCCGGCCAAAACCCTGCTGTTACAGCGGGCTGAAGCACGCTTTGCCCGTATCATCAACGGCGTGCCGATGTTCGTTAATCAAGGCGCAGAACAATTTCACATCTGGACTGGAAAAACTCCGCCCACACACGTCATGCAACAGGCGGTTGAGAAAGTGTTAGGACATTCATGAATCTTGTATTGATAGGTTATCGCGGTACTGGCAAAACCACGCTTAGCGACCAACTACACTTCCAGTTGGATATGCCCGTTTACCATATGGATGAAATATTGGAAGAGCGGTTGGAACAAAAAATCGTTGATTATGTAAAACAATCCGGCTGGGACTGTTTTCGCGAAGAAGAACGCCTATTGGTGGAAGAACTAACCGATTTGGATAATATCATCATCGATGCGGGAGGAGGCGTTATCATACGCGACGACAACATTCATGATCTTCGGTGCAATGGATTTGTGGTTTGGCTGCAAGCCCCTATTGAGGCGATTGCCAAACGTATCCGCAATGATAATAACCGCCCTTCTTTAACAGGCAGCCAATCCCATGTCGATGAAATCAAGGCGGTGATAACCGAGCGGCTGCCCCGTTATCAAGAGGCCGCCCATTTTATTATTGATACCGAACAATATAGTTTTGATGATTGCGCTCAACAAATCATTGAAGCCTGGAAACATCATACTCCATCCCAAACCATGCAAAGGAAATCATGAAACCCTGGAAACTCGACGAAACCCGTTATAGTTATATCAAAGAGAATCCATATGAAGTGGCCGTGCTGCCCATCGGCGCAACCGAGCCACATAACTTGCATATGCCCTATGGCACCGATACCATTACCACCACCATGTTGGGTGATTTGATCTGCGAACAGGCGCATCAAATGGGGGCTAATGTTTGCCTGCTGCCCTGCCTGCCATTCGGCGTTGATACCAATCTGCTCGGTTATCCCATGACCATCTCGCTCAATCCTTCCACCTTGGATGTCATCATCCGCGATGTTATTGTTTCACTTGAGCTGCATAAAATCCGTAAAGTGGTGCTATTCAATGGGCATGGCGGCAATAGCTTAAAGCACACCCTGCGTGAGTTCTATGGGAAAACCCAGGTCCATCTCAGCCTGATTAATTGGTATGAGGTGTGCAACGATCACTATGCTGAGTTGTTTGAAGAAGCCGGTGACCATGCTGGCGAGATGGAAACCAGTATCGGCCTGCATCTATTCCCCCATTTAATGGATCCTGGTACTGCGGATGATGGCTCAGTCAAACCTCCACGGCTATATGGCATGAAAGAGGGCTGGGTGCAAGTGACTCGTCCCTGGCATATCGTCACCACCAATTCCGGCGTCGGTAATCCTCGCCCAGGCACAGCTGAAAAAGGGAAGAAACTGGTTGACTTGCTCGTCGAGCGTGTCAGCCGTTATTTAAAGGAACTATCCGAGGCAGAGATTGACAAATATTTTCCTTTTGATAGCAGTGATTAATTAATACGATTCCCAATAGTCTGCTGAAGATGATCCATTGAATGATATTTCATATTTCACCTTGTTTTTGTAAATATAAAATATGAGACAATCGATAAAAACACAAAGGCAACCATTATTCCATTTTTCGCCGGAACAACCCGGGACGAATGTTGAAATCCTCGTCGATGATGTATCCCTCAAGGCGGTCGAATTTAACGATGACTTCATCACTGCTATCCGGGGTTGAAGAAGATACTTGAATGAAGGGAGTTAATACATTTCCCACATCCGGCTCATAAACAAGAACTAATGCGCCTTCTTCGTCCACAAAGGCTTCTGATACCAGGGGATTATCCATTGCGATCGAGCCATCGGCGGTTTGACCCTGCAGGCTTCCCTTCAAGGCTCCCAGTACAACAGAGGCATTAGAAGCGGATGCGGACAATGTTAAGCGAAGCAATACCGGGTATTCGGATTCAATGGCATCAGGCATATAGAGTAAACCCACTTCATCCTGGGCAACGGTAATTGATAGACCCGCTCCATCTGAGGATGAAGGGATATCGCTTTGAACATCAACACCTGTCTCCACCTCACCTCCTGGTGCATTTCTGAATCCACCTGGTATTTCAGCCAGTTGATTGCCCGATAATGTGTCTGTTTCAAATTCCAACGAAATATCAGGTGTCGTCTCCCCTGGTGTAGGTGTTGGGGTTTGGGTTGAGATTGGCGTTGGTGTGAGATTCGGAGATGGTGTAGGTGTTGGAGTTATGGTCGGCACAATTGGTGTTGGCTCAATGGTTGGCGTTACTATGGGAATAAATGTTGGATTGATACTCGTATCCTTTTTTAGCCGTTTAATTCCGAGGTACCCCTGCTCAATAACTCCATCCTCCAAACTGACAGTGATCAATCCTGGATTATCTTCAGACGCTTTGCACTCCACCTGGCTAGCTGAAGTACCACCCGCCTGAGCAAAAGCGTTTTCCAATACATCACAGACACGCTGGGCATATTCAAATGGTGTATCATCGTCAGCAGCAACAAAAAACACAACGTGATCTTCAGATGTTGAGAAGTTCATGCTGAGATCATCACCATCATTCTGTTGACCTCGTATCCACAGGATAAACGTGGCCTGGTTATCTTCCGCCCATCCACTTTCAACCATCAGTTTCAATTCTCCAATTTCCGGTGGTTCACCGTGCATGTTAAAATGCTCATCTGTATCTTTATCACCAATAAGAGTGAATTCTGCTTCAGTCGTCATTGAAAAAGGATAAGAGAAGATCGATTGAGGAACTATCGCGTCATATATTCAATTTTGTAGACAATGCAAGAAGGGGTTTGTAGGAAAATTTACGACATGGGATACGGTTTAATAATGGAAATTCATGGATAATGACAAAGTGTATAGGGATAACTTTGTCGAAATTCACTCTCCCCAGGGAGAAGAATATCACATAACTTGTTAAGCCAACGGAAATATCAAAACATACCCAGAGCGTTAAGATATTCCTCCAAATTAATATACCCATCTCCATCCTGATCACCATTCCGGTCTTCCGGATTTTGTGGATCGAGTTTATGGGTGATCTCCCATAAATCAGGCATACCATCCTGGTCGGTATCTTTAGGAGGTGGCAGGGTATCCAATGAAGGCCATCCACCTACCTCTTTTTGACTATTGATAATTTTTCCTGTCTTTCTTTGAATTTCATTGACAAGGCGTGCATCAACCTCATCACGGTTGGGCAGACTGGCTCCCCCGGATGCCATCACACGTTGAAACGCCGTCCATGCATCTTCTTTATGGATCGGGCCTGTTTCAAACGGTTGTTTCTGTTTATAAGTTTGAATGGTTTCAGGCGTCCAACTTGAATTAAAAATTACCAAATCCCATTGATTATTGGGGATTGTATAATCATATACGTTCCCCTCAAAGAAGGCTCGATTGTAAGGGGAACCCGTTCGGTAGGCTTTGCCATTATTCTGTGAATTGGGTCCTGGGATTAAAAAATTGCCGGCATAATTCAAATGGGTTACACTTTCTTCATCGGCATTATAACCGGCATAACTTCCACTCCAGTTATATATAACGTTGTTTCTAAAATCGAGCAGAAGACCTTCCGGATCTTCAGTGTGGGGATTGTGGTTATAATTCCCCGGGCGTGGATTGCGTCCACGATTATGGGCATATAGATTATGATGAAAAGTATACTTGGCGCCGCCGGTCCCACGAATCAGTGAACCATATCCATGATTTTCAGGATTTAACGCCTCAGTAATAAAACACCACTGCACAGTGACATGATTCAATGTTGGTTCTCCCGTCGAGGCGGATAATGTTTCGTCCAAACTCCAACTGGCGGAACAATGGTCCAAAATGATATCACTTCCTTCATTGATGCTTAGGGCATCACCATCATCACCTTGGTCACCCAACCGGCAACGTAAATAACGAACAATCACGTCATGGGTTTCAATGACTATTGCGTCATCCCGTACACATATACCATCCCCAGGCGCCGTCTGTCCAGCAATGGTAATAAAAGGATTCTCAATCCGAAGCGTGCTTTTAAGCTGGATTGTACCGGATATATCAAACACGATGATCCGAGGACCTTCCTTCTCCACCGCCCAGCGTAAGCTTCCGGGGCCTTCATCATCCAGTGTAGTAACATGATAAACTTCACCACCCCGCCCTCCTATGGCATACGCGCCAAAGCCTTCGGCTTCAGGGAACGCAAGAACTTTCTGACTTGAAGCAAATAGTGGAATAGGATTGCTTGATATCACCATAGATGTAAATATCATTATCGAGATTATTATTCTGCTTAAAAACATATGGCTTATCCTCTTTCTTAACATATTTAATTTGAATCGCTTTGCGTGAAGTATTCACAAAGATATAAAATTTAGTCCATAAAACGATTCAGTATAACCTGCACTTTGAAAAATCGATATCGCTATAGTAACCTATTAACACCAACTCCGTCCACAGGAGAAAAATATAATGGAACATAAAATAAGCCGGAGAAAATTTACCCAAACAAGCGTTTTAAGCGCAACCACTTTGTCAGGCATGACGATTCTGCCAAAATCCGTTAAAAGTGCCAATGAAAAAATCACCATCGGTATGATCGGTGTAGGGGGTAGAGGTACCGCTCTTCTTTCGAATTTAATCAAAGAAGACGATGTGACCATTGCCGCCATCAGCGACATTGATGACAAACACATTGAAGCGGCTATTGAACGAACAGAAAGCCAGGCCAAAGGTTTCCGGGATTTCAGAAAAATGCTGGAACGCAAGGATATCGATGCCGTGGTGATAGGCACACCTGATCACTGGCATGCACTTCCAACCATTCAAAGCTGCCAAGCGGGAAAAGATGTCTATGTGGAAAAGCCCTTATCCCACAACGTCCGCGAAGGTCAGGTGATGCTGAAGATCGCATCGGATACAGGACGAATTGTTCAGATGGGAACTCAACAACGCAGCCAGCCCCATTGGCAACAAGCAGTGGAGATTGTTCAATCCGGTATGTTGGGAAAAATTTCTGAAGTAAATACCTGGAACAATTTCTCCTATCGCAGTTTGGGAAATCCACCGGATGGCACTCCACCGCCGTGGGCGGATTACGATTTTTGGCTGGGACCAGCCCCCATGCGCCCCTTCAATCCCAATCGTTTTCATTCGACCGCCTTGTATTTCTGGGATTACGCGGGTGGGTGTGTAACCTCATGGGGCGTGCATTTAATCGATATCGTTTATTGGGCGATGAAAATTAAAGGCCCTCAAAGCGTCTCCGCAAGCGGCGATAAATATGTTGTCGATGACAATCGGGAAACACCCGATACCTTTACCTCGATATTTAAATTCCCTGACTTTATCATGACCTACCGGCTGCGCCATTGGAACGGGCTTTGTACACGAGTGGGCGAGTTTGGCAAAGCAGGGCATGGAGTCGAATTTCATGGAGTAAACGGTTCTTTGTATGTGGATCGCTTTTGCCTGGAAGTGCGCGGTATCGAAGACCGCATCCCCTCTCAAAGCATAAAGGGTGGAAATAGTACACTGGCTCATATTCGCAATTTTCTGGACTGTGTCAAAAGCCGCGAAACTCCCAATTCCAGCATTGAGTGCGGCCATGATCCCAGTGTCGCAACCTTCCTTGCGAATATTGCTTACCGCACAGGACGTAAAATCTTCTGGGATGCAAAAAACGAACTGATTCTGGACGATCCTGAAGCCAGTATGTATCTTTCACGTGAATATCGCCATCCGTGGCGTTTAATTTGAGGTTTTACTTCAATTGGATGCACTTGTCTCTATATCAGGGATGACAGGCACTGCAATCGACGGCAGTCGCGGAGGTGCAACCTCTGAATGACCGAGTAAATATTTAAACATCAGATAATCAACCAGTTCGTTATACGTATATCCTACTTGTTTTAAGCACTGATTGGCATATTCTGTAACAAACGTTTGAGCTGACTTGACACCGGATTGAATAAATATTTCAATCGCTCTTTTCTCAAAATCAGATTGAATCTCATAAAAATTCGTTTCAGCGGGTTGAATTACATTATGGATATTCTTAATCGCATGCTGATAGGCCAGGTTATTTGCGAGATTATGCACAAATCGAAAATTCCATTGCGCTTGTTCACGATTGATTTTGGTATAATCCGGGGGATGATCCCATGAATCTGGTAGATCGGTAATCCCAGCATATATAGGAACAAAACAACTGGTATAGGCCGGCCCATAAGCAAACCACATGCAATGCGCAATCGGATCCGGCATTCCCCTTCTCAATTGCGAGATAAAAACATACCCGCTAGTAGGTGTATTCAAAGCGCGTTCGGGTGTAATATCCAAAAGATCGAACAATTCCGGTGGCCCCCACGGACGCGCCAGTGGACTTTTCTTTTCGTCGGAATCATGAAAAGCGGGATCCTCGGTTATATCAAACTCAGAGCCTTCATAACCATCCCTTAAAATTGTCTTGATGCTATTCACACTAACCGGTTTATCAGGTTTAACCGAGAATGGATATCGATCCGTTTCAGGATCACCAGTCACTTTCAAATTCAAGGAAGGAGCCGCCAGGCTCAGCGCTCGCCATTCACGCAAATAATTATACCGGCTGCCTGGATCGCCATAAATATCATACCAAACAAATGGTTCTGATTTATCCCAAAATCCCAACTCTTCCGCCAGGGAGTATATATTCGACGACGTCATAAAGTGGTCTGGATCATCCAAATTCACTTTGCCAATTCGGCTTCGGTTGGCGCTACAACCCACTTCACCATCGGGGATTCTCTGTGCACACCATACACCGCCTGGCTTGCCACTGTCAGGCGTCCAGTTTTCGCCTGGACCAAAAATCTCCATCAACCACGTTTCGTTTTCATCCGCGATGGGTAATGCCACTCCCGCTTTTGGAGCGCGATAATATAAAAATCCATACTCTTCGACCATCGAACCCACCAGCTGAATAGCTTCGCGCGCTGTTTTGCATCGCATTAACGCATTCGCTATAAGCGATGTAGTCCAGTGGTTGCTGTTGGGTCCAACAACACCTCGCTTGCAAGCAAGC
The DNA here is from genome assembly GCA_964517495.1 of uncultured bacterium. Classification (GTDB taxonomy): domain Bacteria; phylum Hinthialibacterota; class Hinthialibacteria; order Hinthialibacterales; family Hinthialibacteraceae; genus CAZFER01. Next base: position 7,979 of record CAZFER010000054.1, on the reverse strand, counting down.
CCTTCTCGCATCGATAAAAATTCAATAGCCACACTTAGGCCAAACTCATTCATGCCACCCGTCGTCATATTTTCGACATTCCCGGCCAAAATAATGCTGCGGTATGTTTTTTCGACAGCCAAACGGCCTACGTATTCATACCCTTTTCTTAGGTTGGCCACATACTCTTCGTAAGTGGTGGGCCGAGGCACATTCCAATACATTGGTATGGTTTCCTGGTCAGAAAAATCCATGGCTGGCATGACATAAATCAATCCCATGATATCCCCATCACATGAGCTCCCCATCAACACAGAACCATCCACCGTCGCATTCCTGCCAATCATTAATGTTGAGCAGGCAAAGCTCAGTTGGTTCACAATGGTGAAAACCATACACACAACAAGACACACTAAAAACAACTTACTGGTTTTTCTAACGATCCTCATCGATGAACCTCCACAATATAAATCATAGTCGGTTCTTTGGGATTATCTGGTTTACGATCACGATTGGGACGCGATGTTTCCTGCTGCATATAATGATTTTGCCCCTCAGGAAGTGGCCCAATATTACTTGCACGAACGTTCCGAACTTTTGGTTCATTGGTTTTTGGGGTCACATTAGCATTAATCGCTATCGAGCCGGGGGTGGCATTTAATAATTCTGCACGAGTCATATTCAATTTGCCTGAGGATGGCTCAACCAGGTCAAATGAATAGCGAACTTGCAGGTGTTCGTCACCCAAGATTGAAAGCCGTGGAATCGGGGGATAATGAGGGATGGTTCCCCTCCCTTCAAACCAAAAACGTACATTCCAATCCGTTAATTGCTTGACCACCCACTGGCCTTGATGAGGAGTTGCAACGAATAGCTGGTTATGATCATTTTTATCAAATCGGGTAAATCCAATATAAGGTATTCCATCCGCATCCACCACCAATGAACCACCATTCATCAGCCCCCGCTTTTGTTCGATATCATCCACCACATCGGCATTGGTAGGTTGGATAGGTAACTCGAGTTGTTCCCCATCCCAGCTCGTCCAGGTATAACCACCATCCGTGCTCTTGGCATAGCAAATATCGAAGTTGGTTTCCACATCAGGTGTTTCCCTCCAACACCAGGCGATATGCAAAGTTCCCTGTCTGTCTTCTTTAATCCCACCAAAAGGATACGCATTACAATCAGGTTCAATCAGTTTGCCATTGATAAACGAGTCACCGGTTCCCGACCAGGTTTGAGTTTTTTCATCATAATGCACCAGCAGGCGCATACCTCGTCCACTTCCTCCGTGGCGAAACATCATGTGAATAGAACCATCACGTAGTTTGATAAGGGTTGGATAGGTCACCCGATCCTCATATTTACCTGTCCAGCGATGGATTCCCTTAAAGGTATGAATATCACCCGGCTTTTCTGTGCGATAATAATTCAGAGGTGAAACATGCATATTACCAGTCAGATGAAGATACCCCTCGCGGTCGCGAAACAATACCAACTTGTTATGGGTATCCCAGCCCACACGTTCTGGCAGTTTGGCAAAATCCCATTGATCATCTCCCAATTTCCGTTTGGCGACAGTGGCTTGATGGTCTCCGTCATAAAACGCCAAATACTGATAGGTGCCATCCGAAATCAAGCAATGCCCACCATTAACAGGATGAGATGCCAATCCTTTAGCAACTGGAATTCGTTTCACCGTTTCACTGTGAACCGCGATGTCCATGCTTGCGAAGAAAAAGAACAGGGTCAATAAAAACAAATGTGATTGGATGATGAATTTTTTCATGGTTTTGACTCCCAATCTATCGCTATCGATTCTAAGGTATTTTTCATACAATACATTTTCATATTTCATACAAATAATCAAGGACGATTAGAATAGAAAAACCACAGACAGACAGAGACATCGGTCTTTCCTTGCGAGTGCAATTGATTTTTCTCGTTATTTTTCCTTTCGAGTTTAGACAAGGGATTTCAATCTTTAGTGGTGTTTTTGGACGTTAAGTTTATTTTTCTCCATAGTTATAAATTTATTTTGTCTGAATCGGATTTTGGAGATATTAAGGCAAGATTTTTTTTTTCTCGGAAATAGGGAGTAACTGTATTTTTTGAACCGCGGGTGGTGCGGATTTAATGGATTACACGGATATGGGATTAACGAAGATATTTTCGATGGAAAGTGTATCAAAATGAGATTTTTACTGGAAATAAAAAAAAAGTGTTTCAAGGGGGTGAAACACTTTGAATTTTTTAGTTGATTAAATCAAAAAGTTGTGCTATTCATCTTTTTAGCGTTGTAATATATCTTTGAGGGGGATTTTATGAAACTCAAAATTTTTGCCTACTCACTCTCATTGTTTTTCCTTATTGCCGTGTGTGTGGTGGTTTTGAATGTTCAAACCCAGGGGCTGCAAAGCGAAGCGTATCTCAATCAGGTTCCACATGGGGAGCGTTTTGAATATTACAAAGATATTTTAGTTGATCCAGACAAGAAGGCGGATCATGTCAAAGCCCTGAAGAAGGCCTTTTACCCGGCGGTGCGCAGCAACCAACTTTCGGTGGTTGAAGACTTGGCGTTTGAACTCTCAAAAGCCGAAGATAAAAGCGTGCGTGCTCAGGCTCTGGCCACCTTGGGGGATGTATTGCTGGAAAAAGGGGATGCTGAGGCCGCCAAGGAGACCTATAAGAAAGCCGTTCAAGCCGATCCCAGGATGCAGCGCTTTTATGCTCTTCGACTGTGGGATATGGACCAAAAAGGGGATAGCATTAAAGCCTCGATCTTCGCAATGGCCGAGGATGGCATCACTCTGGAAGATTGCGTGGGCGAAAATAGTTTTTTACGCCGCGCACGGCTGATCGACGAAATCCCTGAGAATATGTTTGTATCGGTGAACTCTCCAGAAGGGGCACTGCTGGAATTCGCCCGCGATCTGAAAGCCGAAAATGTCAATGAGGTCAAACTGGAATCCAACCTTTTGCGCTTGATCGATGATCGAGCGGTTAAAACAGCCCTGAGGATGCAGGCAAAGCTGGCTAATTATGAAAACAATAATGCCTTGAGTGAGTGGGATGCATTATATGAAGACGAAGCGATGAGAAGCCGTGCCTTGGATTTGGCAACGGGATTAAGCGCTGAATTGCAGTATGGCAACCGGTGGTTTCAATCGGTTCGGGTTGCCGAGCATGCGCTGCAACAGCAAAAGGCTAAAGGGAAAAATGTCGAACGCGAGGATGAATTGCTTTACCGCATCACCTTGGGGTATTCATGGCTTAAAGACTTGGAAAAATGTATCCCCGCTGCGGAAGAGGTGGTGGAGAAATATTTTCCACAAAGCGAATACGCTCAGCGGGCGCTTACCACGCTTTGTTTGAGCAAACTTCTGCCTGAGAAAAAATATGACCTGGCAGAGCGCATGCTTCTGACCGTGCATGATTGTGCAGCAAGCAATGCGGCTTATTTCGTCTCAATACACGGTTTGGCCAAAGTCAAATTCTTAAAACACCAATTTTATGAGTCCCTGGATTATGTCAATGAAGCACTGGATGAAATCACCAAACACACGCGCTGGCAATATAGTTCGTATCAACATACCTTCGAATGTATAAAGATAGGGCTGGTTGATGGCATCGAACGCATCGAAAGGGCCAAGGAGCGGCACGCCCTGCGTGAACTCAACGCCCAAAACAGGAAAGGGGGACAGTAATGATGGACCGTTTCTCTCTTTGCCTGATTTTTGGAATTCTCATTCTTTCTTTATCGACTCAGTTGGTTATCGCGCAGGGATGCATGGATGAACCAACAGAAGCAGATATTGGGGCTTACCCGTATTATGAAGAAGGATATGCATACCGGTATGCTGCCTCTTTTCCCTCTTATCAAGAATTTGGAATCGTTCAATGGTGGGGATGCTGTGAACCTTCGGGGGATTTTAATATCCTTGTAACAGTGGTATATGGGGAATCACCATCTCTGGAGTGGACCAATCCTGACTATGGAGCAGATAGAGGATATGACTTTAGTTCAGGCGGTAAGTATGTGGTGGGTAGTTCTCACCCGGGATTCGGTAATTGTCCAGGAACATATAGTGTGGATAGTCTTGTATTCTTTTTGACCGATGATCAGAATGATTTAGATGCAGATGGCACTGAGAATATCAACGATTCAGATGCTGATGGAGATGGGATCAACAATGATGTCGACAACGATGATGACAATGATGGTACTGTCGATGCCAATGACAGCACTCCTGGTGGGCCGGGTACATCACAAGGAACCTGGCCGGTGGCATGGGGGGGGAGTATGCAACCGACGCCTACGCCTGTTCCGACTCCTACAAATACTCCAACACCAACGAATACACCTACACCGACATTTTGTCCAAATCCAACCAAAAATGCAAGTTTAACAGTCGCTATACATGAAAACTTGGAATCAATGGACTCTGTCGATATTTGTAACTTATTTATTACCGGTTTCCAGGAATTAAGGCCGGATGATGATGGTCTAAATAATGGTGATCAAACAGGTTTAGATGATGTTTCATGTTGTTTTATGTTAATTCTCAGTGGTTCGATCGGTACATTTTCTGGAGAGATATGCCCTCTAGATGATAAGTATTATGATTGCTTAGTATTGTCTCATCCAAATGAACTATATCTTCTTAATAATAAAGGATATGACATGATGATTATAAATTCCTTTGAATGGCCATCAAGTACTGTTGTCGGCGAATGTGGTGGTGTAGGATCTCCTTTAGTGGTATCAGACTTGCGATCTAGTCATACATATATGGCGGAAGTAATTTATCACGAATACGGACATCGAAAAGACCTCCCCGATTTATATGTACCATCTTTGCATTATGGTAATTTGATGTACTTTGAAGGGCCATCCGGATTTCAAACAAACAGTATTCAATGTGATAAATTTTAATCTTCTAGGAGATCAATGATGAAAATTAAATATTTAGTATTTTTAACTAACTTTTGTTTCTTTTATAGCATATTTATCACTCATCCCTATGCTCAAAATAAGTTTGACAAGATCCTGGAAATGCCAAAACATAGGATAAATCAGATTGCAGGTGAATTTGATGTTTCTGATGCCACAGAATTAATTAATATTATAGGAGAAAAAACATCTCCGTTTACTCTGAGAAGAAAAACAATGATACTGGTTGAAACACTGAATGACAAACGTATGTTTTCGCCATTAAAATCACTTTACTATACTCTTTTACTTAATATAGACTCTATAAATATAAGTAATAATCAAGCAATGAATAAGGAAGCGGAATTGTTTGCTCGTACCGTTCGTGAATTAGGAAAACTGGCCTCCGATGAGGCCATTAATTTCTTAAAAAGTCAACTTGACCTTGATGTTTGGAAAAAACGTAAAAAATATACACAATATCGAGGTGCAATTAGCGGAATCTATTCTGCGCGGAGATTGATTTTTACGGGATTGGGTGAAGCGGCAATCAAAAGGCCGGAAATATTTGATTTCCTTAAGTCGTATCATCCTGGTGATCAATACTGGGAAAGTGATGTTAAATATCTTCTTATTGAGTATGAGAATCGATATTACCAGAAGCATCCAGAAGAATTACCACCTAAAGGTTATTTTTTAATCATGGCAGGTAATAATGAAGTCAAGTATGCCATTTTTTACACGTCCTTTCGGCAAATAGGAAATTACGTTAAAAAACATCGTGCTATTCCTCAGTCGATTCTGGATCTTACTATCCCAAGAGGAGGAACAGAAGCCTATTTATTCGGAGATAATTACAAGAGATATGGTGATAGATTGTTAACTTATAAAAGTGTCAAAGACGAGGATGATGAAACAATTAAATACACTTACCTTCTTCTTTCCGTCGGTCCAAACGGAAAACTGGAAACCAATTTGGACAAATTTAAATCTCATATAGACCCAAAAGACATTGATAAAGTATTTGGCTCTCATGGGGATGATATTATTGAGGTAAAATACAAGACGTTTTACAGATCCACTAATTAATGCCTGTTGTTTTGCACGATTTTGCAAAACGCCCCGGCAAAAAGTCGGGCATAAAATGGACCAAAATATTACTAAAAACACTGAATAAATCTTTCCCTGGGGATGAATTAACAGTATAATACATGGTATAATAAAATGTCTTCAATTCCAATAGGTAAGGTTGAGCGATGCAGTGAATAGATTCACCCCAGCAAGATTATCTGATCGATCATCTTGAGTTGTTTCGCAAAACGATTGAAAAGTTTTTGAACGTGATGGAGCGCGAACATACCCGTCTGCTAAAAATGAGAGTTGATCCCAACTTGTTTATCAAATTCTTGTTTTTAGTTTATGGGTGTTATTGTTTCTTGAATTTTTTGCATTTGTTGATTTATCAAAGCAGATATATACATATTTCTATAATCCCATAAAATATCATTTTGAATCTGTAAGTACATATGTGGAGCCGATTGATGAAAATTCTTTTTTTTATATCCTCAATCAAGAAGGTGATGCCTATTTGGCCTCGAAAGGACCCGATTTTGATTTTGAATATACTCATGAAATAAACGAGATGACCACAGATGATCTCCAAGAAAAAATTATCACATATTCACCCACAAATGGTTTATATTCGAATGGTGATTTGTGGGTGATCATAACAAAAGAGAATACATATCCTATAATATGGAAGGGACTTTAATAAAAAAAAAGGAGGAGAATTATGTTTGGTGCTATGGCTGGTGATATTATCGGTTCTGTTTATGAATTCAGCCCGATTAAAACAACCGATTTCCCGTTATTTCAGGAACGATCCAGATTCACTGATGATAGTGTTTTAACGGTGGCGACAGCGTATTGTATCCTCAATAAGGGGGATTACGTTTCAGCATTTAAACACATTGGCCGGCGCTATCCAGATTCCGGTTATGGGGGTAATTTCATTCATTGGTTATTTTCGGATGCCACTGAACCTTATAATAGCTGGGGGAACGGATCTGCCATGCGGGTAAGCCCGGTTGGATTTGCCTTCGATACAATGGAAGATGTTCTACACGAAGCCCAACGAAGTGCGGAAGTAACACATAACCATCCTGAAGGCATAAAAGGAGCTCAGGCTACCGCGGCAACAATATTTTTGTCCAGAACAGGTAAAAATAAAGATGAAATCATACATTTTATAGAAAACATATTTAATTATGATTTAAACCGTACACTTGAAGATATACGTCCCAATTACCGATTTGATGTGAGTTGCCAGGGAACCGTGCCGGAAGCAATCATCGCTTTTTTGGAATCCAACGATTTTGAAGATGCGATTCGTAAAGCCGTATCACTTGGGGGTGATAGCGACACCCTTGCCTGCATCACGGGAGGTATTGCCCAAGCCTACTACAACAATATCCCAACCCAAATCCTTGATGAAACCAAGCGAAGGCTTCCTGCCGATTTGCTTGAAATTTCGGAATCATTCAGTGAAAATTATTGCCCTTTATAAAAGATCTCATCGACTCCGCTGTAAAATCACTCTGAATGTCATCCATCTTTTAGTAAACTTTCACCAAAAAGTGTTTCAAAATGAGATTTTTGCTGGAAATTAAAAAAAGTGTTTCAATGGGGTGAAACACTTTGAATTTTTTAGTTGATTAAATCAAAAAGTTGTGCTATTCATCTTTTTAGCGTTGTAATATATCTTTAAGGGAGATTTTAAGTAAATCGTAATTTTTGTCTACTCACTCTCATTGTTTTTTCTTATTGCCGTGTGTGTGGTAGTTTTGAATGTTCAAACACAGGGGCTGCAAAGCGAAGCGTATCTTAATCAGGTTCCACATGGGGAGCGCTTTGATTATCACAAAGATATTTTGATTGATCCAGGCAAGAAGGCGGATCATTTCAAAGCCCTGAAGAATGCCTTTTACCCGGCGGTGCGCAACAACCAAATTTCGGTGGTTGAAGACTTGGCGTTTGAACTCTCAAAAGCCGAAGATAAAAGCGT
>CAZFER010000053.1:0-46641 GCA_964517495.1 uncultured bacterium | reverse complement strand
ACGTGTAGCATTTTTAGACTTTTCATTTCTTGATTGATCACGATCAACACCTTCAGGAAATATCCTCACACCAATATCAACGATACATTCATTGCTTTCATCTATGATTGCCCATCCAATGGAATTTGATCCAAGATCAATGCCAAGTGTCTTTTTTGTCATTTTTTGTCTCTCCCCCATTAATTATCACTTGACTAGTTTACCTTAACCAGTATAATACTTACAGTGTAATACATCACAGTTTGCGAAGACTTTCCGTAACAAAGACGAAAGATTCGCAGGCAACACTCTATGGAGTGTCCTTAAATTAATAAACCATCCTGCCGTACACAGGATGGTTTTTTTATATACACTATAAAAAATTTGTCACCATGTATTTAAATAAACTCATCCATAAAAAAACAAAAATTTTTCATCAACATTGTCGTACAGATCGATTGCGGAAAATTGCAGAACGACTAAATTTCAATACAATAACTCCACCCGATCAGGAAACGGTGGAGCAGGTTGCTCCACCAAATGCTCCACCGAACCCCAAAATTGGTGATTTGTTAGCAAAAACAAGGAAAGTATTAGACGTTATAAGTTCAGAGGATTCAATGAGTAATGTAATCAAGCGGGAGACCGGGGTCGAACCGGCAACCCTCAGCTTGGAAGGCTGATGCTCTAGCCAACTGAGCTACTCCCGCATTTATCATCAATATTTAATTATTTTCCGAATTTCCAAAAAGTCAATAGGTCATTGAAACTATTCTGAACGAGAACTCATAGTAGAATATTTGTTATCTCTTTATGGTTTTCAATCGGATATCTAGCCCATAGATCTATTTCACTTGGAGGACTTTTTTTTTCAGAAATGAAAATTTTATTAATCGAAGATGACCATATTATAGCAAAATTCATTCAGAAGGGTTTGAATCAGGCAGGATTTTTCGTGGAGCATGCCACGGAGGGAGAACAGGGTTTTTGTTTATTAACCAACCAATCCTATGACGCAGCGATTGTCGATGTCATGCTCCCCAAACTAGATGGACTCTCATTAGTGGAGTCTGCACGTAAACAAAAAGTAGAGACGCCGATTTTGTTTTTGAGCGCTAAGCGAGAAGTGGATGATCGCATATGTGGATTGCAAATAGGGGGGGATGATTACTTGGTAAAGCCTTTTGCTTTTTCTGAACTCTTGGCACGCTTGCAAGCTCTTATCCGGCGATCACAAGGGATCCAGGATTCTTCTCAACTTATCGCCGGTAAATTACGGATGGATTTGTTGAAACACAAAATATACCGAGAAGATCAACCGATTGATCTCCAACCTCGTGAAATCGATTTGTTGCGTTATCTTATGCTGCATAAAAATAGAGTGGTATCTAAGGCCATGATTGCCGAAAATGTGTGGGATTATCAATTTGATCCAGAAACAAATGTGATTGAAGCATGTATTTGCCGTTTACGAAACAAGCTAGACGATGGGTTTGATCATTCACTGATTCGTACGATACGGGGAGTGGGATATGTTTTGGAAATATCCGATTAACTTTTCACGTACAGCGGCATTTCATCTGACATTATTTTATTTCGTCATTTTCAGTTTAGTCTTGATTGCCAGTACCTCCATGATTTATTTCTCCATACAAAAGCATCTGGCCAAGGAAGTGGACTCTCTCCTTTTTCAAATCAAGGAAAAAATGATGCATTATATTGAAGGTGATTCGCTTGAAATACTGCAAGATGAGTTCAATCGCGAAGCTGAAGCCCGTGGTACATTTAGAATTTTTATCCGTCTAATTACACTGGATGGCGATAGGATCGTTTCCTCCAATTTAACTCAGTGGCCAAAGATTCCCGCACCTTTTCAAGATCAACATCGATCGTTGGGAAAAGAATATTTGGTAACGAGAAACATGAATCATAATTCAACTTCCATTCGAATATTATCTGCACCCGTTTCGGATCAACAAATTTTTCAAACAGGTATTGTTTTAAACGAGCAATATCAGTTTCTCAATACATTGTATCGAGAAGCAGCCATAATGATTCTCTTCGCCATGCCCCTTGTAGCTCTCTTAGGATATGGTGCGGCACGATATGCGCTAAAAGGAGTTGAAGCGGTATCTCGAACAGCAGAGCGGATCACACAGGGAGAGTTTGAACGTCGCGTGGATTGTCATCTCCATGGAGAGGAGTTTGCTCAACTGGGTAAATCATTCAATGAAATGGCTGATCACATTCAATCTATCATGTCGGAAATGCGTGATGTTAACGATTTGATTGCTCACGATCTACGAAGCCCTTTGACAAGAATCCGAATGGCGGCGGAAAGCCTTGTGGAAAAACCGAACAATATCAGCGAAGTTATGGAAGCCGCTGGATTTATTGTGCACAGTAGTGATAGTTTGTTACGTATGATCAACACTATGTTGGAAATTTCTGAGACCAATACCCGAATTCGTACACTCAACCGGATGCCTATTGACCTGAAATCACTTCTGGAGAAAGCAGTGGATTTGTATACTCCCCTTGCTGAAGAGAAGCAAATTGAATTTCGCTGTTCAGTTGCTGAATCGTTGTTCGTTAATGGAGAAGAAGGAAAATTACAGCGAGCGCTGGCTAACTTGCTGGATAATGCTACTAAATTTTCTCCGAAAGGCGGAATAATTGAAATTCGGCTTTCATCAATCCATGAGAGAGTACTCATTTCCATTCTGGATGAAGGACCTGGCATTCAACCCAAAGATCAAGCAAAAATCTTTGAGCGGTTTTATCGTGCTGATAGGAGTCGCCATCTTCCTGGTAATGGATTAGGTCTTTGCTTAACGAAAGCCATTGTGGAAGCGCACGGCGGTCTGATTTCAGTTGATTCCTCCCCCAACAAAAAAACTTGCTTTACTATCGAACTTCCACAGTCATAACATTTCTCGTTTCTTAATCCTATTTTTACATCATTTGAACATTACCAAATAGTAACTTTCAGGTAATGCATCAGTAATTATTCCTTTTTATCATATTAACATTCATCTTCGTTTACTGTGATTTTTTAGCTACAAACTACAGTCATTACTAGATATAAAATACTTAGTCAAGAAAGGTTGATAGGTTATGAATGAAAATTTAAATAAGTCCAAAAGGTTATTTATCCAAAAGAGTATTGCTGCGACGAGCGGGCTTGTATTTTTCAATCGACCCCAGATCACACAAGCCTCAGAGCATGAAGAAAAAGTCTCACCTGCGGAAGATTTAATGCGGGAACACGGTGTACTTAGTCGCGTGTTACTAATTTACGAAGAAAGCATAAAACGTCTAAAAAATAATGAAGATCTCAATCCAACTGTCTTGCACGATTCTGCTTCAATCGTACGAACTTTTATTGAGAATTACCACGAAAAACTAGAAGAAGACTATCTATTCCCTCGTTTCCAAAAAGCCAACAGGCTAGTTGATCTGGTGAATACATTAAAAAAGCAACGATTGTTTCCAGTGTGTATACCCATTCTAGGAATGATCTCATGTCTATTTCTGGCATTCTGGGTTGAATGGCAAATCTGGCTAATTGGTTTGGTATTACTATTCATTGGTCTTACTTGGCAATTCATTTGGCATTATTTACATCAAAAGAAAGAGGTATAACAACATGAAAACTATCGCATTATCAGAATTAAACCCAATCAGAAAGATTGTGTTCTCGAAATGGTTTCCTGAAATCATACAGGTCATCTTTCTCCTCCTTTTTTTAGGAATTATTGCACTAGGGTGGGGACGTTATACACCAGAGGGTGTTAGTGATAAGCTCTACGCCAAAAGTAATCTTGTCAATTTACTGATCTGGGGTTTGTGGTGGCCATCAATGGTCATTACAGCTGTTTTATTGGGTCGTATATGGTGTTCAATCTGTCCATTGGAACTTGTAAGTCGTTTTAGCGAAAAGGCAGGAAGAAATTTAGGCATTCCACAACAGAATGCTACTCGATGGATGCAAGCGGGATGGTTGATCTTGCTTTTTTACGGCGTTGTGCAAATGTTGATTGCCTCTATACATCTTCACCGGATTCCCATGTATACATCTCTCTATCTATTCACATTGATGATCTTGGCGCTTATGACGGGATTTTTCTTCCGGAACCGGACTTTCTGTTCATCCTTGTGTCCCGTGGGTTTGTTGTTGAAAGTTTATGGCCGTGGTGGAATGCTAGGAGTTCGACCATCAAAACCAGGTTTAGAACATGATATCAATATCACTCGATCTTGCAAAAGTCTGCTGAATCCATTGCGGCTGGATCAATCACGAGGTGACGACTGCCTGATGTGTCTTGACTGTGTGCAAAGTGACCAAGAACAACACCGTATGCAATTTCAGTTGAGAATGCCCTGGTCAAATCTCGATCGCCGTCCCATAAAAGCGAATTTACCAATGACGCTCTTTATTATGATGGTCAGTGGATTTGTAACATACGAGATTTCTGGTTTTTGGCCCCAAGTTAATGAATTGTTTCTTTGGATGCCTTCTTTCGTGGGACAATTGATGGGGGTTGGTGCTGAGAATGGATGGCTCAAAGGTTTTTGGATGATTGTTATTTTTCCTCTGTTGCTCTGGACCATTCTGGGATACGTTATAATGGCAATCAAAGGGTATTCCAGCCTGATCCAAGCATGGCGATCTATGGCATTACCCATTTCCTTGATCATCATGGCCGCCCACATGACCAAAGCAATTGAAAAACTGGCCACCTGGGGAGGCTACCTTCCCTATGCCATACAGGATCCTACTGGGGTGGAGACTGCACAAGGTATCACGGATAAATTGATCGCATCGCCTGTAGCAATTGTAGGTATGCCGGTGATTCTTTCTGTTGGAACCTTTCTATTCATTGCTGCTTTATACCTGATGCACCGCGAAACTACTCTTCAAGTCACAAAGGTAAGATCAGAAGCCACGACACACTCCTCGGTGATTACTCCAGAAGCCGATCTGGAGGCAGAAAATTGAATAGTAAACGCTGTACAATGAACAAGAAATATTTTATCTCTAACCACAGTGTCAAAATGAGAAAATTATCTTATACAATTTTGGCAGGAACTCTCGTTATGGTTATAACAGGGTTCGGAGGGCTTATGCGCGACAGCCGTACCGCCTCCTTACAGCGATCCAATGAGGAACAGTTGCTGGCCAAACTTGTACGGTTGATTTTCCTACAGAGTCCATACTTCCTGGAAGTTGATGGTATTACCACTCCGATATCAATTAACACTGAGGCAAATGCAGAATTTCAACATGCGTGAGAGGATGATTCAGGGATGACAATAACAGGCATTTTTCTTTCGGCGGAAGTTTCGGTTTTTCATCATCAAACTCACCCATTACCTTCACGCCCTTACGAGGCGAAGAGTTTTTGCAGCAACTTCTTGCACCACCTATCGAGATCGAAAGTATCATGCGGGTGCATACGTTTAAAAAGGATTATACCCTTCTCGATTCGAGAGGATCGAGGACCATTTAGCGAAGAACAGCAAGGCCTATTAAATTTATCTTCATCAGCGCGTAAGCGTTGAGATAACCAAGGTAGGATAAATCGCCGGCATCCCCGAATCAAAAAGTCGGGGCGCCTCGAATGAAGACAAAACGATGAAGCATACTAAATTCTCCAGAAAGGACCGCAACGCTAAAGAGAATGACTACAAATTCAAGTTGGAGATAAACTAAAATTACAAAATTATTATAAAACTGGCCTCGCTGTAATGAAAAAAACTTGATCTCTCCATTGGGGAAGGATCACAGGATCGTCATGATTCCAGCGCAAATGGCCATGAAATATTTGTTAATCACTCTATCTGGATGATTCGTCACTTTGCTCATCCGGCTGAAGAATGCGTACATCCAAGGGGCGGGTTGTGTCCAAATGCACATCCCGCTGAGGTAAAGCTATCACAATACCGGCTTCATCAAACAAGTTGTAGATTCGATGGCGAATATCGCTATCGATTGTCAACGCATTGATGCGATCGCGCACTTCTACAAAATAGCGTATATAAAACTCAAGCGAATGATCCCCGAAATTGGCAAACGTGATAAATGGCTCTGGTTTCCTAAGGACCAAACCATGCTCGTCGATGGCTTTCCGCAGAATACGAAATACTTCTCGCAATTCAGTTCCATACGCGACCCCCACGTTGACTTCCCGGCGAATGACCCGGTCACTCAGTGTCCAGTTGGTTACCCGGTTTTCCAGCATCATGCTGTTGGGAACCATCAAATCAATATTACTAAATGTTAATATTTGGGTGCAACGCGCTCCAATACGGCTTACTGTACCAAAGTTACCCTCTACATCAACGATATCCCCCACTCGGATGGGTCGCTCGATTAACAAAATCAAGCCACTAATGAAATTGTTCAGAATGTTTTGTGAACCGAAACCAATCCCAATCGCCAGGGCACCACCTAAAAAGGTAAACGCCGTCAACGGGACACTCACGGCTTTAAGCGTGAGCAAAGCCACAAATAGCAGGAAAAAATAATAACTTAACGCTTGCAGCGCATCGGTTGCTTCTTCATGTCCTCCCACTCGATTGAGAAAAACTGGAACCAATTTACGGCTTAGGAACCTGGCCACCATGACCCCCACAATTAAATAGCAGAGTGCAATTAAAATCTTGCGCACTGTTATAAAGGCATGCGAGTCATCCTCTTTTCCAAAATTCCAACCGGTACTTAAAAGTCTTTCAATTTGAATTCCAACAAACTCCAGCACCTCATCAAATGACCAGGTTTGAATTTGTTGATTGATTTCTTCCAATAATTTATTATGCAAACGCCGGGTGGTTTCAATACTGGTCAGATTATAGTTAATTGATCTGTTTCGCTGTATATATAATTCCCTCTGCTTTTCCAATTGAGCCGTTACGGCTTTATCTTCCTTAAACCGCTCTGTTTTTTCATCAAGTGTAACAATTTCCTTGCGATACGTATTTATTTCGGCGGTGCTAATGCGTTCTTGAGATTTTAAACTTTCTAAATGTTGTTGGCTTTCCTTTCGCCAATTTTGCAATTGTTCAATCGTGGCGTTTTGGTTATAAACATCATAACGGCGGCGCCAAATGGATTCCTGTTCTTGCAAGCGGCCTATTCGATCATTGATGAGTGATATGTCCTCCTGGGCGGTTCGCAGTTCCAATTGGCGTGTTCTTACTTCCTCTTTGATCGCTACAGAATCACCTGCTTTTGCCAGTTTATCCAAGGTAATGGCAATCGCTTTCTCCGCCCCTTCCGCCGTAACTTGGGCCGTTTGTTTCTCATTTCCCAACTGGACTTTTTCAATGTGCAGCTTGTCGATTTGTTCTTGTAAATCACTTTGTAAAAAAACAGCTTGAGCCTCAACCCGTTTAAGCCGCTCATGCAACAATACCAGTTTGGTTTCATAAACAGTTTTGGCCAAACGCTGGTTCTGTAATTCCAACTCGCGCAACACCATTGTTTCCCGTGCTGCCTAGCTCTCTAATTGGGCGAGTTTCCATTTAGCTGTTAAAACAAGAGCAGTGGTATCTTCTGAATTTTTATCCAGTTTTTCTTTAGCCAGGTTTCGGGCATTATTTTTCTCTTCCAGTTGTGCTTTCGCCTGATCAAGTGCATTCCGGGCTGTTTTTATATTGCTTTCAATGCCGGATAATTTTTCTTCTTCTGCCTCGAGTTCGTTGCGCAGATTATCCATTAACAAAAAGGTTGGTTTCTCTGAGAGTCCAGCCACTCGAAGCTGTTCCAACTGTTCTTTCAATTGATTTCGATCGGCGATAAATGATTCCGCCTGTTTAAGCGCATTGCTCTGTCGGCTAAGAATAAGATCAATACGTTCAAAAGTTTGTAATTGTTGTTCTTTTAAGTCAATCAATTCTTTTACTATGGAAGATCGTGGTGCAACACCCTCTTCTTCGGGCTGTTTATGGGGGGTCTTTAAATCTTCCAGAGTCGATTTGAGATCATCGATTTGCGCCTTAATATTCTTTCGCTCATTGATGATCGTTTCGATTGTCAACTGATTCTCATCAGGAGATGACGCCGGTGAAGGAGAAGCAGGAGATTCCAGGGGAGTTTGAGCATAAACGTTTGTTTCACCAATACAAACGTATCCAACAAAGGTGATCATGAAAATGATGAAACTCTTCTTAATTAATGTTGAATTTGTTGTGAAGGTGTAATACATGATTCTAATTGATTGCGCTATTCGCAAATACATTCGTTTAATTTAACAAAGGGTGAGTCTCTTGTACTAAATCCTTTATAAATCAATATCTCAAAAACGTGAATAATCAAGTATAAATTGCCCCTAATCCCTGTTTTACCTATAATAAATGAGGTTATCATGATCAAAGAGGAAGGAAAGAAAATGTGTGGACGGTTTACATTCTTTTCAAAAATTGAAGCGATTAAGCGCCTGCTCAAAATTGACTCACTCACTATCCCTGATGACGATGATCTATTTGGTCCCCGTTACAACATTGCGCCGTCCCAAGAAATTCCTGCCGCACGGGTGGATAAAGAATCAGGCGAAATTGTGCTGACTCCTCTTCGCTGGGGATTGATCCCCTTTTGGGCTAAAGATAAATCAATCGGAAATAAAACCATCAATGCCCGGGGAGAAGAAATGTTCTCCAAACCAGCCTTTCGAGCCGCGGCCAAAAAGCGCAGGTGTTTGATACCCGCTGATGGTTTTTATGAATGGAAAAAAGAAGCTGGGGGAAAACAACCCTTCTTTATCAAAATGAAGAATGATCAGCCCTTTGCCTTTGCCGGCTTGTGGGAACAGTGGGAAGGAGAAGATGAAACCATCGAATCCTGCACCATTTTAACGACTCAGGCCAACGAGATGCTCAGTCCACTTCATCACCGTATGCCCGTTATATTGAGCGAAAAGGATTACACCCAATGGCTTGATCCAAAGAACCAAGATAAAGACCAACTCACCAAGTTGATTCTTCCCTTCCCTTCGGATGACCTTTCCATGCATCCGGTATCCACTCTTGTAAATTCACCTCGAAATGATAATCCTAATCTGATCGAGAAAATTGAATCCAATGATTCCCCTTCCCTCTTTGATGAATAAAAGATCACGAGTTCATCTTGACATTCGTCATCTTTTTCTGTTGCAATGACACAGCATTGCCGCATTGATAACGGCAATGCCTTGCTCATTCGGATTTCCAATCATCCACATGAGCTTAATTCAAACCAAAAGTGTAAAGGAGAAAGATGGTATGTGTAGAAAAAGCATAATCACAGTGATCACCTTATTCGCATTTGTGGGCCTCTGTGCTCTCGAGGGTTTCGCTAATGGATCGGAATTTAATGGATTAAACCTTCACCTCGGGAATTTGCACCGCTTATCCAAGGCCAAGACTCGCTCCATCAGCCCAGAGAACTTTACGGGTGAAAAGGGTAAAGGTGGAATGGCCAAGGAAGGAACCGGCGCCAATGCGGCACGTGATCTGGGCCAAGGGTGGAAAGTTTCGCCATCGGTTGATATTCCGAAGAAAAGTACGTTCACCCTGGCGGAAATTGATGGTCCGGGCGCCATTCAACATATATGGTTGACACCAACCGGCAACTGGCGCTTTTCCATCCTCCGAATGTATTGGGATGGTGAAGAAGAACCTTCAGTCGAATGCCCGATCGGCGATTTCTTTGCCTGTGGCTGGGGAGAATATGCGCAAGTCAATTCATTGGCGGTCTGCGTCAATCCCGGTAGTGCCTTTAACTGCTACTGGACCATGCCGTTCCGCAAAAAGTGCAAAATCACCTTGGAAAACATTGATGAGAAAAACATGCGTCTGTATTATCAAATCGATTACACGCTCACTGAGGTACCCGAAGACGCCGCCTATTTCCACGCCCAATTCCGCCGCACCAATCCCCTTCCCTACAAAGAGGTTTACACCATTCTGGATGGAGTAAAAGGCTGGGGACATTTCGTTGGCACCTATATGTGCTGGGGAGTCAACAACAACGGCTGGTGGGGTGAAGGTGAGATCAAATTCTACATGGATGGCGATACGGAATTCCCCACCATATGTGGAACGGGAGCTGAAGATTACTTCTGCGGTTCATATGGCTTTGTCAATAAAGAGACAAACCAATACCAGGAATATTCAACACCCTATGCCGGTCTGCCTCAAATCATCAAGCCGGATGGACTCTACCGGTCTCAACAACGATTTGGCCTTTATCGTTGGCATATCGTCGATCCCATACGGTTTGAAGAGGATTTGAGGGTAACCATACAAGCCCTTGGTTGGCAATCAGGGGGCCGGTACCTTCCTCTACAGGATGATATATCATCCGTAGCCTATTGGTATCAGCAAGAACCACACGCTCCCTTTCCCGAATTGCCCAGCAAGGATGAATTGGAGATCAATTAGAAGAATCAAGAGGAGGGAGGATGGAGGTTTTAAATGTCCATCCTCCCGAGCAAGAACGGCTCGGCGGGAGCCTCGCCCTCCCTGAATAAGTACATGAGCAAGTAGGATGGGTTGCGTTCATGTAGGATGGGTTGCGTTGTTTAACCCATCGAATCTTATTCATAATTAAATAGATGTGTGCGTTGATGGATAAAATACCCTAAATACAAAAGTTTCCGATAGAACAGAAAATAATTTATTTTATGTATCATCAACTGAGTTTGGTGATATGCCTACCTTACATGCAATTTTAAAAAACAAAGATCAAATGGAATGACATGGAATCTATATACACATTTCTTCTTCTCAAAAACAAACGTTTGTTAATATAAAAGGAGAATACTATTATGAAAAAGTATGAATTGATGGGTCTACGAAATATTATATATTATTAATTAGGCCGACAGGTTCACTCAGTTGAACGGGTGAGCCTGTTTCGATAGTGGGTTTAATCGTACCTTTCGGCAGGAGTATCATGACTGTGGAGCCAAGTTTGAATCCGCCCAGCAGTTCTCCGGCCTGATATTCTTTTCCTTCTTCTGCGATGCATTCAATGCCGCTAACCATAAATGAACCGATCAAAACCACTATAATCGGGATGTCAAAATGAGTTGCCGTTCCTTCAATCACCAGACGTTCATTTTTCACTTCGCCTGATTTCATGAACAATATTGGGCGGCAACGAGCTGGATGATAGGTTAGCTTTTGGACAATCATGTCGATGGGAAATAAGACATAATGTAAATTCAAAGGGGATAGATAGAAATTGAAGTAATAGCCGTCATCAAAAACATGCCGATCATCCTCTTTATAGATCAACTGGTCAAATGTGTAGTTTTCGCTTCTTAAGCAACCTTGTTTTCCATTGATTTTCTGTTGCGCATTCAAGGTTCTTATTTCATGCAACCGGCCTTCCACGGGTGAAAGCAGGATAGCTTTATTGACACGTACATGAGGCCGTTTTCCTTCACGCAAAAAGAAGCGGTTCAGGCCGAGAGACTCCGCACAACGTTCAATGATGGAACGTTTACGTGGGAAGGGTTTGTTTGTGAATGTTTGATAAGGGTTCATATCATAAGATTAAGTAAATTGTAAAATATTTGTGCTATGTAATGTATGATTTGATATTGTTCGCCCCTCTTACAACCCTCCCCTAGCCCCTCCCAGGCTTGGGAGGGGAATGGTTCTACATAAGGCTGATCTTGTCCTTTCGATCAATTGTACAAACACCTCGTTACCTAATTGTTAATGTTTAACCTGTTTGTAGAATAAATCAAAGAGTTTCTCGAATTTGGGATCATATTCCTTGGTATGGCATTCCATACACAGTTCTTTGGTCATGTTATTACGAATGGGAGCGGTTCCCATTCCTTCCACGTGAATCAAGCCAGGGCCGTGGCAGGTTTCACATTGAACTTGCAAAAGATAATCAGACTCTTCAATTGATTCAAAACCGGTTTCATGACCATAACCGGTGACCATTCGGGCCAGCATTTCAGGCACCCAATGGCGGTTTTTATCCAGTAAATTATCAAAAGCGCGGGCGTGTTTTGTCTCTTCCCATTGAATGTATTGATCTTCATGGCAGCCCTTGCATTCCTCACCGCCCATATATTCATTAAGCATATCTTTTTCTTCCTGATAGTCTTGCAAGGGGTAGGGACCTTCGTACTGCAAGTCCAACTCATTCACCATTCGATTATACGAATCGTTTAAAAACGTGCGCATGGATTGGCTTTCCATCTTTTGGGGATCGAGGACGGTCCGGGTAAATTGAACATCCTGAAGCCCCTCACCTTTGGTGATTTGCATATCAATGCGGCCGATTTCACGCCCTTCGCCCGGGGCATTCACGATAAATATATCATCATGTTTTTGGACATCTTCTTCTAAATCGAGGGTGACAATCATGTCAATCGAGGGGCCTTTATATTTTTTCAACCAGCGAATGACGACTGGTGATGGTTCATGAGCTAGCAGAACAATAGCATCACATGCCTTTTCATCGTTTAGTGCTTTGATCTGGGATGCGATAATATCATTGGACGTGCTTATGGCGAACACACTTTCATTGGTTGGCTGGCGGGATTTAAGCGATGATAGCCCCAGCAGTCCGATCTCGATATTGTTCTTTGAGATACGGGTTGCCCCGTTCCAAAAGGCTTTTTGGCCTTCTGCCTCAAGGTTGGTTGAAATCGGTTGAGGCTGCGGGTTGGATTTAAAGAGTCCACTCAAATATCCATAACCATGCTCGAGATCACTTTCTCCCAGTAAAACGAAATGATATTTCAAACGGCACATAGCCTGGAGATAAGTTTGTCCCACGGCGGCATCGATGGGAGTGGTATTTTCTGGCAAAAATCCACCAATATCAATCAATGCAAAATCAGGGACTTCGTTCTTCAATACCTCCAAATAAGCGGCGCGGGCTTCAAGACCGCCTTGGGGATCATCCGGGCAGCCGCATTGTTCAAAGTGGGCATGGGTTTGTCCGGTAACTACCATTGTTACGGTTTCGCAAAAGACTGGTAGTGATACGATTGGCAGAAAAAGAGAAATCAACAACCATTTCTTCATGGATACACCTCGTTATTATTTTAATCGCACAGATTTACCGGGATAATGTTGAATGGGTAAGGGATCATCACGTAATTTCGGCCAATTTTGATCTTCCATTTTTGTCTGCTCGATGGCATTTTCCAATTCTTCTTCGGTAAATCCATAATCCAATGCGCGGCCGATGTTTGATGAAGGCAAAAACCCAATGCGCGCATTTCCTTTATCATTATAAAAGATATAGCACTGAAGTTGTTCTTTTCCAATACGCATGGATGAGCGTCGGTCGAAACCGATATCCAATACATAATCGATTTGGGTGCCCGGTAATTCTTCATACGGTTCACGATGATGCAGCAGCAGGTGTAACCGGTCACCATCGGCTTTCGAGAGGCCAATCAGATAATGTTTGGCATCAGGAAAGTAGTTCAAAAACTCCTGGGCGCGAGGTTCTTTCAAAGCAATATGATGGAAACGCTGAACATCAATGGTGATTCGGTGTTCTTTTCGGTTTTTAAAAAACATGAATATCAGGGGGAAAAAGACGCCCACAATGCCCGCAAAAATCAATACCGGCACAAAGGGTAATGCCAAAAAATAATAAGGATAAATAAATAGGATGAGAGTTCCCACCAGAATTAGAATCACGGTATCCTTGCGGCGGGCTTGATCGGTGCGTTTTTCCCAATTGATGGCCATATCGATTGGCCACCACATGAAAATTAGAATCAATAAGGATACATACATATGCAGAAACCATTTGGGAATGGTTCCCAAACCGGCAATATTGACCACCAGCATCAGCGCAAAAAAGGTGATACCCGTTCCAAAAATAACTAAAAGAGCACTCGGAGAAATGTTTTTCATGGTATAGTATTGAGTTATCAGAAAATGGATTTAACCTGTTAAGAATAGTACGAAATTCAATCGGAACCGTCAATTTGTAATCAAGCAAGACACCATAGTCCAACAATTATACAAAAGAGACAATCATGAACACCGATGTATGGAACAAACGCTTATCCACTCAAGGCAAACGAACCGCTCCCCCTGAAATCAGCTGGCTGATGGCCCAAGCACTGGAAGTACCGGGCTTGATTTCACTGGCTGCTGGTTTTGTGGATCAGGAATCATTGCCCAATGATGATGTGCTTCAACACATTCAGTCATTGATGGAATCGCATGCGCTGGGAAAAGCGGCGCTGCAATATGGCACCACGCAGGGGGATTTGGAACTGCGCAACCACTTATTAGAGCGCATGCGGCGTGAAGGGGTTCTCCACCCCGATACGCCCATCGATGCTTCCCATATCCTGCTGGGTTCCGGATCACAGCAGATATTATATCTGCTCTCCGAGGTGCTTTTGGATGAAGGGGATTATGTCATTGTGGAAGCCCCCACCTATTTTGTGGTGTTGGGTGCTTTCAAAACACGCGGTGTGCGCACAATTGGCATTGATACGGATGAAAATGGGCTTGATCCGGAGAAAGTCGCTGAATGCCTATCCGGCTTGGAAGCCCAAGGGGAATTGCATCGGGTAAAAATGATCTATACCATGTCCTACGCGACCAATCCTCAAGGGGTTACGTTGTCTCTTGAGCGGCGAAAGCGGTTATTGGACTTGCTGCAACACTTCAAAGAAAAAGGAAATCCCATTCTGTTAGTGGAGGATGCGGCCTATCGGCGGCTTTACTTTGATGATTCCCCCCCACCGCCCATTAAATCGCTGGAGCCGGATAATGAATTGGTGCTCTATACCGAATCGTTTTCCAAATCGTTGTCACCGGGGCTGCGCTTGGGGTTTGGAATGGGGCCCAAACCCATTATCGATAAGATGGTGGATTTTAAGGGGAATCACGATTTTGGCAGCTCCAACCTAAGCCAGCAAATTCTGAAGTCGATCCTGCAAGCCGATTTATTTGATCAACATACCGCCCGATTGCGATCGTTATATGAACACAAGCGGGATGTAGCGCTTTCTGTTCTTGAAAATACCCTTCCCCCACAAGCCGGATGTTTAAAAGCGAGCGGGGGGCTTTACATATGGCTTTCGCTGCCGGATACCATAGACACAGGCCCACAAGGTGAAGTTTTTCAACGGGGATTGGAAGAAAAGGTGCTCTACGTACCCGGAGCCATTTGCTATTCACCCGACCGATTTGAATCGGTCCGTTCCTCGAGTATGCGCTTGTCATTTGGAATGATCGATGAAGAACAGTTAAAGGAAGGATGCAAACGATTGGGCCAAACACTTGCATCAATCCCCGCGGACCAGTTTACGCTGAAGGAAATAGAAATTGAATATTGATATCAATGAGACCATATTAATTGTTGTCGGTTCAGAATTGGTGCCTGAAGAAAAGGATCGGCCTTTGGCTTATCGATTAAAAGAGCGGATCGATTCCAAGGGATGCTCAACCTATCAACGCGCGATTGTGGTATCGGACCGGTGGTATCTTGATAATGATATGTTCCACATCTGCCCAACCATTATTATTGGTGGACCTGGGGTAAATTATGCCTCAGCGGAATTTTATAAAGACACACCTGTGGTTTGGTCCGAAGGGGATAATGCTTTTTTGCAAGTGACTGAAGAGGATACCCCTAATCATGCTTTGTTATGGGGTATGGACCAAGCGGGTTCGGAACAGGCCATTAATCATTTTGTTGAAGGAAAGTTTTTGGATCACTTTCTAAGCCGATCATGGAAGGTGTAAAAAATCATCTTTCCTATCATTCTTTTAATACGGGGAAGAATATATTGAACGTGGTTCCTTTACCTTCCTCACCCTTCACATCAATCCAACCGTGATGTCGTTGTACAAGCTCGAATACACTAAACAAACCAAGTCCTTTCCTTTCACCCACTTTATAATGGTCATTAAAGTAAATCTTTATAATTCTTGAATTTGTTCTCGATATGAATAGAAATCAAATTCTTGTTTATCAATTTGTACAATTATTCATTTAATGGTTCTCCTTTTTAAAGTGGATTGTATAATTTTTAGGATAGGTTCTTTGGATTTTTGGAGACCGCGCTGCCCAGATAGTTTAATATAATATAAGTATTTATTATTACTGAAGTTAAAACCGATCAATGAGACTTGATATATGGATGAAAAAAATCAAAAAACAGAAGAGCAGTTGCATTTACAATTGGTCGCCCTTTTGCTTCATGATTTGGAATCCCCCTTGTCAGTGGCCAAGCAGTTTTTAAGACGGGTTGAAGCGGGGCGTCATGATCCCAACAATCCAAAACACCAACAGTTAGCTGCCTCGACCCGTTTGGCGATTGAACGGGCTGAACGGATATTGGAAGATGTATTGGATCAGGCCCGCAACGAGAACACCGGCCTTACAGCCAAAAAAGAAAACACAGAGTTTGAAGCCATCATCAACAGCTGCCTGGATATTGTGAATCCCATAGCGGAAGATAAAAACATTCTTATCACTAAACATATTGATCCCTCGCTGCCCGCTTCTGTGTTTATCGATCCTTCCATGACATCGCGTGTGATTGATAATTATTTGGTGAATGCCATTCGCCACACCCCACGCAAACATGAAATCGAAATACGTGCTCATTCCTCGAATGGATTTATTCGTACGGAAGTGATTAATCCCTTAAGTGAGAATACTTCCTTTGATATACAAAATATATTTGATCCCGCTCAGCAGGTTCAGTTACGCCTGCAACGAAAAATGCAGGGGAGTGGATTAGGATTGACTTACTGCCGGATGGCCATTGAGGCACAAAACGGACAGGTCGGAGCAAATAAAAAAGAAGACAACAAACTTGTATTTTGGTTTGAATTGCCTCTATATGAAGGAGAAAGTCATGGTTCAAAAAGTACAAACTGATGCGGATACTTATTTGCGCTCTGGTTCCAATGAATTAAAGGTGCTGGAATTTAAATGCGGAGAAGATACTTATGGGATTAATATCTTAAAAGTGAGCCGGGTGCTTTCAGAAATGTCCAGTTTTACGGTCACTCCCGATGCCCATCCAGCCATGCGTGGCGTGTTTCAAAATCATGACCGGGTGATTCCCGTATTGGATTTGAAATACTTTCTCTATGGTGAGTATACCTCACTGGATAACAAGAGATATCGCGTTATCGTCACAGAGTTTTTTGGGGTTCATAACGCTTTTTTGGTTGAACATGTGGAGGCGGTTCATACCGTATTGTGGGAAAAAGTGATCAACGCCCATAATGTGCTGGATATGACCCAAAACCCTTACGTTATTTCAATTGTGCGCCCAACAGAAGAACAGATGATCATGATGCTGGATTATGAAACCATCCTGATCAAGGTCACCCCGGAACAGGTCAAAATACAAAAGCAAAAAGGCAAGGAGGTCGCACCAGATGGGCACAGCCAAACCATTCTGATTGCAGATGATAGCTCTTCCATCCGCGAAATGCTGCAATTGGAGTTGGAATATCTAAATTTTAAGGTCTTGGTTGCCCATGATGGTTCTGAGGCATGGGATATTATCAATGAGAACAAAAACATTGATATGGTGATTTCCGATGTGGAAATGCCCCAAACCGACGGCCTTGCATTAACCAAACTCATTAAGGAAACCCCGGAGACATCCCATATCCCGGTTATCGTTTATTCATCCATTGGTGATCCAGGAATGAAGGAACGAGCCAAATACCTAAAAGCAGAGGAGCATATTACCAAACTCAATCTGGATGAATTATTTCAAAAGATGCAAGGATTGTTAACCTACAGTTGAATTTAGAGGTATACACTACGTTTTGATCTTAAATCCATGGAGAGCGACGCTCCTGCGGAGCCGGTAATATGAAAATTCAAAAAAAGAGGCACGTTCATAAAATCCTGCAAGGACGATTTTATGTTAAAATGTAACTCAATCGGATCCCCCGGCTCGGTGGGAACCTCGCCCTCTCCCGTTTTCTTCATGTTAAAATAGATGTGTTCATTGATGAGTCAGGAAACGTGACTTACCCTCCGAATTAAGGGCAATGTAAGTTTATAAAATTTATCAATTTCATAAACCTTAATATTTACATTTCAAATATAACGCTTTCCAAAAGAAAAAACTATAATTTTTTTCAATTTTTTTTACATAGCCATTCACAAAATAGAGAAAATTAGAGATTATTCTAGGTTAGAATATTTATTATCCATTAGAAATTTATCAATTTACCAAGGAATAAAGGTTAATAAAAGTTCCTCCAGAAAATCCGTCAGCGTAATTGCATACAAGGAGTGAAGGATATGATTTGGAACCGCGAAATGGAATGTATGCCGCTTGCTGAGCGGCAGGCTTTGCAGCTCTACCGCTTGCGCCATATTATTCGAAAAGCGTATGAGCAGATTCCATGCTATCGCCAAAAGTTTGATGAATATGGTGTAAAACCATCGGATCTTAATACCTTAGCCGATCTATCCAAATTTCCCTTCACCACAAAAATTGATCTGCGTGATAATTATCCATTTGGGATGTTTGCGGTGCCCTTAAAGGATATAGTCCGTGTACATTCATCATCGGGAACCACCGGTAAACCTGTGGTGGTTGGTTATACCAGAGAAGATATCAACCTGTGGTCAGAACTGATGGCCCGTACCATATGCTGCGGAGGCGGCAGTGATGACGATATCATTCAAATTGCCTATGGATATGGCTTATTCACCGGTGGCTTGGGGGTTCATTACGGTGCGGAAAAAGTGGGGGCCACTGTTATCCCGATTTCAGGGGGGAACACCAACCGCCAGGTTATGATCATGCAGGATTTTGGGGCGACCATGCTGGCTTGTACGCCTTCTTATTCACTCTATATCGCCGAAGTATTGGAAGAAATGGGGATTGATCCCCAGTCGTTAAAGCTAAAATCCGGTATTTTGGGCGCTGAACCCTGGAGTGACCAGATGCGGGTTGAAATTGAAAAACGGCTCAAGATCAAAGCCTATGATATATATGGGCTCTCGGAAATCATCGGTCCAGGGGTGGCCAGTGAATGCGAAACCCAGGAGGGGCTTCATGTGTTTGATGACCATTTCTATCCTGAAATCATCGACCCCAATACCGGCGAACCTTTACCTCCGGGTGAAAAGGGTGAATTGGTCTTTACATGCATGACCAAAGCAGCCTTCCCTGTTGTTCGGTTCCGCACGCGTGATATCAGCCGGTTAAGTTATGAACCGTGTGCATGTGGCCGAACCCATGCGCGAATGGAACGTATTACCGGGCGCACGGATGACATGCTAATTATCCGAGGGGTGAATGTATTCCCTTCACAAATCGAAGAGATTTTATTCCAAACCCAAGGGGTGGAACCCCATTACTTGATTATTGTGGACAAGCGCGGCGTGTTGGATGAGTTAACCGTCCAAGTGGAAGTGGAAGAACGCATTTTTTCTGATGAAGTAAAGCGCTTGGAGGAATTACAAGCCAGAATTGCCAAGCAGATCGAAGCCACATTGGGCTTGGGAGCAAAAATCCAACTGGTTGAGCCCAAAACCATCGAACGAAGCATGGGCAAGGCCAAACGGGTGCTGGATCGGCGAATGGAAAACAACGCATAAGCGAACCGGATAAGGAGAATCACAATGAAGTTGCGTCAAATATCCGTTTTTGTTGAAAACCGCACAGGACGGGTGGCGGAAGTCACTGAAATCTTGCGCGACGGAAAAATCAATATCCGCGCGGTCACTCTCGCTGACACCCATGATTTCGGCATTGTGCGGCTTATTGTCGATAAGGTGGATGAAGCGCTTAATATTCTGCGAAGCAATAAATTCACAGTTTTAGATACAGAAGTGGTTGCGCTGGAGATCCCTGATGCTCCTGGAAGTTTATGTAATGTGCTTGAAATTCTAAGCAAAGAAGAACTGAATATCGAGTATTTATATGGTTTCGTGGAACGGTCGGGTGATCAAGCCATTTTAATTTTCCGATTCGAAGACGTGGATAAAGCGGTCAATGCGTTGAAATCCACGAATCTCCGTATTCTCAGCGGTGAGGACCTTTACAAATTATAAAATCAATCAACCTGGAAGAAGATTGTTACATTGAAAAACCATCATAATCCACAGCATCATTGCTTAGTAATTCAGGAGCCCATTTGAGGATGGTTCAGCCAATAGCAGCATGTGATCCAACACGAGTTTGGAACTCCGACTTCGAATGTTTACCCATTGAAGCCATACAGGCACTTCAACATACACGCCTTTTCAAAACCGTTGAACACGTTTTTCACAATGTTCCCTTTTACCACCAACGTTTAAAAGAAGCCGGTATAAAGCCTGAGGATATTCGCACCCTGGATGATATCCGCCGAATCCCCTTTACAACCAAGGATGAATTGCGGGATCACTACCCCTATGGATTGCTGGCTGTTCCTTTTGAAAAAGTCGTCCGAATCCATGCTTCATCCGGCACCACGGGGAAACCCACGGTCGTGCCGTATAGCCGAAAAGACCTTGATAACTGGTCAGAATTAGTGGCCCGCGTGTTAGTATCGGGAGGGATTTCCGAAAAGGATGTCATTCAAATCGCGTTTGGATATGGTCTTTTTACTGGTGGTTTTGGCCTGCACTACGGGGCTGAAAAAGTGGGTGCAGCGGTGATTCCCATCTCAAGCGGGAACACCCAACGCCAAATGCAGATCATGCAGGATTTTAAAACCACGGCCTTGGTTTGCACGCCCTCTTATGCCTTGCATATCGGCGAGATCGTGCATGAGATGAATATTGACCTTGATTCCCTTCCCTTGCAATACGGTTTGTTCGGTGGTGAACCATGGACTGAAAAAATGCGCGAACAAATCCAAAACAACCTGGGGATTATCGCCACCGATAATTATGGCTTGTCCGAGGTGATGGGGCCTGGCGTGGCGGGTGAATGCCTGATCCGGCACGGGTTGCATATCTTTGAAGATCATTTTTTAGCTGAAATTATCGATCCAAACACCGGTGATCCGATTCCACCAGGCGAGGAAGGGGAATTGGTGATTACCACCATCACCAAAGAAGCTATGCCCGTATTGCGTTATAGAACCCGAGACATTACCCGGTTGATACCAGAGCCATGCCCGTGTGGCCGGACTTTTCCCCGAATGGAAAAGGTTTTGGGCCGCACGGATGACATGTTGATTATTCGCGGGGTGAATATTTACCCCTCCCAAGTGGAAGAGGCACTGTTGGAAGTCGAAGGGATTGAACCTCATTATCAATTGATCATTAAAAAACGAGGCGTTCTGGATGAACTCGAGGTCCGGGTTGAACTTGAGGAAGCGCTTTTTACAGATCAAATGAAGCAATTGCATCTTTTTGAGCGAAAAGTGGCCGATCATTTGCGTACCCGTTTGAACTTGACTCCAACTGTGGTATTTGTCGAACCGAAATCAATTGAACGAACGGCGGGGAAATCCAAGAGGGTAATCGATCAACGGCAAAACGGGCAAGCGGAATATAACGAGTGATATTCAACTCGTTTTCAGCCTGACAACGGCATTATTTTAATATGGAAGGAGGTGAATTTTTCCGACTAGGAGAAAAGGCCATCATTGTTGTGTAGTCTGTTGTTATGAATACACATATGAGGGAATAGGTTGTAAAAAAAACACACACCATTGTGCATAAACGTTTATTTGCCATCGACACAGGCAATGACGTTTTTAACACAATACATCCTAAACACAAGAAATGGGGAGGTTTTGATGAACCGACTGCCTCTTTGTCAGTTAGCAATCGCAGCAGTATTCTGCCTGGTTTTATGTGGAACAAACACATGGGCGGCAGAAAACACGGATAACTTGGAACAGCGGGTAAAACAGCTTGAGCAGCAACTCAGTGAGTTAAAAACCCTCTTGGAAGAACAGAAAACACAAGAGATGGAAGAAGAAGCCAAACCCACCGTGCCTGAACCCCAACCGGGTCAGACCACCCTTTTGGGTAAAGGCACATTGAAAGTCGGTGGTGATATCCGATGGCGTGGTTTGATGTTTGACAATGTATGGAATTATGATAGTGCTGCCGATTGGGATCAGCGTGAAGTATTCCGATTTCGTCCCCGTGTCTATTTGGACTGGAATCCAACTCCAACCATGGAAGCCTATGTGCGGTTTACCAAGGAATGGTTCTATGGCCAGGATAACGAGCATTTTGGCTATGAAGTGGAAGCCAAAGACGCTATGTTCGATAATGCCTGGGCAGAGATGAAAGATATGTTCGGCACCGGACTTAATCTTCGGGTTGGTCGCCAGGATTTGATTTATGGTGAAGGTTTCGTGCTATTGGATGGGACGCCATATGATGGTTCGCAAACCATTTCGTTTGATGCTGCTAAATTAACCTGGAACCATGAATTGGGTAGCAGTGATCTCCTTTATGCCAAGTTGCATGAATCCACTTCTTTTCAGTTTGCTGATGATGAAGACCTGTATGGTTTGTATAACAAATTAAAAATCGATTCCATTGGATTGGGATTGGAACCATATGTTTTGGTTCGCAACAAAAATGATGCACCGGATTTAAGCGGAGCACCTGGTGATAAAGCTCCCTTCAATCCGTATGATCCATCTCCTAAAGAACAAACCTACTTACTCGGTCTTCGTAGCACGTACAGTTTTGACATCACTGACGATGTGAAATTGTCCCTGGTGGCAGAAGGGGGCAAGGAATGGGGTGAAGTCGATTTTAACGGTGTTCCTGTCTATGATCCCGTGCTGCAACCGAACGGTTTTGTGCACAATGGCGCATTGGATGCAGACCGTGATGCGTGGGGTGGTTATTTCCATAGTACGCTTGCTTTTAATAACATGCCTTGGAAACCAGCTCTTAAAACAGGTATCAATTACATGTCTGGTGATGATCCCAATACACCCGATTATGAAGGATGGGATGATTTTTACGGGCAATGGCCTAAATACAGTGAATTGTATATTTACACCCTGTATGATGGATTCAAATTTGCTACAGGCGGCAACGATCCTGATCTGGGAGCCTGGTCAAACATGATCATTCCCGAAGTTATGCTGACCGTCAAACCGACAACTCGCTGGACTCAATCATTACGCTACCTTTATTACATGGCAGAAGAAAGCACAGGCCCGGGTGGTGGAGACGAACGGGGACACAATTTACAGTGGTTGTCCAATTATGTCTTCACAGAAAATTTAAGCGGCCATTTCCTGGCGGAATGGTTTGCACCCGGAGATTATTATGCAGCCGGTGCGGATGATGCTTATTTCGTTCGCTTCCAACTGTTGTACACATTCTAAAGAACGAAGGACGTTAAGGGGGAGACGTTCCCCAACTCGAAATGAGGTATGGGAATTATGAACAAAACAGCCACATTCATACTGTGTACGATTCTTTTATTCTCTTTCGCCTGCGGCGGGGGAGAGAGGGAGCAATCGACACAACCAACTGAACAACCCCAAAAAGAGAACACGCCTGATCAGACAGCCGATCAGGAGCCAATCAGGATTGGTGCACTCTTTGCCATCACGGGGCCGGCTTCCTTTTTGGGTGAACCGGAACGCAATACGGCCATAATGATCGCTGAGCAGGTCAACGCGGCAGGTGGTATTGACGGTCGAGAAATTGAATTGGTAATTGAAGACACCGAAGGACTGGAAGACCGTGCGGTGGAACACATCAATAAACTGATAAAGCAAGACAAAGTCGTTGCCATTATCGGCCCATCCCGAAGCGGGACAACCATGGCGGTTATCCCCTTTGCGGAAGAGAACCAGGTTCCGCTGATCTCATGTGCCGCCGCGGAAGCGATTGTAAATCCTGTCAAAAAATGGGTGTTTAAAACCCCTCAAAAGGACAGCGACTGTGTTATACGTATCTATGAGCACATGAAAGCCAACGGGATTAGCAAAATCGCCATTATCACCGGTACAACAGGTTTTGGAGCGGCGGGACGCAAACAGTTACAAACCATCGCGGGTAATATGGGAATTGAAATCGTCGCGGATGAAACCTATGGACCGGCCGATACTGACATGACAGCCCAATTAACACGCATCCGCGGGACGGACGCGCAGGCCGTGGTCAATTGGTCGATTGTTCCGGCGCAAAGTATTGTACCGAAGAACATGCGGCAATTGGGGATGGATATTCCTCTCTATCAAAGCCATGGTTTTGGGAATATTGGGTATGTTGAACAAGCCGGCGAGGCGGCCGAGGGCATCATCTTCCCCGCTGGCCCCATTCTTGCAGCGGCTTCATTACC
Source organism: uncultured bacterium (assembly GCA_964517495.1). Lineage (GTDB taxonomy): Bacteria > Hinthialibacterota > Hinthialibacteria > Hinthialibacterales > Hinthialibacteraceae > CAZFER01. The sequence continues at coordinate 22,420 of CAZFER010000053.1, read as the reverse complement.
CGACGATTATCCTCGCAAGGCTCTTTTGATGGAATATGCCAAGAATTATGAAAAGCGATTCAACGCTCCGTTGGTCAATACCTTCGGCGGGCATGCTTATGATGCCCTGCATCTGGTGGTCAAAGCCTTGAAGGAAGTGGGGCCGGATCGAGACAAAATCCGGGAAGCCATTGAGAATACCACTGGTTTTCATGGCGCCCACGGTACCTTTAATTTCTCAGCAGAAGACCATAACGGTCTTGACAAAAACGATTTCGAAATGATTACGGTCAAGGACGGTAAATTTGTTCTCTTATCAGAATAGGTTTTACCGCGTGTAGTCATTGGGGATTTAATCAGGGGCACGGCGAATACACCGTGCCCCTGTCACAAAAAATGGATTTTCTCTTCTAAACAATGGACAATATCCTTGCCAGCCAGATATTACAATACATTGTGACCGGCATCAGCATCGGTAGTATTTATGGAATGGTCGCCATTGGCTTTAACATTATCTACAATGCCACCGGTATTATTAATTTTGCTCAGGGCGAATTTGTTATGCTGGGTGGATTGGTCATGGTGACCTTGACATCGACGCTGCAAATCCCGACCGCTATTGCGTTTTTTCTCGCTGTCCTGATTGTGGCGTTAATTGGTGGCGCATTTGAACGTATCGCGATCTACCCGATGAAAAACGCCAGTGTGTTAACTCTAATTATCATCACCATTGGCGGCTCGATTGTGTTAAAAGGAATCGCCATGTTTATTTGGGGTAAAGATTCTTATGTCTATCCCCACTTCAGCGGTGAGGCGCCTATTATGCTGTTTGGCGCTTCAATTTTGCCTCAAACCATCTGGATATTAGTCATCATGATGGGGATGATGGTTATATTAACCTTTTTCTTTCGGTATACACTGGCGGGTAAAGCCATGCGTGCCTGTTCAGACAATCGCATCGCCTCTGCCCTGGTTGGAATCAATGCACACTGGATGGTGTTTTTATCATTTGTCCTAAGTGCCGCCATTGGCGCAATTGCAGGAATCATTGTGACACCCATCATTTTTATGGATTATAACCGAGGCTTTATGTTAGCCCTCAAAGGATTTGGAGCCGCGGTGCTGGGTGGCTTGGGTAACAGCGCAGGGGCTGTTCTGGCGGGATTCATCATCGGTATATTGGAATCGCTGGGAGCGGGTCTGATTTCATCAGGTTATAAAGATGCAATCGCACTGGTGGTCTTGCTGGTCATCCTGTTTGTTCGTCCCAGCGGGATTATGGGCCGCCGGGAAGCAGCCATGTTAAGAGACTTTTAGGATACTTACCTTATTGGTTTTGAATTGATGGATAAACAAAATCTTTCGTTATTTTTCTTGTTTTTGTGCATTCTTATCGCGATCCCGCTCTGGCTGGGGCGGGACAGCTATATGATCACCATTTTTGTCATCATCGGGATTTATTGCCTGATCACTATTGGCTTGAGTTTACTCATGGGTTATGCGGGGCAAATTTCGCTTGGACACGGGGCATTTTTTGGATTGGGAGCCTATACTTCCGCCTTGTTAACCACAAAATTAGCGATGAATCCCTGGCTGGCAATGATTGCCGCCATCGTGTTCACCTCCTCCCTCGCTTTTCTAATCGGGATTCCCATCCTGCGGTTACGCGGCCATTATTTGGCAATGGCCACCCTGGCATTGGGCGAGATTATTGTCATTACGCTGACGGCTGAAGTTCCACTGACCGGCGGACCCTCCGGAATTCGCAGTATTCCACGGTTGTCACTATTTGGTTATACACTTAAGGGTGATTTTGTTTATTATATTTTCGTATGGTCCATCGTCTTACTGGTTTTATTATTAACATTAAATATGATTCATTCACGCATTGGGCGAGCGCTGCGCTCCATCCACGGGGGAGAATTGGCTGCTAACGCGATGGGTGTTAATACCGCACGATATAAAGTGCATATCTTTGTTTTAAGCACGGCGCTGGCCTCATTAGCGGGGAGTTTATATGTCCATTACATCACCTTTATCAGTCCCACCGCATGTTCATTAAAATTCTCCGTCATTTTAGTCGTGATGGTGGCCGTGGGGGGAATGAACAACGTGTGGGGCGCGATATTAGGGACATTCATCATGCGTTTACTGCCACAATATCTTCGCGTATTCCATGATTATGATATTCTGATTTATGGTGTGATCCTGATGGCCATAATGATTTTCCTGCCTGGGGGATTGTGGGGAGGATTAACCCGGCTTTTACAAAAAATAAAAACCTATTTCACCTATATTATGCCATCACAAAGAAAACCATGACGACTTTACTTGAATTAACCAACATCACCCGACGTTTTGGCGGCTTAACCGCTGTTTCAGACGTTTCGCTTTCTGTGCATGAAAAGCAGATCAAAGCCGTCATTGGGCCAAATGGAGCGGGTAAAACAACCTTATTTAATCTAATCAGTGCAGTTCTGCCCCCCTCGGCGGGTACTATTTCGTTCCAGGGGCAATGTTTGAATGGAAAAAAAACACATATCGTCGCCCACTTGGGAATTTCACGCACCTTTCAAACCGCCCAATTGTTTCAAAACATGACGTTATTGGAAAACGTCATGGTCGGACGGCATTGTCGGACAAAAGCCAACATGTTCAGCACCTCCCTAAAAACGCCTTTTGCACGTCAAGAAGAAAAACAAATGGTCCAGGAAGCCAAAAAATGGCTGGCCTTTGTTAATGTGGATCGCAATGTTGACGCCGCTCCATCAAACGTCCCATTTGTAATACAGAGGCGTGTGGAAATTGCCCGGGCGCTGGCCACCAATCCCACGTTAATACTTCTTGATGAACCTGCCGCTGGTTTGAATATTCGAGAGACAGAGGAATTGGCGAATCTGATTTGTAAAATACGAGATACAGGCATAACCGTGCTTGTTATTGAACATGATATGTCGCTGGTGATGGATATAAGTGATGAAATCTGCGTTTTGAATTATGGGGCAAAAATTGCGGAAGGCTCTCCCCGTGAAGTGCAAAAAAATCCTGATGTCATCGCGGCCTATTTGGGGAAAGAGAGGAACTAACGTGCTGCGCGTCACCAATCTTGTAAGCTGTATCGGACGTGTTGAAATCATCAAGGGGATATCATTCCACGTCAACGAACGCGAGATCGTTACCCTGATCGGCGCCAATGGAGCAGGCAAAAGCACACTCCTGAACACTATTACAGGTCTGCTTTCCGCTTCCGATGGTGAGGTTCATTTTAATGAAAAAAATATAGCTCGCTTCTCTCCCATCCAAACCATTCGATGTGGAATCGCTCTCGTTCCTGAAGGCCGCCAATTATTTAGTTCGCTATCTGTTATGGATAATTTAATCCTGGGAGCGTATCATTATTACCAGCGCTCACGCAAAAGAGAATTTGAAGACCGCCTTAAAGAAATTTTCGAGCTATTTCCCATACTGAAAGAACGTGGCGAACAGTTGGCGGGTACCTTAAGCGGGGGGGAACAACAGATGTTAGCCATTGCACGTGCCTTGATGGCCCATCCAAAATTAATTCTGCTTGATGAACCTTCGATGGGATTGGCACCGCGTATCGTCGATGAGATTTTCAACACCATTCAACTGCTTCGCCAACGGGGGCTAACTGTGCTGCTGGTTGAACAGAACGCAAGACTGGCGCTTGATATTGCTGACCGGGGGTACGTCATCGAAACCGGCCAGATGGTGATGGAAGGGGAGTGCGAGGATCTCAAACGTAATCAGGAAATCGAACGCGCTTATTTGGGGAAAGCGTACAAGGAAATTTGGGAATAGGAGTGTGGCATTATGCCCATCAGGGATATTAAACACGAAACCCTCAATCGGGATCAGCTTCATCAACTGCAGTTGGAACGGCTGCAAGCTATTGTGAATCGCGTGGTTCGAAACGTATCGTTCTATCAAAACTGGTTCAAACAGCAAGGCATGCTTCCCAATCAAATACGATCACGGGAGGATATCACCAAACTGCCGCTTATCGATCGCCGCACTTTGGTGGTAAACCATCCCTATGGAATGTTCGCGGTGGCGTTGCGTGAAGTAGTACGGCTGCATCCAAGCGCATCGGGCATGGGCGAACCATTGGTAATCGGCCATACCAAAAACGATGTGCTGGTTTGGACTGAACTAAAAGCACGGGGATTTGCAGCGGCTGAAATGTCACCCAATGATTTGGTTCAGGTGTATCTTGATTACACCCTTTTCCCTGGCGCCTTGGTGGCGCACTACGGCGCCGAGCAGTTGGGAGCGTGTGTAACACCGTTATACAACATGCCGATCGCTGATCAAATCCAGATTATGATTCAGTACCATACATCGGTCCTGATTTGCACACCATCACGCGCATTGCATATTGTACGTCATCTGCGAGAACATCAACTCGATCCTAAATCTCTCTTCCTGCACACGGTTATTCTGGTGGGGGAACCTTTATCCCTAAACGTGAAAAAGCAAATCGAAGAATTCCTTTCCGTCAATGTGTTCGTTCAATATGGTGTGGTTGAAATCTGTTCACCCGGTATCGCTTATGAATGCAGCGAAAAGAATGGCTTGCACCTCAATGAAGATCACTTCCTGGTGGAAATCATTGATCCCTCTACTGGTGAGGTGCTTCCACATGGACAACGCGGCGAATTGGTCCTGACCACTCTAACAAAAGAGGCCTTCCCCCTCCTTCGTTATCGAACAGGGGATGTTACCTCATTCATCACAGATGAATGCCCATGTGGACGTACTTTTATCCGGATGGAGAATATCACCCGGCGCTCAGATGAATTACTCATTGTTGACGGTGTGGAATTTCTTCCTTCAGAAGTGGGGCAAGTTCTCGCTAAAGTGGAGCACGTCACTTCCAATTATCGAATTATCCTTAAGGGCAAGGAAACCACGGACCAAATTGAGTTGGAAGTGGAAGTCACGCCTCAAATATTTCAGGATAAGATCAGAACCCTCGAATCGCTTCGAAGCAACATCGAAAACGATCTCTTCGAACGCTTGCGTATACGCCCCAAAGTCAAACTGGTCGAGCCTCAAAGCCTGGAAGGGAAAGAAAAAATACTTGATCAGCTTGAGCGGAATGATTAAAGTTGATTGTTAGAATACCTAAACCTATCCACGTTACCTGGGGAGAACAATGACTCAATCTATTGGTATGATAAAAACCTTTCATTTCATTCTTTTACTTCTTCTTGTGGTGGGTTGTGCCCACATGAAACCAATAGAACAGCCACAAGAAAAAGTGGAGAAAGAAAAACCGGTGGCTGTGGATCCTGCCCAGTGGCGCCAGGGTGCATTAGACAGTCTATTCGTGCTCCAAGACTATCGCCCGGGGAAAAACAGTTTTGTGGAAAGCCCCGATCGCCATGCAGGCGTGTGGACCGGTGATGGCTATCGATACACCCTGTTGGATGTGGAAGGCTCGGGTTCAATCCGACATATCTGGTCAACCCGCGGAGGTGGCGAACCCTATTTTGATTGGGAATTCTATATCGATGGTGAAAAAACACCCAGCATAAAAGGAACTGACGTTGCCTTAATCCAAGCAGCGGAAAATTTTAATGTACCCGTAGCGCCCGCTAATCATGTCCCCTTGGGGAATCGTGATTTCAACTTTTACTTACCCATCCCCTTTGAAAAAAGCATACGCATCGATGTGGTCCAGCGTGTCCCCCGATTTTGGCTATGGTTTTGCCAGATTGATTATCGCCTGAACGATACCCGTTTAAATGGAGCGCGATTAATAAGTGAAGATAATGGCGAAGATCTCTCTTTGTCTTATGTTGGCCTGCCCCATCAGCATCGCCGAGGATCTTCATCGACGTTAGAACGAACGGTTGATGATTTTAAGGATGTTCCCCTTAATCCAGGCGAAACGTTGACCTTTGCTCATTTGGAAGGTCCCGCCATTGTCCGTGAATTACGGTTAAAATGGCCGGAAGAGTCAAATTTACAGATGATAATACGTTATGAAGATCACCCTGATAATGCCGTTAACACGCCTGTGGACCGCTTCTTCGGCCCCTTCAAAGGAGCCGCTTTTTATCAACATACACCAAATGACAGCAGTTGCTACTTTCCCATGCCTTTTAAAAACAGCTTTGATCTTTTAATAAGAAATGATGGGGATGAGCAAGTTAAACTGTCGGGCAAAGTCGAAGCGGAGCAGGTACCGGCATTTGCGCCCTCTTGGGGTTATTTTCATGCCCTTCATCAAAAAACTGATAACACCAACGGCCACCGGCTGCATCAGGTGCTTTATCTTCGTGGCCAGGGCCATTGGGTGGGGATGACATTATATAAAACCGGCCATGACCACGGCGGGGGCGACTTTGCCGTGATCGATGGCGAAGGGGATAATCCCGCCTATTTGCATGGCATCAACGGTGAGGATTACTTTACCTTCGCCTGGTTCGGCAAAGGTGCCCATCACCCATATGCGGTGGCACATACCAATGATGAGGGACGTTATCGCCATCACTTGGAAAATGTATATCCCTTCAAAGAATCAATCGCCATTGAATGGGGGGCTTTTGCCGATTTGAACCCCGAAAGTGTGGTGGTTTGGTATCAGGATACTCCCGCCGATACCACCTTGGCAGATGGTGCACGAAGTGAATCCACCGAGTGGGATGTATTCGGGCCGGTTCCGATTCCCCATGATAACGTTGGAAACGCCACCGTAGAATGCTTTTCAGTTCTTCCTTCCGTGGATGAACTGGATGAGGGGAAGGAATATGAATGCAGACTGCTTAATGAAACCTTCACTGCTGGCTGGATGAAAGAGTGGTCTGTTGGACCAATGCTGAATTTAACCTATATAGGCCGCCACAAAACCAAGATTGCCGGCGAAATTGAGCTGGGTGGCAATGGCCATGCCTTCTTAGCCCGCCGGTTTGTAGACAGCGATAAAGCAAAAACCATCGAATGCGTATTCGCCCATGATGATCCCATCGAGGTGTGGATCAACAATGAATGTGTTTTTAAAGGCGGCCAGCATTTTAATGGCTTCGAAACCACATCCTTTCCAATCCCATTAAAGCAAGGTAAAAACGAAATTGTTGTCCGCCTGACCAATTATTTCAACCGCAACTTTAATTGGACCGGTTTTCTTATGCGATTCAATGAATAAATAAATCGGAACTTTCTTGCATCTCAACCGTAAAAGGAATAACACATATCGTTTTATCCACTTTTTGGAAGGAGGGGTAAACCATGATTCCCTCTCACTATATGCGTGTGCCTAAACGTATTCATTACCATATTATTGCATATGCAGTATTTATACTCTTCTGTATCCCCACTCAAGCATATGAATTCAATGAACGTGTCGATCGATTGTTTCGGAAGTGGGATAGAACTGACACCCCAGGCTGCTCAGTGGCTGTGGTAAAAGATGGGGAATTTGTATATGAGAATAGTTTTGGAATGGCGAGTTTAAAGTTTGGAATACCCAATTCACCTGATACCATTTATCGAATCGGCTCCAACACCAAGCAATTCACAGTATTTGCCATCTATTTATTGGAAAAGGATGGCTTGCTTGAACTCCATGATGAGGTCCAACTTTACATTGACGAGTTCCCTGATTTTGGTGAATCCATCACCATCCAGCATTTAATATACCATACCAGCGGTTTACGTGATTATTTCGGTCTAATGGTTTTTGGCGGTTGGAACCTGATGGAAGATTTGATCAATAAAGAACAAGCCTTGCATCTGGTATCACGTCAGAGTGCACTCAATTTCCTGCCGGGTGAAAACTTCATTTACAGCAACACAGGTTACATGTTATTGGCAGAAATTGTGGCTCGTGTGAGTGGACAATCATTTGCGTAATTTGCCAAAGAAAGAATCTTCGAACCATTGGGAATAACGGACACTCAATGCCGCGATAATCATAAAAAAATCGTGGAACGATATGCGGATCCCTATGAGCCAAGTCCAGAGGGTGGATACAATATCAGTCCTCTGAACTTCTCCAGCGTGGGAGAAGGAGGGATTATTTCCACTGTTCGTGATTTGGCCAAGTGGGATCAAAATTTTTACGATCCAGAAGTGGGTGATCGCCGTATATTTTTACGCATGGAACAATCTGGAGAATTAAACAACGGTACTCCCACAGGCTATTCCGGAGGGCTGATTGTCGGTGATTACAACGGTGATAAAATCGTTTACCACGGAGGCGATTTGGGTGGGTACCACGGCAATTTACTTCGTTATCCCCATCAACATTTGTCTATCATTACTTTATCCAACAGTGCTGATCTTGATTCCAGTGTATTATTGGAAAAATCGCTGCAGATTGGTGATATTTATCGAGATTACCCACCAACTGACATTTCCGATTTTTCCAATTATGAACCGGCACTTCGTGGCATGGGACTAGGAGCTAATTTTGAAAATCTCTCATCTCCTGATCTCACTTTCAACACATTTTTAAGCGATATCTATAACAAAAACCGTAAAAAGGATAAATCAGATAAACCACTAACAGCCCAAATTTCAATACGTTCAGAGGATGCTCAGCAGTTTCTTGGCCTGTATTATAGTGATGAGGTGGATGGCTTTTGCCGCATCAAATTTGAAGATAATCTACTTAAATTTGTATGGCCACGAGGTCCGCATTTTAGTTTCACCGCCAGAACCATACGACGTGACATGATCATCTTTCTCGAATCCGAATTATTGACAGGTTCATTTTTCCGAAACGATCAGAACGAGGTAATTGGCTTTAAAATCAGCAATCCACGAGTAATTGACCTGGAGTTCCACCGTGCTGAGATTGTGATAAAAGATTGATGAGAAATTTGTAGCAAAAATAAAAGGATTGCATGTTATTAAGGGTAAATAACTTGCTGTTGTTTTTCACCTTTTTTAGTGGGAGTTATTTTTATTGTAGTAGTATAATCCAATTTATTAAGAAACGATAGTAACCGGCCTTCTGAAAAAAGATTATATCTCCCATTCATTAGTTGGGAAATTTCTGATTGAGCTACTCCTAATATATTGGCTGCTTCATGCTGTTTATAACCACACTTTTCCAAGATGAGACGAATAGAACGACCCAGTTCCGCACGCATTAATAGCTCATCCGCATCCTCAAGACCTAGGTCAGCAAAAACATTACCACAGCTTTTTGTGACTCCACAATCACTTTCAGTTGGCATTATATTTTTCCTTTCTCTATCTCCAATGCTTTTCTGTAACGCTTTTTAATCAGATCAATGTCTTTCTGCGCTGTTTCTATTCCTTTATGAGATTTTTTCTGAAAAGCATGTAGAACATACACATCTCTCCCAATTTTAAAAGTATATACTGTCCTATAAGTATTTTTATCTAATCTACTTACAATTTCAAAAACGCCGTTACCAACATTTTTTAAAGGCTTTGCAAACGGGGGAGTTACACCATGTTGAACATCGTTAAGAGCATCACCAATATCTTTTTGTACTTGTTTTGGAAACTCTTTTAATACTTTAAGAGAATCTCCTATCCAACATATATTACGTGGATACATTCTATTCAACTTATTCACCTATTTTATAAGTAAATACCAATAATACAAGTTATCTATTTTCCACTTCATTTCACGAATACAAAAACAATTTTCACATTGTTCCTTGTTTGGAATTATCATCAAACCTCTAGTTCGATGAGAAGATGACTATCAATTAATATCAGAAGCTATGACAACTCAAACACTTCTCGGAGCTCACGCCCATCATCATGCGGTGGGGCATGGGAACCAGGAATCGTTGCGGTGGACGAGGAGCTGGGCCTTTGGCTGCCATTGGGCTGTGGCAGGACAGGCACGAAGCACCTGGTGTATGGTAGGGAGCTGCAGGCATCGGTTCGGCAGTAGCCTTGTGACAAATGATACATTCATCCTCACGGTGACACACCACACAGCGGGCGCGGTCAAAGGTTGCCTTGATGCCGTGAGTTTTGCGGCGGAAAAGGTTGGTATGGTCTTTAGGTTTTTGGGTTTGATGGCACATCTTGCACGTGGCTTCCTGGTGGCAAAGCAGACATTTGGATTTGTCAAAAAATTCAGAAACGCGGCCATGCTGTCTTGGCCAATTCGAATCATGGCTGGGCGGTGCAGAAACCAAACTTACTTCCAAGTGACATACAGCGCAATCATTGGAAAGCCCCCATTCCTCATGCACATCCATCGATTTTTCCATAGAAGGAAGATTGTCAACCGATGAAAATTCTGATTCAGGAATATTGGCATGGCAAGCCAGGCAATCACTATCTTCATCCAGGTATTCACCATGATTGTATTTAACATCATGCCATCCCGCAGGCAGGGTTTTACGAAACAGCTCACCATGTTTAAAAACTGAATCCTCATCCATTTCAACATTGTGTTGCTCATGGCATGAAAAACAACCACCGAATACCTCTTCATCATCCGCTTCATGGCAGGTTGTACATGATAAAAATGAAGGCATCGATACCGTCGTTTCGCCCAATTCGTGGCACATGTCACAGCTCAGTTCAAACTCATGGTGGGGTTTGTGAGGAAAGGTATATTTCGCCTGTTCCGGATCACACCCGCCAGACCATAAACCTAAGATAATGATTCCTGCCAATGCAAATGAAGATTTTAATCGTTTCATGTTAGAAATGACTCCCTATTTCGAGCCGGAGTGAATACCACTCGTCTTCATCCCAATCGTTGTCTTCCACTTCAAAGGTCATGCCCGTGTATAGTTTGGATGTGGGTTTCCAGCGTACCCGCGCATAATAGGTAATCGCATCCGGCGTGATGCGGAAGGTTTCGTCTTGACCAAAAAGATATAAAAATTCATCGCGATAATGCTGAACATACTCACCATAATCCACACCAGCGGTAAGGGTCCATTTTTTATTGGGTCGGTATTCAATCTCGCCGGTGATTCCGGTGAATTGGTCATCATCATCCACATCCCAATATTCGCCATTCACGCTAATCGTCAATTGTTTGGTGGGATACACTTCCGCCCCAGCTGTTATCCGCCAATAATCGCGGTTGGTGAATCCCGTCACTGGATCATTAATATCATCCGATTGTCGAATATCAAATCCACCGACCAGGCTAAAATAGTCTCCCAATCCCTTGGTTGCATTCAGCGCCCCATAGGTAAATGGTTCATAATTATTCAGCAAGGGGAAATAGGGATCAAAGTTGATGGTGTGGTCACCAACATCATCAAATAAACGAATGAGTTGCGCCACCACATCAAAGTCCATTTCATCCCATTGGGCGTATAGGTCGGATTGCAAGATATAGGGTTCACCATCCAACAATGAAAACTCAAAATGAGATTGTACACTGGGCGAAAACATATGCCATAATTCTACCGCCCCTAAATCGTCGATATATTCATCCGTATCATAACGGTAATACCGCATTGCCGCCTTGGTGGTATGCGAGAACTGATACTGCAAATTGGTACCGTACAGAGAATCACCGCTAGTGGGTGAATAATAGGTAATCGGACGTCCGCCAAAGAGAGTGACATCGAGTGATTCAATAGGGCTGAAGCGGTAAGTGGCGCCATCAAAATGGGCATGATCGATCTCTTCCAGATATTGACGCCCTAATCGAAGCGAACTGTCTTCAAAAAACACTTTCTTTATATCAACATATCCGGTAAAAAAGCGAAATCGATTACTATCGTTGGTCAAATCGAGATCGATAAATGGATCGTAATTCTCTCCTGCTTTTAAAGCATTCGCACCATTCAGATTCTCATGCCACATCATGGAGAAAGCCCCATCAATGGTATCTTTGTATATATCATCAAGTTCGAGGGAAAGGAATTGATACAGATCGCTATCGTCCCGGCTATCAAAACTGCGAAATTGAAAGGTCGAATAAAGGCTTCCTGACATATCCATGTAACCAAATAATTCGCTTTTAGTGACGTCATCCACCTCATCCGCTGTTTCCTGGCTCCATGCTTTCGTTGGGATAAGACAAACGATCAAGCAGGTTAAGAGACTGAAGATTTTTAGATATTTTTCATTCATGAGACCATTCCCGCGATGTAGCGATATCAATAATCAAATTTCTTTGTTTAACGATCTATTTCTCTCAAAGCGCTTTTAATGAGCGTTGAAGCACTCCTACAGCAAAACGTGGATTGTGAATGCCAAGGCTGCCATCCCGCTGCACCAAACGATAATTATGAATCACGGCTTTTTCATCAAAACTGAGCACAGAAAATAACTGGGATGAGACTTCAAGTTCACCATCAGGATGACGCACCAACGTTGAATAGCGAGCCATCAATATGGAAGCGATTTGATCCAGCAATCCCTGAACTTCCGTTTGAATGCCTTCATGCAGCCCATCACCATCAAAATCAGTTCCTGGCGGTGTGGGTCTGTCAAAACTGGTCAACGTAAAATGACAGGGCAAGCATGAATTGCGCAGATTGTTTATATCATCAGATGGATCGTTGGTTCCGCGATGATTAGCCATTTTAAAACTATGGCCGCCAAGGAGTATTCCTTCTTCCTCTGTCCAGCCATTCTCGGGAATATCCGCCATGTGGCAGGCCACACAAGTATCTTCCACTACCAGTTTATGGATCGATTCACCCGTTTCATATGGTTCGCCAAAATCCCAGGCATTAATACCTAGGGTGATATCAGCTTGCGGGGCATAGTGAGGACCACCTCGATTTGAATTGATGTATGTCTGTAAAGGTGCATACACCCTCGATTCATGGCAAACCACGCACATGGATCCACGGCCACCGTCTTTAAAAACCGCTCCTCCTTCAAGCGTGACATCACCTTGAATACGCAAGGTTTTCGCGTGATTCTTTTCATGGGGATCATGGCAAGCCGCACATGTTATACCATGCGGTTCAACGTCAGAATTGAGATACTCATCAACTTTGTTTTCCACCGCAAATGCCACAAAAGCCTGCGCGGAGTGGCATTTGGCACAATCTGATTTTAAAAGACCAGGGAAATCACTAAACAGTGGATTTATGGTTGAATGGCCAGAGGTGTCTTGGGCAACGGGTTTCGCCACCGGTTCAAAATCATCATGGCATGTCAAACAAACATGCGCTGACCATGAATTACCAATCGTACCGATTGTACCAAAGTGTTTTGACCCTGGTCCATGACAACTTTCACATTGAACATTGGCTTTGGCTCTTACAGGACGAGGCAAAGCGGCAAAAAAGTCAGGATCATTTGCCGGATCTGAATCATTCTGTAACTGATAGGCCTGCCCAACTTGATCAACCAATCCATTCAAATCCACTCCAAGCTCATTGGCTTTATCATCAAATCCCCCATTTTTAGCAAGTGGATCTTGATCAAATCCCAATGTATGCCACTGGAAGAAAGAAAGATCATACTGACCGGTTTCTTCACCATTCAAAAAGCGTTGAAAAACACTTGCATGAGCGGTTTGGCTCCATGACTGTGCAATATCACTGTGACAAAGGGCACATCCCGGTAATTCGCCCGCCAGGCCACCAGCGCCAATGTAATAACCCGCTAGAATGGTTCCTGTAAGGACAACTGAATCGCCTTGGTAATCTGCGGTAAATCGAACCGCATATTCGCCATCCTTATCAGGTTGAAATGCGTTCAACAATGAATCTGTTGCTTGAAATACTACGCCGGAATTGATGGGGTGGCTATCAAATGACCAGCTTATGTTTGTCCAATCGGCGGGATTATCACGTGGAGTAACCTGCAAATACACTTTTCCACCTATCTCGACGATTGCAAAACCGGATGCGGTTTTATCAAATAAATCCCCCTCATCCATTTCCACCATCCGTGGAGAAACTGTTAAGAGCTGTATTTCAGCAGCGGGCACACACATCGGTAAAACTAACAAAGTAACTAAGATCGGTAGGAGTTGAGTAATAGGTGTCGGTTTCATAAGCGTATGTAAAGTAAAATGTTTATAAAATTTATAAATATTATGATTTATATTTATATCAATTTAGTTAACTTTTCTATATCCACATCCTATGTTCCAATTTACATGACAATGAAACTGATGTAAATAGTATTCGTTCATTTTTTTGAAAAAAAAAACATTATAAAATTTATCATGTAAATTGTTTATTAAAATAGGTTTATCCAACTTTTCCCCAATCACGGCTTTATTATTTTGGCTATATAGCTATACTAAAAATAATGAAAGTTTATCTTTTATTCCATATTTGAGGCATCCATGAAATTAGCACATCTTCTTCCTATACTTCTCATTTCAAGCATCATTCTCCTTTCACCTTTTACTTATTCCCAAGACATTAGCGAAATTGAAACATGCCTGGAATGCCATGGTGAAGAAGATATTACGGGCGAAATTAATGGAGAAGAAGTTTCTGTATACGTAAATGGAGAAAAGTATGAAAACTCCACTCATGGGGGGTTTTCATGCGTGGATTGCCATGAGGATATTGAAGAAATACCACATGCTTTCGAATTAGAACGAGTTGAATGCACCCGCTGCCACTTTGATGTCATGGATACTTTTTCGGCAAGCGTGCATGGTGAAGCAGCGTTTAATCGTAAAGATCAATTTGCACCCACGTGTGGTTCCTGTCATGGTGTGCATGATGTATTGCCACCCCGTAATCCCGAATCGAAAACTTACATCATGAACATCCCCTCAACCTGTGGCCAATGCCATAAAGAGGGAACTGAAATGACTGAAACCCATGAGATTGATCAACATAATGTGGTTTCAAACTATTCCATGTCGATCCATGGGGAAGGATTATTTGAACGAGGCCTTGTCGTCACAGCAGTATGTACCAGCTGCCATGGATCACACAATATCCTGCCGCATCAAAATCCAGACTCAAAAATAAATGAAAACAATGTTGTCGATACATGCAAAACGTGCCATGCCCAAATAGAGAAGGTTCATGCAAAGGTTATCGAAGGGCAATTATGGGAAAAAGAACCTGGAAAAATACCTATTTGCATTGAATGCCATTCCCCCCACAAAATCCGGAGAGTCTTTTATGAGGATATTCAAATCTCTGACCGGGTGTGTATGACATGCCATCGTGATCCCGAATTAACAATGGAAAAAGATGGTGAAACCATCAGCCTTTATGTGGATCAGGAAAAACTGGAGCATTCCATCCATGCCGATACATCCTGTGTCAAATGCCACTTTGACGTTCATCCAGATAACAATCCTGTGTGTAAAGACAGCGATCCTGTAGATTGCTCCGTTTGCCACGCCGAACAGGTGGACAACCACAAGCAAGGCATTCATGGTTTGCTCGAAACAAAGGGCGATGAAAACGCCCCATCCTGCCTGTTTTGCCATGGAAGCCATGATGTTTTATCAAAAAATAATCAGGAATCACCAACTTTCCCTCGCAATGTTCCCACTCTTTGCAGCCGATGTCATGCAGATGGCCAACCTGCCGCCCTGGTGAGAGATGTAACATCAGAAGAACACATCATCGAAAATTATTCGATGAGCATTCATGGGAAAGGCTTAATCGAAAGTGGATTGATGGTCACCGCCATCTGTACCGATTGTCACACGACTCACAAACAACTTCCCAGTTCGAATCCCATGTCTTCCGTTCATCCAAAGAACGTCGGTCAAACATGTGGTGAATGCCATTTAGGTATTTATGAACAATTCCGTACAAGCATTCATAGTCACGAAGCCAATCCAACCGAAAAAGAACTCCCTGGATGTAATGATTGCCATCAATCCCATGCCATTACCCGGGTGGATGAAACCGATTTTCGCACCGAAATCATCCAACAATGCGGGCAATGCCACATGGAACTCACAGACTCGTACTTCGAAACCTATCATGGCAAAGTCACCAAACTGGGTGGCACGCTGGCGGCCAAGTGTTACGACTGCCATGGTTCTCATAAAATCTTCCCCCTTAGCGATCCCCGTTCAACCCTGCATCGTGAAAATATTATCGATACCTGCAAGCAGTGCCATCCCGGATCTCATCGAAAATTTACCGGTTACCTCACACATGCCACCCACCATGATAGCGAAAATTATCCCTTAATGTATTACTCCTTCTGGTTTATGACCTCTCTGCTTATCGGCACCCTAGGCTTTTTTGGAATTCATACGTTTTTATGGCTGATCCGATCGCTTATTTTTCATTACAGGGAAAAGGAACACATTCATCCACGCAGCATCATTCAAACAGACGAAACCAAATATTACCGGCGTTTTCAATTACGTCATCGTATAACCCATATTTTTGTGATTATCAGCTTTATGAGCCTGGCCATTACAGGCATGATCCTAAAGTTTCCGGATGTACCCTTGTTCGAGTTTTTTTCCAGAATATTGGGGGGACCACAAACGATGGGAATCATCCACCGCATCGGTGCCATTGTTACATTTGGGTATTTTGGTACTCATCTCTTCTTCCTTTTCCGAATGATGAAACGGAAAGAGATGACCATGAAAGACCTCTTCTATGGTGAAAACACCATGTTGCCCACCTGGCGTGATGTCCAACAATTGATTGAGAATTTCAAGTGGTTTCTTGGCCTGGGACCACGACCGATATTTGGCCGTTGGACATATTGGGAAAAATTTGATTATTTTGCTGTCTTCTGGGGTGTTGCCATTATTGGAGTGACGGGTTTAATCTTATGGTTTCCTGAAAAAATCACCTGGATTCTCCCTGGTTGGATTATCAATCTGGCAACGGTAATCCACAGTGATGAAGCTTTACTGGCCGCTGGTTTTATATTCACCATCCACTTTTTCAATACCCATTTCCGGCCAGGTGTGTTCCCCATGGATCCCGTGATCTTCACTGGCCGAATCCCATTGGAGGAATTTAAAGAAGAACGGCCGCGTGAATATCAACAATTGGTTGAAAGTGGCGAATTGGAAAAACACATTGTAGGGCCTCCACCCAAATGGGTCGCATGGACGTCTGTTATATGTGGATTTACCTTTCTGGCGATCGGACTCATCATTGTTGCAACCATCCTATACGGCATGGTGTTCGTATATTCATAGATATAATGGATACATCCAGCAATAATACACATCGGAGTGAAACATGAAGCAATCCTTACCATCACAACTCTCTTTTCTTTTCCAGATCGTTATCATTCTTGCAACGAGCAGCCTAATTGCTATCTGTCCATCCTTGGGACAGGATGTGGATGATGTGCAAAGTTGTTTTGAATGCCATGCTGAAGAAGACCTTACCGGTGAGATTAATGACGAAGAAGTATCAATGTATATCGATCCAGATGCATTTGCTGCCTCAATGCATGGAGATTTTGGATGCATTGGCTGCCACAGCGATATTGAAGAATTACCCCACGATTTTGAGTTGGAACCGGTGGATTGTTCTACATGCCATAGCGTTCAGGAAGAATTAACTGAATCGGTCCATGAAATGGAAAATGGACCATCATGCAAAACATGTCATGGTGACCCACATATGATTCTCCCAGCAGATAATGCTGATTCCCCGGTCAATAAATTCAATGTTCAAGACACGTGTGGCAAGTGCCATTCTGATGAAAGCATAATGGACTCATATAAAATCAAGCCTCCGCAGGTGGAAGCATTATATGAAGAAGGTGTGCACGCCAAAGAACTTCTCCGCGGTAACGAAGAGGCACCTTCGTGTGCGGATTGCCATGGATACCACAGTGTCTTGCCTCTCCGAAATATCCAGTCTAAAACGAACTTCTTTAACGTGGCCGAAACCTGCGGTCAATGCCACACCACTGAAAAAGAACAATTCCTGGAAAGCGAACATGGTGTATCAGTGGAAAGCGGGCACAAAGACGCACCGGTTTGCACGGATTGCCACGGTGAACACTCCATTTATCGTGTTACCGATGAACGTTCACCCGTTTCGTTTTTCAATTTGTCCGATAATACCTGCGGACGTTGCCATGCCTCCATCGTCATTAACGAAAAATACAAAATCGCTTCCGGAAAAGTGGAAAATTTCTTTGACAGTTATCATGGCCTGGCACTTCAACGCGGTTCGAAAAAAGTTGCCAACTGTGGAAGCTGCCACGGCAACCATCTGATTCTTCCCCCTGAAGATCCACGCTCAACCGTCAGCCAGGAACGATTGGTTGAAACCTGTGGAACATGCCATCCGGGTATATCTGAAAACGTGCTGGCCGCACCAATTCACTCGGAAGTTACGTTGCGGTCTGACTATATCGCCGCCTGGGTGCCACGGATTTACATTCCCCTAATTATTATCATTATCGGCGCCATGTTGGTTCATAATGGTGTTATTTTATGGGCACTTTTAAAAGAGAAATTCAAACATGAAAAGAAAAAACCAAGTTATACACGTTTCACGACTTTTGAAATCATTTGTCATATTTTCTTGACCATCTCATTCATCGTCCTTGTTATTACTGGTTTCGCCTTGGTTAATCCACGATCATGGTGGGTAACGCTGTTATCTTATATGCAAATGACAGAGGATATACGCCAATTATTGCACCGTATCGCCGGTGTTATATTAATCGCGACCTCTCTTGTTTACGCCGCCTATATGCTGGTAACCAAACGCGGACGGCAGGAATTTATCGCCTTCCTTCCCTACCCCAGTGATGTCGTCCATGTCTGGCAACACATCAGCTATCATCTGGGAAAACGGAAAGAACCCCCACAGTTTGGACGCTATGACTACACTGAAAAAATGGAATTTTGGGCTCTGATTTGGGGCGTGGTTATTATGGCTGTTACCGGTTTAATCCTCTGGTTCCCTATTATGGCCTTCGCCAATCTTCCCAAATGGGCGATCGACATCGCTGAATTAATCCACTATTACGAGGCGGTTTTGGCAACCCTGGCGATTGTTATCTGGCACTTCTTCTTTGTTATTTTCCACCCCGAAGAATATCCCATGAGCACCACCTGGCTGACCGGTAAGATGTCGGTAGACCATTTAAAACATCGCCATCCAATGGAATACGAACAACTTAAGGAACAGGGGCTTCTTGATGAAGAGGATACAAAACCTCAACAATGATCCTATTGTTAACCATCGGATGTAATCACAACAGCCTAAGGAGAATACCCCCTTGAACGACACCACCGAGTTCTCAGAACTATCCAATCCCGCTTTTCGGGAGATGCTCGCCGAACGGATTCGCGCCTTGGGTGATGCAACCAGGATTCAATTGTTGCATCACCTAATGGATAAAGAACATTCGGTGAATGAATTAGCCAAAATTGTCGGGAAAAGCCAGGCCACTGTTTCAAAACATCTATCCATTTTATACCGGCATGGATATGTAAACCAACGGAAATCAGGTGTTCAAACCATCTATTCCGTTGAAAGCCGAGGATTACATACATTCTGTGAATTCATGTGTGATTCCCTTAAAAAACATTTAAAACATATCAATGAGCGTATGTCGATGTGATGCTGAATTAGGATACTCACTCCAACGAAGTGAGCAATGGATGGCACTTGATTTGAAAGAATTTGATACGGTGGTGGAAGACTGGACGTTATTCGAATAATACCTCATTAAAACAATAAGGGAGGAAACTGGTTTTCAACTTTCCAGTCTTCCTCCCTTTTTTGATTAAACTTATTCACTCACAAATTCAACCTTGGGTGGGTTAGCCAAATCGGCATAACGTAATTCAATCTCATCTCTCGACACATCTCTTGTATTTGTAACCCAAAAACGATAATGAACATGTAGTGGATTATCTTCTGTAAGGTCATAAGGGAAAAACTCACCAAACCGTCCATATAATCGCTCGGAAAACTCGGCATTACCGGGATTTTCAGGATCGGATAAATATGCGACGGTAAAGGATTTATCTTCCACGTTGAATTGCAAGGCATTCCAGGGTAAATCCATGTGTTCGGCAGTGTTGTATTGCTTGTCTGGTTCCAATTCACTCCACTTTTCAGGCCGCAGATAACGGGTTTCGTTTTGATGATCGGCCACATATTGAGACGCTCTGAATTGAAATCCAGCATGCTGCCGATCACCATCCAATCGAATGGGACCACGTAATGTTTTTAACGTTGAATGGCAATCAATCAACCATTCGCCGGAAGGCTGCCGAAACACCCTTAGTTTTCGAGATTCTTGTATAAATGCCTTCCCTTCCCGATCATTCCAATGAATCAAAACAGTATGTGAACCAAAAACGGGACCTGTATTCGTATTAAGAACTTTTTTATGCAGTTGATGCTCTCCCTTTTGGGCATGCCATGTATCATAGGATTGATCATCAAATTTAACACGGCTATAACCAAAGAAAATGCCACGATGGTGAGAATAACGCCCCCCTGCGCCTTTAGTGATAAGTATATCACTGGAAGGATCAAAAACATGATGAAATGTTTTTTTGGTTTGTTCAATATTATCGGGATCGAAGGGCGTGCACATATAACGAATAACAGATTTTCCACCATATAAAAGATCAATCCACTGGCCAGGATTATCGTTCCAATGAAATTGTTTATATTGGGTATCTGATTCCGATTCCTCAATTTTTAATTGCATGCTTTCATTAGCTCTTAATTGATCGATAATCCACCAAATACGCTGCTTCCCGTTTTCTAACATTTCAATCTGAACGGGGATGATTGAATTATCTTGTTTCAGACAAATTGGTTTATCTTGTGGCTGATCCAAGTCAAGAAAAACCGGTGTCGCCTGCCGATCGCTTTGCCCTGCCTTGACGATGATCTGCTCTGCAGCAACCGATAGAATGGTAAAAATGCAGAAGACAGTCAATGACATAAATCGATACATCATAAGTGTTAACCTCCTAAAGTTAAATTTTTCAACCTATATAAATCCATTACGCTTTTGATTCTTATCGAAAGACACCTAAAAATAAACCCCCGAAAGCCACTGGCCATTCGGGGGTAAATCAGCTTTATGTTATGAATTCAAAGTCAGGATCAATAATCCGGTTCGATAATACGTGCCGTGATAAAGATCATGGTCGAGGTTTTGGTCTTTTCGATTGAACGATCCTGGAAGAGATTACCCAGGAATGGGATCTTATGAAGTAGAGGAACCTTGTTCAAACTTTCGGTCTCTTTTTCATCAATTAAACCGGCCAGAACCAACGTCTCACCGTTTCTCAAGCGAACACTGGTTTGAACGAATTTTTGACCAAGAAGCAATGGACCGATGTTTGGAACAGTTTGTCCTGGAGGCGCCTCACCTGTAATGCCAACTGGGAGACGTTCACCGGCTTCCGTAATATTGGTTTGCACCTCAAAGTAGATGTGATCATCATTCAGAATGAAGGGAATCATCGCCAGTGAAACACCCACGGAAGTACGCTGGAAGTTGGCCACCAAGCGGTTGTTTGTGGGGTCATCATCACCTTGATCTTCAAACTGCACATCATCCGCATATGGAACCTGGTCACCAACAAAGAAAATGGGGGGAACCAGCGAGTTGGGAATAGCCAACATCTTTGGCGCTGATAACACGTTGAAACTTTGAGTGGATTCAAGCAGGTTCATGGCAAATTGAAGCCTGGATTCACCAATGGTGGTCAAGTTAAATTTAAAGCCAGGATCAGCCGTATCATTGGCACTGTCGATCATGTTGAAATCCATATTCAGGTTTTCAGGATTCAAACTGATCTTATCCAGGAATGGATTTGTTAAGATATAGTCAAAATTAATGGTCCGCAAGTCAGTGAGCGAAACCGAGACAACCCGGTTTTCCATTTCAACCATACGTTGGGGTTGATCATACGTGTTGATAACGCGGGTAACCAAATCAAGCACTTCCTGGTCCATGGTAAACACCACAATACTATTTGTGTTTTCATCCGGGAAGAATCGGACTTGGAAAAACTGAAGCAAGTCGGTTCCACCGCCACCACCACCAGTCAGGTTAAAACGGTTTCGTGTGGTTTCTTCATACAAACTACCTACATTCTGCCCTGCATCGGCATCTTCACTTGAACCAACCGCCTGGAAGTTGTTCTGTGAAAGATAAAGCGCTCGTGTTGATTGCTGGGAATCATAGAAAAGGTATCCCAACGCATCGGAAATGGTGTAGACATCAACGTGCATAACCTTAAAGGATTCAATAAGGATTTCCTGAGATGACTCACCGCGAATGGTGCTGAGGTAATCCTCAACCTTACGAATATTATCCCGGGTATCAACAATATCGATGCTGCCATCTTCTGGATTCGTCGATATTATCCGCCCTTCAAGAGCGGCTTTTTCAACGCCTTCTTTCCCGGTGAGCATCTGTCTAATTATTTTTGCTACTGTATCAACATGGTCACTTCTCCGGGCAATTTCTTCTGGAGTAAGCTCGACATCATCCATGTCCCGAATCTGGAACCGGCGGGCAACGAGATCACCTTGTTCGATTTGATCGCCAATTTGCTGATTGGCGAGAATATCCT
>CAZFER010000052.1:0-46732 GCA_964517495.1 uncultured bacterium | reverse complement strand
GGGGAATGGTTATTATATGCTATTGATCCTTTTGTTCCTCACGTTCTCCCAAGGCTTTGAGCAGTTCAGCGCTTTCGGTGCTGGAGATTTTGCCTTCTTCGAGCATTTGAAGAATTTTATCACGTGCACGGGATAGATCTTCACGCGGGGCTGTTCCTCGATGAGAAAGCATGTTGATGATGGGGTAAGCGATTGTTAATGCCAATAATATGAACAAAGTCAGCCAAAATGACGATTCATAACCCTTCCATGCACAAAAGGCGATTCCTACGATGCATATTACGTTTCCCGCTCCGAACCATGCGCGGACGCCATCTATTCCAGGGATGCGTTCTTGATCGATCAAGCGGTTGTTGATCCACTTATCGAACATTTTGAAAGCAAAAGGTACTGCGAAGAGAAACAATAATCCACGAGGGATATAATTAACCAAAACCAGCGAAGTGGTTAATTTGACTACCTGTTGCTGTTGATTTGCATAAGTGATAAGCAGGATAGGCGTAAGAATAGCAGCGAAACAAGCGATGATCGCAATGAATGAAACAAGCAATCCTTTGCCAAAGGAAGAGGCAAGATAACGCTTATAAATCAATGCCATGATAAAAAGAACAATTATTCCAAAAAGAATGACGATTGGAAAGAGTGAGATTCCCCAGCTTGTTTGAGGCATAGTTTGTGCCATTTTATTCTCCTTTTAGTTATTTTTTGTTACAGGTTTTGAATCAGCTTGATCATCATCAGAATTATCACTCAACGCTCGAAGCAGCTCGGCGCTCTCCTCGACAGTAATTTTCCCATTTTCAAGCAGTTGGAAGATTTTCTCTCGGGCTTTGGAGAGATCCTCGCGGGGTGAAGGTGGCTTATTGGCCATGTGAGAAAACATGTTCAAGACGGGATACATGATAATGACGCAGAGCAATGGGAATAAGACACCCCAGAAATTAGCGTCATAGCCATGCCAAGAAAAGAATGCTATGCCAAAGCAGCAAATCAAGTTTCCGGGAGTAAGCCAGGCATGAATGCCTTCCATGCCCCTCTTCTTTTCATTCTCATTCAATTCTCCTCCAATCCATTTCTTATACAACTTTACACAAAAGGGAATAGCAAATAGGAAGAGAAGTCCTTGTGGAAGAGAATGAACATGTAAAGGGCTGGGATTAAAAAGGTTGAATTGTAAAGAGGGTGGCTGCCGATAAAAGGGGAGGAGGTTTGGATTGGCGATGACAAGAAGACAAGTGATTGCACTTATTAAGGTTACGACTAATGCATATTTAGTTGAAACCTCGAGATAGCGCTTGTTGAGGTAGACCATTAAAAAGAATACGGTCAGCCCTATTGCAGCATATATAGGATAGACGATTAGTGTGCCTGAATTTCTCCAAATATTGGAAAAAACTTCATTAGTGGCTAAATTCATTTCTACCTCCCCTTATTTCGTTTTATTTACTTCTCAGCAGTTTGGCGGCTTCTTGGGCGGTGATTTCGCCTTTTTCCAGCCGGTCCAATATTTCTGTTTTGGGGCCAGGAACGCTTTCCTGACCTAAAATCTGGTTGATTTGATCCAGTTTTTTGCAAACCGTGGGGTAGGATATGCCCAAGGCCTTTTCCACTTCGCGGATATTTCCACGTTTTTTGAGAAAAACGAAAGCGAATTCCTGCAATTCATCCGGTAGTTGAAAAAAAGTCGGTACGGGGATTTGGGTATCAATTTGGGTTTGGCAATCATTGCATTTAATCCCCCCGATTTGGATGTCGGAGCTGTTGCATACCGGACAATTGGAGACAATTCGTTTTCTCATTTTTCAATCTCTAAATTGAATTATTTAATATATATATTGAATATTTTAATTTGTCAATAGGATATAGATATTTTATTATTGAATTTTTGATTTATAGCAAGAAGTTACACTTTTTCGCTATAAAATCCGGTTTAAACCATGTAAGATGTGAGTGTAAGGTGCCTAACAAATGATGTTATCAAAGGAAATCACCATGAAAAACAAAGCCCTCTTCATCATTCCTTTATTGAGTTTCTTGCTGCTAGTTGGCTGTGCTCAACGTCAATTAACACAACAAGAGATCAATGATCTTATTACGAAAAGCAAGTCCATCGGCAAGGAATTTTCCAGTGAGCTAAAGGGGGAACTGCAAAACGCCTTAATGACTGCCGGGCCGGGTAAAGCCATCGGGGTATGCAAAAATGTGTCTAAAGAAGCCGAAGAAACTTATACCTCCAAATATCCTGAAATTAAACAACTTAGGCGCATTAGCCTGAAAACCCGAAATCCCCGGCGACATACCCCAACAAGGGATGAAGCACAATGGCTCAAACAAAGCGAAGCCATGATCAACGACAATCAATCCTTGCAACCTGGAGTCATTACTTCCCGTTCAGATGTAACTGTTTTGTTGCCTATCGTGATTGATGATCCAACCTGTTTGATGTGCCATGGTAAAGAGGAAGGCATTGTTGATGAAATCAAAACGGCCCTTTCCCAGCATTACCCTGAAGATCAAGCTCGCGGATATGAAATGGGTGCTATGCGTGGAGCACTGGCCATCGAATGGAAGAAATAAACATGGAAAAAGAACAAGTTTTAAGCGATCGTGTGGCGCTAGTAACTGGCGCCAGTCGTGGGATTGGCAAATCAATTGCCCTCAATCTGGCTCGGGCAGGTGCAAATGTCATTGTATCCGGCCGTTCAAATGCACTCCTGGAGGAACTCATTCAACAAATTCAAAGTGAAGGTGGGAATGCCACAGCATTTACCTGTGATTTGTTGAATAGTGAAGAAACAAATCAACTGGCCAAAAACGCAATAGAATGCTATGGGCAATTGGATATCCTGATTAACAATGCTGGCACGGCCATAAAAAAACCATTTGACCAGTCAAGTGATGAAGAATGGCAGCGGCTCTTTACCATTAACGCGCAGGCTCCGTTTATTCTTTGCCGCGAATGCCTCCCTGCCCTGAAAACCTCAGACCGGGCCACGATCATCAACATTGCTTCAGTGGTTGGAATTAAAGGCTATGAACACCAATCAATATATACAGCGTCAAAACATGCTTTAATGGGTTTCACGAAGGTTTTGGCGCAAGAAGTACAACCCTTCGATATTCGCGTGCATGCCATTAATCCTGGTGGGGTGTATACCGATATGGTCAAAACCATGCGGCCTGATCTCAGTCCGGAGGGCTTGATCAAAGCGGATGAAATCGCTGAAGTGGTGTTGTTTCTGCTTACCCATCGAAACAATGCCATGATTGATGACATCCACATACGGCGCGCCAATGGAACCCCTTGGTTTTAGTGAAAGATAAAAAAGGATTCGGTAATATATAAAGAGGAGATAAAAATGTTTGGATTCCATTTTACAAAATCATATCAGATCACTCTGGCTATTGCATTGTTTATTTGCCTGACACGACCCGGAACGGCTCAGGACGTAAAAACGCGGATGGAGACTTACGTTCCCACACGGGCGATAACCTCAGGGCCGGATTCTCATTGGTTTGGTTATTACGATAAACTGCAATTTGATCAAGACAATCGCTATATATTGGGAATGAAAGTCAATTTCAATGATCGTGCTCCTGAAAAGGATGATGTCATCGAATTGGGTATGGTGGATACTCATGCTCAGGACAGTTGGATCAAAATCGGTGAATCACGAGCCTGGTGCTGGCAACAGGGATGCATGCTGCAATGGCTGCCCGGATCAGATCGAAAAGTGATTTACAATGACCGGCATGGAGATCGCTATGTATCCATTATCAAGGATGTTTCATCGGGTGAGATGCGAGTGCTTCCCCGCCCTGTTTATGCGGTAAGCCCTAATGGCTTATATGCGGTATCCACCAATTTCTCCCGCTTGAATGACACTCGTCCAGGCTATGGCTATGAGGGAGTTCCCGATCAATTCGCCGATAAAATTCATCCCGAAGAGGATGGTATATATCTACTCAATCTTAAAAACGGGAATTCAAAACTTATCATTTCGCTGGGCCAGGCCGCCAATATTGAAGGTAACATCCCGATTAATGGAGGGAAGCATTGGTTTAATCACCTGCTGTTCAATACGGATGGTTCACGTTTTATCTTCCTGCATCGCTGGCATCGCAGTTGGAGAAGCAACAGCTGGCATACTCGTATGTTTACCGCGGACCAATCAGGTGACAATATACATAGTGTTGCAGACCACGACCTGGTATCCCACTTTATATGGAAAAATCCCAGTCAAATACTTGCCTGGTCACGCGAACCGGAAAGTGGAGATCATTTTCACCTGTACACTGATTTATCGGACAAAGTCGACGTCATTGGTGAGGGTGTTTTAACTCGTGATGGGCATTGCACCTATTCACCTGACGGCAAGTGGATTTTGACGGATACTTATCCGGATAAGGAACGGATGCAAAACTTGATGCTTTACCGCCCGTCTGATGGCAAATTGGTAAAGCTGGGGCGTTTTTATCTATCCCCTGATAACAAAGGGCAAACCCGGTGTGACCTGCATCCACGCTGGAGCCGTGATGGAAAGTATGTTTGCATTGATTCGCTTCATTCCGGTAAGCGGCAGATGTATTTATTGGATGTGAGTGAGGCGATTTCTTCAGATTAATGGAAGAAAAGCATTCATTGTTCACATAAAAATTGGATTAATCCATTTTTTCGATGACGGGTGATGGTTTGGCGGGGACTTTTTCTTGTTCTTCCAGGCTGGCCAAAACTTTAAGGCAATACATTTCTGTATAGCCGCATAAACCGCATATGATCAATAAATATTTGTCCGAATTGGAGCGAAAGGTTAGTTTCTTGGATAAATTACTTATGGATACTTCTTCGAAGGTGTAGGACCGTCCCCGGCATTTAGGACATGTGTATTTGGCGAAAATACGTTCGTAATCGCTCATGATTTATTTTAGTAGAGACTCTTTCTTTTTCCTTGAATAATGATCTATTGTGACACATTCTAGCGTGGGAACAAGCGATACAAATCTTCAACAGAGGGCTTTGTTCCGTATTCGCATATTTCAAAAGGTTCAGCATACTTAATTGAAGCGGTTTCTATTATTCCATAGCGTTGGCACAATTTTTCGGCTGAGCAATCACGCATCTGTAACAACCAGGCACCCCAGGTGTCTTCCAGCCATTTTCGCCGATCATTCGTGCTCTGGGGAACCTCATTCAGCTGGCCAAATGTGTATGGCAACCACTCAAAAAACTGCGATTGGTGACACTCAATCATATCGAATTTCTGCGTTGTGACATCATCAATGGCAATTGCAATATCAACTAGGAAAGGATAAGGTTTCTTAAACCCATCCCACATGTAAAAGAACATGGGGTTTGTCATCAGTGGCGGGGTATCCGGGCACACGTTGGGGACCATCACCATATACGCCGCATCTTGAACCAATAGGCTGGTATAACGGTGATCGGGATGATAATCATTGGGCCGGTGCGTAAAAACCAGATCGGCCTTCCATTTACGAATGCAGCGGATAATCTGCTCACGGGCCTCAAGCGATGGTGTTAATTTTCCATCATGAAAGGGCAAAATATCATATTCGATCCCCACTACCTGGGAGGCCTTGATGGTTTCCTCTTTGCGCCGTATTGCCAGGGCTTCACCACTTTCTTCATGATGGCCGGCATCACCGTTGGTGACTGATACAAATTTAACCTTATCCCCTCGTGCTGCGAATTTCGCCGCTGTCCCCCCGGCAAACAGTTCACAATCATCAGGATGTGCCCCAATAACCAGCACATTAAGGTGTTCTTTTTCAGACATATCAGACTCCAAACTTTAATTCAAAATCGATTCAAACAATTCAGGGTAATGATTTCTGAGCAGCGGTATGATGCGAAATGATCCATTATAATCAGGAACGACAGCATCAGTTTCAGTTTTTGGTTGAGGCAAATCGCTTGATGGTTCGCTCCGGATGGATATTAAAATCCCGTCTTTATGATATTCAAAAGCAATGGCTTTATCCAAGGCCATAATTCCAATCCCATTTTCTCTGTCATCTACAAATGCAGCAAGATAGGAGTGGCTACGGTTTCCTGTCCATAATTGATCGATGGGTGATCGGCCAAAAAAGAATCGTTCCACATGCCTGGTGTATGAAACCTCACTGGGATATGGCCCGTTCCCCAACCAAAAGATATTCTTCATCCGGTGAGGAATCAAGAATGATATCCCTGCATTCACATAATCATCCTTCACTTCGCCGCACCAAATTTGATAGCGAATATCGCAAAAACCAAAGGGAGAGCCCAAGGTATCCGTTTGGACACTCAACCATTGCTGATGGATTTCATCAAAGGCTGAATAGGCCGTTTTGACTTCAATCCCCCTTTCTCCTTGATCCACACTGCGGCCTTGAATGGACAAATCGCTCAATAGATAAGTTCCAGGATGATATGAGGGTAGCGGTTCAGATTCATAATATTTATCAACAGCATTGAATGATTTGCCAAATGAGAGAAAAGGGCCATCGGTAATCAGGCGGTAATTCCGTTCTTTTGCCATCATAAACCAGGCTGGGGTTGCTGATCGAATGCGAAAGAGAAACGATTGGTGATCAATCTTTATTTCATCCACCTCTGCATTAATCTTGAAATCCTCATCGTGTGTCAAATCGCTTAACCGCATCACAAAAGAATTATCCCACGTCTCCGGTCTTAACCAAATCGTCTCTTCTGTGATCAAGCGGCCATTGGGGGAATAGAAGGATAGAAAAAGCGTATACTCAAATTCGTTTAAATCATCGGGGATTTTTAAACGTACTCCCATATTCATGGTATTTTGGGGTGGCAAAAATACGCGTATGGTTCCATCATCCACCTCTTTGCGATTGCGTAACAAAGACCATTGGCAGCGTATATCATTCAAATTGAGAACATCATGCTCATTGTTGAGGGTTAACTCCACTGTTTGTTCGCCTGGTTCTACCGTTTTCACGTCCTCATAAATCCAAATGGGGGAGTACAGTTTTTTAGTCAATGAGAATAATGTGGGAGATTTTGATTTTGGAGCCACAATCATACCCGCCCCTTGTTTAAGGCCCTTAATATTACGCCAAAGCGAGTTGATTTCACCCAATAATTGATGGCGGTTTGTTAAAGTATGCAAATAAACATAAGGCTTGTTCAATTCCACCATGCGAAAATAGGCTTCAGATGGTTTCCCTTCAACAAACAGAATATCCGTCAATTCGGTCCATGATGATTGCTTGGGTGATACGCCCACAATGGGGCGGGAGGTATCCAATCCCCTAATCTGCTTTATTAATGATTGATGATCAAAGACGCCTTCTTCTATTACCCATGCGATAATGGATGCATGGTTTTTCACTGATTGGATGTTTTCAATTGTACTTGATAGGGGAACCACTGACGTGGTGGCATTCACAATCCGCTCATCATCCAGCACCGCTGCTCTGGCCAAAACATAGAATCCCATCTGATGGCATAAATCCAAGAACGCATCCCTGGGAATAAAAGGAAAATATAAAGTATTAATGTTGGCGAGTTGATATTGTTGAAGCCATTGTTGCCATCCTTCAACATCTTTGGGCCATTTCTGAGGTTGAACATCCATTCGAATGCCACGCAACGTTAATGTAGAGCCATTTAGCAACCATTGATTCCCTTCCCACTGAAGTTCTCGCAGGCCAACAAGTTGTTCCATCTGTTGGAGAGTTTGTTCACCTTTGATTAACTGAACTTCCAGACGATGCATTACCGGCGTTTCCGCACTCCACAACTGAGGCTTATAAATGGGAAGACGTAACCGGCCGACCGCTTTGTTGCCTGTTCGTTTGAAATACGAGACTCGGCTTTGTGCCGCCATTATATCCATGGGCTTGTATAACTGAATATCAGCCACAACATCTTCAAGAGATTCTTCTGCCTCATCCATTTGCAATACAAGTTCAATATCCAACGAAGCCGAGGTTTTCTCTTCATTGATAGTTGTATGGTAATAAATGTCCGATAAGCGAATTTCTGAAAACGCATCACGATTTGAGAATAACAACGCACCCAAAACAATAAAATAGGGTAGAATGCTTGAACTGAATATACCCACAAGCCTATTCTGTATAATTATTGGAAATTGTTTCATGTTTATCTCACAATTAAGGATTTTTCGTAGTAACATCATAACAAACTATAAGCACTATTTAAAAGCGCATTTAGTAAATTAAACGAAAGATGCCCTTTCGAAGTTAGGTGTTATTTCCTTCAATAACATGGTTCAGGCCATTTGAAATCCACTTCCTCAATGAAACAACAGGGCTAACATATAAAATTGACTATTTCAATAAACATTAACCAGGAGTTATTATGGCCGATCTTTTAAGCGTTCAAAAACCCGTCCGATACGCTGGGAACGAGTGGAATGCCGTCCTCGCGAAACCCGAAGCGCGAGTACGATTTGCCTTCGCTTATCCCGATGTATATGAAGTGGGGATGTCGTTTCTCGGCCTTCAAATCATCTATGGCCTTTTAAATGAGCAAAGCTGGGTGTGGTGTGAACGGTCTTTTGCTCCCTGGCCGGATATGGAGAATTCACTTCGAGAAAACAATGAGTATCTAAGCACAAAAGAATCCAATACCCCCTTAAAGGAGATGGATATTGTTGGTTTTTCCCTACAGCATGAAATGATGTACACCAATGTATTAACCATGCTTGATCTAGGGGGGATCCCACTCGAAAGGATCGACCGATCCGAACACCATCCTATCATTATTGCTGGAGGGCCTGCATCGTATAATCCTATGCCGATGGCAGATTTTATAGATGCCTTTGTTATTGGTGAAGCGGAAGAGGTTCTTATCGAATTATGCCATAAGTTTGATGAACTAAAGCAAAATCAATACAATCGTGAAAATATACTAAAAGAGTTGGCCCAAATCGAAGGGGTTTATGTACCATCTGTATACACCAGTGATGTTAATCGATATGGAGAGGAATGCCCGCTTTATCCTACCAGTGAGGAGTATCCCTCACTCATAGAGAAAAGAGTAATCACAGATTTTGAGAACTCCTATTATCCCACCCGGCAAGTTGTACCCAATACTACCGTAATCCATCACCGGCTGGCACTTGAAGTAATGCGTGGCTGCCCTGGTGGATGCCGATTTTGCCAGGCGGGATATACTGACAGGCCCGTGCGCGAACGGTCACCTGAGCGCATCATGCAGGATACTCAAAAAGGCTTGCAGCAAACCGGCTTTAATGAAGTGGGGCTGCTTTCCCTTTCCACTGCCGACTATACCCAGCTTCCATCGTTATGCAGTGGGTTGATCCAAACCTATTATCCGGAGAGGGTATCCTTATCGCTCCCATCACTGCGTATCGACAGTTTCCCTGCCCGTGTGACCGAAGAAATTGGCAAAGTGCGAAGCACGGGTTTAACCTTTGCCCCAGAGGCGGGAACTGAACGGCTAAGGTGGGCGATCAATAAGCTAATTTATGATGCCGACATTTATGCTAAAGTGCGTGAATCGGTTTCATCCAATCAGGACACCGTCAAGTTTTATTTTATGGTGGGTTTGCCCACTGAAACCGACGATGACTTGCAAGGCATTGTCGATATGGTTAACAACATCAAGCGAATCTTGAAAGAACAGGGGAAGAACCGTGCTAAGATCCACGTGGGCCTCTCTCCCTTTGTTCCTAAGCCTCATACAGCCTATCAATGGTATGGACAGATACCCAAGGATGAAATTGTTCGACGAATTCAATTTGTGTCATCGCAATTAAAGCAAGTTAAAGGCGTTAAAGTGAATTGGCACGATCCGAACAAAAGCCTGGTTGAGGGTGCTCTGGCACGTGGTGATAAACGCTTGGGGACGGTGATCAAACATTGCTATGAAAAGGGGGGACGTTTTGATGAATGGGGGGAATATTTCTCGGTTAGACGTTGGCATGAGGCATTTGAATCGCAAGGTTTTTCATTATCAGATTATGCCACCAAGACCTATGAAAAAGACGATATTTTGCCGTGGGATTTGATTTCGGTACGTATCGCCAGGCGTTATCTTTGGCGTGAGTGGGAAAAAACTTTCCGTACCAAGGAATCACGCCATTGTGGTAACGAGATGTGCCGGGTGTGCCGGGTGTGTGATGGGGATGAAATCATTACGGTCCATGCCAGTGATAACGCTCCCGCACCAACGTCGCAATATAACATGGAACATGAATTGGTTAATGAATTACCTTTAACTGCTGCACAAGCCGATCAACCCCAGGACTATAAGGCACGATTTCGCTTATGTTTCAGCAAATCAGGCCATTTGGTATATGCTTCACATCATGACTTGATGATGCTGTTTGAATCTCTGCTCAGGCGGGCTGGGATTAAGATCGCTTTTTCAGAAGGTTTTCATCCTCATCCCAAGATCATTTTCGCCACAGCGATGCCAGTGGGGATGGAAACCCTTAAGGAGTATGTCGATATTATCACCACTCAATCATATGATGCTGATTCGTTGGTTGAGCATCTCAATGCATTTTGTCCGGAAGGACTTCAGATTCGATCAGCGATGCCATTGAAAGTGGATGCCAAAAAGATCACCTCTTCGGTGAAGGCGTTTCGGTTTGCGGTATTTTGCTCCCCGGATGAACCACATGGAGATCAATCCAAATTGATTTTTGAAACACTTAATCATCCGGAGATGAGAGATGAACTCAAAATCAATGATATCAAGATAAGTCATGATAATTCAAATACATATAGAATTGATTATACCTGTCCGGTCGAAGGGGGAAAATACACAAAACCGGCAAACGTGATTGATCGCCTTCACTCTCTCCTTGATCTTCCGCTCAAAATGAATAAATCTATGCGGTTAGACATGTTCATGCTTAGCGATGAGGGGAATCTGACACCCCTAATTTCTTCTGATCACATTAAAACGAATGAAAAAGAATGCAACGTCGAATAATAATCAGCTCCGATGATTATGAAGTCCGGGTTGCCGTGGTCGAAAATTCCAAATTAGCGGAATATTATTTTGAGCGGCATAACGAGCAACGTATTGTCGGGAATATCTATAAAGGGGTGGTTACCTCTATCATTCCTGGCATTGAAGCGGCCTTTGTGGATATCGGGTTGACGCGCAATGCGTTTCTTTATGTGAATGATTTGTTTCCCCAAATCAACGAATTCGGCTATTTTTCCGATGATGAAGAAGGGTTGGAAGGCGAAGAAGATTTGGATAACGATGACGAAAATGGTGAAGCGGTTTTACCACCGTTGACCATCGGTGATCTTCTTAAAGAACAGCAACAGATACTTGTCCAATTGCATAAAGAGCCTATTGGCGCCAAGGGCAGCCGGATTACCACTAATATTTCCCTTCCCGGACGTTATTTGGTTTTACTGCCATGCACCAATCATGTTGGCATTTCAAGGCGGATTGAGGATGATGATGAACGTCAGCGCCTCAAAGAACTGGTTTCCGAGCTTTTGCCGGAAAATATGGGTGTTATTGTCCGTACTGCCGGGAAGGATATGGGAGAGGAAGAGTTTAAAAAAGACCTGCATTTTCTGCTGTCCGAATGGGAGCGAATACGATCGAAGAGTGATCGTTGTTCTGCTCCGGCCTTGATCTATCAAAATCCTGGGATGGTGTTTTTAATCATCCGTGATCTTATCAGTGATGGAATAGATGAAATCGTAGTGGACGAACCGAAACTCTATACCGAGATTGTTGAGTTTATCAAAGATCAACATCCCCATTCGGTTTATAAACTTGATTTTTATGATGATAATGCTCCCCTTTTCCGTGCCTATGGGATCGAATCAGAGATCGAGAACCTGCGCAGTAAGAAAGTATGGCTTAGCTGTGGCGGATATATTGTGATCGATGAAACGGAAGCGATGACGGTTATCGATGTGAATACCGGCCGTTATGTGGGTAAACATAATCTTGAAGAAACCGTATACCAGGCCAATCAGGAGGCCGCTACTGAAATTGCCCGCCAGTTGAGGCTGCGTGATATTGGGGGAATCATTATCATCGATTTCATTGATATGCGTTCTAAAACCCATCAGGACAGTATGATTGAACATTTTCAGAATTGCCTTAAGCGGGATCGTTCACGCACCCACCTTTATCCCCTTACTCCACTGGGATTGTTGCAAATGACACGCAAACGGGTTCGCAAAAGCCTTAACAAATCACTAACCCAGCCTTGTTATTATTGCAAGCGTGATGGGCAGATCATGTCCAATGAGTCGATGATCATCAAGATATTCCGAACGTTTGAAGAGATTTGCAAAGAAGAGGGGGCACATAATGTGATCCTGAAAGTTCATCCACGGTTGGCATCTAAAATTAATCAAGAGCGTACGGATCAACTTGAAGAGCTGAGTAAACGGTATAACGCTGATCTTGTGATTATTCCTTCCAATGATGTCCATTTTGAGCAGATTGTCGAGGAGATTGGATGAACATCGACAGTAAGAAAATGGCATCCCTGCTGACCGAGCAACGCAATCCCAAGTCACAACATATTGATCGAATGTCAACGCGTGAAATATTGGAACTAATTCATGCCGAGGATTATAACGCCTTTCATGCGATTGATAATCAAATTGAACATATTGAGGAGGCGGTTAATTACGTTGTACATGCCTTTCAGCATAATGGACGGCTCATTTATGTCGGCGCGGGTACGAGTGGCAGGCTGGGCGTACTCGATGCGGCTGAATGCCCTCCAACCTTTTCATCGCCACCGGATATGGTGCAAGGCATCATCGCTGGTGGGTGGGAGGCCTTGCGCCGTGCGGTTGAGAAGGCTGAAGACTACCCAGAAAATGGCGCAAAAGCAATTATAGAGCGCGAGGTGGAAACAAACGATGTCGTTTGTGGAATCGCGGCATCCAGCACGACCCCTTTTGTCGTAGGTTCATTGAATGAAGCACACCGCCGGGGTGCAAAAACAGTCTTTATCACCTGCAATCCCAATCAAACCAGTGTGGAAAATGCCGATGTTATCATTACGCTGGCGGTGGGGCCGGAAGTGGTTACCGGATCAACCCGCATGAAAGCGGCCACGGCGACCAAGTTGGTCCTTAATATGATCACCACCACGGCCATGATCCGCATCGGCAAAGTCTACCAAAACCTGATGGTTGATCTCACCGCCACCAACACCAAGCTGGAAGACCGCTCCCGCCGAATCATTACCACATTAACAGACCTAACCTATGAGGAAGCCGATCACCTGGTCAAGCAAGCCAATGGCCGATTAAAGACTGCGTTGGTTATGCACTTTCTGGATTTAAGCAGAGAAGATGCAGAAGAATTGATCCAATCGAAGCATGGGCGTGTTCAGGATATTCTTCCGGTGGATCCTTACTGATTATTCATACGCTTTATAATCGCTTAAGCGTGTAAAAACCTTTGAATGCCAATTTTGTTGGATGGATTTGAGATCAAGTTGTTTTGATTGTTCCACTCCATCACCATTGGTGTAATGGATGGTTTCGTTTTCATATTGCCATAAGGGTGAGTCTTTATTCAGGCGAAAATCACGGTTGGATATATCTTGAAATCCTGGATGGTCACCTATTATTGATTCTTTGAAATCTGTTGGGATCGATGCTCCCTCTTGAATCCAATTATGGCTTCCTTTAACTGTGCTTTGTGCATATCGCCGGGTTAGTATCTGCGGGCTTCCATAGAAGATGTTATAATTCACCACCGCGTTGGTCTTGGGATCATCCAGTTGGATGAATTGAATCTTTTGAGTACCCGCGATACACACATTGAAGAACATAAACAAGGTTCCATCGTGTGAACCACCCAGTTCTGAGCCAACTAAAATATATTTCGCATTATTCCCTGTACGGTTGGGTTTGCTGACAATCACATTGCCCACCATCAATACGTTGCTATTGGGGCGGTCGGTTGCGCCTTCGCCATCCACCGGTCCCACTTCTCCTTCATTGGAATCCACGATCCAGTTGTACCACAGTTCGTTATAATGTGCCCGGCTTTTATAATTCTGCCCATAAAGGCTGTCATGAATATAACACCGGCGCACAATCACCTTATTGCCCAGCATATAGAAATTATGGGAATAGCCATTATGCTGGGGTGAACCATTAAAGCCGATATCGCACGCTTCAATGAGTACAGCATTCCGGTCTCCTCCCTGGATTCCCATATCGCAATGGTGGATTTTACAATCACGAATCACTAAATTCTCGCTATTCAATGGCCGTATACCTGCACCGTTGTTGCCATTGCGGGCATTTTTGAACTCAAGGTGTTCAATAATAATATTCGAGCCTTCAATCTGAAAAATAGCGCGTGGGATCGATCCCCGGCCTGAGACGTTGATCCCCTCTGCATTGAAAACCGGGCGTTCCTTGCCGGCTATCCCCCTAATCACGACTGGTTTTTCAGGAGTGCCTTTCGCCTTGATTTTCATCACTTCACGATAAACACCAGGCTCTATAAGTACTTCATCACCGGCCTGCAAGCGATTAATGACAGAACTTAATGTTTCATGCTCGTGGGTTGGCCCAATACGATAGGTTTCAGCCTGAGCAGATAGTGAAAAAAGAATGATAAAGATGATCGCACTCATTTTATTTAAAGCCATGATGCTCCCCTTTAGTCAATCACGTATTGTTTATCGAATCATATTACAATGATCTCAAAAAGGGAGCAATATTTCAATACAATGTCCAAGCTGTGGCTCGAATGAAATAGGTTCAGATTGCTAATGAAACATTCGGGGATAGGTAATTTTAAAATTTTTTGATAATGTAACTATGCTGAACGTGTTCGTAATCAGAAATAGGAACAATATCACATTATAAAAGTGCATCAAACAAATTGAGGAGAATAAAATGATCACACGCGCTCAATACCTTATTATATTAGGAATAGTATTTTGTGCCTTTACCAGCCAGGCGTGGCAGCAATCCGATTACCCCATTAAACCGGTTCCCTTTACCCATGTGCATTTCGATGATGAATTCTGGGCACAACGGTTGCAAACCAACCGTGAAGTAACTATCCCCTATACCTTCAAAAAATGCGAAGAAACCGGACGGATTGATAATTTTCTGCGCGCTGCGGGTAAATTGGATGGCGATTTTGCCGGGGATTTCCCCTTTAATGATACTGATCCATACAAAATTCTTGAGGGAGCCTCTTATTCGCTGCAAGTTTATCCTGATTCTGAGTTGGAGGCTTATTTGGATGACCTCATAGCGAAATTTAAAGATGCTCAAGAGGAAGATGGCTATTTGTTTACCGTCCGTACCATCGGTAAGGGCAACATCCAAAACTGGTACGGTGAAGAACGCTGGGAACGTCTTCGCGGGAGTCATGAACTCTATAACTCCGGTCATATGTTTGAAGCAGCGGTTGCTCATTATTTATCGACGGGCAAACGATCGTTTCTGGATATTGCGATAAAAAATGCCGATCTTTTATGTGAAATTTTCGGTGAAGACAAACGCCGTGATATCCCCGGCCATCAAGTCATTGAAATGGGATTGGCTAAACTCTATCGGGTAACCGGTGAAGAGAAATATTTAAACCTGGCTAAGTTTTTCCTCGATGAACGCGGGCACGCCCATAACCGTCAATTGTATGGTGAATATACCCAAGACCATAAACCTGTGGTTGAGCAAAGCGAAGCGGTTGGCCATGCGGTGCGCGCCACTTATATGTACGCTGGGATGGCTGATATCGCCGCTTTGACGGGTGATCAAGGCTACATCGATGCATTGGACCGCATCTGGAATAATGTGGTTTCCAGGAAAATGCATGTTACGGGTGGTGTCGGGGCAAGGGGACGTGGTGAAGCTTTTGGTGATAATTATGAATTGCCCAATCTCTCTGCTTATAAT
Source organism: uncultured bacterium (assembly GCA_964517495.1). Taxonomy (GTDB): domain Bacteria; phylum Hinthialibacterota; class Hinthialibacteria; order Hinthialibacterales; family Hinthialibacteraceae; genus CAZFER01. The sequence continues at coordinate 30,832 of CAZFER010000052.1, read as the reverse complement.
GAAACCTGTGCCGCCATCGGCCATGTCTTTTGGAACCACCGCATGTTTTTGCTGCACGGCGATGCTAAATATATCGATGTCATGGAACGCACCTTATACAACGGAGCACTATCGGGAGTCTCCATGGAAGGCGATCGCTTTTTTTACCCCAACCCATTGGCTACAGGTCCACAAGGGCGTGAGCGCAGCCCCTGGTTCCCCTGTTCATGCTGTCCATCAAATGTGACACGGTTTATGCCTTCTATCCCGGGCTATGCTTACGGTGTTCGTGACAATGATCTCTACGTTAATCTGTTTGTAGCAGGAACCGCAAAAGTGGAAATGAACAATCATGTTGTTGAACTCCAACACCATACAACGTATCCCTGGGATGGGAACATAGCGATAAAAGTTAACTCTGGTTCTGAGGCTAATTTTCGTCTTCGAATTCGCATTCCAGGTTGGGTTCGAAATCAACCCGTCCCCAGTGATCTATATCGCTTCCAAAAGAAAAGCGGCAAAAAAGCCACTCTAAAAATTAATGGCAAGCAAGTTCCAATCAAGTTGGAAAAAGGCTATGCCGTGCTTGAGCGAAATTGGAAGAAGGGCGATACCATTGAGCTCAACCTGCCCATGCCCATCCGGCGTTTGATTTGTCATGAGGCAGTGGAAAACAATCGTGGCAAAGTTGCCCTCCAACGTGGACCGATCGTTTATTGTGCCGAATGGGTTGATAACAATGGTCATATCTTTGATATGATGTTGCCGGACGATGCAAAATTGAAAGCGATCTATCAGCCAGACTTCCTCAATGGTGTTACCAAAATCACTGGTGAAGGATTGCTGTTATCGTATAACGATGATGGTGAAAGTACGAACAAAGAGAAGCATAACTTTGCCGCCATCCCATACTATGCCTGGTCGCATCGTGGGCCTGGTGAGATGACAGTCTGGATTGCCCGTGAAGAGCATGCCGTTCAACCTCTCCCGCATCCAAGTATTGCTTCCACCGGCAAAATCTCTTATTCGTTCAAACGTGATGGCGGGGAAAGCCAATTAAGCGAAAAAGGAATCAATGATCAGGTTGAACCCAAACGCTCTAACGATGAATCCATCATGCGCTTCCATTGGTGGCCTCATTTGGGAACCAAAGAATGGATTCAATACGAATTTGAGGAAGTAGAAAAGATATCAATGGTCAAAGTATATTGGTTTGATGATACAGACTATGGTGCTTGCCGTGTGCCTCAATCCTGGCGATTGCTTTATCGCAAAAACGGCGAGTGGTTACCTGTGGAAAACAAGGATGAGTATGGAGTAACACGGGATAAATATAATACTGTTACATTCGAGCCGATAAAAACTGATGCTCTGCGATTGGAGGTGCAATTGCAACCCAAGTTTTCTGCAGGCATTCTGGAATGGAAGGTTGAGTAATCCACACAGAGGTCTAACTGGTGGATTGAAAAAGAGTGATTGTCTTAAAACCGGGTGAACACATAGGGCAATCCTAACATAAGGTAGGAAAACCTTATGTCATCAACTTAAGATTATGTTGGATCGCTAAATGGGGAGGGCTAATCTCCTGATGAGCCGTTTTACGTAGAAACGGCTCGGCAGGAGCCTCGCCCTCCCAATTTACGAATCCAAAGTGATCCAAAGTCTACTGTAGGCCCACCATCGCATCCGCAAGCTGTTTCCCCAAATCGAGATAGCCTTCTGTGTCGTAATGCCATTTGTCTGAATAATCATAGTTATCGGTAGTTTTCACCAATGCTGCTGACGGATCTGTTTCAACAAAATTCGCTTGAGCGGTACGCACGATGTGACCGAAATCCTATACTTTGTTGTCCTTTTCGTCCAAATAAAGCCGCATGTTTCATCTCCACTCAAAGTATTGTGTATAAAATCTCATTTTAAAATACATATTATAGGCCGTTTATAGGCCGTGTTGTGAAGCCATTACCATGGCGCACCGATTGTTTGAAGATATCCATTAATGTGTCCGTGTGTTATTTGACAATACCTTTGAGCAATTGATGCTCATCGTGTGAAACATTTCCACCCATGATTTCAGCAATTTTTCCACCAAACATTTTCCCCATTAGTCCTGTATTCATTTTCGATATAAATGTCTTGCCATGATCATCTTCCCAGACTGAGATTGAGCAGGGCATCATGCATGAAATGTATCGATCGGTTGTCAATATCTGTTTCGCATAATCAGGCTGGCATAATTTGATGATTTTTACCCGGGGAGCAAACTCGACACCATGTTTTTCAAGGGATTTATTAATAAACAGAGTGCCAGAAGAATTCCAACCGATATCTTCCATGCCTTGTTCAATTTTCGAAACTGTTTCATCAAAACCATATCGGCTTTCTTTTACATTAATCATCATGGATGGCATGATGGTGAACATCAATATCATGGCAACGGCAATCCCCGCTACAAGGCCGCCTAAAGCCGTGATGATCCATTTTAAGGACATTTTTGTTTTCTGTGGGGAAGCATCTGTTTGAATTTTGTTTTTTTGAATCGATTGTGTCATGATTACGTTCCTTTCCAATCGTTGTTTGTGTTCATGCTGAGAGTCGTTTTCTTTCACTAATCCTATTCCATCCACTATGTATAAATGGAATTATTATTACATTCAATATTCATTATATAACCTTTTTTATATATAACAATACCTTTATTTAACTTTTTAAAGTTTGAAGGAATGTATACCTATCAATTGAGAATCCCATGACAATCAAAAAATTGCTTCGAGGATTGCGGCAATGCTTTTATATCTATCTGAAGAATGCGCAATTATTTCTCAAGCCCTTTATTCCGTTTGCGCAATTTATGCGCATATCGTTTTATAAAACCCCTAAATCATTGCACTTATGTCTTTGGTATAAATCCTGCGTTTATGGTGGCCATCAACGTGAATCGTTGATACAAAACCAAATTTAACGACGGAGGAATTGGAGTATGAAGAGTTACTTACGACCGGTATTATTGGCAGCCCTGGCGATCAGCATTGCATTTGGAACGCTGGTTTCCACTGCCCAGGATCGTGGGAGACGTTTTGATCCTGAGCAAATGCGCGAACGAATGATGCAAATGATGAAAGAACGCCTGGGCACAAGTGATGCGGAGTGGCAAGTGATTGGACCACTTTACACAAAAGTGACGGAGCTTCAGCGGGAAGCCAGAATGGGTGGCGGAATTGGCCGTGGATTTTTCGGCGGTTTTGGACGAGGTCCCGGTGGTGATGATGATAATGACCGGGGAAGACGTGGACGTGGTGACCCTCCAGGTTTCGAGCGGGATGTGAATCCTGAAGTTGAAGCATTGCAAGACGTCCTTGAATCAGCAAATGCGTCTTCAAGTGAGATCAAAGAAAAATTGGATGCTTATCGTGATGCGCGCAAAAAGAAAGAAGCGGCATTGCAGGACGCCCGCGATAAACTGCGTAAAGTTTTAACAGTGCGCCAGGAAGCCATGCTGGTGTTGATGGGAACATTGGACTAAGGCCACAGTGCCATTTCTAAATGAGGATTTAATCATGATTGAGTTGTTGGAACGAATGATCGAACGCAGACAGTTATCTCAAGCCGATGCGGAGATGTTACAAGGCGCCATCGAAAAAGATCCATCAACCAACATTCAATCAGAAGATGATGTGTTGGAGTGGCTGGCGGTCGAGTACGACGTGCCATTCAACCGGCTGGTCGACTTGCCGACAGACCGCCAGCTCCTCTCTCAATTTCCCGCACGGATTTTACTCAAGGAAGAATTGTTACCCCTTCAAAAAGTGAATGGGTATTTTGAGATCGCGACCAGCCGTTTGTTTGCCACACAGGGTCTGGATATTCTTCGCTCATTGACCGGGAATCGCTTAAAACCGGTATTGGCACCACGAGAAGCGATTCAACGTGAATTGAAACGGCGTTTGGGTGTGGGGGCTGACACCATTGATTCGCTGGAAGAAGAATTTTCACTGCAAGTGATGGAGGAAGTTCCGGATGAGGATGTTGATCTGGATCAAGCCGCAGAGGATGCCTCCATCATAAAATTCGTCAATCAAATTCTGAATGACGCCATTGATCTACGGGCGACGGACATTCACCTGGAACCTTTTGAAGATGAGTTGCGCATTCGATACCGCATTGACGGGGTCTTGCAGGAAGTACCGGTTCCAACCCAAATCAAGCGCTTTCAACCAGCGATTGTGTCGCGAGTCAAAATACTCAGTCACCTGAACATTGCTGAAAAACGCCTGCCCCAGGACGGGCGAATTAAAATTCGTATTAAAAATTGTGAAGTGGATGTTCGTGTTTCGGTCATTCCCATGCTGCATGGAGAAGCAGTGGTAATGAGGTTGTTGCGGCAGGATTCAACGATTTTGAATCTGACCAATTTAAAAATGGCAGAACAGGAAAGAACACTCTTTCGTAGCATCCTTGAACTACCCCACGGTATTGTATTGGTGACTGGTCCGACAGGGAGTGGAAAGACCACCACACTATATACAGCCTTGAGTGAAATCAATGATTGCGAGCGCAAAATCATCACGATTGAGGATCCCATCGAATATCAGTTAAAGGGCGTAAACCAAATACAAGTATCAGAAAAAGCGGGGCTCACCTTTGCGCGGGGATTGCGATCCATTCTGCGTCATGACCCGGATGTGGTATTGATTGGTGAAATTCGTGATCAGGAAACCGCACAGATAGCTGTACAGGCTTCATTAACCGGGCATCTGGTGTTTTCAACCTTACACACCAACGATGCGCCAGGAGCCATTACCCGCCTGGTGGATATGGGGGTTGAACCTTATCTGGTTGCCTCATCATTGGAAGCAATTATCGCTCAGCGCTTGGTTCGCTTGCTCTGCCCTAACTGTAAAACGGAGGACCGATCTGATAAAACCCGAGCGTTAAAAGAGCGGCTTGGGCTTGATCCAAATCAACCGATATTCCAATCAGAAGGATGTGAAACCTGCCGCCACACCGGTTTTTTTGGACGACAGGCAATCTTTGAGATGATTGCACTTAATTCGCATATTCGGGAAATGATATTGCAGGAGCATTCATCCGGCGAGATTCGGCAAGCGGCATTCAAAACAGGGATGAATTCCCTCAGTGAGGATGGCTGGCGCTTGGTGAGCGATGGGGTGACAACCGTTAACGAAGTGTTACGTGTTACCAAAGATGAATTTGCCGACTAAGGATATAGAATCATGGCTTTGTTTTCATATCGTGTAATGCAAAATGATGGGACGATGGCGGAAGGCACCATCGAAGCCCAAGGCCGGCGGCAAGCGTTCACCCTGCTGGAAGCCAAAGGGTGGAAACCAATCAAAATCACTGAGCAAGAGGCAAAACAAACACGCCAAAAAACCGCCTATCAAATGCCTTGGCTTCGGGGACGTATTTCCCATAAAGAATTAGAAAATTTCACTCGGCTTTTGGCCAATCTGCTTGCTTCAGGCATTCCGCTCAGCCGGGCCTTGGTCTTGCTTTACAAAGAAACAACCAATCCAACCGCTTCCACCCGCTGGAAAGAGATTCATGACCTCGTGGTGGATGGGATGTCGCTGGCGGACGCCATGTCTCACTTTCCAGAAACATTTCCCCGTGTGTATGTGGCCATGGTTCAAGCGGGAGAAACCGGAGGTTTTTTGGATGTGGTATTGGGGCAAATTGCGGACTTTCAGATGCGCGAAAAAGATCTGAAATCAAAGGTCATCTCGGCTTTAATCTATCCCAGTGTCCTATTGGCGCTTGCGATTTGTGTACTGGTTTTTTTAATGATTTTTTTCATCCCGCGCTTTCAAAAAATATTTTCAGGATTTGGGGCGGAATTACCGATTTTAACCCAGGTCATTGTAAAAACCAGTGAATTCATGATTAGTTATGGTGGATTTGTCCTCGTTGGAGTGGTTGTGATTTTTTATTTTCTGAGGAATTGGTTTATTACCGAGGCTGGCCGCCGATTCAAAGAAACCGCTATTCTGAGAATGCCGGTAGTGGGACCCCTAACAGCGAAATTTGCTTTAGCCCGGTTTTGCCGGATGTTAGGAACCTTATTAGGCGCAGGTGTTCCCCTGATTCAAGGCTTAAATGTGGCGCGTAAATCCATTCATAATCAAATATTATTCGACACTGTTTCCGGTTCAATCGAGCGGGTTAAAAAAGGAGATCAATTAGCCACCAGTTTTGTCGATTGCAAACAACTGTTTCCAGGCACAATCTTGGAAATGATATCAGTCGCAGAAGAAACCGGACGTTTGGATGATGAATTGGTACGTTTGGCGACTACCACCGAGCAGGATTTGGAACGCCAGTTACGCACCGCAGTTGCTTTAACCGAGCCGTTGATGCTGTTTTTAATCGCAGGGCTGATCGGAACGATCTTTATTGGCATGGTGATACCTATTTTCACAATTCAGGATTACATTAAATAATTCATTAAGGAGACAATGATGAAAAAGCCAATTCATACAAAACGAAAAAAGGAGAATGGATTCACACTGGTTGAAATGCTGTTGGTGTTGGTCATTCTCGCCACGTTGGCGGCCGTGGTTATACCGCGTTTTGCGGGTCGATCAGAGCAGGCTAAAGTTACCGCCGCGCAAACCCAGATTTCGAATTTTGAGCTTGTGCTGGATGCTTTCGAGGTGGATAACGGATTTTATCCCAAAGGCAGTGATGGGTTGGAAGATCTGGTGGTGCAACCCAGTGATACACCGGATTGGCATGGCCCTTATATGGATGAGATTCCGCTTGATCCCTGGGGAAATCCGTATGTCTATGACTATCCGGGGAAACATAATACCCGCGGATTTGATCTTTACTCGATGGGGCCTGATGGTCGGGCCGGGAACGAGGACGATGTTACGAACTGGAATAAATCGCAACGGTAGTTATCCACTTTGGCGAGAGAGGGGATTTACCCTGATCGAGCTGATTTTGGTGATGGGGATATTAAGCGCCGTGGTGGTTGTATCCGCCCCTTCCCTCTCCCGCTTTTTTTATGGGCAGGAACTTTCGGATGAAGTGCGGCGTTTTTTAACCTTGACGGAATATGCAAAAAGTCAGGCCGTATCAACCGGTATTCCATATATGTTGTGGATTGAATCATCCACGGGATCATATGGATTGCAAAAGGAAGGCGGATTCCAAATCGAAACAAAAGGGGATGAACATGATTATCCTGAAATCGGTTTTCAAGTGGATGACGAGATCAAAATAGAGTTGCTTCCTACAACCACAACGAACAACGGGATCGCTTATATGTATTTCAAACCGGATGGAACGATTGATCAGCAAGACATTCAGTTGATTCGTTTCACACGAAACGAAGAGAAAATACGATACATTGAGAGAGCACCCTTTGGGATGCGATTTCAAATAACGGATGAAGAAAATGTGTTGTCAAGCGCGGTTTATGAATAACATCCATCCACGCTCAACCAAAAAGAATGAGCGGGGATTTACATTCGCCGAATTACTGGCGGCCATGCTGTTTACCGCCCTTGTAATTCCCATTGCGCTTGAGGGTATCCACCTTGCGAATCGAACCTCCGTGTATTCTGAACGAAAAATAACCGCCACTCGTTTGGCTGAAAATAAATTGAATGAATTGGTCGCCACACAGACTTGGAATCAAAGCACCCAACAAGGCCAATTTGAGAATTTTGCTGCATACCGATGGGAACTGATTACTGAACCCTGGACAATGGACGACATGACCCAACTTACAATTATCGTCTATTTTCCAGTTCAAAGTTCGGAGTTTCATATTCAAGTGAGTACCTTAATTGATGAATCCGCTGGATCACAAGGGCAATAAAATGGAACAAAAAGCCACTCTTAACGGATTTACTTTAATTGAACTGCTGGTGGTGACCGCCATATCAGCCTTGATTGTGCTGTCCATCAACACCGTTCTCTATAATTCGTTTCATTTACGTGATCGTGCCTATGATTCTTTGGATAAATCCACAACCCGAGCATACGCCATCAATATGATTAAGCGTGATCTAAGGAATCTCATCCCACCCAATGGTGAAATGGTGGATGAGATTATCGGGAACAATAACCAGCGTGGTGCCATGTCAACCAATCTCCTTTCGTTTTATACCACCACGGGAACAGTTGAGGAAAGTTTCCCATGGGGAGATATTCAAAAAGTTGAATTTAGTTTGATGGAAGCCAGACAAATCCCTGGCTTGGATGAAGCATTCCTGGAACAACCGGGGCAGATTTTAGCACGAGCGGCCACTCGAAATTTAACGGACACCGTGGAAGAAGCACCACATTATATACCATTATTAGCCAATATTTATTCGATAAGCATGGATTTTTATGACGAAGAAAATGACACGTGGCAAGAAAGTTGGGATTCAACTTCACAAGAGACCGTTGTTCCCAGCGCTGTACGGCTGAATATTATATTTTATAAAGAACAGCAATCCGAAGACATGGCAGATGAATATGAAATTCTGAATTTAGTGGTTCCTATCCTTACAAAAGAAACCACCTTGGAAGCAGAATCCTCGGATACAGATGAAGAGTCTGAGGATGAGGATGATCAAAGTGATGACGAACCAGAGGAAAACGGCCTGCAAAACAATCGACCAGGTGGAAACGAACAAGATAGTAACGAAAACCAAAATAACAGTCAACCTCGAGGAAATCGATAATGAAACACGAAGCATATCAATTTCATAACTTTGATAAAAACCAGCCACAAACAGGTGCGGTGTTAATTGTGGTGTTATGGGTCGCCACCGGCCTGGTTACGGTTGTTCTATTGTTTGGACAATCCATGATGTTTTATTATCGAACGTCGGAAAACACGCTGGCGGGGATTCAATCTGAACAAGCCATCGAAGGCACCTTAAGGTATATATGCTTTGTTTTGGAAAATAATGAAGAGCCTGGACGTTTCCCGGATGATGACACCTATTCCCCCGAAGCGATCCCCATCGGAGATTCAACGGCCTGGATTATTGGCCGTGACACGAGCACTGAACAATCGGTTCTGCCGGTTTATGGCATTTTGGATGAATGTGCAAAACTTAATCTGAATACGGCCGCGGCTGAAATGCTGGAATACCTGCCGAACATGACACCCCAATTCGCTGCAGCCATTGTGGATTGGCGTGATGAAGACGACGAAATAACAGAAAACGGCGCAGAGTCTGATAGTTATTTAATGTCGGATCCGAGTTATGAATGCAAAAACGCGGTCTATGAAAGCCTCTTTGAATTGAACCTTGTTTACAATGCCACCTACGACCTACTCTTTGGTGAAGATGCCAACCTTAATGGAATATTGGATCCACATGAAGATGATGGCTTAACCCATTTTCCCCAGGATGACCAAAACGGCACCTTGACGAAGGGACTCCTGGAATATGTAACCATTTACAGCCGCGAACCCAACCAGAACAGCGAGGGGGAACAACGCACCAATGTTAATGGTGATGACGATGAAGCACTGAATGACTTGTTAAGCCAAACCTTTGATTCAGAACGGGCGGAAGAAATCGAACAACAGCTGGGGGATGAGGATGAATATGAGAATTTGATTGAGGTTTATCAAAGCAGTGGGATGACCTTGGAAGAATTTAATCAAATTGCCAATAGCATTACCACTACAGATGATGAGTTTATTCATGGACGTGTGAACGTCAATACCGCTCCTGTGGAAGTTTTGATGTGCATCCCTGGCATCGATGAAAATGAGGCAAACAATCTCGTCTCTCACCGTAGCGGTCAAGCAGCGGACAATCTGGCTTCCATTGCCTGGATTACTGAGGTCTTGGATGAAGAAAGTGCGGCCGAAGCGGGTTCGTACTTAACCACCTACACCTATCAATATCGAATTGATATTGCAGCTGTAGGAAAATATGGAAAAGGCTTTCGGCGCTTCCTCTTTATCGTCGATCTGAGTGATGGAGAAGCGAAAGTTGTCTATCGGCGGGATCTCAGCGAAATGGGCTGGGCGCTCGGAGAAACGGTACTTCAGGAGTTAGCCTATAGTAAGGAGCAGCGAGGCTAATGAAAAAAACTTCAAAACCACTTAAATCAGTTTTAGGAATTGAACTGGAATCCGGCCATATGCGTGCCGTTGTGGCTCAACGCTCGTGGGAACAGATTCAAGTTAAAAAAACCAAGCGATCATCTTTATCACTTGATCCCTTAACGGCGGAACCGGATTTGGTTGGACAGGAAATTCGTAATCATTTAAACGAAGCAGGCATCCATGAAACCCGATGTATCCTCTGTCTTCCCCTTCGCTGGATACTGAACAGCCGGCTGAATTTACCTGAAATGGATGAAGAAGACCGTCAAGGTTTCATTGAGCTGAGTGCAGAGAGGGAGTTTCCCTTCTCTCCGGAAGAACTCTCCCTTTCAACAACCTATGGTTTTCCCTGTGATGAAAATTTCAACTATACAACCCTGGCAGCGGTTCCATTGACTTATTTACGTTCCCTCGAAGCTGCCTTTAAAACCGCCAGGTTAAAACCGGTTAGCATCTCCATTGGAATCCCTTGGAATGAAACGCAGTCCGAAGAAGGATGCATCTATTTATTTAAAAAAGACGATGGGATTGATTTTTATATTATATATAACAATGAACTGGTGGCATTTCGTTGGCTGGAAGATCATCACCATGATACCGATGAATATGATTTAACCACCGTCATGCGTGAAATCCGTGTTTCCCTTCATGAGTTACCGGCTGAATTAAAGCAATCTTTTCATGATGTGTATTTATGTGGTCCGGATTCATGGGCGGAAGAAATTAAACAAAAACTGAGCTCGATGACCACCCGTATGGGACTGAATCTGACCATACAGAATTATTCTCAGGAAATTTTATCATCCTCCGGCGCTTCCCACGGAACAGCCATGCTTCCCCTTATGGGAACCCTCAAACGTCAATTACTGGGGCAATATGTTGACCTTGAGTTTATTCCACCCAAGGTAAACCGCTTGCAGCAAGCGTTAACTCGAATTTCATCAAGACGCAGCTTATTGCTTGGTGGCAGCATCGCGGCAGCTGTTCTTATAACCTTCACCGCTTTTGTGTATCAATACTGGACCTTAACAGGATTGCGAAGTGAATGGAACTCGATCCAGGATCAGGTTGCCGAAGTGGAAGTCATCCAGGATCGCGTCAAATTCTTCCGAGACTGGTATAACGAAGAATTCCCCAGTTTATCCGCGATTGAAACATTAACCAGCGCTTTTCCAGAGGAAGGAACCATCTGGGCTAGAACATTGGAAATCCAAAACACGATGAATATTTCATGTTCGGGATTCGCACGGAACAACCAGGATCTGTTGGCCATGCTGGATCAACTCAACCAGGATGAACAGATCAAGGCGCTTCAGGTGCAACAAGTTCAGGGCGAACGCCCCATTCAATTTTCCTTTAGCCTTTTATGGATGGAAAGATAGACTGATGAATCAAAAACACCGTGAACATATATTAACAATTACCGCCATTGCCTGCCTGACATTGCTGGCAGGTGATAATTTCATCATTAAGCCATTAACTGAATTGTGGCAAAACCGTGCGGAAGAGATTCAATCCCTCAGGCAATCGCTGCACAAAGGGAATCTGCTTCTGACACGTGAAGAGAGTTTAAAACAACGCTGGAATAAAATGACACAAAATGCTCTTCCAAATTTAGTTTCACAAGCGGAGAGCCAGGTGCTGAAGGCGATTGACCGATGGGTGGATACCAGTGCCATTACCATCATTTCACTCAAACCTCAATGGCGTGAACATGAAGAGGATTATAAATCACTGGAATGCCGCGCGGTTGCCCAGGGATCAATGAGGAATCTGGTTCATTTTTTATATGAACTTGAGAAGGATCCCTTATCACTTAAAGTGGAACAAATCGAAATTCTTGGGCGCGATGAAACGGGAGATCGATTGACACTTACTCTTACATTCAGCGGTGTTCAATTTATAAAGGAAGAACAAGCAACATGACTATCTTTTCTATCAAACTCTATAACATCAATTTTAACGCACTGAGGATCCTATTCCTCTTTACCATCCTATGTTTTTCCACTCAACCACTTTGTGCCCAAAACGAAGAGACCGGGGAAACAACGGTGAAAGAAGGAGTGGAACGATTCAGCCTGATTTATGAGCGAAATATCTTCGATCCCAATCGCAGAAAAATTGAACCGATTGAGCCACCCGTCCAGGTTGAAACCAAAACTCCACAGATTGATGAGATTTCCCTGGTTGGAACACTGGTCACCGATGCCAGTTCGTATGCTTTTTTTAATGGAACATCAGCAGCTTATCGTGGTGTCGTTTTGCAAGGCGATCAAATTGCAGGATGCATTATCACAGCGATACATCCCTCACATGTCATTTTAAACACCCCCCAGCGTTCAATCCAATTCAATGTTGGGATGATCCTTCGACGGGTTGATGATGGAGAATGGAATGTAACATCCGGAACCAGTATTAGTTCTTCTTACAGCTCCGAATCATCTTCTGGTGACCAAAGCCGTACGATGACCACCCAAAATACGAGTGATTCAACTGCTGACGGAACAGATTCTGACATGGATGATATCTTGAAAAAAATGATGGAACGACGTAGACAGGAGATGGAAAAATGAGAAAACGAATGACTTTTCTCGCGTATAGCATGTTTGTTGGCTGCTTGTTGTTTGGCCCACTCACCTCCAGTACTCAGGAAACAACAGAACAGAATAACATCTCGGAAGAAAATGGCTCCGATGAAATTCGAATGAATTTCAAGGGAGCGGATCTCAACGCTGTACTGGATTATTTGAGTGAAGCCGCTGGATTTATCATTGTAAAAGAGACCGATATTGAAGGACGGGTTGATGTGTGGAGTTACCAGCCACTCAACCAAGAGGAAGTGGTTGATCTTCTAAATACGGTTTTGCATGAGAAAGGATATGCCGCCATTCGCAACGAACGCACTTTAACCATTGTCCCCCGCGATGTGGCAAAACAAAAAGACATCCCGGTGCACACGGGCAATAAACCTGAGGAAATACCCAAAACCGATTCGATGGTCACTCAAATCGTGCCGGTTCGATACACGGATGCGGTTGCTTTAATAGATAATCTCCAACCCCTTCTTCCATCCTATGCCACCATGAGTGCCAATGAAAGCAGCAACGCAGTAATCATCACGGACACGCAGAACAATGTTCGCCGCATGGTTCAGATCATTCGATCGCTGGATACTTCCATAGCCAACATTTCAACTATAAAGGTCTATTCTCTTCAATTCACTGAGGCTTCCGATCTGGCAGAGATTGTTAATGAACTATTTGAATCAGATGTTTCAGATGATCGCGGAGACAGGCGCGGCGGACGATTCCCATTCGGTGGCCGTGGGGGACGAGATGATGATGATAATAATTCCGACAGCGAAGCAAGACGGGCAGCTGCTAGAGTTGTGGCTGTCGCCGATGAGAACACAAATTCATTGGTGGTTAATGCTCCAGAAGATATGATTCCCATGATCGATTCCGTGGTGCAGCAAGTGGATACATCCATTACTGACGTCACTGAAATACAGGTCTTTCAATTGGAATACGCTGATGCCTATGAAACAGCGCAACAACTTCAGGACTTGTTCCCGGATGAAAGCGCTCAAAACCAGGGAGGATTTGCCCCCCGTTTCGGTGGTCAAGGCGGTCCTGGATTTTTCCGAAGAGGTGGAGATGAAGGCACTGATCTGAGTAAACGCGAGTTAAGGCAAACAACCGTCCGTTGTGTGGCCGATCCCCGCACCAATTCCATTATCGTAACCGCAGCCAGTGAGACCATGACCCAAATTGCACAAATGGTGCAGCAATTGGATTCTGATTCCTCCAGACAGCAAAATGTTTATGTATACCATTTACAATACGCCGATGTTGATAATGTAGCCGAAATATTGCGCAATATATTCGAATCCCAAAACACCCTGACCAATCGCAATAGAACCACAAATCAAAATGCAAATACGCTCAGCAATCGTACAATCTCAACCGATTCCTTTATGGCTCAACAAGGGACCCGAGGACAATAAAATCAAATAAGAGGTATAATCATGAATCGATTTTTATCCATACTTTTTAGTTTAATTATGATGACGGTATTTTCAAACATTCAAGTCTACGAATCCCAGGCCCAACGGTTTGGTAATTTTAGAACCACCGGACAAACCACCACATCCTCCAATGCGAATGGAAGCCAACGCTATTACTACTCCAATGGAATGATTGGTGAGGCCATTATTGAAGCCGATCATGACTCTCGCTCTATTATTGTGATTGCGGATGAATACACTCAGAAGCATATCAAACAAATAATAGAACAATTGGACCGGCCTGTGCAACAAGTCTTGATCAAAGTTGTCTTTGTGGAAGTAACTTACCGGGACGATTATGATGTCGGTATCGAAGGTTCGATTAATATCAATCAAGGCAAGCATTCGTTACAATCCGCCTTTGGCCTGTCGGCAGAAAACCGTGGCGGATTCTATCAGATTCTTGAACGGGACCTGAGTGTCACCATGCGCGCGATACAAGAAGTGGGTGAAATGGAAGTGCTCTCACGTCCATCCATCCTTACCCGTAACAATCAGGAAGCAGTTATTACAATTGGCAAGGAAGTCCCCGTGATCACCAACAGCCGTGTCACGTCGGATGGCCAAACCATCAACACCCCAACATATGAAGATGTAGGCATAATTTTACGGGTAACCCCTTTTATCACCAGAGATGGCCTCGTCGAAATGATCCTGGCGCCTGAAATCTCCGCCATTTCCGAAGAAACAGTACCGATCTCAGACACCATCAATTCACCCGTTTTTACCAAACGCTCCGCGGATACCGTGGTGGTAACCCCCAACACACAAACGGTTGTGATTGGTGGCCTGATGGAAGACAATAAAACAGAAACAAGGAAAAAAATCCCCATTCTCGGCGACATTCCCCTTTTAGGGATGGCTTTCAGACGAACGGAAAAAAGCAATACAAAAACCGAATTGCTGATCTTTTTAACACCTTATGTGGTTAACGGTCCCGAGGAATTAATCGATGTAAGCGAACAAGAGAAAAATCGCGCAGAATTAATTCCTAAAACGTTTACCGGCCGGGAGATGGATAAATATGTCGAGCCGGTCGATCGGGAAGAACAAACGAATACCGAAAGCCCTGAAGAACCTTCGACTGAGGCCGAGGCCGATGACAAGAGTGAAGAATCAAAACCAACTCGGCGAAACAGCAAAGGTAGACCTTATTAATAAATGAACCATACTTAATGGTGAAGAGAGTTCTCTGGTGTTCTACATCCAAATTCATCGGAAAAAATAAATCATGGTTTCCAAAAGAACGGTACTCACAATCCTGGTCTTCATTTTCATCGCGATCGTACTCTGGCAAGGTGCAGAACACAAGCGTTTTGTCAACAGTGGTAAAAACGCCATTCTCTATCGTGCACAAGATATTACCAACACCATTGCGGTGGTTGTTCGTTCACAGAGAATGTTTGGCTTTGTTATTCAACCCCGGCTTGAAGCCGCTCTCAAAGATCTTGTCAATTCAAAGGAACTGATATCCATCATTTTGTTTAACGCCAATGGAGAGATTGTCTGTTCAGCCGGTGAAGAGATCGAATCTGATTTAACCGATATAACAGAATCCGGCGTCATATGGGACAACGAAACGGTCACCATTGTGAATCCCGTCGATTTGGGCGTGGATCAAAGCAATGAGTTTTATAATAACCCCACTGTGATTGTTTCTCATGAAGATCGAGAATTGCTACGC
Organism: uncultured bacterium; assembly: GCA_964517495.1. Lineage (GTDB taxonomy): Bacteria > Hinthialibacterota > Hinthialibacteria > Hinthialibacterales > Hinthialibacteraceae > CAZFER01. The sequence continues at coordinate 15,013 of CAZFER010000052.1, read as the reverse complement.
AAAATGAGGCCTCCTCGTCCACCCCAGCGTGAGGATGATGACGACGATGGTGGACCTCCATATCGTAGAGGTGATGATGACAGGGGACCTCCTCGTTATCAACGGGATGATTCAGATAAAACTATCAGCGGTGCAAGTCCAGAAAAATCCCTTTCCAGTGAGCAGGAAGATGACAATGAACATCAAGAACGTTTTGGTGGCCGAAGAGAGGATGACCGGCTGGAGGATCGAAGATTTTCTGGACGGCCTGATTCCGCCACTTCCGATTATGAAAAAGGATCATCCCGGCGAGGTGGACCGGAACATTGGAAAGATTTCAGGCGACGTATTGGACGTCCCCCTTTTATGGATCGAGATGAATATAAAACATTATTGCAAAAATCAGGACTTCATGGATTTGTCATTAAAATGTCAAGAAACCAAAATCTAAACGCTAATATCAATGATATATGGATGCGCTTATCCATCATTGGATTCGCCTTTATTGCCATATTGGGCTTTTGGTTTGCCTGGCGAAATCTTTTAAAATCATCCGATTTAAAGGTAAGATTGGTCCGCGCCAGTGAAATGAACACCCATTTACGGGAAATGAACTTCGCTGCCGCAGGTTTGGCCCATGAAACACGCAATCCATTAAATCTCGTGAGAGGCATTGCCCAACTTATCGCCAAAAACAATAACACCAACCCCGAGGTTCGAAACAACGCCATCAAGATCACCACCGAAGTTGACCGTGTGACCGCTCAACTTAATGAATTTATCAATTATTCCAAACCACGGGAACCAAAACCCAACCCCGTTCAATTGGAATCTGTGGTTCGCGATGTGGAGCGTGCTTTAAAAGATGACATGGACGAAAAAAATATTGAATTTCAAATTGATATTCCTGATCTAACCATAGAAGCCGATGAAAGTTTGCTTCGCCAGGTTCTGTTTAATCTTCTTCTAAACTCCATCCAGGCGGTTGATATGAACGGGACCATAAAAGTTTATGCTGAAAATGGCAAAATGAATGATTTAACTCTTACTATTCAAGATAATGGTCCGGGTGTCCCTGATGACATTCAGGATAAAATATTCAGCCCCTATATTACAACTCGAGAGGAAGGAAGTGGTCTTGGATTGGCTGTCGTTAAGCAAATCATCTCAGCGCATGGTTGGGAAATTATGTACCTGCCCTCCAATCAACACAGAGCCACTTTTTCAATCAGTGGAATCAATCTATCTCAAAAGGGATAATCGTATGACACGTCAATCATCCATCGGAAATCAACGCTATCACATACTGGTTGTGGATGATGACATCAGCCAATCTGGTTTAATTGCCTCATTCTTGAAATCCCAAGGCTTATCCATTAGTACGGCTTCCTCCGGCGAAGAAGCCATTCACCTCCTCCGCTCAAATGATGATATTCATATGATGATCTCAGATGTACGCATGCCCGGTATATCCGGTTTGGATGCACTCCATCAATCTCGAGAAAAATTCCCCAATCTGCCAGTCTTGATGGTCACCGCATACCCTGACATTCGGGATGCGGTTAAAGCTATGCGGGATGGAGCTATTAATTACCTTGAAAAACCGATTGACCTCGACGAATTATTTTCTCTGGTAAAAAAAGCGCTTGGCATACAAGAACTGGACAAAGCCCGCTTTCCTGCACATTTGGAATTACCCCCAGCTGTCATCGCGGAAAGCCCTGCCATTAAAGAAGTCTTTCGCGAAGCGGCCCTGGTGGCTCCTTCCGATAGCCGGATTCTCATCACGGGTGAAAGTGGTGTTGGAAAAGAAATCCTGGCCGATGTGATTCATGCATGGAGCGATCGGGCATCCAAACCCATCATCAAAGTCAACTGTGCAGCGATTCCAGAACAACTTTTGGAAAGTGAATTGTTCGGCCATGAAAAAGGCTCGTTTACCGGGGCATCACACCAACGAATTGGCCGATTTGAAGAAGCCAACGGTGGCACCATTCTACTTGATGAAATTGCAGAAATGTCTTCCTTGCTGCAAGCCAAACTGCTACGCATCACCCAAGATGGTGTTTTCCAACGCATCGGTTCGAATCAGGAACATAAAACCAATGCACGCATTTTAGCAGCCACCAATAAAAATTTGGAAAAGGAAGTGGAATTTAAGCACTTTCGTGAGGATTTGTTCTTCCGCTTGAATGTCATGGAGATATACATCCCTCCTCTGCGAGAACGACGGGAAGACATCACCCCCTTGGCTAATCATTTTGCCCATTCTTTTATAGAGGGCAATCCACGATTATCGACTTCAGTGGTTCGATGCCTGGAAGAATATTCCTGGCCTGGTAATGTACGTGAACTTCGAAATGCCATGGAACGGGCCACCCTTATGGCACGGGGTGAATTGATTATCCCCGAACACCTCCCAAAACGAATCACCGCTGAAACCGGTGACTTGCTGAATAATGATTCCGGTTCATCTCAACGCCAACGGCTCGAAGATATTGAACGTGAAGCCATCATTAAATCATTAAGAAAAAATAATCAAAATCGAACGGAAACCGCCAAGGAATTAGGCATTAGCCGAAGAGCTTTAACCTACAAATTACAACGATATATCAACCAAGGTTACACCCTTGATTGACACAAGTTGCCTACATGAGAAATGGCGGCTTGGGCAGCCGCCATCCTCCCCTTCCCCCTCCTTATTTTGGCTTTGAGGAGGGGTTTTTTTTGTGTATGGGCATCAACGTTTTAATTCATCACGGATTGTATCGCTTGCTCAAATGTTTCTTTGGTTTGAGGTCCAAAAAAACTTTTCACTCGCTCCCCTTTCGCATTGTATAAAAACGTAACGGGTAAATCTCCCTGCCAGTTAGGATGAAGACTATTAATGGCTTTGTTTTGATCACTTGTAACCAACACCTTTACCGGCAGTGTCATGTTGAGTTTCTTTATAAATTCAGGCACCTTCGCCGTGGTTCCGAATAAATAATCAGTGGAAAGGGCCAAAAAATCTATCCGCTTGTTCCGGTATTTCTCATATAATTCAACAAGATATGGCATCTCTTCCACACAAGGTTCACAGGTTGTTGCCCAGACATTAATGATAAGTGGCTCTGAACCTCGATTGCGGATAAAGTCAAGTAATTGCTGCAAACTGATTTCATCCACACCTGATCTTACCGTTTGCTCGTCCACATCCGTGCCTTGGGTCAGCGGTGCTTCCGGTACTGGAGTAGGCTCTGCAGAAACTTGAGGAGTTTGATTTCCCTCCTCGTTCGATTCGGAAAGACCAGATTCATTACCACACGCAAATATAGTCAGAATAAGTCCAAATAATACGATTTTAGATAAATTCATGTTGTTCATTCATCAGACCTCCAATCCTGCTTCTTGAATATTATATCCTACTCTACTTCTGAATCAAAACATACAGTTTTCGTTCAAAATCATTAAAGTGCTCCACCCTATCTCAAGTGTTGAAGGCGCTAAAATTCGTGCTAGAGTACTTTTTTAATTGGATCATCGCTAAACACAGAAAAGGACATGAACGAATGCCAGCCCAGATACTTGATGGTAAAGCACTCGCAAAAACCATACGAAATGAATTAAAACTCGAAGTCCAGCGCTTTCAAGAAGAAACCGGAATTCAGCCCGGCCTGGCAGTTGTAATGGTGGGAGATCATCCCGCCTCAAAAGTATATGTGAGAAACAAAGGAAAAGCCTGTGTGGAAACAGGTATGAAATCAATCCAACATGACCTTCCTGCTGATACTCCGGAAGCCGATCTCATGCGCTTGATTGAACAAATGAATGAGGATTCAAAAATCCACGGCATTTTAGTGCAGTTGCCGGTTCCTGATCAAATCAATGCATTAAAAATTCAAGAAATGGTCGACCCTCTCAAAGATGTGGATGGATTCCATCCCATCAATGTTGGCCGGCTTTCCATGGGTCAGGATTGTCTAATACCCTGCACACCGCTGGGTGTCATTGAAATAATAAAACGAGCCAATATTGAAATCAAAGGAAAACACGCCGTAATTGTGGGACGCAGCAACATTGTCGGTAAACCCATGTTCCAACTTTTGCTTAAAGAGCATGCCACCGTCACCGTTTGCCATTCACGCACCCAGGATTTGGCAAGTGTATGCCGCACCGCTGATATTTTGATAGCCGCCACTGGCCAATCCAAAATGATTCGCAGGGATTGGATTAAACCAGGAGCCACCGTTATTGATGTCGGGATCAGTTTTGAGGAGCGGGATGGGAAATATGTGCAGGTTGGCGATGTTCATCGTGAGGAAGCCCTTGAAATTGCCAGTTATTTGAGTCCATCTCCAGGTGGTCCCGGACCCATGACGATTGCCATGTTGATGCATAACACCCTCAAAGCATCACGCATCCAGGCAAGTCGCTCAGAACTTATTCTGTAAAGATAAATTGGTATTCATTTTTCGTTTTGATCACAATTGAAATTCCAATTGGGTGTTTCCTATTTCCCAATACATATCAATGAATCGTATCCGATATCAGCGCCATTGAGGATTGAATGGGATAGCCACAAGTGCAGCCTGAACTGGATTCAGGCATAAGTACCATACCACCAACGGGTAGGATATTTATCCAGCAGCCGGGCCGCGTGGACGATGTTAACGGCTGGTTGATTTTTCCATTATGCTCCAATGCATACACCCTGGGATTGCCTCCCCGGCCAAACAGATATCCTTGACATCCGGATAATGTCCCACACCCATGTCCCTGCCGCTGTAATGAAAACGAACGAATGCGTTCACCTGAATTCATCTTGAACGCGAAAGGCTCACTATAAACCACATCTCCTACGATCACCGGATGACGAACCTGTTCACCATGATCTCCGCCGGCATTGGCGGGATATACAAACTTTTGATCCCATAAAAGGTTTCCCTCTTTTTGATCGAAGGCGTAAAGATTATAAATTAAGCGTTTCCCACGATTCATGGTACCCGTGATCAGGATTTTGCCATTGGCGCAGGACAAAAACAATACATGTTGACATGTTGTAAAATCAAATGGTTGCTCCCAAATAACATCCCCTGTATTCAAATCCAATCCCACCAGATAAGTCATTTGATCTTGTGTCAGCATGGAAAGCGGTAACCGGCCATCCGAATCATTCAATGCTTCGGGATGACGGCTTTCAATAAAATACACCTGCGAATCATCAATCGCCAGGGTGGAATTGATAATCACCCCCTTTTTGTAAATCCAATTTAACTTCCCGGTATCTCGAGCGTAGGCAAAAAGATAATCACTGGTCATTAATGGCTTATAATCACCATATTGTTCTGAAACCTCGACTTTGCTCAATTGATTGCGAACAGCCCCAACCTTTCGGCCAGAACCAACCAGATAGTTTTCCTGTACAGCAATATAGCCCCAATGGCGGATTTCATTCTCGACACGTTGAGGGACATAAAAATGCTTCACCGGCACCCCTGTCTCAACATCTATTCCACAACAGCGATCTTCAGCAACCGCATATAGCCTCTTTTCAGCAACCGCCATATGCCCACAATCTTTTAGAATTCCTACCCGCCGTGAGTTGGAAATCGATAAATCCCACAAGCGAGTACCATTGTATGCATCGATGCCTATAATTCGTTCATCCGCGGGAATAAACAGTCGCCCATCCCTGTATAAGGAGGGCATCGGCCGGTGATGGCGGTCAACCATCAACCGAGGGCCAGGCCGCCCATACCATTGTAGTTTTAATCCTGATTGAATGAGTTGATCGTTGCTGTTGGTGGTGTTCGCAGGATTTGCATAAGCATGAGTCCATTCCCCACTTCTAAAAAGCGCGGGGGCCTTGTACGTATACCACTGGCCTTTTCGTTTAAATTGAACGGTTGTATGCGACAAATCAAAACCACGTGTTTGTTTTAAAAATAGCATTCCACCATTTGGCCGCAGCCAGGAGATGGCTCGATCAATATCCACATTAAACGTGCCATTTTGTATTAAACCATCCCTCACCACCAAATTGGCAAACCGATAGGGAAGTGAATCCAAATAGGAACGAGCCGAAAGAATAACAACGCGATTTCCATATAAACCAAGCCTGTCAAATCGTTCACGTGCCTGGCGAATTTTCTCTGCATCTTGCTCCAAACCGATAAATTTCAACTCTGTCCGTTTGGCGAGTTCATACGCTAACCTTCCCTGATTAAAATCCAGGATCACACAATAGCCTCTGGTTATATCAGACTGGGAGATAATTTGCTCGGCGGCTTTTTCATAAACCTCATCCCACTTACCCGGCTGATAAGGATATGAATCGTTTTGAGGATAATAAATTGGATCATCAAATGTTGAATCAAACTGATGAAAAGGCGAACTTATTGTGTTATTAAAAAATATACGATAAGTGTAAACCATATCACCTTTTATCGGATTCAATATAACGTGGTGATGTTTCTTTTTAATATCATGAGTTACAGCATGTCTTTTCCCGTCAACCATCCCATATTCAATTTTTGATAGGCATTCTTCTTTCGTTTCCCATATCACAGACACTTCATGCGATTTCGTAAAATGAACATAGGGACCGGCTTTTAAAAAGCCAGTGGATTCGACAATGGAAGATGAGGCTATAGAAAGGCTGCCTTGTTGATTGGTTGAATATGAATCAAGTGAAGGATTCTCCTGATCATTCTGTTGATTGTAAGTTTTGTTCCCTGAGGAAAAACAATGAATACTCCCAGTGTGAGTACTTACATACAATCGTCCATCAGCAACAGCCAGGCCAAGTGCTTTTCCATTGACAGGGGCTGTCCAGATACATAATCCATTCGACATACTATATGCCCCCACTTCGTTATCACCACCAGCGATTAAAGTATCACCAGCCAGAATCAAGGAATAGGAGTGTGGACACGGCACCTGCCATTCATAATGATTAATAAGCGCCGCATTCGTTATGGCAATGTCTTTATCCAACTGTTTAATGGCTTGATTCAGTTTCTGCTGTTCGAATTGGGTGGCTTGAGCGCCCAGGTCTTGAACTCTTTTCTTCAATGCTTGTTGCCTGGATTTCAAAGACTTCAATTGAGATAATGTGTCGTTATAGTTCATCCGATCCAATGCTGTCAATCGATCGGATGATTGCAAAAATGAAAAACGCGGGGTTACAATCATATGCAATCCCCGAAACGATGCCAGCACATCACTGGCATCCTGATCCGACAAGGCCAATTGCCCTTGATCACCTGGACCGTGAACCAACACATCATCCGGAGTAAGCAATGCATACGAACCCGCACTCCCCTCAAGTGACGCAATTCGTCTTCCATCCTCTTTTGCAAAAATAACAGGATTTGTTCGGCCGGTAGGCACATATAATCGCTTGGCTGATGCCAACAAATAGCCTTGAGGCGATAAATCATCTGTCTGTTGCTGCCAGAGGGTTTGGCCATCCTCAGCCTTCAACGCAAACAAATAAGTAGTATCTCTTGGGAAAAGACCAGCCGTGCCATACACAATACCATTATCAACAATCAACCCTGTTCGAATGGGGTGCGAGGATATTAATCGTCCATGCCCCAAAACCAAATAATCATCGTCTGCCGGCTGACGTCTCCATCGCAATGAACCATCCTTTAATCTTACACAATACACATAGCCATCATCCCCCCCAAAATACACATGCTCTCTATCAATGACGGGTGAAAAGCGGACAGGGCCATTCGTATAATAAGTCCACCGAATTCTCCCATTCACGGCATCAAGCGCAACAACCTTATCACTGGCTGACGAACCAAATACAATCCGCTCCTGTGATACACTCACATGAAATGCCCGGTCATAAGCGGTTCGCAATTTTAAATTGGTCAAATTATGCCAAAAATCCTGCTTCGCCGGACCTCCCGCCCAAGCAGGAACTGGGGAAAGTTTCTCCGTGTGTATCCAAGCCTGCGAAAGTGGGAAATTCAGCAATTCCGTAGACACACCACTCCGATATCGATCATGCTGATACGTCCGCCAGTCATCACCTGTTGCAGGCGTATCTGTGCAAAAATTCAAAAACAGGGAATACAACAAAATAATAACATATCGTTCTTTAGTTAACATAATTAACTCTCATGATTTGATCATGCTCCATGATAAATGAAAGAATGCCTTGGATTTATGTCTGTGGATTGGATATGACGATCTTAAATCGATATCGATCAGCACGAAATTTCTCGATATTATAAGAAAATGGAACATCGCGTTCGTCATACTCAACGGATTCTACCAGCAATATTTGGGTTTTCTCACGGATATTCAGTAATTCACTGACTTCCTCGTCGGCCATCAGAATTTCCATCTCATGGATCATTTTGGTAGGAATTATACCATATTTCCCGCGCATGGTTTGAACCAGAGAATGATTTCCAAACTGCTCGTTCAGGAGTGACTCACAACGGTCGGTTCTTAAATACGTTGTATAAACACTAACCGGCACGTCGTGAATAATACGAATTCTGGATATTCGAATAACACGTTCCACGGTCCAGGGCAGCTGCAAACACTCACGAACATCATTTGAAGGAATTATCAGATCCTGATGCAAAAGTTGATAGGTCACCTCTCCTTCCGCCCGATGGTAAAACTGGTCATCATGCGGCAGAACAAAAATTGGCTCCACCTCTTTGGGAGGGCACACCACCGTCCGTCTTCCCTGTGCTTTCTCGATCAATCCTTCATATTCCAATGCCGCGATGGCTTGCCTCACGGTCATGCGAGTCGTGTTATACAAATTGGCAAGCTCCTGTTCTGATGGAAGCTCGGTGTACGGAGGCCGTGTCCCTTGGATAATCTCATGCCTCAAGGTATCCCGAATCTGCCGATGCAACGGTATCCGCTCACGCTCTTCGGCCATTATTTCATTTTTGCCACCGTTCTTATCATTTGGCTTTTTCATGATTTCTGATTCTCGGAATAAACGAAAATTCATCTTTACCACACCATATTACATGTATTACCTTGCAGAAATTACAGTGAATCAAACTTGTATAGACAATTTAACACTTTTTTAACAAAAACACAATCAATCCCTAATATAAATCATAATTCACATTTATTATTTTATCTCTTTATTCCTAAAAGTTGAACGCACTAATCATACATTAAATCTTTACATTTTTCTAATAAAAAAACTATTGACACATGTATAGACATGATATAAAATTATAAACATTCTAACGGCTATCACGTTAATCCATAAATGTTCAAATGAATAGATGGTAATATAAGTTATGAAACAACGCGCATTTACCCTGATTGAATTATTAATTGTCGTTGCCATTATCGGTATCCTCGCCGCTATCGCTGTTCCCAACTTTTTGAATGCCCAAATGCGAGCAAAAATCGCTAAAGTACGCGGTGACATCAAAGCGATGGCCACGGCTGTAGAAATGTACGCTGTGGATCATGGCAAATATCCCGATGACGGCCAGGTCTCCGGTATTCCCTGGTGGATGAATAATTGGCATTTAACCACCCCGGTTCCCTACATTTCCACCATCCCAACCGATCCATTTCTCGAAAATTCACCTGCCGGAGAAAGCACCAATGGCCACTTTGAATATTGGTACACTTCATGGGATGGCTATGGTGAACACCGTGCTCCCGGACGCCCTCGTAATGTGAAAGGCCGTGGTCATGTCCGCCTCTATGATCCACCTCGCCAAAATTTCAAATTTGCTTTCATTAGCCCTGGCCCGGACGGGTGTTGGGAGTGGGATCGTGGTAACGGCTGGTGCGAACCGGAACACTATATGGGCGATGTCTTTTATTATGAAATTAGCAACGGTGTCCGTTCACGAGGTGATCTTTATCAATACGGACCCGGTAGTGTCTATAATCCACCATCCGACTTTGTAACCACCGGCGGAGGCGGTACAGGATTATAAACAGACGTTTGTTATTTTTTTCTGTTTATTCTTAAACATATAAACATAAATACAAAGGAAGAGGAGAACTCAAATGAACAAACAATGGTTTTTATGTTTGCTCTTCATCACGGCATGCATGCCTGTCTGCTCACAAACAGTGATTTACGAGGATAATTTCGACAATTACGCCGAAGCTCAGATTCCGGACCATTGGCATAAATCCACCGCCCAATCCCATTCCGGATTTGATCCGGCAATCGAAATCGCCATTTGGGGCGCCGTGAACTATGAAGGATGGACCACATTCGGTGACGGTTATGATACTGAACGCTTGCAGCACGCCGATGATCCAAAATCATTTCATTCCGGCGCTTACTGGAAAAACGCTCCCGGCGCCGATTTTTCAGCTGAAGGATCAGGCAATCGGGTCTTCACCGCTGATTCCGTCATTCCCGCCGGTGGCGAAGTGGATTCATGGGTGATTTCCGATCCCTTCGATGTCTCTGGATTCGATTACGCTGTCTTTTCCTTTGAATCCTACTTCATAGCAAATCAGGATCAGGAACTCTCACTCTTTTACCGCTTTGATGAATCCGGCCCCTGGCAGCGGGAATTGTTGATTAACGATATGAACTACCGCGACGATCAACGCTGGTATGGCCCCTATGCCTTCACCTATGATGTTCAAAACAAACAAAGCATCCAATTCCGTTTTCACATGCAAGCCAGCTGGAGCTGGTTTTGGACCATGGATAAATTCAGGTTGGTGGGATACAACGACGAACCACCTGTACCAGCCAAACCTGAAGCACTGCATCCAAATGGCAATGTGGGATTTGAAAATCTAACCTTACAATCCTCCGCGTATTCCGGTGATGGCGAACATGTCTTCTCTCAATGGCAAATCCGGCAAGCCAATGGAACCTACGGCGAGATGTTGCACGAAACCTGGGACCCAGACGAAATCGCATGGGTTGAATCCGATCCGATCCTGGATACCGCTATCCAACCAACCGTTTATAGCGAAGAGGAAGACAGCTTCATCCAATATGATTTGGAAGGTGATCAAACTACATTTACGGTTCGGCGTGGCGTGTTAAGACCGGGTATGAACTACTATTGGCGCGTACGCCATTGGAATGAATCTGGTGAAGCCAGCCCCTGGTCTGACGAAACTCAATTCTCGGTCACCGATTTGGATGGCTTTGACTTATTATCAGAAGACTTCGACGATACACTCCTCGGCGAAGCACCCGATGGATGGATCCTGGAAAATATCGATGTTCTGGGAGACGGCGACTTTGGCGCCATGGATGTCACCCGTCCCCGCCACCGTTGGGCCGACCTACTGCACGACAGCCATGCCGAAGTATGGGCTGATGGAAGTGGACGCCACGGCGGCTTTGAAGGCAATGTTGTCTGGGTAGCCGCATGGGCACACGATGTCAATGATACCATCTTCAGAACTCTACCCCTCGATTTCAGCAATGCCACCTCCGGCTGGTTGATCTTTGACTCCAATTTCAAAGGCAGTGGAACAGCATTCATAGACATAATCATCGATGATGGCGAACCCATTAATATCCATACCTTCGAAGCCTTTGCCGAAGGTGATGGCGTTCGGCAAAGTGTTGAAACCGTACTTATTCCACCGGATGTCGCCGAACAGTCCAATGTAAGAATCCAATTCCGTGTTGAAAAAACCGCCCAAAGTTGGACATTCGATAACCTTCGAGTCATCGGCAGTTCAGACGCCACCTTTGTTGAACAACCGATCGTTACTGAGCCAACTGATACCATTCCTTATACCCCTGGTTTCATAACCATAAATGCATCTGACTTTAATGATCCTGATGGTGAATCCCACGCATCGTCCATATGGCAAGTTGCCCGCGCAGATATAGGCCTGGTTAATCCCTTCTTTGAAGAAACCATCACCGAAGGTGACTTGACTTCGCTCTCATTAAATAATCTTTTACCCGGCCATAACTATCTGGCGCGTGTGAAATACATAACCGATTCAGGACGTGAAAGCCCCTGGTCCCTTACCCATAGTTTTACTGTCGAAGCACCCGAGGGTGGAGACCTGCTTCTCGCTGAAGGATTCGATAACCAGGAAGGACAGGAAGTCCCCGAAGGCTGGTTCCAAAATATCTTTAATACCGATGGTGGATATGATGAATTCAACGGCTGGAGCTTCTTAACCTTGGAATTCTTCGAATCTTACCAACAAGGCCGTACCGGCTCACCCTACTTCACTGGACGCATTGCCGATGCAGACAGCGATGAATATCAAAACGGTGATAGTGGTGCCTTCAACAGCGAATTACTCACCCCGGTACTCGACCCTGGTGGACAACCCGTTTTGCTCGCCTTTGATCAACTCTATCAACACTGGCCAACCCAAATCGCGGAAGTAAACTATTCCCTCGATGGCGGTGATACCTTTACGAACCTTCTGCGTTGGGATAGCTCCGTTTACGGTGAAAGCGAACGCAACCAGGAACCGGTTATCCTGCGAATCGAAGCTGCAGCCAACACCTCCGAACTGCAAATCATGTGGAAACTCTATGGCACCGAAGGCGATACCGGCGATCTCGCATTCAATGACTGGTGGTGGGCCATTGATAACGTTCGGATCTATTCTGATCCATCCGCAGAACCATCTGCTCCAGATCAACCCACCACGGTCTCTCCCAGTGGTTCCATCACATATGGTGAACCAATCGAATTGCTTGCTTCGACCTTTAATGATCCAAGTGGAGCAGGCCATGCTCAATCCCAATGGCAATTGGCCCGCACCAATGTTGGTTTTGACCGTCCCATCCTTGATGAAATCTCCACTAGTGGTGATTTGGATACAATCTTAATCGAAGATGAACTCGCCCCCAACCATGACTATATCTGGCGAGTCAAATATGAAAGCACCAACGGCATTGCCAGCGAATGGTCTGAACCAGAAACCTTCACCCTGGAAGGCCCTGTGGAAAGCACTTTACTGCTGGATGAAGACTTCAATGATCAATCCGTTCAAAACAATCCAGCAGGCTGGTCACAGATCAACAATAACGATCCCGGTGGATTCGATGAATTTAATGGATGGAGTTTCCTTACCCTGGAATTCTTTGAATCTTACGGCCAGGGACGTGCCGGCTCTCCCTATTTGGAAGGAATTGTGGCCGTTGCCGACAGCGATGAGTATGAACAATCCGGTGTGGGAGCATTTAATAGCGCCCTCATTTCTCCTGCACTCGATACCTCCGGAATGTCGGCGATGGTGGTCTTTGATCAAATATACCAGCAATACTCTGACCAGATTGGTGAAATGAATTATTCATTGGATAACGGGGAATCCTGGATCAACATCTTCCAATGGACAGGAGATGAATATGCCAATGATACCCGTTTTGCCGATCCCATGATCATTGAAATCCCGGAAGCAGCAGATACGTCAGAATTAAAACTAATGTGGAAACTCTATGGCACCTCAGGCTCGGATGGCACCAAAGCCCCCAACCAATGGTTCTGGGTGATTGATAATGTCAAAGTCTACGCCATCCCCGGAGATGTCGCTGTCGATGAATGGATGATTCACTAATTCCATGTGGATTAAACCTTTAGCCAACACAAGCGGCACCCGGCATTCAACCGGGTGCCGCTTACAAATTTATGCAAAATGTTTTTGTTAAATTAATGACATATTTAATAAGGAGAATTTATACATCATGAAAGTCATGTGCCTCGGGGGTGCGGGCAAAATCTGTCGTGAAGCCGCATTTGACCTCGTTGAACATTCCAATTTTGAACAGATCACCATTGGTGACTGTGACGAAAACGCAGGCAACGACGTTGCTCAATGGCTTGATGACCCAAGAGTAAGATTTGTTAAAGTTGATGTAAATGATAAGACATCCACCATCAATCTGCTGCGCGAATATGACATCGTCATGGATGGAACCACCATCTCCTTGAATGACCAATCCACAGCCTGTATCGCTGAAGCCGGTGCCCATGGCATCAACCTGAATGGCTTCGGTGCGGAATACAAATATGACGAATGCTTCAAGGAAAAGGAAAAGGTTTTCGTTCCCGGTTTCGGGATGACACCCGGCACCACCAATATGATGGCCGTCCATGCCGCCTCCCAACTCGACACGGTTGAGGTAGTGCGTATAAGTCATGGTGCATTTCGCCCTATCGCGTTTTCCTCATCCATCGCCGAAACCACGGTTTATGAATACGATCCTCAACTTCCCTCACGTGTGGTATTTGAAAACGGCAAATTTATTCAAGTCCCCCCATTCGCCCGGCCACGCGATATTGAATTACCTCCTCCATACGGAACACACACGCAATACATAATCCCTCATTCCGAGACCAAAACGTTGGCTCAGTATCTCAAGAATAAGGGAGTCAAACTCATCGAAGTCCGCGGCACCTGGCCGCCCAAGAACATGCAACTCATCAAAGCCTTGTATGATTGGGGATTCATGCGCAATGACACCATCAATGTCAATAACTCTCAATGTGGAATCATGGAAGCCATCGCCCAATATCTAATCCAATCGGATGAAGGCAAAAAAACTGACTTATATGGATACGCCCTCCATGTTGAAATAATCGGGAAGAAAGACAGAAAAACACAACAGCATATCTTGTCTCACACGCATCCAGCCTCCGATGGCTCCGTCAAAGGATGGGAAAATTTGCGAGCCTACACCCGCTGCGTTGGAATACCAATGGCCATCGGTATCCAACTAATCGCCCAAGGTAAGTTCAACGGCTCCGGCGTGTGTATCCCCGAAGTAGTATTCAACCCCCAACACATTTTCGATGCACTTAAAAAAAGAGACATCCACATCCACGAAAAAATATACAACTAAAATTCCTTCGCTTGCGGGCTGGGAAGCCCGCGCTCCGAATATCCCGGGGAGCGGGCATCCCTGCCCGCTCGGCACACCCACCAACCAAACATCCTTCTCCAAACCAATCAGCAACGCACCAAAAAAAAATCCAGTTTATCCTCAACATCCTGATTCACAAAAAAAATTAAAAAAAATTATTACCCCCTCAAATATCTACACTTACGAACGCCTATCTATCCAAAAAACCTTCAA
>CAZFER010000051.1:0-47453 GCA_964517495.1 uncultured bacterium | reverse complement strand
CGTCTTTTTCAGCAAACAAATTATCATGCACCGAGTAAAATAATGTTCATTTGGGGAAGTGTTTGTTGATGAATATGAACATGTCAAATCATACCTACACCACTCTGGCTGAGATTGTGGAGTTGTTTCCTGAGCGTGAGGGTAGGGAAGCGGTGCGGTTTTTTAATGGCTTCCGTATCTTTCATTACACTTATGATGAACTATACGATCTGAGCCAGCGGATGCGGCGCTTTCTGCGTGACCGTGGCCTTCAAAAAGGGGATCGGCTTTTGCTTTGGGCGGCCAACCGGCCGGAATGGGCAGTTGTTTATTTCGCGTGTGTTCAGGAAGGGGTTGTGTTGGTTCCCTTGGATGCGCGTAACCGGTCTGATTTTGTCCAGCGGGTGGCTGATGAGACTCAGGCGAAATGGCTTATTCGCTCTCAAACCCAAAAGGATCCAGGATTTTCATTTCCATCTCTGTTGATCGAAACCTTATTCTCGCAACTTAATGATGTTGAACCAGTGAATGAGCCTTCTATGGTTCTATCGGAGGATTGGGTGGAAATTGTCTATACCTCAGGAACCACAGGAAAGCCAAAAGGGGTGGTGCTTTCACAATATAATATAGCAAGTAATGTGACCGATGTTTTAAAGGTGGTGCCAGTTGATTCCACCTATCATTTATTGTCGGTTTTACCATTAAGCCATGCATTGGAACAAACCGCCGGTTTTTGGGCTCCCTTCGCGGGGGGAGGAACAGTTTGTTATCTTCAAGCACTTAAACCTTCTGCGTTGTTCAATGTGTTCCAGCGCAAAAAAATCACAGTGATGGTATTAGTGCCCCGCCTTTTAACCCTCCTTAAACAAAGGATAGAGAATGAGATAAGGCAGAAACATCTCACCTACTATTTACGATTGGGGCGCTATTTAGCCCGATTTGTGTCGAAATCTTTTCTGAAATGGTATTTTTACCCAATTCACAAACGCATCAACAAAGACTTCATTCTCTTCGTATCCGGTGGGGCAGCATTGGATCGAGAGGTGGAGAAATTCTGGAACCATTTGGGTTATGAATTATTGCAAGGTTATGGCCTTACCGAAACCAGCCCGGTACTCACCGCAACACGCATTGGGAAGACACGTCTGGGATCGGTTGGTTTTCCCTTGGAGCAGGTTGAATTGCAGTTAGGTGAGGGAAATGAAATCAGGGCCAAAGGACCGAATGTTTTCGATGGCTATTTTAATAATCCCGATGCCACTGCTGAAGTTTTTGAGAATGGCTGGTATAAAACCGGTGATGTGGGTGAATTTGATGAAGATCGCTTTTTATATATTCGCAGCCGTAAAAAAGATGTTATCGTAACCGCAGATGGGATCAATATTTATCCAGAAGACATTGAAAATACATTACTTGAGCATCCAGCACTTGATGAAGTTTGTGTATTAGGGGTGGGCGAGCAAGAAGACCTGATTCATGCAGTATTGTTGTTAAATGATGAAACAGTTGATCCTCAATCCATTATTGATTACGCCAATGGGCAATTATCGCCTGAACAACGTATCCATTCATATAGCATATGGCCCCTACCTGAATTTCCGAAAACCACAACTTTGAAGATCAAAAAGAATGAGGTGCGCAAGCAGATTGAAAATGATTCAATCGATACTTTTGGGCAGCCTGTGGTATCGTTATCCGCATTTCAAAGGATTATTTGTGATATTGGCAATCTGAAACCTGAGGATTTAAAACCGGATGCCAGATTGGGGCCGGATCTTGGACTTGGTTCAATTGATCGAATTGATTTGGTTTCTCGGTTGGAAGAGGAATTCCGGCTTGATATCGATGATGCGCTCGTCACGGTGGATGCCAGGTTGTCTGATTTAGAGCAGTTTGTTGAGAATCGTGGAAAAGCCGAGTCAGATTTAAACTTCCGGCGTTGGACTCGTGCGCCATTTTGGCAGTGTGTTCGATTTATATCCAATGCAGTGATTGTGAAGCCATTCCTATGGTTGTTTTGTGAGTTGAAATTAACCGGGATGGAGAATTTAAACGACTTTAAGGGGCCGTTATTAATTGTATCGAATCACACAAGTCACTTGGATACCCTGTTGATCCAGAACTTTTTCCCGTCCCATTTAAAGCGGCGGATCTGCCCTGCCGCGTGGAAGGAATATTTTGATGCTGAAGGCCGGCCGGTTTTGGTGAAACTGGGCAAATGGCTGGCGTGGCAATTTGCTACCACTTTAATCAATCTCTTTCCCCTTCCACAAAGCGCTGGTTTTCGGCAGAGCATGGCCTATGCCGGTGAACTGTTGGATGATGGGTGGAATGTTTTATTGTTCCCGGAAGGAGCCCGGACAACATCAGGTGAAATGCTCCCATTTCGGGAAGGAGTGGGAATAATGGCTCAAAATCTTCAAGTTCCGGTCGTCCCGGTGGCGATTTCGGGTGGTGAAAAAGTGTTGGTAAGGGGAAAATTTCATCCAAAACGGGGGACCGTAAAAATGGCAGTGGGAAAACCATTTTATCCCAAGGATGATGACTATCGATTGATTACTCAAAAAGTGAAAAAAGAAATTGAAACATTACTGGATCGCTTGAAAACAAATTAAGCTCGATTATAGTGTCACGACCTGTTATTAGAATTTATTGTTGACAAGAGGGTATTCAGGTTAAATTTACTGAGGTTTTTTGGATGTTAAGTCATTATATATAAGCCTGTTATGGTTCTTGCAGGGGGATACATTATCTTTATTCTTTATTTAAAGAGGTTTGGAGGTATAATAATTGCCACAAATTGAAAAAGGCCATAGGCCCGCCGTAAGGATGAGACAGTTCATCATGACATTTCGGCACATTCAAAGTGTGGAATCAAAATGATTCCACCTTCGGTCAGGAATAATCCATGACCCCAAAATCGATGGAATGTATTAATCCTTGAAGGGATAGGATAACTTCCGCTATAATAATCGCTCACATTTCAGTGAGTCATATCCTTGGAAATAATCTAATTTAATTTTTCAGCCGGGATTATCATAAGCGTACTATACATACGAAAACATTTTGACAGACAAATGGGGCATTCGTGTCTCTACAAGGATTAAGAAAGAGAAGGCTTGTATGATGAAAAAAGGATATCTCTCGGAAAAAATGGGTCTATATGATCCGATAACCGAACATGATAATTGTGGGGTTGGATTCGTTGCCAATATAAAAGGGATTAAATCCCACGATATTATAAAAAAGGGTATTGAGGTATTAGTTAATTTGACCCATCGGGGGGCCTGTGGATGTGATCCGGATACAGGCGATGGGGCCGGAATGCTATTTCAAATGCCTGATGAATTTTTCCGGAAAGAGGCAGATAAATATTCGTTTGATCTTCCTCCATTTGGAGAATATGCCGTTGGTGTGATTTTTCTGTCGTGGGATGAAGAAAAACGATCCTGGGCTGAAAAAGCGTTGGAATCCATCATTCGAGAAGAAAACCAGGAAATACTTGGATGGCGTGATGTTCCTCGTGATAATCAGCATATTGGATGGCTGGCGCGGGAAGTTGAACCCGTTATCAGGCAACTCTTTATCAAACGGGGACCCACAACGATTGATCCCATGCAATTTGAGCGAAAGTTGTATGTGATTCGCAAGCGAGTTGAAAATCTCATTCGTGAGAATGAAGACAAGGCGGGATACTTTTATATCCCCAGCCTTTCATATAAAACCATTGTGTACAAAGGGCTCTTAATCGCCCACCAAATTGAGAAATATTACCTTGATTTGGCTGATCCTGAATTTAAGAGCGCGTTAGCACTGGTTCACCAGCGGTATAGTACCAATACGTTCCCAACGTGGGATTTGGCGCATCCATTTCGATATCTCGCCCATAATGGGGAAATCAACACGTTGCGTGGGAATATAAATTGGATGCATGCGAGGGAATCCATGTTCGCCACCGAATTGTTCGGGGATGATATTAAGAAGATATTCCCAATCACCACGCCTGATGCCAGTGACTCCGCCATCATTGATAACGCTTTGGAATTATTGGCTTTAGGGGGACGTTCGCTCCATCATTCCGTGGTTATGCTGATCCCAGAAGCCTGGAGTGGCCATGAGAGCATGAGCCAGGAGAAAAAGGACTTTTATGAATACCACTCCTGCATGATGGAACCCTGGGATGGCCCGGCATCGATTGCATTTACGGATGGTGTCAGTATCGGGGCGGTCCTGGATCGAAATGGTCTTCGTCCTTCCCGCTATTGGGTGACGAGCGATGATTTTTGTGTCATGGCTTCCGAAGCGGGGGTGTTGGATATCCCACCTGAAAATGTGGTGTCCAAGGGACGGCTACAACCGGGACGTATGTTCCTGATTGATATTGAACAAGGTCGCATTATTGACGATGAGGAAATTAAGCATGAATTGGCTACGGCACATCCGTATGGCCAATGGTTGAATGAGAATAGACTGACCCTGAACGATCTGCCAGAACCGGCAGAACGAACGGTGGCTGATCCTACTGAGCGTTTACGAAAACAGCAGGCTTTCGGGTATACCGACGAGGATTTGAAAGTTTTGATCGGTCCAATGGTCGAAAATGGAAAAGAACCGGTTGGATCGATGGGGAATGATACGCCATTGGCGTGTTTGTCTGATCGTCCCCAATTGTTGTATCAATATTTCAAGCAGTTGTTCGCTCAGGTAACCAACCCGCCGATTGATCCGATTCGTGAAGAATTGATCATGTCGTTGGAAACCTATATCGGCTCCGAGCAGAACCTGTTTGATGCCACGCCTGAGCATTGTCGTCAGTTGAAATTGCAACAACCCATTTTAACAGACGATGATTTGGAAAAAATCCGCCAGTTGGATGGGTCTATAAAGAGCATAACGCTCTCAACCTTATATAAGGTTGCAGAGGGCGGTGATGGTATGAAAGCGGCGTTGGATGAATTATGCCGAAACGTATCAAAGGCCGTGGAAGAGGGGATTGATATTCTGATCCTCAGTGATCGAGGCGTTGATGTCGAGCATGCTCCCATTCCCGCTTTGTTGGCCAATGCAGCGGTTCATCATCATTTGATTCGTGAGGGAACACGAACCCGCGTTGGTTTGGTGTTGGAATCCGGCGAACCGCGTGAAGTTATGCACTTCGCGCTGTTGGTGGGGTATGGTGCAGGCGCCATCAATCCTTATCTCGCTTATGAAACCATCGAACAGTTGTTGGACGATAATCGCATTGAAGGTAAGTTCACTAAAGAAAAGGCGATTAAAAACTATATCAATGCGATTAACAAAGGCTTGCTGAAAGTCTTCTCAAAGATGGGGATTTCAACCCTACAGAGTTATCGTGGCGCCCAAATTTTTGAGGCGATTGGACTGAGCCAGGAAGTAATAGATCAATATTTCACCAAAACCACCTCACGTATTGGTGGAATTGGCTTGGATATTATCGCCAAAGAAGCACAAATGCGCCATCGTTATGCCTTCCCGCGAACCAAAGATATCAATTCAGATTTGATGATGAGCGGAAACTATCAATGGCGGCGTTTTGGTGAACATCATATGATCAATCCGGAAACGGTGGCCAAATTGCAACATTCGGTAAAGATCAAGAGTTATGAGGTATACAAGGAGTTTGCGCACCTCATTAATGATGAAAATAAACAACGCACCACGATTCGTGGATTGCTTGATTTCGATTGGAAACCGGAACCTATTCCTATAGAAGAAGTGGAGCCGGTTGAAGCCATTACCTGGCGTTTTTGTACGGGGGCAATGTCCTTTGGTGCTCTCAGTAAGGAAGCGCATGAAACCCTGGCGATCGCCATGAACCGCTTGGGCGGTAAAAGCAATACCGGTGAAGGGGGTGAGGATCCGGAACGTTTTATCCCCTTGCCCAATGGTGACAGCAAGAACAGTGCGATCAAGCAGATTGCTTCAGGACGGTTTGGCGTAACCATTGAATATTTGGCCAATGCCAAGCAACTCCAAATCAAGATGGCTCAGGGCGCCAAGCCAGGTGAAGGTGGGCAGCTCCCCGGCCATAAGGTGGATGAGGTGATCGCCAAAGTTCGCTATTCCACACCGGGAGTGACTCTGATTTCACCTCCACCTCACCATGATATTTATTCGATTGAGGACTTGGCTCAGTTGATCCACGACCTAAAGAACTCGAATCCATCAGCTGATGTTTCGGTGAAATTGGTATCTGAAGTAGGTGTGGGAACAGTGGCGGCCGGTGTTTCGAAAGGAAAATCAGACCATGTTTTGGTTAGTGGAGATAGTGGTGGAACGGGGGCATCACCTCTTTCATCCATCAAACATGCCGGTTTGCCTTGGGAACTTGGCCTATCTGAAACTCAGCAGGTGTTGGTGCGTAATGATCTGCGAGGCCGGATTTGTGTACAGACAGACGGACAAATCAAAACTGGGCGGGATTGTATTGTCGCGGCTTGCCTGGGCGCCGATGAATTTGGTGTCTCTACCGCCGCTTTGATTGCGTCAGGTTGTATCATGATGAGAAAATGCCACTTGAACACATGCCCGGTTGGTATTGCAACACAAAATAAGGAACTGCGAAAGAAATATCACGGAAAAGCGGATGAGGTTGTCAATTATTTCCGATTTGTTGCGCAGGAAATGCGTGAAATTATGGCCAAATTAGGCGTGCGAAAAGTTGATGACCTTATTGGCCGTATGGATTTACTTAAAGTACGAGATGATATCGACCATTGGAAAGCGAAAACCCTTAATCTTGGAGCAATATTACATATGCCTGAGGAATCCAGGAAATATGCAATCCGATGGGTGGAGAGACAAGATCACGGATTGGATAAAGCCTTGGATAATCAGTTAATCGAATTGGCACGCGAGGCGATTGAAAATCAAAAACCTGTTGAGATCAATTTGCCGATTCGAAATATCAACCGCACCGTTGGCACAACTTTAAGTCATGAGATTGTAAAACGTTACAGAATGAAGGGTTTGCCCGAAGATACAATTAAGATAAACTTCACCGGTTCGGCAGGGCAAAGTTTGGCTGCCTTTTTATCGAATGGTATTTCAATGACCGTCGAAGGGGATGCCAACGATTACACCTGCAAAGGCATGTCTGGCGGACGGGTGGTGATTTATCCACCCAAGAATGCCACCTTTGTACCGGAAGAGAATATACTTATCGGAAACGTGGTGCTTTACGGAGCCACCAGTGGAGAATGCTATTTCCGGGGTGTGGCAGGTGAACGCTTCTGTGTCCGAAACAGTGGTGCCTGGACCGTCGTGGAAGGCGTTGGAGATCACGGATGTGAATATATGACCGGCGGGCGGGCGGTTATTCTGGGTTCCACCGGCCGAAACTTTGCAGCGGGTATGAGTGGCGGAATAGCGTATGTATTGGATGAAGAAGGTAAGTTCGAAGGCCGCTGCAATTTGAGTATGGTTGATCTTGAGTCTGTTCAAGAGCCTGATGCGATTAGTGAACTCAGAGGCATGATTCAAAAACACTTTGCCTACACGAATAGTGCAGTCGCTCAAAAGATATTGGAAAATTGGGAAGATTACCTGCCCAAATTCGTCAAGGTTATGCCTAAAGAATTCAAGCGATATCTGCGTGAAAAAGCAGAAAAAGAAAAGGAAGAAATGGTATTGGAAGAGGTAAGTCATGGGTAAAACAACTGGATTTATGGAATATAAACGCGAATTGCCGGTCGATTCACCGGTCGAGGAGCGTATAAAAAGTTATAAAGAGTTCCATTCCCATCTCCCGGAAGAGATATTACGGCAACAGGGCGCCCGGTGTATGGATTGCGGAGTTCCAACATGCCATTGGGGTTGCCCTTTGGGTAACATCATTCCAGATTGGAACGATTTGGTTTATCAAAACCGATGGAAAGAGGCGATTGACCGCCTTCATAAAACCAATAACTTTCCTGAGTTTACTGGCCGGGTATGCCCGGCGCCTTGTGAGACCGCATGTGTGCTCTCCATTAACAACGACGCAGTAACCATTAAGGAAATTGAGCGCAGCATCATTGATGTGGCATTTCAACAAGGTTGGGTTAAGCCGCAGCCCCCTAAAGTAAAAACGGGGAAGAAGGTGGCGGTTATTGGATCTGGACCTGCTGGTATGGCAGCCGCACAGCAATTATGCCGGGCTGGCCATACAGTGACTCTGTTTGAAAAGAGTGACCGAATCGGTGGCTTGCTACGATATGGAATTCCTGACTTTAAAATGGAAAAACATTTGATTGACCGCCGATTAAATCAGATGATTGAAGAAGGTTTGATGGTCAAAACCGGCGTAAATGTTGGTGTGGATATTACCGCTGATCAGTTAAAGCAGGAATTTGATGCTGTTGTACTGGGTCTTGGAGCCATGAAGCCTCGAGACCTGCCTATTGAAGGGCGTGATCTCAAAGGGATTCATTTTGCTATGGATTTCCTGGAACAGCAAAACCGGCGAGTGGCTGGTGAAGAGATTCCTCCTGAGCAGGCCATCACCGCTACCGACAAGAGGGTTGTGATTCTTGGCGGTGGTGATACGGGGGCGGACTGTTTGGGGACATCACATCGCCATGGTGCGAAACATGTGTATCAATATGAGATTTTACCTAAACCTCCAGCGGCTCGAACAGAAACCATGCCTTGGCCGTATTGGCCTTTTATTTTAAGAACCTCATCTTCACATGAAGAAGGTGGGGAGAGAGATTGGTCGATATGCACCAAGCGTTTTTCGGGAGATGAGAACGGTTGTGTCAAAAAGTTACACGGAGTCAGGGTTGAATTTGGGGAACCCGGTCCGGATGGTCGGCGCCCTATGAATGAAATCCCTGGTTCCGAATTTGAGATTGACACGGAATTGGTCTTATTGGCGATGGGGTTTGTGGGTCCGGTACATGATGGATTGCTGAACGATTTTGGTTTGGAATATACGGAACGCGGGAATGTGAAGATTGATGATAATTTTATGACCAGCGTCCCAGGAGTTTTTTCCGCCGGTGACAGCAGCCGCGGAGCCTCATTGGTGGTTTGGGCTATTATGGATGGCCGCCAGGCGGCAAAAAATGTTGACCTTTATTTAATGGGAGAAACCGAATTAGAATAACGTAAGTTAATTTTTTTTAGGTAGATAGATAGTTTTGTTGTATTAGATGTATCCGGTTTTATTGAGATTATATACTAATCCTTCAACCCTCCCCTAGCCCCTCCCAGGCTTGGAAGGGGAATGGGTGCTTCGCCTGTTTGGCAATTAACCTGAGCTTTGTTTTCACAAATAGTTATAGGCTATTCACTTCTCCCCCAAGCCTGGGGGAGATACAGAGGGGGTTGAACGTAACCCCAATGACTTTTGGGGAACACCCGGACTTGTTTAATGAGAAGTTCTCCAGATGAGCCATTGTATGTGTAACCGGCTCCGCGGGAGCGTCGCCCTCCCTGAATGGGTTGTCATCCCTATATTGCAAATCCGTAATGAATTTTGAGATGGTTTTTGTTTATTTTGGGATTTGTGTACATTTTGCACTATAATAGAGGTGAAAGGCGTTTCATTTTCAAATTGTAACCCAATCGATTACACTGAGTTACGTTCTCAGATACACCTTGTTACTCTAACCTCATAAATCCGTTTTGCGAAATAGAATCAAATTAAGAATCAAATCGAACAAAGATGGAACAATGGAACGGTTTGTTGTTCCAAAATGGCACAATTAAAGGAGAAGAGGAGAGGATTAGCGTGGTGTTGTAATAGAGAAAGTTGACTTTAGCACTAATATTCAATGAGTTTAATAGGCTGGTATGACACTTGCTTTAAATTAAGAGACAGAGGATTTTTTCCCTATAGCTTACAAAGGGATGAGAGAAAAGGAAGTGAGGTAACAATCATGTATACGCCTCAGATTGATAATCTACCGGAAGACAGAGATACTATTGATTTGCTGCCGGAAGATCCAATTGAAGAGCCGGTCGAAGAAACGGAAGATGATATCGAAGCTATAAGCGTTGAGCTTGGTAAACGGCCAAAACGAAGTAAACGCTCAAAACGGACTGCTTCGGAGCCACGGTATTTCTTTAATCCGGTAAAGGATTATTTACGGGAAATTAGCCATTACCCCCTTCTAAGCCGTGAAGAGGAAGGGGAAATATATAAACGCATTGATGAAGGCCGATATCGAATGTGTGAAGGTTTGGCTCGTTCTCGTATAGCCATTAACGAATTGGAAAACATCATCGCAGATCTAAAGACTGGCGAACGTTCACCTCACACCACGTTTCGTAATCCTGATTCTGGACGGACACGCCGTAAGACAGAATTGGCGGAAGCGGTTAAGATAATGAAACGTCAGCTTCAGGCGATTAAGCGCGGATTTCGTGAAGAAGAGAACGACGAACTTTCTGAACGGCAACTGACGAATCGATACAAAAAGTGGTCGGATATTCTTTACGAGATGGATCTGGATATTAATGCCATGTGGAAGATATCCAAATCTTTGAGGGAATCCTACCGCCAATTGCGTAGCTTGCCTAAGCATGAGCGCAAGGAAGTGGCGAAACACTGGGGTGATCCGCCAAGCCGGATAAAAGAATGTTGGCATATAGTACGTGATGGATTGAATCAAATCCGTGATGCGCGCCAACAGATGATTCGCGGGAACCTTCGTCTGGTCGTCTCCGTGGCGAAACGATATAAACATTGTGGGATTCCCATGCTTGATTTGATTCAAGAAGGAAACCTGGGTTTAACCCGAGCAGTCGATAAATTTGATTCTGGCCGTGGCACCAAGTTCAGTACCTATGCAGTCTGGTGGATACGCCAGAGCATTTCACGCGCGGTGAAACAACAGCGGCGTACGATCCGCCTCCCGACTGGTGTGACGGATCAAATTGCACAGGTTGATAGGGCCAATATTGAATTAACCCAAAACTTGGGACGTGAACCGTCACTGAACGAATTGGCTAATCACCTGGGAATTGAAGAAAATCGCGTAGCCGATTTACTTGGATGGCAGCAGGATCCTTTATCGCTTGAAACACCCATACGTGAGGATCGTGAAACCACGATTGGTGAGTTGATCAAGGACGTTCGGATTGTTTCTCCCGAATCCAAACTCTCAAAACGAGTATTGGACCAGCGGATCGAGGATATTCTCGGACAATTAACCGAACGTGAAGAAACCATATTGCGTCTTCGCTATGGTTTAAGTGACGGCAAAGTATGGAAACTGGGCGATATTGGTAAGCGATTTGGCATTACCCGTGAACGGGTTCGCCAAATTGAACAGCGTGCCATACGAAAATTACGGCATCCGCTTCGTGTACGCGAAGTGAAGGATTTTCTTAACTAAGTTAAACGTAATCAATGGATTATATACGGGACGGTTGCAAAACCGTCCCGTTTTTTATTCAAATGATTTTAAGGCTGTTTGCATATCGTTATACATTTCCATGACTCGATCCATGCGAGTAATGTGAAAAACGTTGGATATACAAGGTTGAACATTCAGGATTTTGAGATTCCCATCATTTTTCTCCATTTGGCGAAATGTGGTAATGAAAAACCCCAAAACCCCGCTGCTGATGTATGTGACATTTTGAAGATCAAACAATATATTGGTGCGTCCCTCATCCAATACGCGTTGCATGGCTTGTTGAAGGGGAGCGGGATCATTTAAATGTTCATCTTCATCGAATGAAAATACAGTTACTGAACCTCGATCTGTGCGATAAACTTGCATTTTATAACACCATCATATTATTACTTTATCTAGAGTATAATTGAAAACAAAATAAATGGGCAGTCTGATAAAACATTATAGATGAGAAGAGGGCAATATGAAAGCTGTAAGATATACGACATCTGGATTTTGTTTGGAGTCCTCCACCAAAATCCCCATTCCTTCTGAAGGGGAAACCTTGATCAAAACGCGCATGGCTGGTATTTGCCGAACCGATCTTGAACTCACAAAAGGATACATGGGTTATCAGGGGACATTGGGGCATGAATTTGTGGGTGAATTGGGTGAACAAAGCCCAATCGGATCAGTGGGAATGCGAGTGGTGGGGGAAATTAATGCAGGATGTGAACAATGTGAAATGTGCAAAAAAGGATTGCAAAGACATTGTCCTTATCGTTCGGTTCTTGGCATTTTAAAACGTGGCGGATGTATGGCAGAATGGTTTACCTTACCGCATCAGAATATATTAAAAGTTCCAGACACAGTTCCTGATGAAGAGGCTGTTTTTACTGAACCGTTAGCGGCTGCTTTGGAGATTTTTGAGCAAATTCACATTCAACCTCAACAATCTGTATGTGTGATTGGAGATGGAAAATTAGGGTTGATTATCACAATGCTTTTTGCTCACCGCCACGAAGGTGAAATATTATTAGTGGGTCATCATCAACAAAAACTGGAAATTGTGCAAGATCGCGTTAAGGTTAAGACAGAAGATCAGCTGGACTCTCAATATGATAAACAATGGGATATTGTTGTGGATGCCACCGGGCATTCATCCGGATTGAATTTGGCCATGCGATTGGTGTGTTCCCGTGGTATCATTGTACTGAAAAGTACGATGGCCCAGGCCGAAGCCTTGGATTTAACACCGTTGGTAATCGATGAAATCACGGTTGTGGGTTCACGGTGTGGCCGCATGCAACCAGCGATTGACTTGTTAGCCCGGCATGTGCTTCCCATCGATCGTCTGATTGAGGCCATTTATCCTATCGAGCAGGCAGAAGAGGCATGGAATCGGGCATTAACCCCCGGAGCCAAGAAAGTACTCCTGAAATTTTTATGAAGTATAATGGGTGCATATCTTCGCCAATGACATGATGGGCATTGTGGAGGTGAATGTATGAGCGTCGATGAAGAGATTGAACGGATACGCGATCGGTTGGTTCGGTTTTATCAGCCGGACAAGATTATTCTTTTTGGCTCGAGGGCACGAGATGATGCCGATGCGCGAAGTGACATCGATTTGCTGGTAATTTCAGACCGTGAGAAGCACCTGCCGCGTTGCAGGAGAGGTTTGGATGTGCGATTGCGCTTGGCTGACCTGAAGACGCCCAAGGACATCCTTTTCTACACCCACGAAGACGTGAAGCGGTGGGAATCCGTGCCGGGAGCCTTTATCAATACGGTCTTGTGCGAAGGAGAAGTGCTCTATGAACGATAGAACGCGGGAATATGTCCGGGTGTGGCTTTGCAAGGCCGGTAGTGACTTCAAAAACGCTGAAATAATCATGGCTGCGGAAAGCAACGCTACCGTTTAGTTTAGTTGTTAGGCAGACTTTTAGACTAAAAAGGAATAATTTGATTATATTGTTTACAATGAAGAAAAAACCATCTACAAAACAAGACACGCTTGATGAATTACCTCCGATAAAAAAAGTGCCGGTTTTGCCTCAAACAAAACCTTTACCGGAGAAGGTGTCTCGTCATCTCAAAAAGAAAAAGTCATTTTGGAAGCCTATTTTTCTGATGCTGGGGATATTCTTTTTGTTATCCGGTATTGCGGTTGGAATAGGGATTGGGCTTCTAAACCATTATCTTGATCAGCTGCCCACGATTCCCTATCTAGAAAATTACAGCCCCTGGATGCCATCCAGAATGTTTTCCGGTAGTGAAGAGCCTGAATTAATTGCTGATTTCTTTAATCACCGGCAAAACCGGGAGATGGTTCCTCTCTATGAAATGCCTCAGAACCTGATTGATGCGGTGGTAGGGTTGGAGGATATTCGTTTTTACAAGCATTTTGGTATTAGCCCCCGGGCGTTTGTCCGAGCCGCTTATCATGATCTTCGCACCGGTACCCGCGAGCAAGGGGGGAGCACCATCACCATGCAATTGGCTGAAGATCTTATTCTGAACAAACTTCTGCCCTATAAACTTCCCCAGACGGGAGCAAAAGCGTTTACCCAAAAGATATTTGAAATTTTGCTAGCGTTACAGATTGAAAAACGGTATACAAAAGATGAAATTCTCGAAATTTACCTTAATCAGGTGTTTCTGGGAGGGAATATATATGGCGTGGCCAATGCGGCGGAATTTTATTTTGGGAAACATATATCCGAATTAACTTTAAAAGAATGCGCTTTATTTGCAGGTATGTTACAGCGGCCCAATGCCTATTCACCGATTCGTTATCCGGAGAGGGCTCAAAAGCGCACGGAATTGGTGCTCAGGGTGATGAAACGGGAAGGATTTATTACCCAAGAGGAATATGACCAGGCGGTGAATGAACCGTTTGAGTTGAAATCCAGGACTATCCGCCGTCCCCAAATCGCAAAATATCCCTATTTTTCCTGGGCGGTGCATCGTCAATTTGTCAATCATGAAATCAAGAGCAAAGATGGTTTACCGATCGAAATATATGGACAAGGCATTGATGTCTACACCACCATCGATACCGATTTACAGCGCATTGCGGAGAAGGCATTACGAAAAGGAATTGAGGGGAATGAACGGTATCGCCGGCAACACGGTGGACGAAACTGGGGCCACCCGAGCTATGGTTGGGTGAACAAATCCAGCCCATCAAATCTGGTTGCAGGGCATGAATATGATGGAAAAACGGTTTCCGATTACGATCCTGAGACTAAAACCATTCAAGTGACTTTGTTAAATGTTAATGGAGGAAAGGGACCTTTTACTGTTCCTATTGATTTGGACAAGACATGGTTGGATGAATTTGAAATTCTGAAAGAAGGCTATTTTATCCGGGTCAAGACTGTATCAAATGAAGAAGGCAAGGTTGAATTGCGTTTGGCAAAGAACAATTATGTTCAAGGAGCCTTGGTGGCTGTTCAACCTTCAACAGGTAAGGTATTAGCCCTGGTTGGGGGATATGACTATAACGATAACAGTCATGGGGGGCAATATATTCGGGCCTTGCAATCGGTTATGCTTCAGCCGGGGAGTGCAATGAAACCCTTGCTTTATACCGCGGCGCTTTCTTCACCGGATAAGCAATGGACGTTAGCATCCATGTTGAAAGATGAAGAGATTGAGTATTGGGAGGGTTGGGCCCCTGAAAATTTTGAAAAAATGTACTTCGGTGACATAACCATGCGCTACGCATTGATTCATTCATTAAATGCAGCCACGGTTTGGCTGCTTGATAATTATATGAATAGCCGAAGTGCGGGAATTCAATACCTGCGGTTATTTTGCCGTAATGCCTTTGACCTGCATATTGATGAATCCAATTTATCAATCGCTTTGGGGACGTCAGGTACGACACCTTTTGAACTGGCGCAGGCTTATGCGGTGCTTGCCAACAAAGGGAATTATGTTGACCTTCATATGGTCGATCGAGTGTATCAACGCATGGATGCCAAGCGAAATTATCCCAATTTGTTATATGAATTTAAGCAACCCACCACAGCCGTCCAGCGTATAACTCCGGAAGTGGCGTATTTAACAACGCATATGTTGCGAGGTGTCATTGAGGAGGGTACCGGTGATCCTGCCAAAGAACTTCCCTTTTATACGGTGGGTAAAACGGGGACCACCGATCATTGTGTTTATGCCTGGTTCGCTGGTTATTCAAAGGACCTGCTTTGTGTTGTATATCTTGGGTATGATTCCTTCGGTTATTCGTTGGGGCTTAAGCGCACCGGTTCCAAAGTCGCATTGCCGGTATGGATGGATTTCATGGAAGAGGCCTATCATGAGCGGCCTGAACTGTTTGGTGAAATAGAACCGACGGATTCAATTGTCTTTAAAAATATTGATCCTGATACGGGTTTATTAGCCGCATCTGACGATGAAAATGCCAAGCGGATGCCATTTGTTAAGGGGACGGAACCGACCACCTCGAGTTCCTTCATGGAGGATAGTTCCTTATTTCCCTATAAGGCTGAAGCAAATAAACTTTTATTATCCGAGGCATTGCTTTCCGATTTGAATTGATCAAGCAATCCAAATTGATATAGTTATTGAGGATTGTATGAGTTGGGATTTGATGAGTATATTGTTGGAATACTTAATTTTCTTTTCTACTTCTTTGTGAAGCGTTTCTTTTGGTTAAGATTTTAATATAACTTTAATGCGATGAATAAAATTGATATAGAAAAGTGAGATAACGAATGAGTTCGATTATACCTTTTTCAGGTTTACGTTTTTCGCAAGATAAAATTGAGGATATGGCACAAGTCATCTCTCCCCCTTATGATAAAATTCCCACAGATGAGCGGGTTCGATTGTGGAACCGCCATGATCATAACATTGTGAAATTGATACTTCCCCCGCCGGATGGTTCAGATATCGATACCATGACTCAATCCATGGATGGTGAAGGGGCGGAATGGTATGGAATGGCAGCCCAGCAGTTGCAAGCATGGATTAAGGATGGGATTCTTAAGAATGATCCCAGTCAATTTTATGTTTATAAACAAACCTATTCATACAAAGGGGGGACCTGGACACGCGTTGGATTATTTGGAGCGCTTCGCTTGGAAGAAGGGGCGGGGCCTCATTCTCATGAACATACCTTTGAGGGACCCAAAGCGGATCGATTGAGACTCCTGAGGAAGACAAATACCAACCTCTCACCCATTTTTCTTATAGCGGATGGGGAAATAAATGGCTGGAATTCCATTTTCAAGAAAGCGGATGATAAGCTGATTCATTTCCATGATCTAGAGGGTCAGGAACATACGTTGCTGGGAATTTCAGATGAATCGGCTATTGAAGCAGCTTCGGCTTTTCTGGATCAGCGCACCCTGGTTATTGCAGATGGCCATCATCGTTATGAAACAGCGTGTAATTATTGCCGTGAGATGAAAGAAAAAAGCGGTTTGGATCCCGCCACGCAGTCGTGGGGGTATATGATGGTGATTGTTGTTCCTATCGCCAGTCCAGGTTTACTGGTCTTGCCTACCCATCGGGTGTTGTCTCAAATGCCGGATTCCTGGCTTGAAACGTTAAAACAAAAGGCATCAAGTATTTTTGAAATTACACCCCTTGGATCACCGAATGGAGATTCCATTCGCGAGCGGCTTGGCCAACTGGATGGGATGTATAGTATTGCGGTGGTATCAAAAACAGAGAATCTCTTGCTTACCTTGAAGAAAGAAGCAGATTTATCTGTACTTAACGAGGTTCCTGAGGCATTGCGCCATTTAAATGTTTCGCTGTTGCATCATTATCTTTACAAAGAATGTCTTTCTCTTTCTGATGATTTATTGGTTAATGGAACACGATATGTTCGTGGTGAAGAAGAATCGATAGATTTGGTTCGCAATGGGGAAGCGGAAGCAGCATTTCTTTTAGCACCTATCCCCACCGGGAAAGTATTTGATATATCGCTTCAGGGTGTACGGATGCCACAAAAGTCGACGGATTTTTATCCAAAAATTCCGACAGGACTTTTGATGAGATCGTTTGAGGCTCAAAAGATTTAATGGAGTTGATCGAGTGAGAAAGTGGTGCTGTTCAGGAATGATTGGCCTGTTAGGGCTAATCTCTGCCTCCTTTTCGTATTGCCATGCGCTGCATCCGGAGAGCGTTGACCGCTATGCTGAAATTACCCTTACACCCACTCAACTTGTCATCATGTATGAAGTGGTTTTGGGAATAAACCCAACTGAACGCGCGGTTAAGCAACTTGATGCGGACAATAATGGAGATATTTCTGATGATGAGCGGGATGCATTTGTCAAAGCACGTGCTGAGCAATATGCCAGGAATCAAAAGATCGTTTTGGGTGAAAAAAGACTTAATCCTCAATTTAAATTGGGTGATGCATATGGTTTTGTAGGCCACAATGGTATAGATGTTATAAAGATTGATATCGGATATTTGTGTACTATACCGGAAGATACGCCGAAAGGGCGGGCTATAAGCTTTTCCTATACAGATGATAATTTCACCAAGGCACCGGGCTGGAAGCAGATGAAGGTAAAACCATTATTTGGTGTCAAGTATGATGGGCATGTTCCTTATGCGGATTACAAACCATTTGATTATGAAATTAT
Source organism: uncultured bacterium (assembly GCA_964517495.1). GTDB lineage: Bacteria > Hinthialibacterota > Hinthialibacteria > Hinthialibacterales > Hinthialibacteraceae > CAZFER01. The sequence goes on along the minus strand of CAZFER010000051.1, from coordinate 29,494 downwards.
TGTACAAAGCGGTTATTATCCATCCACGGAGTCGATTAATATCGAGGTGACCTTTCCTGCAGCCGTTAATGCTGCTTCAGACTCAGTGGGTAAAGAACTACTTCAATTACCAGAACGAGGACCTGAGCCAGAAGAGCAAAGGAAATCATGGGAATTGGTGGTATTGAGTGGGGCCGGTTTATTGATTCTTGGGTTTATCGGAGCGATCTTACTACGGATGCGTCGTTAATATATCTATCCATCATCTTGTTCGATCACTCTTCGTTCGAACGCTTTAAAGACGATTAATCCCCATGCCGCTGCCGCCAAGAACACGAAAATGAAGAGAAATGAGTAGCGATTGGGCAGTTGGGCGGCTAATACGGCAGACATGGATAGCAGGAAGCATAATCCATAAATGAATAAAACCGCTTGTTTATCGGAAAATCCCAGACGAATAAGGCGGTGATGGATATGCTCGCGGTCGGCGGTAAAGAAACGGCGGCCTTTTCGTCCACGGCGAACCACGGTTAACACGGTATCCATGAGAGGAATGGATAGAATGACCAGGGGTAGGGAAAGGGACATCATGGTTGCGCTTTTAACGTTGCTTTCCAACGCACTGCCTGCCAGAAGTACTCCGAGAAATAAACTTCCAGCATCACCCATAAATATTTTGGCGGGTGAAAAATTATAAGGCAGAAAACCCAAGGTTGCGCCCATTAAAATCAGAGAGGTCAAACACACAAAATTTTGCCAGGGATTAAGAGCAATTAGTAAATTCGCCAAGGCAGCGAAAAACACGATTCCTGCTGCCAGGCCATCCAACCCATCGATGAAATTTATGGCATTCACGATCGTAAGTATCCACAACACAGATATCACATGGCCCATCCAACCCAGTTCGATGGTCCCGCCAAAGGGGCTGGACATGTGGGTTATGGAAAAGCCTGAACTGACGATTATGCTGCTTAAGATCAATTGTATGAATAGTTTAGCCGCAGCAGGGATGGAATGGATATCGTCAATAATGCCCACCAAAAGAAAAATAGTGGAAATGGTGTATAATATCATTAAACGATTGAGGAATTCGCCTCCGCTGATAATATATGGTGCAAATAAAAACGAATAGAATAGAACCGCACTCATTGAGGTATGAAAGGCCAAGCCACCCAGGTAAGGCATGGGGTAGGCATGGACTTTCCGGTCTGATGGGGTGTCGGTTATATTTAAATAAAGAGCAAAACGGCGTAAAATTGGTGTTGTAACCAGGGCCGTAATAAAACTTATGGCAAGTATGTACCAATATTCGATGGGCATGGAGTGGTTCCAGGAGAATACTTAATTATTAAAATGTTTTTATGATAGTGTTAAAACTATTCCAACTTCGAAACAGTAATAAATCAATACGTTTAAAACATGATAATAAATCTATAATAGTAGCAATAAAAAAAGGTTAAAGCCAATCATGAAAAAAAGCACGGGTATCCTTATTCTTCTTTCTTTTTTCGTTATTATCCTGGTTTTAGTGGGACTTTTTGTTGCATTGGTGGTGTTTTTGATGCAGGGATCCACGCCTAATTTTATCGGGTCTTCCAAGCGAGTGGCGTTGGTGAGGGTGGAAGGTGTGATTTATGATGCGGAAGATTGGATTGATCAAATCGAAGAATATCAAGAGGATAGTAGCGTTCGTGCGATTGTGTTGCGTGTCGATAGCCCTGGTGGAGCAGTCGGGCCATCGCAAGATTTATATAACGCTGTGTTGGAAGCAGGCCGAAAAAAAGTGGTGGTATCTTCGTTTGCATCAGTGGCGGCTTCTGGCGGGTATTATGTTGCGTGTGGTTCCAGCCGCATTATTTCCGCTCCAGGAACTTTGACTGGCAGCATCGGGGTTTATTCCAAATTTTTGCAGGCCAAGGACTTGATGGAAAAAATTGGAATTCAGTATGAAACTGTTAAAGCCGGTAAATACAAGGACTTCGGTTCGATGGATCGTGAACTCACGCCTGAAGAACGGGAAATGATGCAAGGGGTGATTGATGATACGTATCACCAATTTGTTGAAGCGGTTATGAAAGGGCGTAAAGAGAATTTACGGCGATTGTTGCATGAATGGGATGAAGAAGACTATATCGCCAATCATCCATACCGAAATATTGATAGCGAAGATAATTATTACCCCTTTACGGAGGACGTTCGGAGAATAATCAAAGGGTTTCAATCCAAAAAAGAGCGTTATGAAGCCCGTTTTGCACGCGAAGACATAGAAGACTCTACCCAGACTATGGATGAATCCAAAACGCTTGAGCCTGATGAGAAAACCCTCTTGAGTCTAGCGCGTGCCTTGGCTGAGGGGAAGATATACACTGGCCGCCAGGCAGGCGAGATTGGACTGGTGGACAAAATAGGCTCACTCGATGATGCCATCGATTTAGCCGCGGATTTGGCTGGCATTCAGGGCGAACCCACGGTGGTGGAAAAGAAGGAGAGGGAATTGAGTTGGCTTGATTTGCTAACTCAAAGTTTGGTGAAGGCCATCATGGACCGGCAATCAAACTCACCGTTGCAATACCGGTTTTCTTATTAGATGGAATAGACATTTATTCACCCAACCACCCTTAGATGCTGAACTTCCTCCACTAGTAAATGGTATTTTGTGCCATCTGCGGCGGTGAAGATTAGGCGCCCAAGTTCGTCTATGCCTTGGGTTACTCCGGTGATCAAACGTCCCCGGCGTTGTAATTGAACGTGTTGATACAAAGTAGTGGAATAGTGCTTCCAATAACCGCGGATGGCTTCGCCATGATCCCGCAGGGTGGTTTCCCATAAACCTTCCCATGTTGTGCCACATTGAGCCAAAAGATGTGCTCTTTGCCATTCTTCGGTTGGATTAAGTTCGAAAAGTGATGTTGATTGGCTGCGTAGGTGTTCGGGCCAGTTTGAGGGGTGGCTGTGGACATTTAAGCCTAAACTGACCAATACAATACGATGAAGATGGTCAATCTCCACCAATACTCCTCCCAATTTTTTACCTTGAGCGATTATGTCATTGGGCCATTTGATCTTGATGGGCAGATTATACGCTGTGTCAAGGACACGAGCGACAGCGACTGCTGCATAGAGTGACATTAAGGCCGGCGAAGGATTCCATGTGTTTAGCCCAAGAATGAAAGTCATCAAAATATCATTCCCTTTTTGGGATAGCCAGGGATTGCCTTGACGGCCACGGCCATGGTGTTGGTATTCAGCGATAAAAACTTGGCCATGAGATTTTGGATGAGATATGAATGATTTGGCCATATCAATGGTTGAATTGATTTCATCGAAGGTGTGTATTTGATGACCCCACCATTGAGTATTAAGTTGGCAGGTGATGATATCGGGATGGAGGCGCTTTTCGTTTGGTTCGTAAAAATATTGGTTGACACCATAGGAATGAATGTTAAGACCTTCTTGTTGAAGTTGTTCAATGGTTTGGATTAATTGAGGAGATGAGAGTTTTGTTTGTTGGGTTAAAGTTTCTATATTGATGCGTTTTAATGGATTCTTGACAAAGAATCGCATGATGGCGGTTTTTTCGGCGTTGTTGGTTAAACATGGATACATCGATATTTTGGATTTGTTCATGAATAGGTGCTTGAATCTGTTGTATTTATCAGGATTTGTTTTTTTTCTCTCCCATTAATTTTTGCCAGGCATCCAAACGTTCTTTGATTTGTTTTTCGCGGCCTCGATCAGTGGGTTCATAAAAAATGGTTCCTTTCAGTTTGTCGGGTAAGTGTTCCTGATCAGTAATGGCGTTTTCATGATCATGGGCATATTGGTACCCTTTGCCATATCCCATCTCTTTCATTAGTTTGGTAGGCGCATTGCGAATATGCATAGGCACTGGTAAATAGCCATATTGTTTGACTGCTGTACGGGCCTGGTTAAAGGCTGCATAAATTGCGTTGCTTTTGGGAGCGCAGGCAAGGTAGACTGCGGCTTCCGCTAAAGCCAGTTCACCCTCAGGGGAGCCTAAAAAGTGATAGGTATCCCTTGCGGCTATTGCCAATAAGAGGCCATTTGGATCTGCCAAGCCGACATCTTCAGTGGCAAAGCGAACAATTCGGCGGGCGATATAGAGTGGATCCTCTCCACCTTCAATCATGCGTGCCAGCCAATATAAGGTGCCTTGGGGGTCACTATCCCGCATGCTTTTATGAAGGGCAGAAATCAGGTTATAGTGCTCTTCGCCTGATTTATCATATAAAATCCTTTTTTCTTGAATGGCCTTAATGGTCAAGTCTGTGGTTAAGTGAAAGTGGTCTTTTTCATCGGCAGCAAAATCTATGACCTGTTCCAACGTGTTCAATGCTACTCGTGCATCACCATGAGAAACACCAATAATTGCTTCAAACGCCCCTTCATCAGCTTTTATAGAGTATCCCTCCTGTTCAAGCTGATTAATACCTTGCTGAAGAATTTGCTTTAAGTCTTCTGAATCCAGTGAAGTTAAGGTAAAGACCGTGACGCGTGATAGTAATGCTCCGTTGACTTCGAAGGACGGGTTTTCAGTGGTTGCTCCGATGAGCGTTAATAAACCCGATTCAACATGGGGTAAAAGAGCGTCTTGCTGAGATTTATTCCAACGGTGGATTTCATCGATGAAGAGGATGTTTTTTTTGTTTTCGTGTTTGCGGGTTTTTTCAGCGAGTTCGATGATTTTGCGGAATTCCTTGATCCCACTTTGGGTAGCGGAAAGGGTAAGGAATTGTGCTTTCGTGAGCCGGGCTAAAAGGCGTGCGAGGGTGGTTTTCCCGCTTCCGGGTGGTCCCCATAATATCATGGAGGGAACTTTATCGCGCTTGATCGCCTTGCGAAGTGGCTTATCATCCCCCAGAATGTCCTCTTGTCCAATAAATTGCTCCAATGTGGTGGGGCGGCAACGTTCGGCTAGAGGTGCTGTTGTCTGTGATGATTGGAGATCGGGCGAATCGGAAGCCTGAGGTTCAAAAAGTATGTCTTGTTGATCTGAATGTTTCATTATGAACGTTTAGCATGAAACTTATTGGATTTATGATAAAATCATACTCATATTTGCTGGATGAAAAAGGAATAGAATAGGATTTCAGACAAAGTGTATCAGCGAAATGTATTGATCAGCTTTGTTTAATTACTGATATGGAGGGGTATAAGGGTTCAGGGTTATGAGTGACTTATCTCAATTCAAACAAGGTTTTTCAACGTTTATCCAACGGTATGTGGATGAAATTTATGAAATTGTGACATCACCCAAGCAATTCTTTTTAAATGATCTCGAGCGTCATGGTTATACGGAGCCCATGACGTTTGCCGCGTTTAACATATTAATTCCCCATCTTTTTTATGCGTTGTTACTGGCCCCTTTGACACTTGGATTATCGCTGCTTACGGTCCTTCCCTCGATGCTATATGGGGTATGTTCATTATTTGTTGCGGCGATTATTATTTACGGTTTGTTGCGGTATGCAGAGAGCAAACGGGATTTTGAAGTCACTTTTCGCCATATTGCTTATTCAAGCGTTGCTTATTATACCTTGTTGGTACCGATTCCCTTTGTTAATTTGTTACTGTTTACGGCATCATTTTGTTTTGTTTTGTATTTTGCCCTTCGAGAAGTTCATGATTTAGACCGGCAAAAGGCGAGTTTATTGTTAATTGTACCGGCCTTTTTTATTCTTATGGCGGGAGCGATACTAACGGTTATTTCATTATGGATGCTGGTTGGGACTGCGTTTTGGGTGTTTAATCACTTGTATGTGTAAAATATATTTAGCTTCTTCATCAACGGTTGTATAATTCCACATGAACGAGAATAAAAGCATCACAGCCGATTTTGACAACTCATGGAAAGAAATCCTGGATCACTTTCTACCATGGTTTCTGAAATTGTTCTTCCCGGACGTTTATGGTGAGATTGATTGGAATAAAGGATTCGAATCGCTGGAAAAAGAGCTCAGCAAAATTGCAAAAGAAGCGGCAGTGAGCAAAAGGTTTGTTGATAAACTGTTGAAAGTGTATCAGAATTCAGGAGAAGAAAAATGGGTTTATATCCACCTGGAAGTTCAATCTCAGCAGCGGAAAGATGTTGCAGAACGGATGTATATCTATAATAGTTTGCTTTATTTACGTTATAGGAAGCCGGTTATGAGTTTGCTGGTTTTAGGTGATGACAAACCAAATTGGAGACCGGAACGATTTGAGTATAATCTATGGGGAAGCCAGGTGCAATTGAAATTTCAAACAGTGAAATTATTAGATTATCGAAATCAGGTTGAGGAACTAAAGAGAAGTAAAAATCCTTTTGCATTTTTTGTGATTGCACACCTTGGGACGTTGGAGACTAAAAATATACCGGAGGAGCGCTTGAATCAAAAAGAAGCAATTACCAAAGAAATGTTGGTTAAGGGATTTTCGAGAGATGAGGTATTTTTGTTGTATAAGTTTATCGACATTTTAATGACACTGCCCGAAGATTTAGAACAATCATTTATTAAAAGAATAGATAACTTCCAGGAGGAAAAGAAAATGCCTATTCTTGCTCCATTTGAACGAATCGCTCAGGAAAAGGGAATGAAGGAAGGAATGAAGGAAGGAATCAAGATTGGAGAGAAAAGAGGGATTGAGATCGGAGAGCAAAGAGGAGAACAAAAGGGAGAGCAAAGGGGAAGTATTAAAGAAGCCCAGGTTACTCTTATTGACATTCTCAACGTTAAGTTCGGCGATGTTCCTCAATCTCTGGATAAATCAATTAAAACTCTTGATGATCTTCCTTTTTTGAGAGAACTCCGGAAGCATGCTCTTACTATAAATTCTCTGAAAGAAATTAAACAACTTATAAAAGAATGTAAAAATCAGAGAGGAAATTAATTTTGTTTTTTATACTCAACATAAGATACTTCGTTCATATGGTTATAGCGTTATTCATTGTTGTAATTCCAGCATGGGGAGAAGGTTTATTAATCCCCATGGATACTGGTTCCCAAACTGATCATTTAAAAGCCTATGGAGTAACCTATTGGGCATTGCAGTCTCCCCGAGTTTATAAGGCTGAATGGTTATTGAACTATCGTGGTGGATCGTTTTTGATTTACGAAGTGCAAAATACTCAGCGACGGGCGGCCTTAAAAGGAGTGACGGCTATCCCTGTATCCGATTCAGAAATTGCATCCATACACACAAGTATTGAAGAGGGGAACATGGATGTTGTTCCCTTGGAGAAAGCGCCCAAAGTGGCAGTATATACGCCACCCTCCAGTGATCCTTGGGATGACGCGGTAACATTGGCGCTTAACTATGCAGAAATCCCTTATGAAAAGGTCTGGGATCCGCAAGTTTTACGGGGTGAACTTATGCGGTATGATTGGCTTCACCTTCACCATGAGGATTTTACCGGCCAATTTGGGAAGTTTTATGCAAATTTCAATAATGCCCCCTGGTATCAGGCGAAGGTGCGTGAAGCGATGGTTGCCGCCCAAGAGGCAGGATTCAAAAAAGTACAGCGTCATAAATGGGCAGTGGCCAATGAAATTCGGAATTATGTGCGGAAAGGTGGGTTTTTGTTCGCCATGTGTGCGGCAACTGATACCTTGGATATCGCTCTCTCTGCAGAGGGGATTGATATTGTCGCGCCTCAAATCGATGGTGATGGACTTACACCGGATTATCAATCCAAGTTGAATTTTGATAAGACCTTGGCATTTCGTGATTTCAAACTGTTGCCCGATCCAAATCTCTACGAATACTCGGATATTGATGTGAGCCATAGTGTTCCGACCCAAGGGGCGACTTATAAAGCTAAGTCGTTCACTTTATTTGAGTTTTCCGCCAAGTTTGATCCGGTTCCCACCATGTTAACGCAGGATCACGTTTCAAAAGTGGATGATTTTTTAGGTCAGACCACTGCGTTTCGGAAAAGCAAATTAAAACCTTTCGTGATTGTGCTGGCTGATTTTCCTGAAAGTGGTGTGGCAAAATACATTCATGGTGTATTGGAAGATGGCACATTTACTTTCTTGGGGGGGCATGATCCGGAGGATCCACAACATCTGGTGGGAGAAAAAGACACCGATCTGACTCAGTATCCCAATTCACCAGGCTACCGATTAATCCTCAACAATGTACTGTTTCCTGCTGCCAAAAAGAAACCTCGCAAAACCTGATAGGATTAAGAATATCGATTAATTCATATTTAAGGTAGGGTATTTGATGCGATTATATAGTCTTGTTGCGATTTTGGTGTTTTTCCCTTCTTTTGTTATGGCTCAGCAGGTTGTTTTTGAAGATGTGACTGAACAAGCCGGAGTGGATTTTGTTCATTATGACGGCAGTTCCGGCCGGCGTTATGTGATGGAGACGACTTGTTCTGGTTTGGGATTGTTTGATTATAACAACGATGGTTACCTCGACATTTATTTCGTTAATGGGGCAAAATTACCCGGAGCAACTCGAGAAGAATCTCCGGCCAACCGGTTGTATCGGAACAATGGGGATATGACATTTTCTGATGTAACTCATCAGGCTGGTGTGGGGGATCGGGGGTATGGCTACGGTTGTGTGGCGGGAGATTACGATAATGATGGCGATATGGACCTGTATGTCATTAATTTTGGTCCAAATGTGTTATTCCGCAACAACGGGGATGGAACCTTTACCGATGTTACTGAGGAGGCAGGGGTAGGTGATACCCGCCAAGGCGCTGCTGGCGTTTTTTTTGACATTGAAAACGATGGTGATTTGGATCTTTATGTAGCCAATTATCTGCAAATTGATTACAACAAATACAAACCTTGTTATCATCATGAGCATCATATTTATTGCTCGCGATTGAATTACGCTCATGCGAAAGACATTCTCTATCGCAATAATGGTGATGGTACATTTACGGATATTACCAAGGAAGCGGGTATGGATGCGCCAGCCTCCACGGGAATGTCTTTGGTGACAACCGATTATGATAATGATGGCCTCCAGGATTTGTTTGTTGTGAATGACGCCCGTGCCAATTACCTGTTTCATAATTTAGGGGGGAGATTCGAGGAGGTCGGGTTATATACGGGAGTGGCCTATGATCAGAATGGTTCGCCGCAAGGCAGTATGGGAGCCGATTTTCGTGATTATGATGATGATGGATTTATCGATTTAATCTCAACTAATTATCAGCATCAGATGGTTTCAGTATATCGCAATCTAAATGGTGCGCTTTTTCAGGATGTGTGCCTTGAATCAAAAATTGGTCCACCCACTATTCCATTTGTAACCTGGGGCGTAGGAATTTATGATTTTGATCATGATGGGTGGCGAGATTGCTTTATCTCAGCGGGTCATTTGCAGGATAATATCGAGCTCTATGATAAATCCACTTCGTATAAGAATACCAACTTCCTCTTTCTTAATCAGGGAGATGGAACATTTAATAATGTTTCCAATAAAGCGGGGCCGGGATTACAAATCCGTAAATCCAGCCGAGGCGCTTCATTTGGCGATCTTGATCAGGATGGTGATATCGATATTGTTATTACCAATGCCCGTGATAAAGCCGACGTGCTTCGAAACGATACTCAAAATGGAGGTCATTGGATTCAAATCCGCACGGTGGGTGTGAAAAGCAACTGCGATGGCGCAGGAGCGCGTATTATCTTAAAGGCAGGGGGAAAAACACGAATCGATGATGTGCGCCTTGGGGGAACCTATGCCGGGATGAATGATCCTCGCGTTCATTTTGGATTAGGAGAAGCAGATAAAATAAACGAGTTGATTGTCCAATGGCCCAGTGGTGTAAAGGATGTCTTCAAGAACGTGGCGGTTGATCAAAATCTGACCATTGAAGAAGGGAGTTCGCTGAACAATTAATTTATCGATTGGCGAACGAAATCATGTCTTTGTCTTCCGAACGATCCATTCCTATATCATTATTTCTTATAATAGGGGCACTTTTCGTTTTTTTGTGGGGTGTTTCCAATCCGTTTACTTATGCAGCTGAACCTCTGATGGATTCTGCCCGACAATATGTTGATAAAGGGCATTATATTGATGCACTTGAAACCTATGACCAAATTATTGAAGCGACTCCAACCATTGATACAGCATATATCGGAAAGGCTCATAGTTTGATCAAACTCAATCGAAATTCAGAAGCACTCGAGGTGGTTCAGCGTCTTCTTGCTGGTGAACCTTTAAATCTGGAAGCCCTTCTCCTGAAAGCTCAACTTGAGGCTGGCGCTGGACGGCATGATCAATCCATTTTTCTCTCCCAGCGAATTCTCAAGCATTATCCGATGGAGGAACGTGCTTGGTTGCAGCTTGGAAAATCACAACTGGCGACTAACCAGCTGAATGCCGCTTTATTTAGTTTTCACCGATGTCAGGATGTATTGAATCGAAAGCAGGGAGTGATTCCAAGTTCATTTAATTCAGAACTTGCTTATCAACTTGGTTTGGCTTATCGCGCTCTTAATAATCGTGAAAAAGCGTTTTCATACCTCAGAGAGGCGATTTCTCTTAATCCTTTGGATGAAAAACCGCCATTGCAGTTGGGAATGTTGCTTGCCAAAGAAGGAGAAACGCAAAAAAGCCGTAATTGGCTTTCGAGGCATAAAAGATTGCATCAGGTTAATCAGCAAATCCTTTCGTTTCGACACTTGATTGCTCATCATCCTCAACTGGTTACCCCCTATGTCAACATGGGAAATATCTATGCTTCCATCAAGGCGTGGGACCAGGCGGAAAAGGCGTTTCAGCAAGCCAAAGAGGTTGATCCCCAATATCCTCCCGCTTTTTTTGGATGGGGAGTCATTTCATTGCAAAAACAGAATAAAGAGCAGGCATATGAAGCGTTTAAGCGGGTGGTTGAATTGAATCCAAGGCATATTCGTGCTCTGGTTCATCTTGCCGACCTGGAACATGAAAAAGGGAATTTGGACCGAGCTCAAGACCTGTATTTGAATGCGTTGCAAATCAATCCGAACTTTTTTCCCGCTCAACGGGGATTTTCGCGCATTCAAAGTATAAAAGCTCAGTTAAAACAGCAAGAAGCGATACGCCGATAAGTTTGAAATGGTTTCTTCATGCTGCTTGCCTCAAAAGCCTTTCGTTGATACGATGGTTACCGTTTAATGATCGTTTTTAATTCAATGATGGAGTTTAATCAGAAATGCCGAGAACGCTGATTACGGGTGGCGCAGGTTTTTTAGGATCCCATCTAGCGGATGCTTTACTGCAGCGGGGACATCATGTTATTTGTATGGATAACCTGATTACAGGGAGTATGTCCAATATTGAACATTTGTTTGGACGTGAAGATTTTCTGTATATTAACCATGATGTCACCAACTTTATACATGTTCCAGAACATATTGACAATATCCTTCATTTTGCTTCACCGGCCAGTCCGATTGATTATCTAAAACTGCCGATTCAAACGCTTAAAGTAGGCTCATTGGGGACCCATAAAGCCTTAGGATTGGCAAAAGAAAAGAATGCGAAGCTCCTATTAGCTTCCACGTCGGAAGTTTATGGTGATCCATTACTACATCCTCAGCCGGAGAATTACTGGGGGAATGTTAATCCAATTGGACCGCGTGGTGTTTATGATGAAGCCAAGCGTTTCGCAGAAGCCATTACAATGGCTTACCAGCGTTATCACGGGGTGGAAACACGTATTGTCCGGATTTTTAATACCTATGGGCCACGGATGCGGGTCAAAGATGGCAGAGTGGTCTCGACATTTATCACTCAGGCCCTTAGGGGGGAATCATTAACGGTGTTCGGTGATGGTAACCAAACCCGTTCATTTTGTTATGTTTCAGACGAAGTGGAAGGTATTATTCGTTTGCTGGAATCGGATATTAAAACTCCTGTGAATATCGGCAACCCTTATGAAATGACGGTGGGTGAACTAAGCCATTTGGTGATAGAATTGACCAATTCCAATAGCGAAATAGTTTACAAATCCTTGCCCGAAGATGATCCCAAAGTACGCCAGCCGGATATCTCTTTAGCGCGTGAAAAATTGGGGTGGGAGCCGAAAGTTCCGTTACGTGAGGGGCTGCAAAAAACCATTGATTATTTTAGCAAGGTATTAGTAAAAGAGCCTGCAGCAACATAAATGTTTCCCTATTAAACAGTAGTAAGTGGGAAGGCTTTGATGCCCATAAGCGACTTATTTCAATTAAATTTGAAAGCCTTTCGTTTTCGTTATCCCACACTTATTTTGCCATTTGAAAAAATGGATATTCAAATGGCTATCAGTGGTTTTGAATTTAAAAGCCTTCCACAAATCTCACTGAAATCAAACCGGTTTATTTTGGTTTTGCCCTCTTTGAACTATCTTCAATCCGCTTATTTGGCTTGCCTGAAAAATAACCAATCCGGTGTAATATTAATTGAGCCTTCTTTGGAAAAGATTGTTTCAGTGTTATATCGGTATGATTGCCGTGAATGGATTCTTTCGCCTAATGTGTTCTGGGTGCTTGGGACTAATTGGCAGGATCATCTATTGGAAGTTATAAGAAGTGAGGGCTTTTTTCAATTTCCGCCGACGGCTTTTCAATTTATTTCTTATCCTCAAGAACCTCATCGAATTAAGACGATTCAGGCTCTCATGCAGCGGGCCATTCAAACTGAGCGTGAACACTTTTCCAAGGCATTAAAAACGTTTTATCAGCTGCGAAAGGTGATCCGCGAAGATGCTTTTCCACGAGTTTGGGCACATATCGAGCCTTCTGCTCCGATCTACAGGGGATTAACAGAGGCGTTTTTAAATGGTTTTGCTTCTCAAGGTTGTTCTGTTCAATGTTCCTACATAGCCAGGGGATGCAATGTGCGTGAAAAACTGCTTTCCGAGTTGGTGGAATTTTCGCCAGATTTGATTTTTCTAATGAATGGGCCAGCCGCCAGCAGGTTACATTCGCTGGGGATTCCAAATTCGATTATCCACAAGATGGCGGTGGAAAAACTGACCTGGTATGTTGATCATCCCCATTTTGTTTCTTCCGATTTAGCCGCCTCTTTGTCTGATAGTGTGGCTGTTTGTGATCGAAGTTATTTACCATATTTCGAGCCATATAATCCACGGTGCTTGTTTCATCTTCCCCCATCAACCTCGTTACAATCGGAAGGAGGGTGGAGAGAGGAATTTGCTTTTCCTATTCTCTATGTTGGAAGCGTTATCAATCCAAATGAATATATACAATCGCTATCCAAACCAGCAAAAACATATCTTGAAACACTTTTACAATCTTTTTTACTTAAAAACGTAAAAGATGAGTTGGTCGGTGAAGATCATCAATATGAGTATGATGAGTTGATACAATGTGCCTTGGCTTTCAACCAAAACCGGCTGAACAAACAATTTCAGTGTCGAAAAACGTCATTGTTGTATTTTCTTTATGTTATTGCCACTTCCCGGCGGCGGGTAAACATCGCGAATCTCCTGTTTCCGTTGGGTTTGCATATTTTCGGGCCTGATGATTGGATCAGTTTTGTGGATGATAAGTATAAAAACCGGATTCATGGTTTGGTGGAATCAGAGAACCTGGCGGATTGTTATGCATCAGCCTCAATCAATATTAATTTGCATAGCCTTCAATGTCCAACATCATTGAATATTCGTGATTTTGACATCCCTTTTGCTGGGGGATTTTTGCTGAGCGATTGGGTGGAGGATTTTGAGAGAGGGATTCTTCAGCCCGAGGACCATGCATGTATCTTTAAAAATAATAATGAACTATTGGAAAAAACGGAATACTATTTACATGAGGCTGAAGAACGAAAACAGATTGTAGAGAGAGGTCGTCAGTGGATCAAATCAAACCACACGCCTGCTCATCGTGCGATGGAAGTCATGAAGCAGCTTTCCATATGTTTAATAGGACGAAAATGAATGTGAAATCTCCAATCAATCCCGGGCTATTGCAAGCTAATCTTGAGGTGTTAAGTGCTAACTATCCTGATTTGAGTGAGCAGATTTTATCTATGCCTGAAAGAGTCAGGATAAAGCCACGTTCTGATGGCTATTTTTCAGCTCGGATTGCTAATGACAATGGTTTTTATCATATTTCCACACATGAAAATGTGGCGGAAGATAAATTTGATTTTCGGCGTGAGATTAGACATGCTATTGAACATGGTGCTGATTTGATTTTTTTGTTAGGTATCGGGCTGGGATATCGGTTGCAAGCAGCCTGGGAGACGCTGGAGTATGGGTTTGAGGTTGAAGGCGGCTCGGTGGGAGTCTTGCCCTCCCTGTTGGTTGTATTGGAAGAATCACCGGAACTTGTAAAAGTGGCGTGTTCATGTAGTGATCTTCGTTATGTTTTTCGCTCCTCTCGATGTGAGTTGATTTGCACTCCCCAATTAATGCCGGCGCTAGAGGAACGGATAAGAAAAGAATCCTGGTTTGGAGCCCGAAAGACCGTCTTTTTTTGGGGGTATCAGGTCGCGGATACGGCTTGTCAGCCTCCCTGCCAGACGCTTGTTGAAAAGATAAATCAATTCATGGTGGATGAACGCGAGCGATTTGCTCATCAATGGAAAAGTTGGCTTTTAAGCAAGCATAATACACTCAATAATCCTCCAAATGTGATTGTTATTATTCCTTCTGAAATGGAGGATAAACAATCTGCACTTCTATTGGAATTACAGAGTGAAGACGAATCCGGAGCTCAATTTCATTTGGTTAACATTCCAAGCGGGAGGTTTTTATCTCAGACCTATCTTATGCAACAGATTGTACGAACCAATGCGGATCAACTGGTGTGGTGTGGTGTAAAACCGGGCTCTTTTTTTCCTTCCAATGTGTGGGAATCGCTTCCTTTGTCTTCACGATATATTGGCCTATGAACGATCGCCCAGATTGAATTTGTGTCTCAAAATTTGAGTAAAACTCAAATCGGGCAGCATAATCATGGGAAGGGTTTCTTTTGATCGCCGAATAAACACACGGTCGGTTGAATGTAATGAGGTTCTGATTTGACCGTCTAAAATCAGTCCGATTTCGGCAGTGCCCTTTCGAAACCAGATGCCGAGTTCTTTTTCACCGTCAAAAACCAAGGGGCGGTTAAAGAGGGAGTGAGGTGAGACAGGGGTGATGATCAATGCGGCTAGATTTGGTTCAAGAATAGGCCCACCTGCAGAAAGCGAGTGGCCGGTTGAACCTGTAGGTGTTGCGACAATTAGCCCATCGGCGCGATATGCCAATGCATGTTTTTCATGTTCGCCAACCCACAATTCCAATAAACGGCCAGGACTTAATAAGGTGACCAAGGCTTCATTGAGTGCCCTGGATTGAAAAATGACTTGCTCACTGTTATTCGAAGACACTCTGACAATCCGTGCTTCTAAAAAATGGCGTTTCACTATTTTGTATCGGCCTTCAATTAAGATATTCAGGGCATGGGTCATTTTTTGAAAACCACAGGCGGTCAAGAAGCCGAAACCTCCCAAATTGATACCTAATAAGGGACGGGGGGATAAAGCAATTTCACGGGCGATGCCTAAAATGGTCCCATCTCCTCCTAAAACTAAAATGGCGTCATGGAGGAGAGCCAATGTGGAAATGTGTTTTCCGTCTCTTTTGCCACTCGCGGTTGGTAATAAGTGCTCCGCGACTTCTGTATGTATTCCACGTCCATGCAAATAACTCTGCGCCAATTCCAATGCCTCATTGGCATGAGGTTTCTGCGAGTTATAAAGGATTAAGATGGATTGGATATTGACAGCGCTTGAATGATTCATAAGGATTATCCAGTTAGATTTTATTGTTTGATATATATCGTTTATATATCATGCGCTTTCCGGATGATTGATTCAACCATCTCGAGTGTGATGTTTTCGGCGTCAGTTTTTGTCGATAAATAGGCCAAAAACTCACTATTTCCTTCTTTACCTTGGATAGGGGATGCGATCAATCCTTTCATTCTCCAGCCATTGTGAATGTAGAACATCCGGCATTCATTGATGACTTCCATATGATCTTCAATTTTGCGAACAATTCCCTTTTTACCAACACGCCCTTTTCCAATTTCGAATTGTGGTTTAATGAGGACAATGGTTTCACCCTCTTCTTTTAAAATACGCTGCATGGCAGGGAAAACCGTGCGCAGGCTAATGAAGGATAAATCCGCGACAACCAAATCGACTTTTTCCCCTAAATCATCATCTGTCAGAAAACGGCAGTTGGTTCGGTCCATCACAATGACGCGGGAATCATTTTGCAAGGGCATTGCCAATTGTCCATACCCAACGTCGATAGCATATACTTTTGCCGCACCATGTTTAAGTAGACAATCTGTAAATCCACCAGTCGAAGCGCCCAAATCGGCCACAATGAATCCTGATACATCAAGATTGAATTGGCTTAATGCGCTTTCGAGTTTAAGTCCACCTCGACCAACGAAAGGGCTCTCTTTGGCATTAATTCGCAGTTTGACATCCCACTCGAATTTATGTCCTGGTTTATCGGCGACGGTTTCATTGACCAGGACTTTTCCCGCTCGAATCAAACGTTGGGCATGCTCGCGGTTTAATACGAGTTCACGTTCCACTAAAAGGCAGTCTAACCGTTGTTTTGCCATTTTTCCTCAAGATATAACATTTTATCGGTTAGTATTATAAGATCATACATCACGACGCTGGTGGGTGGGAATCCCTCGGGCTGCTGCTTTGGCGCCGTGATATTGGCCTAAAGCGGAGGCCAGTGCAAAGCGGGGGGTATTAAGCATCCAATATAACCAACGTGGATGGAACTGGATGTGTTTGAACAGGTAAGCCCAATCACGTGAAACGGTTAGCAAAATGGAACGCATGATTTTAAGCCATGAGGGGATGGTTCGTACTCCAAACAATTCATAAAGACGATAATGGTCTTGAAAGGTTCGTTTGTATAAGTAATCCACAGAGCGTTCGTGTGAGTGTTCAACCATCGCGGAAGGTTCATACACAATAGTGTGATCATTGTAAATGGTGCGCATGGCCCATTCCAAATCTTCAGCAAAGGCGGCTTCATAAAAGGGGATTATTTGCCAGACTGATTTGCGAACCATACTTGCTACGTTGTCAAAGGCACAAAGGTAAAATCGTTCAAGAGGTGACAGGGCAAAGATATCGGGGATATCTTTTTTGCGAACGACACGTTTTTGAGCTGAGCCTCCAATCCATTGTTCCACATCCCGGCGTGCCAAAGGAGAGGCATCTTTTCTGGGGATCTGTCGTGCGAATGCTCCCGCTGCATTTTCTTGTTCCATCGCATGCACTAAATGTTCAAGAAAATATTTATTCACCGGGATGGCGTCCTGGGTCATCAGGCAGGCGAATTCTCCCCGAGCGTGTTCAATGCCGAAGTTGCGTGTCAAACCATGATTGAATGAGGACGGCTCTATCTGGAATAAACGTGCATTTGCTTTTTGAGCTAGTTGAATGGTATGATCGGTTGAACCTGAATCGATGATGATTAATTCCGACTGCTTGTATTGAGTTTGCAAAGTCAATCGCTCGAGGACAAGTTCAAATTCATACCCGGCATTTAAGGTTGGAATGATGATGCTGATTTTTGGATTACTGGTCTTCAATTTCCCAATTCATCCTTATAAACCTCGATGACTTTTTGAATAATGTTCGTGGTGGAATGATCATCTTTCTCGACTAAATGGATACGCCCACCATAACCTTGAACAATGGGGGCTTCGATCAAATCATAACCATAGGTTGAATCTTTGACGTGGACATCCGGTTTTACTTCACGAACGAATCGTAGTGATTCAGGCTCATCAAAAATTAATATAAGATCAACATATCGAATCGCTTCAATTAAAGCTGCCCGTTCCGCTTGGGGCACGAGGGGGCGTTTCTCGCTTTTATATTGTTTAACCGATGCATCACTGTTCAAGCCAATCACCAGTTTGTCACCTTGTTCTTTTGCCTCGCGAAGCAAACGAACATGGCCGACATGGATGATATCGAAAGTACCATTGGTGGTAACGATTTTTTGGTCATCACTGCGCCACTGATTGATGATTGCTTCCCATTTTACTTTATCATTGATATGAAAGATCATATTCCATGCAACTCCTGCTTTTTTTGATCATATTAATCCAATTTTGATAATATTCAGGTTCCATGAATCTGACGAGACCTATTCTTTGAATATTTTTCCCTTCAAAAATATTATTTTATGGTAAAATACATCCGTTAAATATTAAGGGAAAGAACGGGGATTATGAAAAAAGAAGGCTTTACTTTAATCGAACTGTTGATCGTGGTTGCTATCATAGGGATTTTGGCTGCCATTGCAGTTCCAAACTTTCTAAATGCTCAAATTAGAGCCAAAGTGGCACGAACGAAAGGTGATTTAAAGGCTATCGGTATGGCATTGGAAACCTATCGGCTTGATAATGGAAAATATCCATTAGGTGCCACTGGTCCTGATTTAACCCGTGATTTAAAAGAACTTACTACACCTATTCCCTATATTAATTCCATAGACATGGAAGATATCTTTGGTGGGGCGGATAAATTTGACCGGGGCGGGAGTTCGTTTGCTTTACAGAAAAGTTATAAATATTTCAGTTTTGATTATTTCCCGGAAATGCCCAATGGAACATGGGCGGGGCGAGCGGGGCTTGCGAACATGAAAATGAATGGCTATCTGCTTTATAGTTTTGGTCCCGATCATGCCCAATCCGCTTTGGAATGGTATGCCGTTGGACGTGGGGATCAAGGTATGATTTATCATCCTTCCAATGGTTTAGTCAGTTGGGGCGATATTGGCATTGCCGGTGGTGAAACGCGCGATAATCGTGCAGGTGAAATCAACAATGCCCTCTAGCTGTGTTGTTACTCTTGCCGCTAAACCATTCTGCACTTATCATCCTTTATGATATTAAGTCCTGATGTAATATCCACCTGATCAACCTAATAGTGTTATATGCTTTAAACTTACAAATTTATACTATTTGATTCTCATAAAGGATGAATTATGGCTTATCAACTAACCCGAGATATCGAAAAACTTAAGGAATCAGCAAGGTCCATACGTGTCAATGTCATAAAGATGTTGACCGAAGCAGGATCTGGCCATCCAGGCGGATCGTTATCGGTTTCGGATATCGTTTCAACGTTGTTATTTGGTGTTATGAATCACGATCCGGCCAATCCCAAATGGGAGGAGCGGGATCGTTTTATCATGTCCAAAGGGCATTGTATTCCAGCATGGTATTCCGCCCTTGCTCTGGCGGGATATTTAAAGGAAGAGGATTTGATGACGCTTCGAAAACTTGGGTCTCCGCTCCAAGGGCATCCCGACCGAGTTAAGTTGGATGCCATTGAAGCCTCTACCGGTTCATTGGGGCAGGGATTGTCGATTGCGTTGGGAATGGCGATGGCTGGTAAATTGGATAAGGCCGATTGGCGGGTTTATTGTGTTCTTGGCGATGGAGAATGTCAGGAAGGACAAGTATGGGAAGCCGCCATGGCTGCGGCTAAATTTAAAGTTGATAACTTGACAGCGATTTTAGATAACAACAACGGCCAGATTGATGGATATGTGGAAGATGTTATGTCACTTACTCCCATCGATGCCAAATGGTGTGCATTTAATTGGCATGTAATTGCCATTAATGGACATGACATAGAACAAATTCTCCATGCCTTGGATGAAGCGGCTCAAACGAAGGGTAAACCGACTTTGATTTGGGCAAAAACCGTGAAAGGGAAAGGGGTTTCCTTCATGGAAAATCAGATCGGATGGCATGGGAAAGCACCTACACCAGATGAACGCGAACAAGCCTTGAACGAACTTATGAGCGTTTGAACGTCTTTTAATCCTAAACTTACATGTGGAAGGACATTATGGCAGAAAAAGCATCTCGACAAGCCTTTGGTGAAGCATTAGTTGAACTTGGTGAAACCAATCCTGATATCGTGGTACTCGATGCAGATTTAAGCAAATCAACCATGACGTGTCACTTTGCGGATAAATATCCTGAGCGTTTTTTTGAATTTGGTATAGCGGAAGCCAATATGATTGGAGCCGGTGCAGGGATGGCTCTTTCCGGTAAAATCCCGTTTGTCTGCAGCTTTGCGTGTTTTGTATCCGGCCGGTTTGACACCATTCGAATGTCGGTTGGCTATTCCCGGGCCAACGTGAAAATTATTGGCACTCATGCCGGGGTTGGCATCGGCGAGGATGGCCATAGCCAAATGGGGCTTGAAGACCTTGGCCTTATGCGAAGTGTTCCAGGGATGGCAGTGATTCAACCGTGTGATGAAATTGAGACGAAGAAAGCTGTTGAATTTGCGTCCCAGCATCCTGGGCCAGTTTATATGCGTTTAACCCGCCAAAAACTGTCTGATATCAATTCCAGTGATTTTGAATTCCGTGCTGGTGAGGGAACGGTAATTGCCCCTGGCAAGGATATGACCATTTTAGCCACCGGTGGGACTGTTGAACATGCGTTAAAAGCCAAAGGATTGCTTTCAACGGAAAAAATCGATGCTCGAATTGTTAATATTCATACAATAAAGCCGATTGATGAGCAGTTGATTATAAAATGTGCAAAAGAGACAGGTTGTATGTTCACTGTTGAAGACCACAGTATAATTGGTGGACTTGGTTCTGCTGTTGCGGAAGTCCTTAGCGAATCTCATCCTACCCCCCTTAAGCGATGGGGAATATTGGACGTGTTTGGCCAGTCTGGTTCTCCCAAAGACCTTTATAAGGAATATCACATCGATGCCGAAGGCATAGCTGAAGCCGCATCGCGTTTTTATCGTGAGCGATTAACGGAATAAGTTTGAATTCTCAAAATGATAAAGTTTTTTCCGGGATTTAAATCCCTGTGGTTCGTTTTCGAATCTGGATTGAAAATGCATTTTGTGGATTCTTAACCATAACGGTGTCAATTTCTTCCTGAGAAAACCCATTGCTCCTCAAAGCGGGAATAAACGTGGTGGATATAGTTTCGTATCCACGATAATTTCCACCTCCAGGTTCTCCAGGGCTATACCATCCAGCGTCATGTGATATTAAAACCCGATCCAGTAAGTTCTTTGATTTCAAATCTTTCAATCGCTTCACATACGCTTTGATTGAATTGGGGCCAATGCCATCAAAGGATATCCAAACTCCTTTTTGGGCTGCTTCAATGTGCTTGTCGTGATTTGATTCATTTTGTGCATGAACCCAAATGAAGGCACTTGCATCCACCCCCATTTTTTCCAGTATCTCTATCTCTTGAAAGGCGGGAATCGCTGGACCGGTGTGGGAAGCAATTGTCAGTCCGGTGGCCAGATGAGTTTTGGCCGCGGCTCTGACCAGCTTGGCATCAATATCGGAAAGGGAACCGGAATCAACGCCAATTTTTATGAATCCAGGGCGTATATCGGTATTTTCAATGCCATTCTCCCATTCATTAATCCACCGGGCTGCTAATTCGTCGGATGATTCTTGATAAGCATGAGCGGGAATGAACTTATCATTGGCCGCACCGTAATAACCGGTGTTGGTGAGGAGATGCAATCCTGTTTGGTCAGCCAAACGTTTTAATAAAACTGGATCCCTTCCTATATAAGCGGGAGTACATTCAACAAAACCTTGAATGTCTAAGGGTCTCAGCTTTTCCAAATAAGGCAGGATAATTTTATATGCTTCATCCTGATCATATCGATCACGCGTAATTTTATCCGCTCCAATAAAATCCACCAAAACATGTTCATGGGTCAGGGTAATACCGAGTTCAGCCGGAGCGATTTCTCCTGAAACGGTCATTATAGATGGCATATTCTTATTGTTTGGGGCAGCATTACACCATTTGGTGTGAGCAACACCAAATGAGGCTATTCCCATCATGCTCTTTATAAAATATCTTCTATCCATTTCGATTTCTCCCGTGAGTTTAATTTTTGGTTCCATGAATCCGTAAAAGTTCATTATAAAGATTCAACTTGAAGTCAGAAGTTTATTAAACCTTTTATTTTTTTTATGTGGAACGATTTTTTAGTCCGGTTCTTGCTAAATAGTTAGATAAGGTGTGGATTTTAAAGAGTTTGACCATGTTTTACTGAGGAAGAAAATCAGGATAATTTCTTGAATTACGACTAATTTTTTTAATATGAATTTGCATTCTTTTATAAGGGGATGTCATCATTCTTTTTTTGGGGGCTTATTTTGAGGAATTGAATCAGATAAATAAATGTAAATTATATTTACTTTAAATTTTTTTTTGTAATGTTTCAGTGCATCTTTCTTTTGGTTTAATGTAACATTCTGATAGTTGCTGCTTGAAGGGGATTTGAGAGTGATACATAATGGATAATAGAAACATCAAATACGTAACATAAGTTTAATCCATGTCCAGGATGTATTTCAAAATTTATCGGATTCAATTTTCTCTATCAAAATAATAATCAAATTGATACAACGATTGTTTTCTGGAGGACTCAAATTGCAATGTCTGGTGGATATAATTTTTTGATAGAACATGATGAAATGTAAGATAATAAAATTCTATAACAGCATAAAGTAAAAATGTGGAGAGATTAGTATGAAAAGTAAATCAGCGGTTAAAGAAAGTCTAAAAGGGGTATGTGTTTCAATTTTTGCAGCAAAGGGACGTTCAGCAAATTCCCTGACTGAATCGCTTGCCAAGGCAGGTTGTAAAGTACATTGCTCTGACAATCTGAACAGTTTGTTAAAACTTGTCTCCCGTGCTCCATCACGAGTGCTTCTTATTGAGTCAACATTTTGTGAAGAATTTGATAAACGATTTTCCGCAGGGGAGCAGGAGTTGGAAAATCTTGGTAGCGAAATCATAGTTCTCGCCGCTGAAGAGAAATCAGATGAGGGATTTGGATGGGCCAGAAAATTCAATGGATATTTTTTGAGCACACCTGTTTCATCTGAAGAGTTGGTCATTCTTCTGGAAAGAGCGTTGGATATTCAGCTTTTGAAGAAGCAACTTTACCGTTATGAGGAGTCGGAAGCCTCTGTTGAGCGGTTTGGGCCGATTGTGGTTAAATCGCCCGAGATGAAGGACGTGGTTCGTTTGGCGAACATTTTGGCTACCCGTGAGGATAGCATTTTATTAGTCGGTCCTATTGGTACGGGGAAGGAATTGCTTGCCAAAACCATTCATGAGTTTAGTCCCCGCCGCCATGGCCCATTTTATGCCATTAATTGCCGGTCGTTTTCGAGTGAGGATTTGGCGATCGAATTGTTTGGCAAAGGGGAGCCAAGCAGCGTGGACGCTTCAGAAGAGAAAACCCTCTTGGAACTTTGCGAAGGGGGTACGTTGATGCTGGATGAGATTGGAGTGATATCACCGAACGTCCAGGGTAAACTGCAACGTTTTCTTGAAGATTCCTCCTTTACTCGAGTTAATTCACGCACAGTATGCAAAGCCGATGTGCGTATTTTTGCCTCAACCGCCAGTCCATTGGATGAGCAAGTGGCAAAAGGTGAGTTTTCTGAAGATCTTTATTTCCGGTTAAATCGTTTTACCCTTAATATTCCACCGTTAAGGCGGCGAGTGGAGGATATTCCGGTGCTGACAAAAACTATTCTCCAACGTATGGCGGCGGAGCGGAATGAAGATGTTTTAAAAATCAGTGAAGAAGCATTGAAATTGTTAATGGAATATCATTGGCCAGGAAATATTCGTGAATTGGAAAATTGTCTTGAATTTTCGGCCCTGGTGGCTGGAAAAGGTCCGATTGAACCACGGCATCTGCCCAAACAATTCCATGATGAGGTTGGCAGTATCTTTATTGGCGCTTCGGTTGATGAGCTTCCACCGATCAGTGAGATTGAGCGGCGGTATATTCTCCGAGTGATGGAAGCAACTCGGGGGAATAAGGTTAAAGCGGCTCATATTCTTGATATTAACCGAGCCACTCTACACCGGAAGCTCCAAATTTATGATAAAATGAAAGTGGCAGAAGCATAGAGTTTTCTTTAAAACTGACCAAATGAATTGAGCCCGATATATTAATTTGTATCGGGCTTTTCTCGTGTTAAGGGTATCAATATACTCCAATAGGTTTTGTACCTATTGTTAAATCTATCAACCTTGTATTTATTAGTATCGTGTCAGCCATATGAAGTGGAAAGGGAGTGAAAACTTGTAATTGCTCCCACTATTCCTCCTCCAATGAAATGAGGGAGGTTAGGAGAGGATTTGCTCACCGTTTTTTTTATCAACCCTCCCCAAGCCCCTGCCAGTCTTGGGAGGGGAATGGTGCTTCAAACGGTTGACCGTTGTTATACAAGATATCCATAGGCGCAGTTGAATGAAAATCCTGTTTGTTAATCATACATTCCCACCTGAGAGTTATGCGGGATCAGAGATATTCGTGTTTAATCTGGCAACGGAACTTCAGCAGCGGGGACATACGGTTGCTGTATTCTATCGTTATGCCAATTCTCAGGATGAAGAATATCGATTGATTCATGATCATTTTAAAGCCATACCCACGGTTAAGATCAATCATACCTATCGTTATTGCAGATCATTTCAGGATATTTATGTTAATCCCGCCATTAATGCGAAATTTGGTTACTTTTTAAGAGAATTTCAACCTGATGTTGTGCATTTTAATCATGTCACCAATCTTTCCATGTCATTGGTGAAAGAAGCCAAGACTTTCGGTGCAGTGGTTGTTTATACAATTCATGACTATTGGCTATTATGCCAGCGTGGGCAGTTGTTAAAGCAGGATTTAAGCCTGTGCCAGGGACCCAGTCCGGATGCCTGTCGGTCGTGTCTTGCTCCGCAACTATTGAAGGGAAGAGTAAGTCAGTTGGTGTCTAAGTTATTCAGGCGATCAAATTTCCCGGTGAGTCAATCCCATATTGCCTATGATTTGATGAATCTGAAGAAAGCCCGTATCAAGACTGAGAATTCTCAATTCGTAAAATTATCTTCATTCGATAGCCATCACCAAAATGTTGAAGTTTTGCAATCTCATCCACCCGCAGAGATCAGTTACAAAATCCAAGTAGAGCATCCTGTCGTGTTTTCGGCGGAGATTGGCATGCATCCCTCGACCTATTCAAAACCAGGGCAGGGAGTGGGTTTTGAGGTGTTTGTGGATGATCAGTGTTTATTCGCCCAAAAACTGAATCCTAAAGCAAATCCAGAAGATCAAGGGTGGCATTCTGTTCAATTGGAATTGCCTGTAGAGACAGATAAAACTCAGCAATTAGTGCTCAAAACATCGGCCTTGGGTGAAGATAACCAATACTGCACAGCAGGCTGGCGGTTGCCCAGGTTAGAGTATTGTGATACGAACATTTATTCTTCTATTTCTCCTTCTGATTTCGAACGCCGTTTTCATTTGAAGCATTTAAGCCAACAGGCTGCCACTTTATTGGCCGAAGCCGCTGCTGGGTTTTCTCTATCAGCGTATGAAGGGATTGACCATCGTTCCAATTGGATTCAACGACTATGGTGTGATGTGGACAGGTTTGTGGCTCCCTCCCGCTTTCTTAAGCAGTTTTATATCCGCCATGGGATTCCTGCGGAAAAGATCATCCATTCCGACTATGGTTTTGTTTTTCCGGAGAACCAAATGCAAAAACCTTTACGTACACCGTTACGCTTTGGTTATTTGGGGACCTGGATTCCTTCCAAGGGATTGGATATCGCATTAAAGGCTTTCCGACATGTGAATCCCCAAAAAGCACGTTTTATCGTCCATGGTTATTTTCCTGGTTATGATGGATTTGAGGATTATGAAGACTATTTGCGATCGTTGGATTCGCCGGCGGTTATGTGGAAAGGAAAATACCAGCCTTCTTCTGTTTTTGATCTGCTTTCGGAACTGGATTGTCTTGTCATGCCATCCATTTGGTGGGAAAATTCACCATTAACCATCCATGAAGCATTTCTTGCAAAGGTGCCGGTCATTACAGCTGATGTGGGGGGGATGGCCGAATTGGTGAGAGAAGGTGGAGGGATGACCTTTAAACATCGCGAGCCAACGAGTTTGGAAAAAGTGATCCATCAAATGATCCAACAACCGGAATTATTGGAAAAAATGCAAGCAACTATTCCTGCGGTTAAGCCGATAGAACAAAATGCTGATGAAATGATGGCGATTTATCTGGATGAAATGAACAAAAATCATGGGGAGAGGGTGAGCCAATGACGGAATATCCCGTTTACGAGACCTTCGCTGATATTTATGACCTGGTTATGCGGGATGTGGATTATGATACCTGGTCACAACATGTTATTGCCCTTTGTGAATGTTATAACATTCATGTCAAGAAAATTCTCGATTTGGCCTGTGGCACTGGAAGCATGTTGCTTCATCATGCGGCACAGGGGTATGATGTGGTTGGCATGGATTTATCCAAGGCCATGTTGCGCCATGCCAAAGTGAAATTAAATCGGGAAGGGTATCACATTCCTCTTTATTCGGCGCCAATGAACAAGTTTCCCCGATTGCGCCTGGCACGTGATTTTGATTTGATTACCTGCCTTTATGACAGTTTAAATTATATTTTGGATGAAAAAGAGGTTATTGATTGTTTTGAGGAAAGCTTCAAACACCTAAGGCCGGGTGGGGCTTTTATTTTTGATGTCACCACGGAATACAACCTACTTCATAACTTTGCCGGTTATACCTTCGCGGAAAATTTTGAGCATGCTTCATATATCTGGGAAAATGAATACGATATCGTCAAGAAGATATGCAAATCCAAAGTGACTATTTTTCATGAAAAGCGGGGGAAATATATCAAGACGGTGGAAATGCATACTCAACGCGTTTATTCGGTACCCGATCTGGTTGAAATGCTGGATGGCGTTGGATTTGAAATTATGGGGACCTTTCACAATCTCACGGAGACACCGGTAAAAGAAAAGTGTGAACGTATTCATTTTGTCTGTCAGAAACCAGAAAACTAAAGGGGTAACCCATCCTGAGGTGAATGGTTAAAGACGTTGTCGGCTGATTCGAAAAATGGCGATGGCGATAAACGCAATTAAAATGGCCGCCTGAAATTGTTTTTGCTTGCCATGACGGGTATACAATAATCCCGCCAATCCCAGCAGTAGTGTTTCATAAAAAATCCAGGAAGGGACAAAAATTTCGAAAAATGAGGAAGGGATTTCGGTGATATCGATTCCTGCCGGCCAGTCATAGGAGATGAAGGGCCAAAACCAGGGATTAAAATCCGCATCTCCGAGTAAATGCCCCATATGGCCAATGAAATAGGCGAATCCATTTTCTTTTCCAAATAAGGCATAGGTCAACATTGTAACTGCAGCCAAACCAGCCAGGCTATGCATAATGCAGCGGCCGTAGGGAGTGATGTGGAAAATATCGTTAAGCGGTTTATCGATGAGATCAGGCAGGAAGGTTCCTGCCAGTAAGGCAATCCAGCCGATGTTGAAAAAACGTTTACCCACAACCGAGACGGCCAGATGGCCGGGGATCGGATACATATGCCTTTTGCTCCTTTGGTTAAATAATAAGCCAAAATCCTAGCACCTTGACCTCGGCTAGCAAGGGATGGGTGAATAACCGGTGATTGAATAAAGCGCGTATCGGATTAAAATAGCCCCTTATTTAAGACTCGAAATGGTGATTGTTATGAACCGTCCGCTGGATTTTGAAGATGTACCGCGTTTTGTTCCCCATAAACCGTTCCCCTCGTATGCGTATGTTCCGGGTTATTATCCTCATCCCATGCGAGATCCGAATGGGCATAGTTATGGCCAATCACCACCGAAAGTTGGGGCGTTTAACCCACGCCAATGGGATTCCAATATTGAATATTTATATGGGATTGATCTTTTTAACTTTGGGTATTATTGGGAAGCCCATGAAGCCTGGGAGGCTTTGTGGCATGCTGCGGGGCGTACAGGGCCGACTGCGAAATTTATCCAGGGATTAATTTATTTGGCGGCTGCTGGTGTGATGATTCGCCGCCGGCATTCGCGGGGGCCACGTATCCATGCTCAAAATGCGGCGGATTGCTTTAAGCATGCTTTAAATTTATATCCAAGCAAACAGTGTATGGGATTAAATCTGGAAGAATTGTTTCGCATCGCATCCTGCCTGACGCGGTATGCGCAGCTCAATAAGGTTGATCCCACCCAAAAGGTGGAGATAGTTTTTACGTATGTGATTTTTCCGAAAGACTGTGAGGGTAATGATTATGGTGGACTGGAATGAAACGATAAGCCTGCTCCCGGGTGTTTATTTATCCGATCAACAACCACAGGGTTCTGGATTGGCGGCCAGTATAGAAAGAATAGATGACCTTTGGCAAATACATTATGCCAAGGAAACACCGGACGGCCTAAGGTTTTATAAATCCAAACCGCTTCATGCCTTTCACGTCTATGAAACATTGAAAGCTGTGTATAAGGAGATTGGATATTATCCCCAACTCACCGAGTCAGAACAAGCAGCTCTACAATTGCCGGATGAACATGACTGTATTGCCGCTGATATTTACCGTAAACTTCCCGGTTTTTATTTGGGGAAAAAAGCGGCGGATCAAAATACCATGGCGTGGGGAGAGGCCCATTATTCGGTTGAGATGAACGGTGACGGTACTTATTCTCTTTTTTCATGTATTGATCCATTGGATGAAGATGCGGTTTTGAAACCTGAGGTGGATAAACTGGGTGAGTATACCCTTCCGGATCTCATGGATGAATTGCGGCTGGTGGGATTTAAGCCGGAAGGTATTTCCTATTTGACGTGTATTCAGGGTCCCTTTGAGGAATTAGCCTCTCACCTGCCTGGGCATATTATCAAGAACGCACAATTCGATTCTGCGGGTCAAATGATCTCTGTGCTCCAACGGGATGAAGATCAATGGTGTGTTATTAGCACCGAGCGTATGCACGAGAATAAGTATCGGCTTGTTTGCCATGACCGGCTGGCCCCAAAAGATGTTTATAAGTGTATATTTCAGATATTAAGCATTATCCCTTGCCATACTGATATAGCGAAGATTGGCCTTCCTCCGATGACGAAAGTGTTTGAGGATTCATTGCTAAAGAAGATGAAGGGTGAATTGCTTAAGGGGCCTTTAGCTCAAGCAGGGGAAGAGCAGGGGGAGTTTTGGTTTGTTTCGATACGAATGGAAAAGCAGGCGTACTGGCACCTTCATTTAGTGCGTGCTTCTCATTTATTGGAAGGGGGGCGCAAGGTTCAAGTGGAAAAACTTGGGCCGTATCATGTGGAGGCCCTATCACACTTTCTCCATGACCTTGAAGCGTATGTTGATCCGCTCGATTTGATGGATGCACTGGAAGAAAGTAAGTTTGCTGAATATCAAGAACTTGCGAAGCAATTGTTAAAGTGCATTGATAATGAGTAGTGCTATGTTTGAAAATTGTAATATGTCTGGCATATGCAGTGGAAACAGATTGAAAACATTTCGTTGATCCCACTTTTCCTCCCCCAATGAAATGGTTACCCTTCGTACTCAAATCCGGGGAGCATCGGCTTCTAGCCGGTGCGTCTCAAACGGGCT
>CAZFER010000050.1:0-47857 GCA_964517495.1 uncultured bacterium | reverse complement strand
GTGAAGGCGGCCGCACCGTGGGCGCGGGTGTTATCGATAAAATTATTGAGTAGAGAAATTTGAAACGAAAGCACGACAGGTGTGCATAGATCATGGCTGGAGAAACTCCAAACAAAATTCGTATTCGACTGAAAGCATACGATTATCGCCTTTTAGATCAATCAACACGAGAGATCGTTGATACAGCGAAACGGACCGGTGCAAAAATATTGGGCCCGATTCCATTGCCCACGCAGATTTCCAAATATACGGTATTGCGTTCTCCTCACGTTGATAAAAAATCACGTGAGCAGTTTGAAATCCGGTCGCACAAACGCTTGGTTGATATTCTGGACTGGAGTCCAAAAACGATGGATGCCTTAACCCAGTTGGAACTCCCGGCGGGTGTGCATGTCGAAATTAAATTGTAAAATAATGAGTTAACACTATTAGGATGAATAGTTCAGGCAAAAGACTATGAAAGCGATACTTGGACGCAAATTACGTATGACCCGGATGTACACGGAGGAAGGTCATTTAATCCCATTAACGGCGGTTGAAGTTGGTCCTTGTCCGATTACTCAGATTAAAACCAATGCAAACGACCATTATAACGCCATTCAGATCGGATTTTTGCCGGTTAAAGAAAAGGTCGTCACTCAACCAATGCTGGGGCATTTCAAAAAAGCAAATGTTGAACCTCAACGAATCTTAAAAGAAGTCCGCGTTGAGAATGCGGATGGATTTGAGGTGGGACAAAACCTGGATGCCTCTCAATTCGAAGAAGGGGATTGTGTCGATGTGACCGGTACTTCTAAAGGACGCGGTTTTCAAGGTGGCGTTCGCCGTCACAACTGGCATGGAGGCAAAAAAAGCCATGGCTCGATGTTCCACCGTAGAGTGGGTGCTGTCAGTCCGGGAACCGGATTAGCCCGTGTTTTTCCTGGGAAAAATCTCCCAGGCCAGATGGGCAATGAACGAGTGACCTTGCACAACCTTAAAGTGATGAAAGTTGACACTGAAAACAACATACTGTATGTCCGTGGTGGTATACCCGGGCCAAACGGCAGTGTTGTTTTTATTAAAGCGACTACAAAAACTCAAAAACAGAAAAAGAAGAAATAACGGAATCATGGTATCGTTCGACGTATATGATCAAGAAAAAAATGTAAGCGAGCAAATTGAACTTGACGATAGTGTGTTTGGTTCGTCTGTCAATGATTTTTTCCTTCACCAGGTATTGGTGGGATATCAGGCGAATAAACGTCAAGGAACCGCTCAAACCAAAACCCGAAGCACGATTCGGGGGACCAAAAGCAAGCCGTTTCGCCAAAAAGGAACGGGGCGTGCCCGCCAAGGCACCATGCGTGCTCCTCATCACAAAGGTGGTGCACGGCAATTTGGGCCAATCCCACGGTCGTACCGGCAGGTTATCCCAAAGAAAATGAAGCAGGAAGCATTTCGCCAATGCCTTTCTTTAAAGGTTGGCCGGGGGCAATGCTTCGTCTTGAAAGATCTTGATTTCCCGGAAATCAAAACAAAACAGGCTGCCAAATTGTTGGACACCTTTGAGGTGGAGGGGCGGACGCTCTTTATTGATGTTGATCCCACCGATAATACCTTGCTGTCCATTCGGAATTTAAGCGCAACCAAGGTTATAAGTATTAATGCCTGTTCACCTTTGGATATATTTGAATCAGAGCATCTCTTTTTGACCAAGCAGGCGGCAGAACTGTTTCAAGAGCGCTATAGCAAACAGAGAGGCCAATAAATCATGGCAAATCTTTACGATATCATACAAGAAGCGATTTTCACTGAGCGCTCCACTACGCTTTCCGAAAACGAAAATGTCTATACGTTTCGGGTTCACCCGGATGCCAATAAATTGCAAATCAAGAAAGCGGTGGAAACGGCTTTTAATGTGCAGGTCATTGACGTCAATACAATTAATGTCCGGTCAAAACGCCGATTTGACCGCTATCGCGGCATCATGGGTAAAACCCGCCAATACAAGAAAGCGATGGTCAAATTACCTAAAGGCCAATCCATCGAATTTGCCTAATAACTTATTGTGGAGATTAAGACGTGGCTATTAAAAAATATAATCCAACGACACCGACACGGCGTTTTCAAACGGTTACGACGTTCGAGGAGATCACCAGGAAAAAGCCTGAGAAATCTCTCCTTGAATCCAAAAAGCGTTCCGGTGGCCGAAACTCAAATGGCCGGATGACCATCCGCCATCGTGGAGGTGGCCATAAACGACGCTATCGTATTATCGATTTCAAACGTAACAAAGATGATGTTCCCGCTGAAGTGATTGCAATCGAATACGATCCAAATCGAACCGCACGAATAGCCTTGCTTCAATATAAAGATGGAGAAAAACGTTATATTCTCGCTCCGGATGGTTTAAAGGTTGGAATGGAAGTGATGTCCGGGTCATCCGCTCCCCATCGAGTAGGAAATTGTTTACCGTTGCGTGACATACTGGATGGAACCGTGGTACATGCCATTGAACTCAAAATTGGAAAAGGCGCATGTATCGCACGTTCAGCGGGTACATCCGCCCAATTGGTTGGACGTGAAGGAGATTATGCACGATTGAAATTACCGTCTGCGGAAGTGCGAATGGTTCATCTGAATTGCCGGGCAACCATTGGAAATACCTCCAACGTGGATCACTTGAACGTGGTTTATGGCAAAGCCGGACGAAAACGTTGGAAAGGACAGCGTCCTCATGTACGCGGGGTTGCGAAGAATCCTGTTGATCACCCCCTGGGAGGTGGTGAAGGAAAAGCGGCGGGTGGCCGGCATCCGTGTACCCCTTGGGGGGTGCCAACCAAAGGTTATAAAACACGCCGGAATAAACGCACCAGTAAAATGATTTTGGAAGATCGCAGAAAACGAAAAAAATAAAATGAGGTAGGTTTACCGATATGGGACGTTCACTTAAAAAAGGACCAAACGTGGATGAGCGGTTGCTAAAACGCATCCAGGCCTTGAACCTGAAAAATGAAAAGAAAGTGCTTCGGACTTGGTCACGTGACTGTACCATCATGCCTGAAATGGTTGGGCATACGGTAGCCGTTCATAACGGGAAGAAATTTGTACCAGTCTTTATGACAGAAAATATGGTTGGGCATAAGCTCGGTGAATTCTCTCCAAGCCGGACATTTAAGACTCATGGTGGAAAAACCGCACGAGTTATGCGATTAAAATAATAGGAGTTTATGAATCATGGCAATGCATGCCACTTTACGTTTTTGCCGCCTATCGCCTCGAAAAGCCAGGCTCGCTGCAGATGTAATCCGCGGCAAGCAGTATGAAGAGGCGATCCAGGTTCTTACGTTTCTTCCGAAACGTAAAGCGGGCGATATTTTGCTGAAACTTCTGAAATCCGCCGCCGCTAATGTAGAAGAAACGACGGATTTAGATCCTGAAGAATTGGTTGTTCGAAAAGTGTATGTCGATGGAGCACGCATGCTCAAACGCTTCCGCCCCGCCCCGATGGGACGTGCCATGCGGATTCGAAAGCGAATGAGCCATATCACGATCGAGTTGGGATTACCCGAACGTTAATTCCAAACGAGAACTATTGAGGAGTAATCGTGGGACAAAAAGTACATCCATATGGATTTCGAGTCGGAATCTACAAAAATTGGAAATCTCGCTGGTATGCGGAGAAGGATTATGCAGATTTTCTTCATGATGATCTGAATATACGCCATGCCATCAAAAAACGCCTTTATCATGCAGGAATCAGCGAGGTGGAAATCGAACGTTTCACCCAACGTATGCGCATTAATATTATGGCGGCCCGGCCGGGTATCATTATTGGCCGTAAAGGTGTTGAAGTCGAACGCTTGAAAAAATTGCTGAGCAATATCACAGAACGCCAAATCCATATAAACATTCGTGAAATCAAAAGTCCTGAACAGGATGCCCAACTTCAAGCCGAAAGCATTGCTCTTCAATTGGAACGCCGTGTTTCATTCCGGCGCGCCTTGAAACGAGCTATGCAATCCACCATGCAAAGCGGTGCATTGGGAATAAAAGTGATGGTGGCTGGCCGGCTCGGTGGGGCTGAAATGTCTCGGACCGAATGGTATCGAGAAGGACGTATCCCCCTGCACACGCTCCGTGCTGATATCGATTACGGTTTTGCCCAGGCACGAACCACCTATGGTCAAATTGGAGTGAAATGCTGGATATTCAAAGGTGAATCAACTGGATTCAGCACCGAAGAAGAAAAACAGGAGGTGTCTTCCTGATGTTAATGCCATCCCGTGAAAAGTTTCGTCGTGTTCACCGGGGTAATCGGCGGGGAATCGCCTGCCGCGGCACATCGGTTAATTTTGGTGATTATGGGATGAAGGCCATGACCGGTGGGTGGGTTACCTCCCGCCAGATCGAAGCCGCTCGTATCGCCATTACACGCTACATCAAGCGCCGGGGTAAAGTGTGGATTCGTATTTTTCCCCATAAACCTATTACCGCCAAACCTGCAGAAACGCGTATGGGCGGTGGAAAAGGCGCTCAGGAAAAACATGTTGCCGTCATTAAACCCGGACACATTTTATTTGAACTTGGTGGCGTAACCGAAGAGGTCGCCCGTGAAGCATTCCGACGCGCCGCGCATAAACTACCGTTAAAAATTCGCTTCTCTTCACGAGAAGAAATGTTGTGAGGATAGTTATTATGAAAGCAGATGATTTCCGTTCGCTTTCGATGGAGGAATTGGACATTCGAGTTGCCGATCTTAAAAAGCAATTATTCAATTATCGCATGCAACTGTTTTCCAATCAGTTATCGAATACCAATAAAATTAAATCAACGAAAAAGGATATCGCACGGGCCTTGACGGTTAAGAATGAAAGACTCGCGGAGGCTCAACAATTATCATGACCCAAAAAGATAAAGTCAAACGCAAAGTAAGAGAAGGTATTGTCGTGAGTACCGCGATGAACAAAACGATTGTCGTTGAACTCGAACGGCTGGTCCGACATCCCCAATATGGGAAGGTTGTGCGCCGCAAAAAAAGGGTCAAAGCTCACGATGAAAACGGTTCATGCCGTGTCGGTGACAGAATTAAAATTATAGAAACAAGGCCACTAAGCAAGACCAAACGCTGGCGGTATATCGAAACCATCCGCGAAGCCGTTGTGGTCTAACCTGACAGGTTGGAGGACAAACGTGATACAGGAATATACACGACTGACGGTAGCGGATAACTCGGGAGCACGTAAGATTACTTGTTTCAAAGTGTTGGGTGGCTCGCGGCGCCGGTATGCCAGCATTGGGGATATCGTGGTTGCCAGTGTAAAAGAAGCCATCCCCGAATCCAATGTCAAAAAAGGGGCGGTTGTGAAAGCAGTGATTGTTCGCACCAAAAAGGAAGTAAAGCGTCCGGACGGTTCAACCATCCGTTTTGATAATAATGCAGCCGTTCTGGTGAATGAGGCTGGTGATCCTATCGGTACGCGTATCTTTGGACCCGTTGCCCGTGAACTGCGTGATAAGAAATTCATGAAGATTATCTCTCTGGCTCCGGAGGTGTTGTGATGAATAAGATTCGTCTAAAAAAAGGAGATGTGGTTGAGGTGATCACCGGGGAGGATGTAGGAAAAACCGGTAAAATTCTTCATGTGGATCGCAAAAGAGGACGTCTTGTTGTTCAAGGCATTAACCTGCTGAAAAAACATCGCAAAGCCGATCCTCAATCCAACCGGCCAGGCGGAATTATTGAACGGGAAGGATCAATCCATCCCTCGAATGTACGATTAGTAAAATAACGAGCGTAAGATCATGAATGAAAAAAAGAAGAAATCCAAAAAAGAGGATAAACAAGAACAGCCAAACGAGATGACCCTCATCAAAGGTTACCGGTCTCGCTTGGAAAGCGATTATAGGGATCGAATTATCCCCGAATTGATCAAGCAGTTTAGCTACCAAAACGTTATGCAGGTGCCTAAATTGCAAAAAATTGTGCTGAATATGGGGATAGGCGAGGGGTCACGCGATCAAAAACTGGTTGACAGCCTCAAAGAAAATTTGGCGGAAATTGCCGGGCAAAAGCCTATTATAACCAAAGCCAAAAAATCGATCTCCAATTTTAAATTAAGGGAAGGCATGAGTGTTGGTTGCAGCGTGACTCTGCGTCGAACAAGAATGTTCGACTTCCTCGACCGCTTTATGAATATATGTATCCCTCGTATTCGCGACTTTCGTGGATTGTCACCTCGTTCCTTTGATGGACGTGGCAATTATTCCATGGGAATACAGGAACAATTGATCTTCCCTGAAATACATTACGATCGCATTGCACGCGTTCAGGGGATGGATATTGTGATTGTCACCACGGCAAATACGGATGAAGAAGCTATAACATTGTTACGATTATTCGGAATGCCGTTCCGGAATTAGGATAAGGAGCCTGGTATGGCTAAGAAAAGTTTAATCATTAAAGCATCACGGCGCCACAAACATAAAGTAAGTGACTATACCCGCTGCCGGCGATGTGGCCGTGCGAGAGGGGTTTACCGCCGCTTCGAACTATGCCGTGTGTGTTTACGCGAACTGGCTTTGCAGGGTTATATCCCTGGAATGACCAAGTCCAGCTGGTAATTTTTTAGAGACGAAGGAGCTTATAAGCGATGCCTGTGACTGATCCAATTGCGGATCTTCTGACACGGATCCGAAACGCCAACTCGGCGAGAAAAGAAAAAGTCGAAATCCCCGCCTCCAAACTTAAATTGGGGATTGTGGATATTCTTAAGCGAGAAGGATATATACGCAGTTACCGCGTTGTTGAAGAACGCGGACACAAAATGATTCGTGTCTATCTAAAGTACGGCCCAAGACAGGAACGGGTGATTACCAAAATC
The DNA here is from genome assembly GCA_964517495.1 of uncultured bacterium. Lineage (GTDB taxonomy): Bacteria > Hinthialibacterota > Hinthialibacteria > Hinthialibacterales > Hinthialibacteraceae > CAZFER01. The sequence continues at coordinate 40,991 of CAZFER010000050.1, read as the reverse complement.
GAACGTGTCAGCCGGCCCAGTGTTCGCGCATATGCCAATAAAGATTCCATCCCTCGTATTTTGGGAGGACTCGGTATATGCATCTTGTCGACCTCACGAGGATTGATGAGTGGAAGAGATGCGCGCAACCAGGGTATTGGCGGCGAAATTCTGTGTAAAATTTACTAATTTTTATAGATGAATTGAGAGAGTGAAACCATGTCACGAGTTGGACGACAACCTATAAATTTGCCATCCGGCGTGGAAGTGAACATCGCCAATCAGCATGTCACTTTAAAAGGCCCTAAAGGTGAGTTGGATTTTTCTGTCCCTGAACCGATCCGCATTCGGCTGGAAGATCAATCCTTGCTCGTGGAACGACCGGATGACGAACGTAAGAACCGTGCACTGCACGGGACCTCCCGAGCCTTGCTGGCTAATATGGTTACCGGAGTAACCACCGGATTTCAACGTAAATTGCTTATTACCGGTGTTGGCTATCGTGCTTCGGTTCAAGGTGATATTTTGACCTTGGAACTTGGTTATTCTCACCCCATTAAATACGAATTGCCCGAAGGGGTATCTGCCAGCGTGGAAAAAAATGTGGAAATAACACTAACATGTATTAATAAACAGGTATTAGGCGAAGCAGCAGCCAAAATTCGCTCATTTCGTCCTCCCGAACCCTATAAAGGGAAAGGTGTCCGTTATGAGGATGAATATGTGCGCCGTAAAGTGGGTAAGAAAAACGTCTAATTTTTAAATAGAAGAGATTTATTATCATGAAAAAGTACAGACAAGCTTCCAGGATTCGGCGGCATCGACGCGTTAGAAAGAAAATTTTTGGGACGGCTGAATGCCCCCGGATATGCGTTTATCGCAGTTTGAATCATATTTATGCGCAGGCGGTTGATGACTTGTCCAGCACGACAATTGCTCATGCCAGCAGCCGCCATCATGATTTGCCCCCCATCGAAGGTGAAATATCCGGGAAATGCAAAATCTCCAAAGCAGTAGGAAAAATGATTGCGCAAAGACTGACGGAAAAGGGCATTTCCAAAATTGTGTTTGATCGTGGTGGATACATTTACCATGGCCGTGTTGCCGCACTGGCCGATGGGGCTCGAGAAGGCGGTTTGAAATTTTAAACAGTTGGATGCCTACAAGGAATTGAAGACATGGTAGAAATACTCGACTTAAAAAAACAAAGTGATAAAGATATGAAGGAGCGCGTGATTCATGTGAATCGCGTGGCCAAGGTTGTTAAAGGTGGCCGGCGTTTTAGCTTCAGCGCCCTGGTTGTGGTTGGTGACGAAAATGGTACGGTCGGTATTGGTTTCGGTAAAGCGGGCGAAGTGGCAGATGCCATTCGAAAAGCTATCGAACGCGCCAAAAAAGAACTTTTCACCATCCCCATGGTGGGAGCCACCATACCCCATGAAGTGTTTGCCCGATACGGCGCGGGTAAAGTGTTGTTAAAACCTGCTAGCCGTGGAACGGGTGTTATCGCCGGTGGACCGGTTCGCGCCATTGTTGAAGTGGCGGGTATTCGCGATATTCTCACCAAATCACTGGGTACAAACAATGCCTTGAATATCGTCAAAGCCACGGTTCAAGGACTGAAAGAACTAAAAGACCTGCATTCGGTCGCCAAAATGCGAGGTAAAGATCCCAAGGAGATTCTTGGATAATGGGCAATCAATTGCAAATCACATTAGTTAGAAGTTTGATCGGCCGAGTCCCTAAACACCGTAAAACCGCCAAGGCTTTGGGGTTACAGCGTCCTAATCGATCCGTTATCAAAAAGGACACTCCCCAAATTCGAGGGATGATCAAACAAATCGAATTTATGGTTGACGTTAAAGAAATCGAACAATAAACACACGAAAACAAGTGAGTGAATTATGCATATTGGAGAATTGCAAGCACCGCCAAAGAAAAAGAAAAAACGGGTTGGACGTGGCCCTGGTTCAGGTAACGGTAAAACCGCCGGCAGAGGCCATAACGGCCAACGTTCTCGTTCGGGATTCAAAAGCCGTGCCTGGTTTGAAGGCGGACAAATGCCTTTGCAGCGCCGTGTTCCCAAACGAGGCTTCAAAAGCCTGAAACCTAACAACATACAAATTGTTAATGTGTTGGCTCTGAAAAAATATGAGGACGGACAAACTGTAGATCCGGCTGCTCTTAAAGCCGAAGGATTTATCAAACATGTGGATCGCCCGGTAAAAATTTTGGGTTCAGGTGATTTGGACCGGAAATTGATCGTTTATGCCAATGCATTCAGCCAATCTGCGAAAGCAAAAATCGAACAGGCCGGTGGAGAAGTTCATATCGTAATCCAATCGAAAAAGAATGATTCTATCGACACCGAAACCACGGAACCAGCTGCCAATTGAATAGGAAAAATCAATAACAATGATCGATGCGATTGTTAACATATTCCGTATACCTGATTTGAGACGCCGGGTTATCTTTACATTAGCGATTATTGCCCTGCTGCAAATTGGACAAAGTGTGCCTATTCCTGGCATTAATCCAATTGAATTGCAAAACAGCTCCCGCCAAGGATCTGATTTGTTTAACTTGATTGATTTGTTCGCCGGTGGAGCATTTCTTCAATGTTCTGTTTTTGCATTGGGGATCATGCCTTATATCAGTGCGTCGATTATCTTGCAATTGCTGACGGTTACCTCACCTTACCTTGAAGAACTGTCAAAGAAAGGTGAGGAAGGGCGTAAAAAGATTACCCAATATACGCGATATGGAACAGTGTTAATTACCATGTTCCAGTCCTTCCTGCTCTCTTTCTCACTTGAAAATGCCCAGTATTGGGGAAACATTGTGTATGAACCTGGATGGGTATTTCGCTTCATGTGCATGGTGTCGATGACCGCTGGAACCATGGTCATCATGTGGATGGGCGAGTTGATTACCGAACACGGAATTGGAAATGGAATTTCTCTGATTATTTTCGCCAATATTGTCGCCCGAATACCAGAAGCGGTATCACAAGGGTATACCCTGCTAGCCATGGAAGAACCTACCTTTACACCACTAAAGGCTCTGGTAACCATATTCGTCTTGATCGTGGTGATAGCGGGAGTTGTTATTATTCAATACGGGCAACGCAGAGTACCCATTAAACGTGGGCGTATGGTTCGAGGGGGACGTATGTATGGTTCGCAAAGTAATGCTTATCTCCCTCTGCGAATTAATACGGCGGGCGTTATCCCCGTTATCTTTGCAGCGGCTATTTTAACCCTCCCCGCCTTTTTCTTGAACTTCACCACCCCTCTCCAGGGCCATGAGACCTTTGGATGGGTTTTTAACATATTTGAATGGTTGAGTGACAATCTCCAACCTGGTATGGTTATCTATTCGATTATCTACGTCACTCTAATCATTTTCTTCTGCTATTTCTATACCGCTATTACATTTAACCCGAAAGATGTGGCGGAAAATTTACAAAAATATGGATCAACCATTCCTGGTTACAGTCACGGGAAACGAACAGAAGAATATTTAACGCGAATATTAAACCGAATAACATTAGCTGGTGCTATCTTTTTGGCTGCGGTGGCTGTCATGCCTGACATTATGCAGCGCTCCATGCAAATTCCCCAATCCATTGCCGGATTGATGGGTGGAACCTCCATCATTATTGTGGTTGGGGTTGCGCTTGATACCGTCAACCAAATTGAAAACCATTTACGAGTACGCAATTACGATGGATTCCGCCGACGTGGCCGTATTCGGGGACGTTCAGGCATGTAAGACTCTACTATTGTTTAATTGTTGTATTTATATTAAAATATATGTTTTGGTTTTGGGATGTTGCCAAGAATTTGAGGTCATCATCTGAAATGATTGAACTTAGGGGTGATCTTATACAGGTTATGAAAGTCATGAGGCCAGTTTATATTGATGAATTTTATGTTTTGGAGGATTCATCGTTATTAGTAAGAAAGGATTTCCGGGCTTTTCAGCACGTGGGTGCATATGATCATTCTGAAATCATCTCAGGAAATAAAGCGGCTTCAAGAAAGCGCTGATTTGGTATCGGAAGTGCTAAACAGGATGATTGACTTGGCGCAGCCCGGTTTGCCAACAATAGAATTAGACCGCTTAGCTGAAAAAACGATTAAAGAACATGGCGCCAAACCCGCCTTTAAAGGCTATCGCGGTTTTCCATATACAGTATGCTGCTCGATTAATGAACAAGTGGTTCATGGATTCCCTTCCGACCGCAAGTTAAAGGAAGGGGATATTGTCAGCCTTGATGTTGGAGTGAAATATAACGGGTATATTGGAGATTGCGCCCGCAGTTTTGGCATCGGTGAGATAAGCCATGAGGCGGAGATGTTGTTAAGAAGGGCTTATTTTGCCTTAAAAAGTTCCTGCGATGTTTCCAGAGTGGGAAAACGAGTGGGTGATATTTCATTTACCACAGAATCATTGGCTAGACGTTATGGGTATGGGGTTGTTCGAGATTTCGTTGGACATGGTGTCGGACAACAGTTACATGAAGACCCACAGATACCAAATTTTGGTTCCCCAGGCATGGGACCGCGCTTGAAACCCGGCTTGGTTATCTGCATCGAACCGATGTTTAATATCGGGAAGCATGAGGTGGAAGTGCTGGACGACGGTTGGACAGTGGTTACAAAAGATCGCAGTCTTTCTGTTCATGTTGAAGATATGGTGGCCATTCTTCCTGAAGGGCCAACGACTTTAACGTCCGCCAAAGGGATCGTTCTTCCGGATGAAGAGGAAATGAATATTGCTGCTTCATCGTGATGGTTTTTGGCAGTTGGAGATAAGGTAGAGATAGAGACGTAAACCTATGGCTAAAAAAAATGTCATTGAAGTTAAAGGAAAAATTGTCGAAACATTGCCGAATGCCATGTTCCGGGTGGAATTGGAAAATGGCCATAAGGTACTAGCACATATTTCAGGTAAAATGCGTATGCATTATATACGTATATTGCCCGGTGATGAGGTTACCGTTGAATTATCCCCATACGATCTTAGCCGGGGACGGATAACGTACCGCCAGGCCTGAACCAAATTGTGCGGAATCAATAATCACGGAAGCCGTTTCGGATACAAGGAGATAAATCATGAAAGTGAAAGCCTCGGTTAAACCTATTTGTGAAGGCTGTAAAGTGATTCGGCGCAAAGGCATAGTCCGGGTGATTTGCAAGAATCCCCGCCATAAACAACGACAAGGCTAAATAGAGAATTCAGGAGGAACAAACGTGGCACGTATTGCCGGTGTTGATTTACCTAGAGATAAACGAGTGGTTATAGGTCTAACCTATATTTTTGGGATAGGTAAAACCCTTTCAGGCCGTATTTTGAAACTCGCCAATGTGAATGAAAGCATACGCGTGAAAGACCTGAGCGAAGAAGAGGTCAGCCGTATTTCAACTATTATTCAGCGTGAATGTATGGTCGAGGGGGATTTACGCCGTGAAATCAACATGAATATTAAACGGCTTATGGATATCGGCTGTTATCGCGGTCTGAGGCATCGCCGGGGATTACCCTGCCGGGGACAGCGTACCCGAACCAATGCACGGACACGTAAAGGACCACGCCGGACCATTGGTGTACGGGCGAAAAAATAAAAAATTTATCCTTTATTTTGAATCAAGGAGTTTTAGATAATGGCACGAGCTGCACGAGGCGGTGGCCGAGGAAAAAAGAAAGTCAAAAAGAACGTCCCTCGAGGGGTGGTTCATATTCAGGCAACATTTAACAACACCATTGTGACCATTACAGATATGGTTGGCAATACCTTATCATGGGCAACAGCGGGGAATACCGGTTTTAAAGGTTCACGTAAAAGTACCCCTTATGCCGCCCAAATTACTGCTCAAGAAGCCGCCAACCGCGCAATGGAACATGGTTTGCAGCAAGTTGAAGTCTATGTCAAAGGACCGGGATCCGGACGTGAAGCAGCAATTCGCGCTCTTCAAGTCGTAGGCTTGCAAATCAAAATGATCAAAGATGTTACCCCGATTCCTCATAACGGTTGCCGTCCACCTCAACGACGACGTGTATAGCAATCCAATGACGAGATCGAGAAAGACAAGGAGGATTTAACGTGGCTCGATATCGAGGACCCGCTTGTAAATTATGCCGGGCGGATGGTATAAAATTAATGCTCAAGGGCAAAAAATGTCTATCAGCCAAATGCCCTATCAACAAACGAAACTACCCTCCCGGTCAACACGGCCAACGGCGCGGAACCAAACAATCCGACTTCGGCATGCAGTTGCGGGAAAAACAAAAAGCAAAACGTACCTATGGTGTTCTTGAACGCCAGTTTAGACGTTATTATCACGAAGCCGATCGTATGCGGGGTATCACCGGCGAAAACCTGCTTCATCTGTTGGAACGCCGTTTGGATAACGTGATCTATCGTCTTGGATTCGCCAATTCGCGTGCTCAGGCACGCCAATTGGTACGCCACAATCACGTCAAGGTTCAGGGGCGAAAAGTTAATATCCCCTCATTTTTGGTTAAGATCGGACAGGAAATTACCATTAGTGAAAAAAGCCGTGAATTACCTTTTGTGACGGAAGCGATCCAATTACGGCGTTCGGTCGGTAATTATCCGTGGCTGATGCGTGATGATGAAGCGTTAACAGGAAAAATGGTTCGTTTGCCAACTGTGGAAGAAATCGCAATTCCAGTACGCGAACAACTTATTGTCGAGTTGTATTCAAAATAAAAAAATCTATCATGCTGCCACAGATCCATTTCCGTAAATTTCATTTATTTTTTGATTTATAGAGTGGTTCACAATGAATGCCTGTGAAAACCAAAGTGAATCAACCTGGCGGGACAAACGATTATCAGGTTTTCCATGTCGTTTTACCCTGTGCCACCACTCGTATGAATCGGCCCTTACCTATGAATAAATGGAATGGAATTCTAGACTCTGTTAATCAGGCAGCCAAGGGGGAAAGAATCCCATGAAGTTTAAACCTGTTGTCATGCCCGGTCGCGTTCACCTGGACTCGAGTTCGTCTAATGACCGATATGGGAAATTCGTAGTCGAGCCATTGGAACGTGGATTTGGAACAACACTGGGCAATTCTCTGCGACGCGTTCTCCTCTCATCCATCCAAGGATCGGCGGTGAAAGCGGTCCGGATCAACGGGGTTTTACAAGAAGTCTCTTACATTCCAGGCGTCGTGGAGGATGTCACCGACATCATTTTGAATCTTAAAGGATTGAGAATTAAAAATCATCGCAATGGCCCTGTGACCTTATACCTTCAATCAGATAAAGAAGGTGAAGTGAAGGCTTCAGATATCGAACCCAATTCGGATATAGAGATTATGAATCCGGAACTCCATATCGCCACCCTGGACAAGGATGGTCAAATTGAAATGGAATTGTATGTGGATGTGGGACGGGGCTATGTGTCCGCTGAACGTCAGGGAAAAGAAGCCGACTCCTACCCCGTTAATACCATTTTGATTGATGCGATTTTCACACCGATTGAGCGGGTAAAATACTCGGTGGAAAATGCTCGTGTTGGTGATATCACCGATTATGACCGTCTGATTATGGAAATTTGGACCGATGGTACTCTCACACCGCAAAATGCCCTGGGGTATTCCGCTAAAATCCTCAAGGATCATTTGTTTCTCTTTATCCATTTTCCGGATGAAGATGAAATTCCTGAAGATAAGGGTGAATCCAAAGAGGAAATGGAAAATCCTTATTTGGCCAAAGGTGTCGAAGAACTCGAACTTTCTGTTCGGGCTTACAATTGCTTAAAAGCTGCCAATATCAAAACCATTGGTGAATTGGTGACCAAAACAGAAAGTGAAATGTTGAAATACCGGAACTTCGGTAAAAAATCCTTGAACGAAATCAAAGAAGTCCTCACGAAATATCAGCTTTATCTGGGCATGGATCTCAATCAGTTGAAATCAGGTTCAACGGATGATGAAAAAATGGTCCCCGCCTTGTTGGAAGAGGATTTTGAAGAAGAAGGCGATGAAAAAGTTCTCGATGTTGTGGATGTTGTTGATGTCGAAGACGAAGAAGCCGATGAAGATTAAATGAAAATAAACGATTCGCAAAAGTGGAGTTGATGAAATGAATCATAGAAAAGCTGGTCGAAAATTGGGGCGTACCACCTCCCACCGTGAGGCGATGATGGCCAATCAGGCAACCGCACTCTTCAGGCATGGACGTATCAAAACCACTCTTCCCAAATGCAAGGAATTACGCCGGGTGGTTGATCGTTTGATTACATCCGCCAAGACAGACTCGGTTCATGCACGGCGAAAGGTCAATCGGGTGATTCGGGATAAATCCGTTGTCAAAAAACTATTTGAAGACATTGCCCTGGAATTTGAAGAACGGCCGGGTGGTTATACTCAAATCTTCCGTATTGGCCCGCGAGCCAACGATGGCGCCATGATGGCTTACATTCAGTTGGTGGGATATGAACCACCTGAGGAAGAGTAAAAGGGTTGTTCTTTAGGGCAACGCTGTTGGCCGTTACCTGCGGAACATTCCAGATATGTATTCTATAAACGGCGGGTTTCAATTGACTCGCCGTTTTCTTATTTCCATCATTCGCTTGTTTTTTGAGTTTTATTATCAATCTCCCGTATAACCCAATGCTTTCAAGCGCTCCTCCATCGCTGGTGATAATTGCCGTTCTCCTGGCGTCAGAGATAGGCGTCCTTTTTCAAGTAGGGTTATCATTTTGTAGTGTAAGTCTTTCATCTTGTCTTGTTGAAGCATAACCAGGTTATTCTGTTCATCAGGATCCTCGGCTAGATTATATAATTGGTAAAATGAAATATCCGTACGCTTGGCCACTTTTAAATCTTTCTTGTTCACCTTGAGTGACGCTGTATTAAATGTCCCTAATTTGGCAATATTTACCGGCTTATTGGTTTTATACTCCTTAATCGAGAGAGTGTAAGGTTCCACCCATCCGGCATACACATGATCCCAATGAGCGTAGATTCGGAAAAAGATGAAGACTTCATTGGGCAGGGTCTCAAACGGGATATAAAGGGAATCACAAACGGTTTCACCAATCTTCCATGAATAAGCAGGTCGAATATTTCCACCTAAAAACCAAATGCTATAAGATTCCACCGTTTCACCCGTATCATTATTAATGACAATGAGATGGCCGGCATATGGTTTGTCCATTCTGGCCAGGGCTTGCCAGTATAATGTCAAATAGAGTGCAGGCTCTTTATTCGGAGCTTTGGTCAAGTCAAATCCCATCAATTGAATGATATTTTGAAATATATAGGATTGCTTTTTGGATGGAGTTAACTTTGATTGGAGGTGGAGGTGTTTATTCCCCCAGGATTCCTTGGAAGCAAGGGTTAGAGCCTGATAGTGATAAGGGGTTAAGGCCAAACAGCGCCTTAGATGAGCTTCACGCTGTTTGGGATCAGATGTGAGTCGGGCCATGAGAAACTGACTATGGCCTTCATTGGGATAAAGATAATATAGCCGCTTTAAAATGGGAAGAAGCTGTTCAGGAGGTGAGGATTTCAATACGGCCTCTGAATGTAATCCCTGATGATAGGTGATAGGTTTGTTGGCATGCAGCAAAGCCTTTAGCGCCATTATCGTTTTGGATTCAATTTGAATGGCCTGTTCATGGAATGGTTCGAAACGTTTCACAATCTCATATTGTTTGGTGTCAATATCTTCCTTAAGCATCTTAATGGAACAAAGCCGCAGCCGTATACGGTATTGGCCAGCGTTTAATTCACTGGGTAAACTCAGCCAAAATGAATCATACGTTCGGTGCCCCTCTAATATGGGTTTGGTTCGTTCAGAAAAGCGTGACTTGTAGTATTTACCGTAAACGATTCGTTCCTGACTTAAAACAACGTTATTCTTGTCATCCAACAGTTCAAACTGAATAAGGCGATCCTGGTGTTGATGCTGTAAATAACGGTATCGATACGTAAGCATCACATCTTCACCCGCAAATGGAATTGAAGGCTTGATGGACATACCAATCAACAGAAGGTCGTTGGAGATTTTGAAGGGACGATAAATAAGGAAATGTATCAAAGACTGGGGCCGCTCAGTTGATTTTTCACTAGTTGCAGACGGTTTCCACACGGCTTCAATGGCCATATCTGATTGAGGGTGAGTGGCGTTGTAAGCCACTGCTTTTAATTCGCCATTGAATGTGACTATTTCCTTGTCACATTTGAATCGCCCTAGTTCATAAGATTCTTTGCCATTCAATTGACTTCGCAGAATTAGCTCACCGGTTTGATTCTCTAAACGAACTGTGCCTGAGAAAGAATAGGTTTCATCGAATTCAACGACAGGTGAATGAATACCAAAGGATTCCAACACCACTCCTTCGGCCAAGGTTAGTGGTACTTTAATGGCCGTGGGTGGGATTTCAATAGGAATTGTGTTGTTTCGATAGGGAAGTGGTTCACCGGTTTGCACCTGCAATAAACGGTCGTTCCCATACCAGGGGAAATCATTATAAAGCAGCCGCCATCCTTTATGGGTGATGGCCCAACCTTTTTCGGTCGGGTGCCTTGTGGGAACCTCTTGGGACATGATGATTCGGTCATCCGGAATATTGACTTCTTTTGATAGAATATCCCACCCATAATCGCCGACAATCTCTTCCGAGCCGGACAAGGCCAGGATGGTGCTGCCAAAGTCAAAATGAGACACCGGCGTGTCAATTATCTTTGCGGTTGGATCGGCATCATTGTGAATGATTAAGGGAACATGCAGAATGGCGTTATTGATGGTTTCACCATGATTGGCATGCCCTTTTTCACCAAAACATTCACCATGATCCGAGGTAATCACAAAGACAGTTGGCCTGGCGATGTTCATCCGGTTGTAACGGCTCATGAAATTGGCGATCAATGAATCACCAAACATTGTGTTGGCTTCATAGCGCATGAGATAATACAATGGATCATTTGAATTCCACGGTAAAGTAATGGATGTGGGAAATCGGCCTTCACAACGCATATCCCCCAAAGAACTATCAATGGTTTTTAGATTAGGTTCAAGATAATCAGCGGTTGGAGGATGAATTTTGTATTGGGCCTTCATGGCATCGACGAACTTTTCCGGTGGACTATAAGGGATATGGGGTGGGAGAAGATGAACATAGGCAAAGAAAGGTTGATCTTTTACCTGATTAATCCATTGGAGGGAATTGTCGACCACTTTTTGAGATTCTTCCGGCTCATATGAATTAAAGGCGGTTTGGTCAAAGTGGGCTTCAAGCCCAAAACCTTCAGAAATGACACTATTGTTTGTAAATAATCCTGTGTGATATCCCACATTTTTTAACTTTTTAGGTAAGCTTGGAATATCAGGTGGAATGGAAATCTGAATTTTAGCCACATTGTGTTCAGAAGGTAAAAGGCCGGTTAAAATACTTGTTACTGAGGGGATTGTCCAACTTGAAGCCGAGTAACAATTTGTATATAGGAATGAACGTTTGCTCAATTGATTAAGGAAGGGACTCGTATTGCGTGGACAGCCGTACATGGGCAGCGACTTGGCACGCAGTGCGTCTAAAATGATTAACACGACATTGGTTGGTTCTAGGGGTGTTTTACCGCAACCCAAGGCCATCATTGAACCCAAGGTGGCTTGCAACATGGTGCGTCTGGAAATCGGTTCTTTCATTAGGTCTCCTCATTGGTGGAAGGCAAGATTTAGGAATGCATTATATCGTGTTAATCCAATTTTGTGGATGGATTCTTATCCTTGGGGTGAACTTACAAGTCAAATGGCTGATGCGTGGGGGTGAGGTTAATTCCTTTGACTTACGTTGTGAATTCTGCCAATGGGATTAGAATAACTTCATTGGAAAGAGTGAATTCGCAGAGTGTGGATTGGATTATGAACCAACAAAATGATGCATGGGTTTTATTGCAATCACTTATAAACCATCTCGTTGAATCGGGTGTTGTGGATCGCGAGGAGTTTTCGCAAACCGTTCTCAAATGGCGCAAGGCCAATGGCCTGGATATTCAGGATGATCCACTTGATTTTATTGACAATCCTGAGGGGATGAAAGTGGTTGAATCTCCATCAGCACAATCATCCCCAAAAAATGATAAAGAGAAAAACCTGAAAGTGTTGATTGTGGATAATGTCCCGTTGGTTAGAAACCTGGTAAAGAACACGTTATCACAATATGGTTTTCATTCATTCATTGAGGGAGAGAATGGATTGCAGGCGGTGGATTTGGTTCGTGAAGAATCGCCTGATTTGGTGTTGATGGATATCGAGATGAAAGGCATGAATGGTTTGGATGCTTTGAAAGAGATTCGTAGCTTCGATACAAAAACTCCTGTAATCATTATGACGGGGAATCCAACTCAGGAATATGTGACAGAAGCGATCCGCTATGGGATGACGGATTTTTTAACCAAGCCATTGAATGTTGAACGGATTTTGAGTGTGGTTGGAAAATATTATGAAATATGATAGATGGTTGATGTATTGGCGAATTTGCAATGGGGTGAATCAATGAAATTAAGGAATATGAGATTTCGCACCAAAATCTTTTTTGCAATGTCGGTTTTATTGCTGGTTGGATTGACGGCGATGTTTATCGCCAGTACAGCCATTATTCAAAAACCGATCATTCAGTATATGGAAAATGAAATCGAACGGGTCTATCACAGCCTGGAACAAGTGCAAGAACGGATCATCTCGACTCAATTGTTGCAAGGGGCTTTATTGACAGTACGCCAGGATCTGGGTTGGGCATTGGAATCCCACTATGTCGATCCAAGAGAGGTACAACCTGATCTTTCTGATGAAGAATATCAACAGGCCAAGGAAAATTTCAAGAAAGAAGCCATTGCAACCATTAAGGAACAGGTGGAAACCATCCTTTCCAGTTCACAAGGGTTGATTGATCCGGATTTTGTTATCATTACAGATTTAACCGGTCTTGCTTTGTATTCGAAAGGAATAACGCTGGAAAATGACCGGCTACATTCAACTTCCTTGTGGGAACTAACCCAATTGGAGGATGTTAACCGCGCTCCTTGTGTCCATAAGGGCCGCTTGTATCAAAGTGTTTTACAGCCTATTACGTTATCCGGCCAGGTGAAAGGTTATTTATGTCTTGGATTTCAGGTTGATTCAAATACGGTCGGTGAGATTGTTAATTCATCAGAAGATAAAGAAGATCAGGTGGGGATTGGCGCTATCTATGTGACGTTCCTGTCCCCTGAAGGGCGCATATTAGCGAGTAATATTCCCGAAACATTTCCTGCCACCTTTAAGGTCGCTTTGGTTAATCACTTTAACCAACATCTTCAGCGGAATGAGGGTGAAGTCGAAGGACGTTTAAATTATCAATACCAAAATTCGGAAATGAGTGGCCGTTTTTGGCCGATATTGGATGCGTTTGGTGATCCGTTGGCCTATCAGATCATTTTGACCTCAAAGACACAAGCCCTGTCATTTATCGATCAACTGCGTACAACCTTTTTCCTCATCGCGGTTATCGCGTTGGTGGGGTCTGGACTGTTTGGTTATTTGGTATCCAGAAGTGTCACCAAACCAGTGGATCACCTTGTCCATGCCGCCAGTCAACTAGAAGCAGGAAACCTGGAATACAAGATTGATTATCACGCGGAAGATGAGATGGGGAAATTAGCGGAAACATTGGAACATATGCGCATATCCATCCTGAACCGGATTGAACAGATCAAAGCGTTGCAAGAGGAACTCATCAAAAAAGAGAAACTGGCCAGTGTTGGAAGTATGGCGGGGGCGATCAACCATGAAATTCGTAATCAACTCAGTTTTGGCATGGCAGCGGAATTGATCGGTCGCCGGTATCCGGATGATGAAAAAGTACAGAATTACACGCAAATGATACTGGATGCAAAAGACTATATTTTGCGTATTTTAGATGATATTCGCGTGTTCACGAAGAGTGAGGGAAGCGACGTGGATTATAGTATGACCGCAAAAAACTTGCGTGAAACAGTTGATAAGACAGTGAATTTCGTTAAGTTTGATGCTGATTTGGAGGGTATAGAGGTAAAAACGGAATTGAATGATTGTGGCAGCGTCGTATGTGATCATCAACGAATTAGCCAGGTGTTAATCAATCTCATGCGCAATGCGGCCCATGCCATGGATAAAAGGGGTACGATTCAAGTTTTGTTACAAGCCATTGACAAGCAGGCGCATATTGAGGTTCATGATGAAGGATCTGGAATTCCAGAGGAAAACCTGGAAAAAATATGGGAACCCTTTTTCTCCACCAAAGGTGAAAAAGGGCTTGGGCTTGGACTCGATATATGCAAAAAGATTGTTCAAGACCATGAAGGGAAGATATACTGTCATAGCACAGTCGGTAAAGGAACCACCTTTATCATTGAATTGCCCTTACCCACACAGCATTCTATTGAAGAAACTGCCGTGGGCGTTTAATCCTCATTCATTGTTCAACGTTGATCGCCTGTTTTGGTAACGGCTTGAAGGCCGTGATGAGGACTTGCGTTTTTTCGCTGTGACGTTTATTAGCAAATTGGCAATATTCTTTTCCCCAACGGTTATATCTTGAGTTGTAAAACCTGCCCGTTCGTGCCAGGCCACCAATTGGTAATTACCGGGTGGAACACCAGGGATGGCAAATGAACCATCGTCATTGATGGTATAGGTGTAAAGGGGGGTATCCACCACCACGATTAATCCATGCATGGTGGGGTGGATATCACAAAAGATATGAAACACACCCGTCTTCTCAAAGCGCTGCTCTTTGTAAAATCCCCGGGGATAGCGGCCCAGGTTGAATTTGGGGTCGTTGCTGTAAATGTTATGAAACCAGGGATCTTCATTACCAAATCGCACTTTCCCATTCTTTTGTACAGCAATCACATGAGGGATAAAAGTTTTATTTCGCTGGTTTAACCAGACGGTTTCAATGGGATAATGGGATAAAATATCTTTTGTTTTGTCGTCGTTTGGCTGCAGATAAACAACTACATTTTCGACTTTCGATGCTTTTTTCGTTCCGATCAAGAGTTTCTCATGGAATTCGATCATACCCGACACGGTAACAGGATTAACGACACCAGCAGGTAGCGTAATGGCATTTGCGCTTGAGTTGAGTATGATAAGCATAGCAAGGCAAAAGAGGATGCCTTTTATCATGGTCAGGCTTTGTGATGCAGGTTTCCAGCCTGCATCACAATTTATGCAACCACTCATGAATGGATTTGAAGTTTTGCCGAACTCTTTTTTTATGTGCATGATTGATTCCTTTAAAAGTTCCAAAATAGCGATAGAAAGATAACATCGTTGGATTTTTCCCGCCGGACGGTGGTTCCGTCTTTTTGTAAATAGCCAATGGTTCCATCAGTGGCTTCCTGATGTTGATATTGCAGGCGCAGTTCAATATCTTTTGTGAAATACAAGGATGGGATAACGGAGGCTTCCCACCATATATCATCCTCAAGCCCCCAAAGAAAACCATCATCATCCACTACCATGCTGGATTGGAGCGTCAGGCCAAATAAGTCACTGAATCGATAATTCATTTGGCCTAAAAGGCCCTGATATTGAACCGTGCCGAATGCATAGGAGGAGGGCAGGTTATTGGTCTCGGTCGTAACGAACATATATTCCAGGCCGGCAAAGAAATTTTCAATTCCGGTATAGCGTAGTTCTGCATCAAATAGAAATGCATCGTCTTCATCATTATCGTGGAAAGGCGGGCCATAAGCGACGGTGGCAGCCAGATTAATATCGTTGAGCACCTGGTAATTGGTATAAAGGGCATAGATAAACGAATCATTTATGTTTTCATCGTTATCCCAGCCATTAAAGATATAGGGGCTGACAGCGAGTTGGTCATTGACCTGGTAGGTTGCCATTACCCCGGTTAGATCACGTGGCCAAAGATAAAACAATTGGCTGGGGATGACATTGAAACGCCTGGATGCATCGCGTTGTTCCAATCCCACGGGGACGTTAAACTTACCGCTGGTCACCTCTAGATTTTCCATCGGCCGGACACGCAGGAATAACTGTTCCATAATGAAATCATCATCGTCATCACCACCGATACTTGTATTACTGTATGGTAGAACATTTCGAGCCGGGAGGGCATAACCTGGATGACGGAAAAATGATAGGCGGACGGGATCACGGCGCTCGTTGATAAAATCCAAGTCGGCTCCCATGACCGCCCAGTCTGTTAATTGTTTGGTTAAATCCAGTTCAATTACATCGGCAGAAAATGTTGTCATATCCCGTTTGTCATCCCAAACGAAACTCGTTTCCGCATAACCCCAGATATCCAAACCTGATGTTAGATAAGAACCGGGATCCCCACCTTCCCACTTTTCCCAGTCCATCGTTTCAGCCCCCTCTGGAGGGGGGACGGCCACTTCTTCTGTAGCCGGTTTAAATTTTGGTGTGGTGGGTAGTGCATCTGTTGTTGAAGGAATACGTTTCGCAGGTTGTTCGCTTTCATAGACGGTTTTTTCAAGCGCTTCCAAGCGTTGGAGGAGATCATCAATGTTCGTGGTTTTCTGTTTGGAGGAAGGCAGTCCCAAATGCTTTTCCAAGGCATTCAATCGCTGCTCGAATTTTTTAAACTTCTCGCTATCTGTATCAACCGCGTAAGTGTATTGTCCTAATAAAACAATACTCAACATCACAATCCAACCCCATTTTAGTTTCTTCATCCCTATAACCTCACCCGATTGAAGATGCGTATGATTCCATTAAAGAGAATATAGGGGAGAGGTTCAAGTGAAAAATGTAATAAAATGCTGTTTTCTATAATCCAGTTTGTAAATCCGGGTAGCACAGGTTATAAGCCGATGTTGTCAGGTGGCAAAGGTTGTAAAGGTGGCTCCAGGGCAGGTTGTGTTTTGCCCATGCCATCATGGGTAAAAACATGAACTCAAAACTGTTAAGAATATGAACTGGCTTATTTGGGATTGAGTAAAAATTCGCTGAGTTTTTTGCGGTCCTCTTCGCTGATGACAACGCTGGGCATGGCTTCACGATATTGCTGAGATAGTTGATCCAGACGTGGAACATCTTCTTTGTATCGGGAGGGATTTTTTAGGAATTCAACCAATTCTTCCTGTTCCCAATAGTCGGATAGGTAAAGCAGAGTCGGTCCTCTATCTCCCCCTTTAAGGTCGATGCCGTGGCAGCGAATGCAGCCGGAATCTTTATAAACCTGGTAGCCGGGTGAATCGAATGGATCCGGTTGAGAGCAGGCAAGAGTGGAAAGGAGCATAGTTATGAGTATAATCGACAAGGAATATTTATTAAATTTGTATTTATAGTAAATGAAATGCATTTAAACCTCGAGAATGATGTTTAATATACCCACAGTTATTTAGTTGTAGGGTGGGCTCAAGGCGAAGCGTAGCCCACCGGTCAACAAAGAGCAAACACATAGGTTTGCCTCTACAATATGCAGGAGGTTATCCAATGTCATTAATCTAACGATCTAGCTTGTTCTTAAATTAATGACACTGGGTTCGCTCCTACCGCATGTAGGGGTTGACCTATGTGTCAACCCGGTGTTGAGACCGGGATGCCCATGATTTGATAAATCCAAAACCGCTCATCAACTCACAATCTGGCGACAGCGGTTGACGGCTTCGCTTAATGATCGTGCTTCATCCCAGCCTGAATCGATCAGTTCTTCGATGAGATCGAATAACGCAGGCAGGGCGCTCTGGATTGTTTCTTTGTCGATTATAACTTCAGCTGGTGTTCGAAAAAGGCGATGGTAGGCGGCGAGTAACAGCAAGAGTTGTTGGCGCCGCTGTTCGTCAATTTGACAGCCTATGATTTGTTGCACCCGTTGTCGTAGTTCACGACAGCGGGACATGCGGTCCTGCCAGCCCTGATAAAATTCAGGCTTCAAACTGGGGAGATTGGTATCACTGAGCAAATCCAACAGAATGATAAACGTTAAGCTCTGCTTCTCTTCCCAATGGGCATCTCGTTCAACCTGAAGGGCGGGATCACCCTTGTGGAGGTAATCCCTTACCCAGGCATCAAATTGTTCCCGTTCGGGGTAAAGGCGTAAATACGCCAATAAACCGACTGCGTTCCAACCCCATACCAACGCTCCTTTGAAACTGAACGCATCATCGTCCTTTAATTCGTTGGCCATCCGGTCAAGGCTGTCTCTTGCATTTTGAATGGGTTGGATTTTTAGCGGGGTGTTCATTTTTCTTCTCCAACGGCGGATTGGTTATAACGTTCCTGATACATTTGGCGCATGGCTTCCGCTTCATCGGGATCGAGCCCTTTAATCCAGCGATGTTCGGGTTGAGTGAGGATTTGTTGAACTTTAGCTTCATATTTCTGCTTCATTTCAGGACTCTTGGTGCCAGCCGCCTCAACAACAGCGGGCAGGAATTTTTCATAAAAGTGTTTAGCCACTTCATACATGCCGTGCCAATGGGTGTAGTCGGGGCCCATCATGCTGGCGCCATGCCGGGCGCGGCGGCCTTCGTGATGCCACAGTTCCCAAAATACCCACTGAACATGATGTTCAAACGGTGCGTCCGGATTAAGGACACCATCCGCTTTGAGTTCGTCCATAATCTGTTTTGCGGGACGAGCGAACTTTTCATTATAAAGCACCACCAGATCGTCAAACTGTTTGTAGAAATTATCGACGTAGGTATCGTTATGGCAATTCAGGCAAACGCTCTTCATATTCTTGCGGCGGTCCTGCCAGGTGACGATTTTGGCCACTGTTCGCGGGACGGTTTTTGATACCAATTCTTCGTTTTCGACCACTTTTTCTGTTGTTTCAATGGTATCACCGACTTTAGGTAATTCACGAGTGCCTGGATAATCTTCTTTAAATCCATCTTCGAAGATAACCATATTCAGTTTAGTGCTTATGACAGGGCGCAGCGTCCAACTAATTCGTTCACCGACATCGTGGGTGTTGGCTTCATAGACGCCTTGGGGAGTCATATAACTACTGATGTGGCAGGTGGCACAGGTGGGAGCGGCGGAGTAATCACGGCCAAGCACCCAATCGCCCTCTTTATCGAGGGCCATGCGGTCCCGATTGGCATAAAAAGCGATGCCGTGTTTGGATTCGTTATAGACTTCGATTTGCGGATGGTCGGGTCCCATGTGGCATTTACCACAATTTTCGGGTGAACGTGAAAGTTTGGCTTGAAACGCATGCCGTGAATGGCAGGCGTGGCATGAACCTTTTGATCCATCCGGGTTGAGGCGGCCCATCCCGCTATTAGGCCAGGTATTGGGATCAATAACTGGTTTGTTTTCTTTACCGGTACGCAGAATGTTGCCCTCTTCATCTTTTTTAAATTTAATGATACTGCCGTGGCATTGCCAGCAGCCATTAACCGCATCAGCGATGTTGTCGGGGGTACCGGCCGCTTTTTCGGCGAGGACATTATCCAAACTGGCTAGGATTTCACCAGCACGAGCATGGTGGCTGACAGAAAATTGTTCGTGTTCCTTTTGATGGCATTTGGCACAATCAAGTGGTGTAACCAGGGCGGAGACGTATTGGCCTTCGTGTTCCCAGGCGTCAATCTCCCCTTCTTCTGCAATATGGCAGTCAAGGCACCCCACTCCATAGAGCGCATGCCGTGAATGTTCCCACTCCATGACCAGAGCGGGTGAATCCTGGCGGTGGCATTCAACACATGCTTTATTAGCAGCGGTGATGATCGGCTCGAGTTTTTCTTCCATGCGATGCCGTTTGGATTCCTGATAGGCGACCAGCAAAAGTGAAGCGAGGAAAAAGACGGATAATACAGCGACGATATAGCGTTTGGTATTCAGTGTCATGCCTGTTGCTCCTTTAAATGGCAAAAGATTCCCATACTGTCAAAATTAAAAAACCGAGAAAACCAATCACGCCCAGCGTGACGATAAACCGGTCTGATAGTTTCCATCGTTTGGATATCCATTCTTCAATAAAGGGCCAGAAAAAGAGGATGGCTCCTAAAACTGAAGTTAAAAGAACACTCACTTTGAGGGAGGTGAGTTTAAGAAGACGAAAATTAAAGTAGAAATACCATTCGGGTTTGATGTGTTCAGGCGTTGTGGTGGGATCGGCTGGTTCACCCAATTCGGCGGGGAAGATCAGGGCGACGATGGTTAAAAAATACATCAATAGTACACCGATTAAGAGTTCCGTGGTGGCGTGTTCAGGCCAAAAGCGGAAATGAGTATTTTTGCCATGTTCTTCTTCGCCTTCGAATTTAAGTTCGGTAACACCCTGCAGGCGGATGAGAAGAATATGCAGGCCGATGAGGATAAAAGCCGCGGTGGGAAGCACACCGATGTGGAGAACGAAAAATCGGGTTAAGGTGTTTTCTCCTATTTCTGGTCCACCGCGTAAAAAGTTTCCCAGGGTTGGGCCAATAAGGGGAACTGCTTCAACAAGGTTACAGGCGACCGTGGCGCCCCAAAAGCTCAGCTGTTCATAGACCAATGAATATCCTGTAAAACCGAAAGTTAATGTAACACCCATCAAAAGAAAACCAACACACCAGTTTAATTGGCGCGGATGACGGTAGGCGCCGGTAAAAAACACGCGAAGCATATGAAGAAACAAGGCGATGATCATAAAGTTGGATGACCACATATGCAATGAGCGTAAATACCAGCCAAAACGAACGTTATGGGTAATGTTCTCGATGCTTTGATAGGCTTGATCGGGGGAGGGGACGTAATAAAAGGTGAGTGCGATTCCGGTGATGACTTGCACGACGAAAAGATAAAGAACGGTGCCTCCCAAACAAAACCACCATTTTTTTAGATGATTGGGCACCGGTTCAGCACCAGCATGCCGGAGCAATTCCCAATCAACAGGGAACATGTCGTTTAATTTCTGAACGATGCTTTTATGGGATTGATTTTCGATAGGCATTAGGCGTGCCTCCTATCAATATCCTTCACTTCAAGATAAAGCACTCCACTCTCTTGATCCACAATCAGGGGCACTTCATTCAGGTTTTGGCCACCATCCGCGGGTGGGCCTGAAATAGCGACGCCTTCTTTGTTAAAAACACCCATATGGCACGGGCATAAAAAGCGGTCTTTATCCTCTTCCCAATGAACTTTGCAGCCTAAATGAGGGCATGTTGAATCAAAGGCCTGAAAGGTACTCTCATCAAGCCTTCGTACCAGGATGGGATTGCCTTCCAGGTCATGCAGGGTATTCACCCCACCAACATCGAATTGGTTTATTTGCCCGGCAAATAATTTTCGTGTATCAGGCTTGGTTTTTTTAGGTAAAAGAAAGAGGAGGCCTTGGGCGGCAAGGGTTCCATAACTGACGACTAAACCAGCCGCCATGGCGATTGAGGCAAATAAGTCACGTCGCTTCATTGTTTGTTCCTCTTTATTTTGATTTTGGTATATTTCTAATGACTATCATGAATATAATAGGAATCCCGTTATAACATTTCATGAATCCAGAGTCTACGAAAAATAAAATTATTTTACTATTTTGACAGTTAAATATGATTGAGTGTTGATTTAAATCAACACGTTACAATAAGTCGTGTTGAGCAGTGGCTAGATGGTATACCCAGATTAACATCTAGTGTTGATTTAAATCAACCCTGGTGCAGGTTAATCCAATCGTTTTGCGATAGCGAGCAAATCGGAAGGGTTGAGTATCTCGATGTAGCCTTCAGCTTTTTCGTTGATGATTTGCATATCCTTCAGTTTGCGGAATGAGCGGGAAAGGGTCTCCTTAATTGTACCCAAATGAGATGCCAAGGTACTTTTGGAGACTTCGAGGCGAACAATCCAACGCCCTGATTGTTGGGTCGCGTTTTCATGGAGAAAAGAAGCCAGGCGGGCGGAAACGTGTTTAAGGGAAAGTTCTTCAATCATGGTGGTGAATTTTCGCAAGCGCCGTGACAGGCTGTTGATAACAGCCATCGAAAGCTCAGAATATCGACTTAATAGGGTGATGAATGCTTTGCTATCAATATAAAGGCAAGTTGTAGGAACCAAGGCAGTGCATGAAGCTGGATAAACCTGCAAATCGAATATCGCCGCTTCGGCAACCGAATCACCTTCGCTGAAGAAATGGAGAATATGTTCATCCCCCTCTGCGGTGTGGCGAAATACTTTGACCAGGCCTGAAATAACGATAAAGAATCCGTTTGCCGGTTCACTGATTTGGAACAAGAATTCATTTGTATCTTTTTTAACAATGGTGCAAATCGGGATTATCCGATCGAGAAGGTCGGGGGTGAGGGCATTGAAAAGTGAATTTTCCCGCAGAATTTCCCGTATTTGATCGTGGGTGGGCATACCAAAAAGCTCCTGATTGTTCAATTTGTTAATCTCAAATTATACAGACGGTTAGACGGGTTGTAAGGCGGTGTTTGTTTGGTAATACATTCGAACCTCTTTTCACTCGCCAACACCATAAATCAATGGTACATTGATGAATAATGGATCAACAGCATAAGGAGAATTTCGCATGCGAAATATGGTTGTGGCAATCGGATTGTTTATAGGATTAATCGTAAATCATGGATTCGCGCAAGGAGGAAAAGGCGTTCCACCCAATGATTATAACATTTCCGTTTTTTATGAATTAGGCATGCATTGCACCGGCTTTGACCTTTCGTATTGCTGTGTGTTGCCTCCTTATAATAGTGTGCTGGCACAGATCGTCAAAACCGCGGAGAGCAAGGATCAAAAACCAAAGATTCTTCAACACACCGATTTGGAAGAGGATAATTTAGTATTGTGGTATGAGCATGAAAATAATACCTTTTCTGAAGGGCCAAAGATGCTCTATTGGAATGTGCCCTACGATGTCAATGGAGATGGGGACACCAACGATCCTATTGATTCATTCGCCAATTTTGAATTCAGCCAGCTTTACACCTATGCCGAAGCCCCTTTGAAAAAGAAGCCGGAAGGGGCGAGTCAACGATTGTATGTTGGGCCGGATATTCGCATAACCCAGGATCATGGCCCAACGGGTAAGCCAATCAGTGGGGATGTGTTGGAGTATACCGGCGAACAAGGCACGATAGTATATACAACATTAAATGATGGAGAAACCGAAATTCCCATCGCCTTGGGGCAACGCCATCTATGGGAAGCATTGGGTTTGCCGATGACTGCGTTGTATGACGGAGCAACGCCCCATATCCGCGCTGTCAAGGAGGAGATGTTTCGACCTTATCAACGCGCACGGGTGAGTCTTGGAAAATGGGATGACAGGAACGCCAATGGAAAAACCGAGGCGGATGAGTTAACAATCGTTAAGCACAGCAACGGGGAACCGGTGTCGTTTGTGGGAACCAACCCCGTGGATACGCCTGCCTGTACACGCTGTCATTCCAGTTATGTGGCGAATGGGGATGAGTTTGATTATTACAAAAAGGAATATGATTTTTGGAAGAATACCTTTTCGAATACCACCCATTATTATGCCAGTGTGAAGGCAGCCGCTATAAGCATGTTGCAAATTCATGATAAGCGGCATGGCACACGCTTTTTGGAAAATTATGATCCCGATGACACCACCGGTGCGGCAACCACCCGCTTGGGGCGTCCACCTGTAAAATGCCAATCGTGCCATGCGGATAACATTTTGGGAGTGTTAAAAAGCGAATCGGTGAAAGAAACCGGGATCAAGGCAAGGGCGTTGACGGTTTCAATCCACCTCAATCATATGGAGCAGGTGCCCGAACCGGACCGCTATGGCAGAGCAGCCAATTGCCAGGTATGCCACCCCGCCCATTGGCAAAGTGGAACCATGGAACATTATCCAGTGGATGATTTCGGGCGCTTTAAAGGCGTGCGCACAGGGGATATTCGCAAGAACTGGGGCGGTTGTTTTTTGGGACGTGATGTGCATTCCAACCCACGTGCACGGCAGATGCTTTCCACCCGAAGCCATTTGAACAGTGTGGGAACATGGGTGTTGGAAAATGTAATGGATGATGGCTTGGGGATGTATTGCACCAACTGTCACAACCTTGGTTCGCGCTTGCTTTATAAAGCCGATAAATTGGAAAATTTTGAGCAAGCGGGTGAGACCCTTCGTAACAAGTCCATCGATGAGATTGTACAAGCGATGAATGGCATGGCTGGCGGCGCGTATTCAGATTACGATGCCGAAGACTTTTTTGATCCAAAAGTGATTCCCCAAGACCGGGTGTCTGATATCTGGCTGGATGATCCCAGTGAACCCTATCGTTCAGTGGATGACGCGGGGGATTACTGGCTGTCGGCTGGTGAGCCTAAATGTGCAGATTGCCATAAGCCTCCGTTTGTGGAAAGCCTGGGTGGTTCCTATTTCCCTGTGGATCAGGAGAAGAAATATTCATTGATGCGCTATTCAAAAGGGCACAGTGGTTTGGCGTGTCAAACCTGCCATCAATCAACCCACGGATTGCATCCGGTCAATCCTTTGGGACCGGATCCCACCTCGCATGAGCAAGCCTCCGCGTTGAATCCCGATTCATCAGCCGGACCGATGAAATGCGCGGCATGCCATGTGGTGGATCAAGAAGGCGTGCCTCATTTGGTGCAGGATGCAATGTTGTTAATTTATCCAGACGATGAATACCCCACCCGCTATGAAAAAGCGGTGGCATTATCCCATATGCTGAGGTAATGACAATCTGACTGATTAATCCATTAAATCTTTGCTTTCAACGCTGGGAGCCCAATAGGTTTCAACGTGTTTAATCACCAGCTCGGTGCCTTTTTCATGGGGGACATAAGGTGACATTCGATGGTTGTACATGGTGTCAGTCAAGTCGCGAACCAACACGACATTCTTCCCCAATTTGTGCATTTGGCGAATACCGAATGGCCGGCCCAGTACGCACATGTTGGTATGAACACCCAGCATGATGACATTGTCGATATGATGTTGGGCCATCAGGTTGTAAATCTCCTGGCCGCTGTCACTAATGGCATCCTGCTCCGCAATTTTTATATCGGGATGTTGTGATTTCCAGGCTGAGTAGGTTTTGCATTGAGGCTCACAATCACATCCGCCGTCTGAATCATCGATGGGCAATTGCCCTTCATACTCCGGTTCGAGATGATTCCAACCGGCGATGGGAACTGGCGGTTCGGCTTTTGGTGCGTTTTGGGCGTGTTTTCGTTGGGGAGTGTCTTTATAAAAATCCATCGTCCCACTGGGCGCATGGATAATCAAGCAGCCCTGCTTCCGTAAAAAAGTGGTCAGCTTATTCACTTGGGGGATCATCTCGGCCACCCGTTGATTGGCGCCCTTGCACCAGTGCTTATCCCACATATCACAGATAATGACAGCGGTTTTTTGAGGGAGCCATTTCTGGTTCTTCTTGACTGTTTTAAGTTCTTCTTTTGTTTCCCTCTTTTCTTGTGAACGAGCGGTAAATGTGATGAGAGGTGACGCTTGATTATCATCATTGGCGATCGAGGCAGGGGGGATAAAAAGAACAAGGAACAAAACGGTTAATAGTTCATTCTTGAATTGAATGGATCGAAAACAACGCACGGCCGGAACCTCCCAATAGACATCTTTTTTTGCTTTAGCATAAATAAAAAGCGATGAGAATGCAATGAAATCGATTCGGATTCATTTTGCCGCGATGAGCGGGCGGCCATCGGTTTTGGGTTCAGGATCCTTACGTTTTACCGGTGGAATAATGAGCTTAACATTGCGAATCACGGTGACAATATCCTGATTATCGTTATTGGTGGAAAATTCCCAACAGATCACAAACCAATCTTCCTTGATCCCAGTCTTTGTTTTATAGGGGTATATGTGGGCTTTATGAATATCATCCCTAAAGCGGGTAATGCGTTTGTTCAGATGATCTTGCGTGTAAACGGTTTCACCTTTGTTGGAGAATTCGGGGTTGAAATTGGCACTTTGAACGTACAAACCAAAAGGGCGATTGCCCGGATTGAAATAGCATGAGCCTTTGGGGGATGCAGGAAGGCCGGATATTTTGCTTTGATCTCCTGCCTTGGGTCCGCAGCTAAATAGGAGGTGTTTTTTATCAGGCTTGGAAAGATGATAGTAGCCAGTTCGCACTTCGGAGGTTACCGGCTGTATACCAAAAGAATGTTTGGCGACCAGAAGATATTGCACTTTATCCCCGGTTTTTAAAAACAGACCCTGGGTTGGTCCATATACGTTTATTTCGTCTTGCGGTTTAAGATTAAGGCCAAGATCATCAAACACTTGCTGTAAGGATGGTTCGTTTTGAGCAAGTGAAGATTGTGTTGATATTAAGACGAGAGAGATAATCCATACCCATTTTTTCATTCTTTTACTCCCAAGTGTAATTTTCGTGTTTGATGTAAAAATAGTGCTTCAAATGGCCCTTATTTTCAAGCGGTTGTGAAAATGTCTGCGATATGGTTATTCACTCACTCGACCTTTGTATTCGTGCGTGGTATATGTAGTGCTAGCGAAAGCAAAGCACGATCAACATTTTGAGGTGAACCATAATGAGTGATAAAACCATGAATCGTCGGCGATTTACGCAAAAAACGGCAGGAATTGCAGCAGCCGCTTGGAGTGCACCAGCATTAAATGTATTAGGCGCGAATGAAAAAATCCGGTTGGGCTTTATCGGGCTTGGTGGCCGGGGGAGCCATCATCTTCGCCAATTTTTGGGCTATGAAGAAGTCGAAATTACAGCTTTAAGTGATGCGTATTTACCCCATATCGAACGGAATGAAGATCGGGTCGACCATCCCGTTCAAAAAACCCAGGACTTTCGGCGGGTATTGGATAATAAGGATGTCGATGCTGTCATTATCTCGAGTCCGGATCATTGGCATACGCTTCATGCCATTTATGCCTGCCAGGCGGGCAAGGATGTGTATGTGGAAAAACCCATGTGCCATACCATTGAAGAAGGCAAACGATTGATCAAAGCTGTGGATCACTACAATCGGGTTGTCATGGTGGGGCAGCAGCAGCGCAGTGCACCGCAATTTCAACGGGCGGTTGAGATGGTGAAGAATGGCGATATTGGTGAGGTCACATCCGCACGATGCATCAATATGTGGCCTATCTTTGGCTATTTAAGCAAAGGCAAAGAAGGAATCGGTAATAAGGAAAATACCTCCCCGCCCGAGGGATTGGATTATGATATGTGGTTGGGACCGGCGCCAAAACGGCCTTACAATCCCAATCGTTTTTTGGTTAATTTTTACTTTTTCCTCGATTATTCCGGTGGGATGCTCACCGCATGGGGTGTGCATTTGTTTGATATTGTCATGTGGGCTATGGGACATGACATGGAGCGTGTTTCTTGCATTGGTGGGAAATATGCCCATGATGATTCCCGCGATACCCCGGATACCGCTGATGTGCTGTTTGATACACCGGGCTTTACATTTTCCTATAGCCTGCGTCATGGCAATGGTTTTCCTGCTGATCCCGATGAGGGGAACATTGATCATGGCATTTATTTTTATGGGGACAAAGCCACCATCCTGGTCAACCGGCGGCATTGCAAAGTCTATCCCGAAAAAGACCGTAGCAAGGTTGATATAATACCCGCTGTGGGGGGCGATACAGCCCATAAACAAAACTTTATCGATTGCATTAAATCCCGTAAACAACCGGCTTGCACCGTACGAGATGGCTATTATGCCAATCTCCCCGGTATGCTGGCGCTGTTATCATGGCAGGTTAATCGGGAAATCCGCTGGGATCCGAAAAAAGAGACGATTAAAGGCGATAAAGATGCGAAAGCATTAATGACCAAAAAATACCGCAAACCTTGGACGCTGCCAGAGATAGGCTAATGAAGTGAATAAATCAAAAGAGGCAACGTAAATCCTTCCAGTTTTACGTTGCCTCTTTATTTAAAACCTTTTGCGAATGGACCTTCATATCATTGATGGTTATTTCCCTTTTCAGCGATAATAACCACACCTTCCTGGATTTCCCGTCCATCGAATACATAACCAGGCTTTAAAATGCGGCATATTTGGGATGGCTGGACCGATTCGTTTGGTTCGGTTCCGGCAATATGAACATAGTGGGGATCGGCAGGCTCACCAATTTTGGTAGTTAACGTAAGGGGCATTTTTTCGATGGCTTTATTCATCGTTCGGGCTGCCTGTTCGAGGGGTTTATGGATAAACATGAAACTATTTTTCAGAATCCCTAAATCCCCTTCCTGCACGGTCTTATCCATATATTTCATGGTTTCGATAAATAGATCATATTGAGTAAGCAATAACGCAAAACGATCCTCACGAATGCTTATGGTATCGGCGCCACGATAATTGAATATTTGAAACGTTAACGACTCCTGGCCGTACGGAATTTGTTTTGGCCGTCCCAGGCGTTCAGGATGTTCTCCGGCTTCTGAGGTAACGATGTCCTGAGCGGTGTTGAGAAAACGCTCCAAGTGATCCTGGCAACGTTTAATGGATTCTCCGGTGTCACCGGTAATGGTTTGGGCATAGCGTTTGAATTGTTCCAGTGCTTTTACAAATGCCGGGTCCATTCCACGAGGGTTTGGCGCAACAACATCAACGATCACCTTCCAGCATTCTGCAGGAACATACAAATCGCGCGGACTTGATGACATGTATTGCAACTCCCAGTTGACATTCAAGTTGATTTGTTCCGCGCGATGGGCGCGGGATTGATTTTATCTCTCAATTTACGATACCCCCAAATCCCTGTATCTACAAGCGACGTGAAGCCCAGCCACAGGTAAATTACCAGAAAAGGTTCGATCGGAAGCCGAAACCGGGTACGGGCGAAAAAGACTAAACAGGCAAAACTATAAAGGCAAATGACGGACAAACACAATCCATGCTTTGCTTTTAATATGAATGCATATGTAATTCCCGCCAGCACCATGATAAAAAAGAATGGATTCCACCATAATGCTGGCCAATATAATCCATTCATAAAGTATACCTGTGGTTCACGGAAATAATCCTCCCACGGCCAGGGTTTTTTTTCCAATGTATAGAGAAAGTGGAGTTTCCAAAGCGAGTGAGGAATCAGCGATTGGGGATTCGTGAGTACATATTGGAATCCCTGATTAAAGAAAAAGCGATCTTCCAATACTTCGTCTTGTCCATATTTTTTATATAATTCCTGACGGATTTGTTCTTTAAGCCCAATATCATAATAACTGTAATAGGGGTTATGGCCCAGAAAAAAGTTTACTCCCGAGTTTGTGGTTATTAGCACAAACGTATTCAAAACAAAGAAGTTACGTATGGTCCAGGGAATGATCGGTAATAACCATCCTATCAACGGCAGCCATACTTTTTTAGGCCATTTTGGCTGAGGAATACATTGTAAAGTTTTAAACACAAGGACAGGGAGGAAAAATAGTGCAATAGGACGAATTAAAGCCAGCACTCCCAATAATAAGGAATATGAGATGAGCCTGCCATAATGATTTGAATTATTGCAATTAAAACCGATGATAATCCACAACAGCAGCAGAAAGACAAAAAGTGTTTCAGTCATCAACAGGCTGGTAAAAAAGATTTGCCCTCCAAAATTTGCAAAAGTTAGGGCTGCTAAAAAAGAGATGAGTTTTGGATGATTTAGCAGGGGATTGGCTCCATCGGTTTGAACGGGATTCAATATTTTCCGGCAGATGAAATATACAAACACGGTTGAGATGGTACTGAGAATCGATTGAATAATTCGGATGTACAACAGCGAATTGAAAGGAAACAATTTAATACATGCAGCAATGAATAAGGGGTAGAGAGGTGGACGATAAGCAAGATGTGATGGACCTTGTGCGAGATGGTCACCTTTTAGGAAGTTGATAGCGCACCGGTAGTAATCCTCCATATCAGAAAATGGCTTTGGATGATCAGAAAAAGCCCAAAACAGCCGTGAAATTAACGTCAGGGTTATCAAGAGAATTAATGCTAAAAGTTCGGTTTGATTGATAGATTGGAGGGCTTGGTTCCAATGTTGAAACGTTTTCTTCGCTGATGAAATCCCTGCCCAGAAAATGTTCTTAACATACTGATAAAGCGAAGCTTGTGTAGGTTCCATTTAAACGTGTTATCTGATTTCGTGGTTCTAGAATCGAAAAAATTCTGTTTGGCATCCTTTTATAAGGAGTCATCATACAGGATTTGCATATATTTCTCTAACCCAGTCTGGCTTCTTCTATAAGGGATTGAAATATTGTAATAGGCCGGCCATATGTAGTTCCATTCCCCTCCCAAGACTGTTGATCTTTACCCAAACGTGGTGAGTCCATGTTTTTACTCATGGCCGCATGGGCAAAACTAAACCAGCCCTGGAGCCACCTTAACAACATTTACAACAGGGGGAGCACCGGCTGGAAGCCGATGCTCCCCGGATTTACACCTTGATTCGTATACGGAGAGTAGCCTTAATAAGGAGGGAATCCATTGGGGGAGGATTAGTGGCTCCAAATGAAAGTTTTAATACTTTTTTTCCATTGTATATAGCTGATATGTTACAAAATTTTTAATGGACTGCAGCCGGTTGGTTTTTATAGGAAGAATTATAGGAGTTATTTTCTCCGTTTGAATCGGTTTTGTTTTGATCATTTTTACGAGCTGAATAAGCAGGGACTTCTTCTGAGAAATAAGTCTTGTGCCTTATTTGATAGAGAAGATCGATATATTTATTCTTGCCTTTTGAAGGCATGGAACTGGAAAGAATACGCGCCATTTCCTTCTCTGCCATTTCATCGAATAATCGAAGGGAATAAAGAATCTCCACCGGTTCATTCAAGGCATATCGTTTAACAATATCATCCAGGGTTTTGGATTCGTTGTTTTCAAATTGCATTAGATCCATTTCATCATGAAATGATTGAAGCTTTTTGAAACGGATATAACGGCGATAGACCATAAATATGATAAGGATGATTAAAGAGAGAACTATAACAATCACAAGAATTGATTGAATTGGTATTTCGGTAGGAGTAAACCATTGATTATTTTCAAAATCAAACATATTTATTACTCTTATTCCTGCTTGTTTTTATGATCGTAACCTCATTATAATCTAAAGCAATAAAAATGCCAACAATTAATTGTAAAATATTGGGAGAAATATATGCCCTATTGTAAACAATCTTTATGCTAGTGCATAGATAGATGTAAAAATTGGTTTCGATTGCTGGCGAAATTTTACCTCATAGTGTGTCGCGGTGACGGGTGCTTCCTCAAAATTCTTGATGATTGATTCAATTGTATCCAATTCTATTGTTTTAATGTTGGTATTATTGGATAATTGTTGATGGGCGTAGGAAAAAAATTCCTGATGGTCTGTTTTTAAATAAATTTTTCCATCTGGGGTTAAAGTTTTTGCCAATTTATCGACAAAACCTGGATTAAAAAGGCGGCGTTTTTGATGCCGTTCTTTTGGCCAGGGATCGGGGAAATAAATATGGTAAGCAGTGATGGAACGTTCCGGTATCAATAACTTGACCACAAAATCCGCATCAAGGCATAGAAACAGGCAATTTGGGCGTGGATCTTTTGTCATTCGGTCCAGCGCAATTCTCAAAAATTTTTTGGATCGTTCTATGCCTAAAAAATTTGTATCACTGCGTTGTTTTGACTCACTTAATATAAAGCGGCCTTTTCCTGTGCCAATTTCGACTTCAACAGGTTGGTCTTTTTCAAATAATTGATGGAAATTGAGTTGTTCATCGATGGAACCAGGTGAGATGAGGTATTTGTCCATCTCTTCGTTATAATGATAAACTGTTTTCGCGCACATTGCTGCTACCTTATCGGAGAAAGAAATTCGTTATAATATTCCATTGATTATCTTAAGGGTATTTTTATGTTGAAAGAAATTTATAAGTGGAAAGTCTTTTGAAAATCCATTCCCCTACCAGGCCCGGGAGGGTTTAGGAGAGGGTCGGTCAGGACATTCAAACGTTTCCAATTTCTTTCCACTGCATGTACAAAGCTGATATATTGCCCTTATGTTATAACATCCAGAATATATTGATTTTATCAGTGTGAAGAATGGATACGAACACCGTTGTGCAAAATAGAGCGGACTCAACTGAAATTGAGAATCCCATCATCACCCTTTCCCATTTATCAAAGTCATTTGGGCCGCGGCGGGTTTTGAATGATATTTCATTCACTATTCCACGAGGTAAAACCACGGTGATTATTGGAGCAAGTGGGTGTGGAAAATCGACGTTATTGAAACAATTGGTGGGTTATTTGAAGCCGGATGAAGGCCGTATTTTATATGATGATCATGATATCGTTCCCATGGACGATGATGAACTGGATGAAATCCGCAAGCGTTTTGGTATACTCTTTCAAAATGGCGCGTTGTTTAATTCAATGACAGTGGGGGATAATGTCGCATTGCCTTTACACGAACACACCGATTTGGATCCGCGTATTATACAAACGATTGTTAAAATTAAACTTGAATTGGTGGGTTTGCGTGGATTTGAGGATTTAAAACCTTCCCAAATATCGGGAGGGATGAAAAAACGAGTCGGTTTGGCACGTGCTATCGCCCTAGATCCTGAAATTGTATTTTATGATGAACCTTCCGCGGGTTTGGATCCTATTACCGCGGCGGTTATCGATAATTTGATGCTGGATTTATCCAGAAAGTTGAATATTACCTCGGTGGTGGTAACCCATCACATGGACAGTGCATTCAAAATTGCGGATAAAATGGTTATGCTTCATAATGGCACGGTAATTTTAAAAGGTGCTCCTGAGTCATTTGAAAATTCTACAGATCCTTTGATTGAACAATTTGTGAAAGGGTTGGCGGATGGGCCAGTTCCGTTTCAGATGTCAGCCAGTGATTATATAAAAGATTTATTGAGCACGTTTGGCAATGAGTCATTAAGATAACATCATGGGAAGAGATGAAATGGCAGGATTTACTTTTTCCGAAGTCAAAGTGGGCCTGATGGTGGTGCTGGCGACGGTATTAATCGTTGCGTTAACAATTTCAGTAGGTAATTTTGAAACGTTTTTCTCCAAAAATGTGGATGTGAAGATTTTGGTTGAATCCGTGGAAGGCTTGGAAAACTTTGCAAAAGTAACCTATGCAGGAGTACCCATTGGCCGAGTGATTGCCATTGATTATAATCGCGAAACGGATCAGGCAGTGATTCATGCAAAAATTGATTTGAGCTACCCTGTTGCTCAGGATTCCAATGTACAGATAACTTCATCCGGTTTGTTATCACCATTGTTCATCAATATCGTGGGGGGGAGTGAAGATAAACGTTTCAGCCATTTGCTGGCTGAAAATGAAATTGATCATGACGATCTGGTTCTCCAAGCAGAGCCGAACTATTCCATTGGAGAAGTGCTGGCGTTAACCGATGATGTCAAGAGTGTTTTGGGTAAAGTTGAAGAGGTACTTGACAGTTTGCATGAACCATTACAAAACGTATCCAGTTTTGTTCATAATGTGAGTTATGAAATTACAGTGATCGCTGAAAAAGCCCATTCCATTTTAAATAAAATGGATCCCCGGTTACAGGAAATTTTGGATAACACCTCTCATTTTGTGATAAGTGCTTCGGCCCAGGCGGTACCTGCCATTCAATCGCTTCGCTTGGGCGCGGATAAACTTCCTGGTCTATTATCAAAGACCGGCCAGGATATTAATCGTGTTTTGGCAGGTGCCAATGATTTTATCCAAGCCGTAAGCCCGGAAACCTCCTTAACCATCAAAGAGTTGAGAAATACGGTTGGTGATTTTAGGTTTAGAATAAAAAATGTTGAAGACAGTTTAACTCAATTACTGATCGATTTGGATGATTTAGTCATTGATAACCGGGATGAACTCGATGAATTTATTGTGAAATTAAACCATGTAATGGCCAATATGGAAGATTTATCCAAACAATTGGCGAAGAATCCCTGGCGGTTGATTTGGAAAACCGAGGAACGCAAGGAGCCTATTCGGCAATCCCCCGAATGGCATCCATTGATTCAAGATATGGACTCTGCGGAATCTCAGTGATAAAGCATTATGAAAATCATTGCTGCTCCCAACGCATTTAAAGAGTGTCTTTCCGCTCCTGATGTGGCATCTGCCATTGCTCAGGGTGCATTGAATATTGTGAATGATTTGGAGGTCGTATGCATTCCATTAGCGGATGGTGGTGATGGAACTACGGAGGCTTTAGTCGCAGCCAGGGATGGTTCATATATGGAAATAGAGGTTAGTGATCCTTTATTTCGTAAGGTCAGTGCCCAATATGGCTTGATTGACGATGGACAGACAGCCGTCATGGAGATGGCTGCCGCTTCTGGATTGTGGCGTCTCGCAATCGAAGAAAAAAATCCCATGAGAACCTCCACTTTTGGTACGGGTGAAATGATTCGAGATGCGTTGGATCGAAATGTTGAAACCATCATCATTGGTATTGGCGGAAGTGCCACCACGGATGCCGGAATCGGAATGGCTCAGGCGTTGGGGTATGAACTGTTGGATAGTGAGAATCAGCCTATCGAAGCAACCGGCGAAGGAATGAATCAACTGAAGAAAATTAATTCAACTCATCTCCACCCCCGTTTGAAACAGGTCAAAATATACGTGGCTTGTGATGTGAATAATCCATTGTTAGGTCCGGAAGGAGCCGCACCGGTGTATGGTCCACAGAAAGGAGCGACGCCAGAGGTGGTGAAAATCCTGGAAGATGGACTTGCCAATGTCGCTGACTGTTGGATTCGGGATTTGAATGTATCAGTTCATGAATATCCTGGAAGTGGCGCTGCTGGCGGCTTGGGCGCAGGTTTGATGGCTTTTTGCGGTGCCGAACTGCGGTCCGGGTTTGATTTGATTGCGGATTACGCGCAATTGGATCACGCCCTGGAAGGGGCCTCGCTTGCCATAACCGGCGAGGGAAAAATTGATGGTTCAACCCAATTTGGGAAAGTACCAGTGGGTGTGGCACGGCGGGCCAAACAAATGAATGTGCCTGCAATTGCCCTGGCAGGTAGTATTTCCGGGGAGGTGGCATCCCTATATGAAGAGGGAATTTGTGCTCTCTTCTCTATCGTACCCGGTCCTGTCACATTGGATGAAGCATTGGATCAGGCAGAATTGAATATAAAAAGAACAACTGAACAGGTTATACGATTGTGGCTACTCAAGAATTGACGGTAATAATTATCGGTGCTGGCGAAGTTGGCAAAGGTTTGGCTCACCGGCTCATTTCAGAAGGGCATAACGTGAAAATCATTGATACCAATTCTGCTGTTCTCGCGGATATGGAATCCCATCTGGATGTGATGGGTGTGGAAGGCAATGGTGCCTCTGTTTCGGTTTTGCTTAAAGCGGGCGTAAAAGAAACCGATTTGATTATTGGAGTGAGTGATAACGACGAATGCAATTTGATTGCATGTGCGGCCGCCAAGCAATTTAATGTTAAAACCGCCTTGGCACGGGTGCGAAGTGAAGATTATATCATCCCCGACCGTTCACATTATGCCAAAGCGATGAAGATTGATTTAATCATCAATCCCGACGAGGTTGCCTCGCTTGAACTTTATGATATTTTAGAGAATCCAGTCGCCAGCAGTGTGGCTGATTTTGCCAATGGGCGTTTAAAATTATTGGGAATGCGGGTCCAGGAAGATGCCCCGATCGCCAACCGCAAGTTAAAAGAATTACCTGAACTGGCCTCACAAGGATCATTGTTGATTACTTCGTTGGTTCGTAATCATGAATTTATTATACCCCGAGGTGAAACCAAAGTTTTACCAGGAGATGAAGTGTATGTCATTTCAACCCCATCGTCGTTATCAGTGGTGAACGAAATTGGGGGAATTGCGAACTCGAGTTTAAAAAAAGTGGTTTTGGTTGGAGCCAGTCGTGTCTCCTTTTTTGTGGCTGAACGCCTTGAAAAAAGTGGTACTCATGTCGTATTGATCGAACAGGATGAGAAAAAGTGTGAAATCTTTGCCTCTGAACTGGAACATACCACAGTTTTGCTTGGGGACGGAACTGATTTGAATATATTAGCCGAAGCGGGTGTGAATGAGGCTGATGGGTTTGTTTCTGCCTCACAGGATGATGAAACAAATGTCCTCTCGGCTTTGCTGGCCAAGGAGAGCGGCGCCAAGCGGGTTATCGCTCTTTTACGTAAACCACAGTATATGCCGCTATTGGCGCATATCAAGCCAATTGATGTGGCGATTAATCCCCGCCTTTCGACCATTAATGCCATTATGCGGTATGTACGCCAGGGGAAAACCCTCTCCATGGCAACCATGGCAGAAGACCGGGCGGAAGCGATTGAGATTGAAATCCTGGATACTTCCCCTTTAATTGGCCGGCCTTTAAAAGAGAACTTCTTGCCACGAAATGTGCTTTTAGGCGCGATTGTGCGGAATGATGAAATTATCATTCCATCCGGAGAGGATGCCTTGCAAGCGGATGATCGAGCTATTTTAATTGCGTTAAAAGATGCAGTGACAAAAGTGGACGAGTTATTCTCTCAGGATAGGCGATCTTCCAGCATTAAGCGAATTATTGCATCGGTTTCAGAAGCGATGAGTTTCCGAAATATCGATCAGCCGCATGAATAAAAAAACTGAAGGTCTATTCCCACAATTATGAGTTTTTCAGAATTGATAAAATCGCCGGAAATGACGGTTAAGGAATATGGCCCTATTAAAACCATCATTAGTTCCTTTAACCGCGTTGATTGTTTTTTTAATGTTTCGTCACCTAAAGAAAAAATGTTTACCCTTTTAAAAACCCATCCCCTGGGTAAAGTGGATAATGTTTACCTGGCTATCAAGAAATATTTCGAGATTGAGAAGAATTTCTTAATTGTAGAAAATATACCCTACCGTAAATTATCAAAAAAATCCGTAATAATAGGTGCAAA
Organism: uncultured bacterium; assembly: GCA_964517495.1. Classification (GTDB taxonomy): domain Bacteria; phylum Hinthialibacterota; class Hinthialibacteria; order Hinthialibacterales; family Hinthialibacteraceae; genus CAZFER01. The sequence goes on along the minus strand of CAZFER010000050.1, from coordinate 4,116 downwards.
GGTTGGTGTTATATTTATATCAACCGAAGTTCGTATGGGTGGGATTGCAGAAATTCTTTATAGAACAGAAAAACGAATTTCAAATAAGGGAAAGCAACTGGTGGGCAAAGATGCTTTATTCCTCTCTTTTCCGGAAGAATTATATTCTGTCAACCGGCGTTATCGCTTTCGGGTCAATCCGAGAATCGAGGATCATTTTTGTGAAGTTGAAGGATATGAAAGTAATCGAAATTCACCGATTCCAAACCTGCTATTAAGGAATTTTTCTGACCTCGGTTCTTCCATTATTTTTGTCGGTATACGAAAGGAAGCATTACCTGAAGTTGGAGATGAAATCCATGTTCGCATCACCTTGTTTCAACCCGCCAAGGGGTATAGTCCCAAAAGCGGCGTGATGGTCAGTGTGGATGAGGTGAGGGAAGGGAAGGTGCTTGAGCAGCAGTATGTTTTTCATAGCCGGGTAATGCATATCAAAAAGCGAAATGAACGGGCCACCGAAGTGGGCGTTCAGTTTTTGAAAATGGCGCGAGAAGGGGTATCGGTTGAACCGGATAAATTTCCATTTTTGACGTACATTCCAATTGACCGCGAGAAGGGGATTGAACCCATTATCGTTTGGATCAGCCGTCTCCAGCAAATACTACGATCAAGAGAAAAAGAACTTGCCGGTTAAGTCAATTCGTTCTCTTGTTTAAAACTCTCCCTGGCAATCACATTAGATAACAATAATAGAGCGATCAAGTTGGGGGCGGCCATCAAAGCATTCATAATATCGGAGAACGCCCAAACAATTTTGAGTTCGGTGATGCTTCCAATAAATACAAAGATCACCCATAGAATGCGGAACGGCAAGACGGCTTTTATGCCCAGAAGATATTCGACACATTTCTCACCGTAATAGCACCATCCCAGGATGGTTGAATAGGCAAAGAAGACCAATCCGATTGCCACAATGTATCCACCCCATTTCCCCGGGTAAACGAGCTCAAAGGCGGTTTTGGTCATATCTTCCGCTTCAATCCCGCTTGACCAGACACCGGTGATGATAATGGCCAGGCCGGTCATCGTACAAACAATGATGGTATCCATAAAGGTACCGCTCATGGAAACCAAGGCCTGGCGCTTGGGATTTTTGGTTTTCGCCGCCGCGGCGGCAATGGGGGCGCTTCCCAAACCGGATTCGTTCGAGAATAAACCGCGGCTGACGCCGGCTCGTATGGCTTCCATCATGACGACTCCCATAAAACCACCGGTAGCGGCTGTTGGAGAGAAAGCATGTTTAAATACCAGTTGGATCGCGTTGGGTAATTCTTGAATATTGATGATCAAGATAAATGCCGCGCCCAGCATATAAAGCACGGCCATAATGGGGACGACAAAACCGGTCACTTCGCCAATTCGCTTGATTCCGCCCAAAACCACGGCAGCGGTTATTATGGCTAAAACAACCCCGCTGATCCAATGCTCAATCAAAAATGTGTCTTGCATGGTTTCAGATACAGCATTAGTTTGAACCAGGTTTCCAATTCCAAAGGCGGCTATACTGCCGAATAAGGCAAATAGGATCCCCAGCCATTTGAGATTCAAGCCCCGCTCGAGGGCAAACATCGGGCCACCGACCATCTCGCCTTTTTCGTCGACTACGCGGTATTTAACGGCCAGGATGGCTTCACCATACTTGGTCGCCATCCCAAAAAGGGCGGTGATCCACATCCAAAACAGTGCGCCGGGGCCACCCAAAGAGATCGCCGTTGCCACCCCGACAATATTCCCGGTGCCGATGGTTGCCGCCAGGGCGGTCATCAGTGCTTTAAAGTGGGATATATCCCCTTCGGATTCGATATCCTCTTTGGAAAAGGCCAGCTTGAGTGCTTGGGGCAGAGACCAAAATTGCAGGAAACCTAACCGGATGGTGAGGAACAAACCCGTACCCAACAATAATACAATCATGGGGATACCCCAAACAACATCGCTAATTGATTTCAAGATCGATAAAACATATTCAGAATCAAAAAACATAGAATCCACCACTTTCATTCGATTGACATGCCATAGGTATAGAACAATGTCACTATTAAACCACAAATCGTTCATTCATTGCAACAGCTTGCCCATGAAAACCATGTTCGGAATGTTTGAAGATTCCTATACTGTTTCCAAGACAATTTTTGGGAGGATTTCTATGAAAATACATTGGTTATTATTCCTGATTACCTGCATTTGTACTCTACCAGTCATGGCAGAGGACGTGAACCATGTGGAGATGAATATGACCCATTCACTCCAGCAGTTTATGGATACTCTTAATCCGGATGTGAAAGAACGTATCCTTTTCGACATGGAGAGTGAGGAGCGCTTTAACTGGCATTTTTTCCCAAAAGAACGAAAGGGAGTTTCGTTGAATGACCTCGATAAAGAACAAGAAAAACAAAGCAAGGCTTTTCTTGGTGCGGGATTGAGTGATATGGGATTGAAGAAAGTTTTTAGCGTGATTACGCTTGAGTCGGTTCTATATAATAAGGAGAATCAGAATCCTCATCGTGATCCTGGAAAATATTTCTTTAGCGTTTTTGGATTACCCAGCGCTGAAAAAAGTTGGGGATGGCGTTTTGAGGGCCATCATTTATCGCTAAATTTTACCTTGGATGAAGGAAAACTGGTTTCAGTAACTCCTTTATTCATGGGGGCCAATCCCGCTGAGGTGGAAAGCGGTCCTCATAAAGGATTAAAACTCCTATCCGCCGAAGAAAATATGGGGCGTAAACTTGTGACATCATTAAATGAAGAACAGCGCGAAAAAGCGATTATCGCTGAACGTGCACCCAGCGATATTATCACGGGTGCGAAACGCCGTGTTGATCCACTCAAGCCGAATGGCTTACCACTATCTGAGATGACAGATGAACAACGGGAACATTGCTTGAAACTAGTCAAAGAGTATATTTTCCGTGTCAACGCTCAATATGCAGAGGCAGAAATGGATAAGATCAAGGCGGCCGGTTTTGACAAGATTTACTTCGCCTGGGCGGGGGGATTTGAACCACGCCACGGGCATTATTACCGCATCCAGGGCCCGCATTTTGTGTTGGAGTATGATAACACGCAGGGGGGCGCCAACCATATCCATACGGTTTGGCGTGATTTCAAGAACGATTTTGGTGTGGATGTCTTGCGGCAGCATTACTCGTTATCATCCCATCACCATAATTATAATTAGGTATTTGAGTGGTATAATAAGGGGAGGAAAACCATGTCATCATGAGGGGGTGAAATAAATGTTTTATAAATACATGGGGATTATTCTGTTTGTTCTGCTGGGAGGATTGATTACTCCTGTATTTGTATATTCGAATGACATTCAGCCAAAGAACATCCAAAATCCAATAAAAGACGAGCTTCCTTTGTTATTTGAAGAGACATTCGATGAGGGAGTAGAGCGCTGGAAACCTACTGATGCCAAAGCCTGGGCTGTGATCGATGAGGACGGTGACCATGTCTATTCATTGATTCAGCAAAGCCAATATGAACCGCCGGTTCGCTCGCCTTATAACATTTCGATTCTTCATGATCTATGGGTTGGTGATTTTATTTTTGAATTGGAAGCCAAGCAGACTGGTCGGCAATATGGGCATCGGGATTTGTGTATCATTTTTGGGTATCAGGATGCCGCTCATTTTTATTATGCCCATATCGCTCCTACCGCGGATGATTATTCAAACTCCATTTTTTTGGTGGATGGTGAACCGCGTGTGTCCATTGCCGATGAACGAACCGATGGGACCCAGTGGGAGGATGGTATCTATCATTCCATTCGAGTGGTACGGGATACCACCATTGGTATAATTAAAGTGTTCTTTGATGATCTTGAAGAGCCTATCATGTCAACCATCAATCATCGCTTCTTGACTGGCCGAATTGGTGTTGGTTCGTTTGATGATACTGGCAATTTTGATGATTTAAAACTGTGGGGGGAAGAGACCTTTCCCCCCACAACTGTTGATGAATGGATGGTGTTTGAGAATCAATAGTGTGGGGATTGTCTCAAAACTGGGTTAACACAAAGGTCAATCCACACATGTTGTAGGGGTGAATCCAATGTCATTAAGTACAAGGGGA
>CAZFER010000049.1:27297-47909 GCA_964517495.1 uncultured bacterium | reverse complement strand
CCCTCCCTATTCAACGATCCAATTTGATCTTTACTTAATGACATTAAACCCGCCCCTAGATTCCAGAGAAATCTCTATTTTCGTTTTAAATGTGCGATTAATTCCACGTGGGCGGTTTGGGGGAACTGATCGAACAATCGAACTGATTGAAGGGAGTAATTTGGTGAAAATTGGGCGATATCGCTTATCCCATTTGTGGGGTTGCATGAGACATAAATGATATCTTCGAAAGGATATTCCAAAATCATGCGCATGACACGGGGATGAATTCCAGCGCGAGGAGGATCAACCAAAAGCGTGGTCAGATCGTTCAAATCCTTTACTTCAAGTTTTTCTGCATCCTGAACGTTAAAATGAATGGGGCGGCCTTGTGCGTTGTGACTCGCCCAATGAATGGCATCTTCATTATTTTCAACCCCCATGATTTTCTCACATTGATCAGATAAAACGATCGAGAACAATCCAATCCCGCAATACAAATCCAACAAGTGAATTGGAGTAGTCTGATCTCGTCGTTGTGCCAGACACTGCCCGGCAAAACGCACCATCTCTTGCGCCACCGCTGGGTTGGGTTGAAAAAAGGTGGTTGGTCCAATATGAAACGTCACATTTTCGATCACTTCACAATAGGTTTTTTCGCCCGCCAAATGGATGGGCCGGCCAGTAGACAGATCACTTTGAGGATTATCGTTTATCAACTGATAAACACTACTGATTTGATCAATTCCTTCCCACAATGAGGACGGCAGGTGCATGGGATCGGAAACAAAGGACACCATGACATCATGACTAAAATGTCCGCATCGGATCACCAAATATCGTAATCCCGGTTTTCCATATTTTTGATCACGAAAGGGGAGGCCGGAATTTTGCACCCTCTGGTTGATCTCAAGCGCAATCTGCATCACTGGTTCGGGTAAAAGCCAACATTCCTCCAGGGCTTCCATAGCATGCCATTTCCCCCGTTGGCGTAAACCAAAACGTCCATCATACCACCAGACGAAATCCATCCGATTGCGATAATGAAATGGTTGTGAGGGAACGATAGGCAAATCATGGTCATCGATTGGAACGTGGTATCGATCGAAAAGCGCTTTAACGCGTTCCTGTTTAAGCTGTAATTGGTGGTCATACTCGATATGCTGCCATAAACACCCGCCACACAGGCCAAAATGGCGGCAACGGGGTGCGATCCGGTGGGGAGAAGGTTCCATAATCTCTTTTAAATCGCCGGTTTTCTTGCGTTTTTTTTCAACCAACACCTGTTCACCGGGGATGGTGTAGGGAACCAGCCATGTGGAGCCCGTATCTCTCCGTCCCTTACCTACTCCTTTTTTATCCAATCCGTCTATAGTCAGGGTGATTAGTTGATTGCTTGTTTTTTTCGATTGATTCATTGTGTGTAATGGATGTTTTCCTTCAAATTGAATGGTGCAGTGTATCAGGATATGGAATCAAAACAGAGAGTAAATAAGTAAAATCAATCCGGCAAAGACGATAAGTGCAATAATGGCAGACAGTTTAAAAACCTTGGCCAGTTCATCTTGTCCACTTTCCGCGGGGAGCACCGCCCGGCATTCCGGACATCGAGAGGAATTCACTGGAATGCGCTTTCCACAATATGGACATGTCATCCGCAATAATGAAAGAACCAATTCCATATCTCCTTTCTTTTATTCATCTAAAATGAGATGCGAGAATGATTTATAATATTATAAGGGACAACGATTAAAAATGTGGAAGACAAAACCCCGATGTGCTGATATCATAGAAGTATAAACAAATACCGAATTGTAACATGTCGGCCATATGAAGTGAAAAGGAAGTGAATAATTATACTATTTCCCACTATTCCTCCCCCAATGAAATGGGGGGAGGTTAGGAGGGGGTCAAAGGATTTTTCTCATCATTTTCTTATCAACCCTCCCCTAACCCAGCCCAATCTTGGGAGGGGAATGGTATTTCAAATGGCTGAGCACTTATGAGGAATTGTGGGTACGGTTTAATATTAATCTTCGCCATTTTCAACCAATTCTCTGGGAGTTCACTAGTGACTTTATTTCGACACTTATTATTGTTTCTTATTATATCGCTTTTTATTATCCCTGCGTTTTCAGACACCATTCACCTTAAAAACGGCCGCACAATCGAAGGTGTGGTACGTGAATCAGAGGGAGATGAGATTCTGATTCAAACGGCTGGCGGGCTTTTTTCATTCAAACGGGATGCGATTGACCGCATCGAAAAAAGTTCTGAATTAAGCAACCTGCTTTCACAAGCCCGTGTTGAAGATATGCGGGGGGATCATAAACAAGCGATTTCAACCTACCTTGAGGCCCAAAATCTGGCTAAAACCCCGGATGAAAAACGCACAATTTCGACTCAATTGGAAAACACCATCCAAAAATACATCAAAAACGTCCAAACCCATGATCCCTTCACCCAGGGATTAGCCGATATCAAGGAAATCGAAGCCTTAAAGCGTAAGATTTCTAATCCTCATTTATTGTCCCTGTTACAATCCTGCAAGATGAAATTGGATAACGATGTGGTGGAAGCGTATCATGATGAAGCGGTTCGCAAAGAGCATGGGGGAGAATATAAACTCGCCATTGAATATTACAATGTCATTCGCGAAAACTATCCCGACCATCCCCGTTCAAGAAACCTGGATGAGAAAACCGCGTCGCTTTATATGGAATACGGTGATCGTGAGTTTAAACGCGGGCAATCGTATTGGGAAAATGCAGAAGAAGCGTTGCAACAGGTCATTCAAGATAATCCTTCTCATTCCCGCGCCCTTTTCATTTTAGGGCAGATTGCCATGCGCTTGGATAATAATGATCGAGCAAAACAATATTTTTCCAAAGTTGATCCATCTCAGTTATCTGCCGTTGATGCGAATAACCTGCAAAAATTCAAAACCCGTATCCAAGCCGCCATGCAAACCCAAAATACAGAGGTGAAAAAACCGGATTATGTTCCCAGAATCCAACCTCAGGAAGAACCCGTTGAATCGAAGAGCACCACTGAAAATGTGGGCGGATGGTTAAGCCGAACCTGGCGAAGCATTAAGGGATTTTTTGTAGGAATCTGGCAAGGAAGTGGAAACACAATCAATACGGCAATGGGTTTATTATGGTATGCGGCGATCGCGCTGGGTGTGCTTATTGTGTATTGGTATATTCCAATGAAAATCGTCACCAGTGATCTTCCCAACCGCAAAGTTGTTTATTATAACTGGCGGAAAATCATCAACTTAACCGGCGTGTTTGGTTTGCTTTTTTATTTTATTGACCGTTGGCGAAGGGAAGAGCCCCGCAAACGCTGCCCTGCCTGTAACCGCGCAATTGATAGTCATGAATTGTATGAGAATTATGAGTTTGATCACTGTCCATTCTGTGAAACACAAATCAAACCCGTCTTCACCATGTCAAGTATCATTCAAAATGAAGCTCATTCCATCGCCCAACTGCGTGCCCGGAACAATTCAACCGGAGCAGATGATGTCCAACGCGAGATGATGCAGCGATTGATTAATATGATCATGATTCATGGGCGAAAAATCCGCGCCAGTGATATCCATATCGAACCGGAAGAACGCAGCCTTTTGGTTCGCTATCGCGTGGATGGGGTGTTGACGGAATCCGTTCCGGTTTCTGAGAGTTTACAGAATTTTCTGGTGAGTTGCGTTAAAGTGCTTTGTAATCTGGATATCGCCGAACGGCGCTTGCCGCAGGATGGACACTTTCGCCGTGTTCTGATGGGAGAAGAGATTAACGTCCGGGCTTCAACGATTCCCACCCGTCTTGGGGAAAAACTGGTTCTGCGGCTTTTGGATCAAAAAACCGCTACCTCTACTGTGGATTCATTGGGTATGCGAGACACCCTTCTGGTCAATTATCAAAGAGCCATTAAATCCCCACACGGCCTTATCCTGGCCACTGGTCCGACCGGCAGTGGTAAAACCACCCTGCAATATGCCTCTTTGCAATATATTAATGACGGTTCCAAAAACATTATCACCGTGGAAGATCCCATTGAATATGAACTGGATGGCATCAATCAAATTCAGCATAATACCGCCACTGGCTTAACCTTTGCCACGGCGCTTCGCTCTATCCTGCGTCAGGATCCCGATGTGATCATGGTGGGTGAAATCCGCGACCTTGAGACCGCCACCATCTCGGTCAATGCGGCCTTGACTGGTCATTTGGTGTTTTCCACCTTGCATACCATCGATACCTCAACCGCTCTTTCACGTCTGATCGATATTGGTGTGGATGTTAAAATGCTGAGTTCCGCGTTGACCATGATCGTTGCCCAAAGGTTGGTTCGAAAACTTTGTCCCCATTGCAAAAAAGCGTCTTCTGCTTCATCCAGGGAATTGAAAATGTTTGGTAAAGATGGGCGTATTATGGAAGGGCAGACCGTTTATCGTGCCCGCGGCTGCAAGGAATGCTCCAACACTGGCTATATTGGCCGGACGGGTATTTATGAAGTTTTGATACCGGGCAAGGAAGTACGCAATAAAATCGAAGAAGGGGCCCATACCATGCAACTGCGTGAAGCCTCCATGCAAGCTGGTATGAAAACCCTGCGTGAAGAAGGAGCACTGAAAATTCTCTCTGGAATCACATCCATCGAGGAAGTGATTCGCGTCACCACCGATGACGCCTTTGGTGAATTCGATGACGGTGAAGGTGATTCGTCAGATAATCTTATTTCCCTTGAGGGAAGCGGTTGATTTCCTCAAGTTTAGGGTAAGTTAAAACCGAAGCGTCACCCACCAGGTATACGCTGACACATCCATGTCCTGGTAAAGTACCTGCCACTCGGGGAGTTTGGATTCTCCCAAGTTCCATTCCATTCCTTTACTTTCCCTTTCACCAGAAGAGAAAGAACCATTTTTTCGGTTTGGATATCGTGGTTGTTTGACGATTCCAAACAGCTATGTTCATTAGATCTGTTAATAGATATGTTCTGGGCGGCAAGAGTGTCACCCCTTTTGGTCATATAAACCGCCCCTCCCCTGTCAGGATTGTCATCCCCTGGTGACATTGGAACCGCCCCTCCCGTGGTTGAAATGTCATCCCTATGGGTGGCAGGGATGTCACCCTTCGATATTTATTTATACTTGTTCTATCTGAGGGAGAATATCAGAGTACATCGATGGATCGAAAAACGTGATTCATCCTACGAATTTAGGGTGAATATCAGCAAGTAGGATAAGTTGCGCTGTTTAACCCATCGAGAGTACTGCTTCTAAAACTCTAACAAACCAGCAAAAAATGTTTCTTTATGCATAATATATTATGATTCGATATATGCATAAACACAGCACATTTGTTTAATTTATAAAGTTATTGTTTCTTTGTTGACATTTTTTTATTTAAATGTTACACTATTAGACAATCAGATTTCAGGAGGCTAACTATGATGAAGTTAATCATAAGTATTGTGTTGTTTTTTTTACCATTTACCATGTGTGCTCATGCACAGCAGAAGAGTTTCGATGCACAAGCATTAAAAAAGGAAATTGCGAATAAAATCAACTCGTTCAAAAACGAACTCCGTTTCGCGCATGTTGATGGATTTTTGAATGGATTGGTCAATGAATTCTCTCGTTATGAAGATGCCTCATTGATCATGAACAAATATAAACGTTTCTTCCCTGATTTTGTTCGGCGTATTATCTATTTTAACGGAGAATATATCAATGAAACTTTGGGACAATACATAGCCACATCTTTCATATTCAACGTCAAGCGTCGAGAGGTTTCAGGTACGCCCATCCTTAGTAAGCAACAAGCCAAGAAAAAAATCGATATTATAAATTCTTATGAACACAAAGTGGTATCGTTTGTTCAACGATTGGGGATTGATGATATCAAGGGTCTTGATGCCGAAAGCAAATCTCATCTTAATTGGGAAAATGAAAAGGGAAAAATTCTTGAACGAATTCGCTTTATATGTGGAGTGCACCGCCGTTCTTTGATTGATCCCAGTTTTACGATGGCTCCGACTGAAATTAGCCAGGCAAAAGCCGATGCGGTGGTGATGAAATTTAAAAAAATGACTTCTGATATTCTTGATCTTTCACAATCGGGAAAGAGCCTTGATGAAAAATATCCTGGAATATTACATCTAAGTGGCACTTTTTCTTCAGATGCAAAATTAGTCCCTCCACCTTTCATAATTCTCAGGTATAGATTGGCTCAAATTGCCGATCTTCTTCCAGTGTTAGAGACGTTTAATGCCCATCATTACATAAAAAACGTCGAAAATGGCAACTCAAATGAATTGAAATCGTATTATGAAAGATATGAAGAACTTTTAGAAAGAAAAGATCGGTTTGAAAATAGTTATTTTGGGGATGATGTTCCTAACTTCGAATCAATCACATTAAAAAATAAAGTGATGAAAATTTTCTCAGAAGATTGAAATATCATAATGGAAAAATAGGAATATAGGAGAAAAAAAATGAAACTTAAAATCATTTATGCTTTTCTTTTCTTGTTAATCATGGTTTCATCAGCAGCAACTCAAGATTGGAACCTAAGTATTTCACCCGAAGCTCCATATTGGTCAGATCCTACTGCTATTATTGTAACTTCCACCTATTGGGATGCAAATCATTTGTTTTTGTAAGAACGCACAGTGAGAGCATATTACCAAAATGGTGGAAATTATTATATCAACAAAAGTCGAGAATTAAGAGCAGGTCCTTATGGATCCAGAGTATCCAAACGAGATGGTGATAGTAAGGTGGTATCTGCAGTCTCACACTGGATTGGTGATGGAGATCCTGGATTCAGAAATGTTATAGAATCAATAATAGGTAGTGTTTCTGCAGTTGGACATGCCCGATTTGATTTTTTTTGCGATTCCGAAACAAGAAGGTTTTGCCAACGGATATAGTCATGGTGCAATCGGGGTAAAAATAATAGGTTCAGTACAAGGATCAAGTGATTCAGAATATCAATCATCAAATGCATCAACAGGTGTTAAAACAAGTGACAATGGGGATCAAGGTTGTTTGAGTTTGCTAGGTTATTCATCGACTTATACCGTTGCATGGCCACCAGTTATTTCAACAACTTTGAATTATGAAGTTCAGGACGACAATCCGCACGAAGAACACGAGGAACCATTCCTAACACCACTGGCCACGCATGCAGGTTATTATGACACATGGACTATTTACTGGGTAGTACAAGGTCCGATTCTAGCGATGGATGTTCGTGGCTCTGAATATATTGGAGGTCTAAAATATCCATCCTGGGGTAAGGTACAGATGACAACATCGTTTAGACCTGACTTTTCTCAATAAATCTCTGTTGAAAGCCCGTTGGTGACATCTTCTTAACCCGTTCGTAGCAAAAGCCATCATCTGGCATCCGAAAAAGTTTATTCGCTGTTTTGGGTTGTATGGTTGTAGCCATGTCATCACTCCTTATCAATGATCAATAGAAACTGGTCATTGATCATCGCCATCTATTGATTTGGAATAGTATGAATATATTACACGTCAATGTCCAATCTGATACCGGATTATGTCATTGATGGCACGAATAAAGTCATCCGAGAATTCTGGAAAGGAGTATGACATCAAATAAAAAAAAGTGTTCGCAACCCACTCTGCTTATTGAACAATTTTGAAATTGTTTATATAATGTGGTAAGTTGGGTTTTTTACATCCAGGGTAAAGACAAAAGGGGGGGTGCAATCGTGCGTCACACATCACATCTAATTTTCTCACTATTGGTCTTAAGTATCTTAGCCATGCCAGGCCTCAACGCTGAAACCGAACCACGGGATGTTGTTATAGGGGCTCTGCTGCCCCTTTCCGGTGGCTTATCTTCAACGGGTGAATCCACTGAAGCCGCGTTGGAAATTGCATCCGAGGAGATCATTGAATATCTCATGGAAATCGAGTCAACCATGGGTTTCGGCTTCATCGTTTATGATACCGGTACCGACCCGGCTATGGCTTTGGTGCAATTAAAAAAACTGGCAGACTCCGGAGTTAAGATTGTAATCGGCCCCATGTCCAGCGCAGAAGTGGCTTTCGTGAAGGACTATGCCGATCAAAACGACATCCTGCTGATCAGCCCGGAAAGCACCGCCCCTTCTTTGGCTATTGCTGGTGACAATGTGCTCCGGTTTGCACTTGGTGATACGTATCAAGCAAAAGCCGTTGCCGAACTGATGTGGAAGGATGGAGTCAGAGCGGTGGTCCCTCTGCAAAGAGGTGATGTCTGGGGGGACGATTTAATTGCAGCCACGAAAAGCAATTTTGAACAACTTGGGGGAGCCATGCTGGATGGGATTCGATACAGTCCAACTGAAGTTGACTTTACTTCGGAACTTGAAACGTTGAGCGCCGGTGTGAGTCAGGCTATCAGTCATTATGGGAGAACTTCAGTGGCCGTATCGCTTCTGTCTTTTAAAGAAGCGGAAGACATTTTGGTTTTGGCACAGAATGATCCGGTTCTCTCCTCTGTGAAATGGTATGGCAGTGATGGGTTTGCATTAAGTGAGACATTGCTCAACAATCCTGAAGCCGCCCGGTTTGCAATGGCTGTTGATTTGCTCTGTCCCCTTTATAATGGTCATGGAAATCAGGAATTCATTGAGCAACAAGTCCGAGAGAGAATTGGGAGGCAACCCGAGTCATATGCTATGGCCGCATATGATGCCATCTGGGTTGCGGCTATTTCCTGTTTGATGACAGGATCAAATGATAACTTTGCCATTCTCAAATCCTCCCTATTCGAGATCACGAATTTTTATAAAGGTATTACCGGAGATGCAAGCCTCGATGACGCGGGTGACAGGAAATATGGTGACATTGCTTTTTATGCTATTGTGGAAGAAGAAGGATCCTTTCAATGGGAATCTGTGGCTAGATATAAGAGCGAGTCGGATTGGCAAGGGTGGGATGAAGATGAATGGGGAGAATCTTTTCCGTCCAGACCCATTATCATCATCAGTGGATGGCTGGATAGCTCGGAACAGTTTCTCAATGCAATCGAACAAGAATTGGAAAACGTCTTGAACGAGCAGGTGTTTATTGTCAATAAGTATGGGAATGAAGGGATGGACGCAATTCATGATTTTGAACAAGTTCCGGCTGACGGTTATTACCTTTTGCTGATTCTTGATTTGGATGCAGCCAGGTATGCCAAAGGTCAAATGGAGGCCAACCCGGCAGTGGATTGGATTCCCATTTTCATAGGCAATATGGCCGTTACTCAGATTTATATCCGGTCCGATGATCCGCGTTTCTCAACCTGGGATGAGTTGGTAGCTTATGCACAAGAACATCCCAGCCTGAAATTGGCCACCATCGCCGCTCCTCTGTCACTGGAAGGTCTTTGTTCGACCAGTTTGGAGCGATCTTTTGATTTGAGTTTTAATTCCATTTCCTTTGACATTGCCCCACAGCGATATTCCTCACTCCGCAACGGTGAAACCGATCTATTGATCGAACAGCCTGGTGATGTTAAGACATTTCTCGATTCCGGACAATTTAAACCCATCCTCACGTTTTGGGATGAACGGATCAAGGGATTTGAGGATGTCCCCACGGCACAAGAAAAAGGCGTTGATTTCGAACCGTTAATTCGTATGCGGGGAGTAGCCGTTCCAGGAACGACACCGACTGATGTCATTGAAATACTCAGAAACGCATTCCAAACGGCGTTTAACAGCGAAGCGTACCAGCAGTATCTCCGGGATTTTTCCCTGGATCTGATGCCATATCCTGCCGACCCGGCAGCCGCTATGAGAGAACAGGTGGAACTTTATAAGCAAATATACCAAGCGCAGGATGATCCAAATTCGATCATTCACGAATGGAATCTGATTCGGTGAATATTTGCTCTTCGATTTGGTTGAAACAGCAAACCTTCATAATCATAAAATCAAATGGATTCGAATGATTAAACCAGGTGCAGCTGATTTGCAAATTATGGAATTGCTCAGAAATAGTGGTGAGCTACAGGCTACTCGTGATATTCGTTTGCAAATTATGTTGTGTCATTGATATCCAAGGTGTTATTCTTATACGTGAACAGCAAATTTTAGTTGTTCATCAAATATGGAAATCTTTTCTTCCTCATACGATAGATAAGTAATCTTATAATAGATGATTCGAAACCGGCTCTGTGTATAGAAAAATTTAGATTTTTTTTATCATATTGTAGAAATTAGAGTTCCAACATCATGATGATGACAAAAAGGGGAAATCAATTATGAGAAATGCACCGCTTCTAGTACTCACGCTATTTGTAACAAGTATCATTGCAAGCCCGGCCTGCAGCGCAGAGACCAAACCGCAGGAGGTTGTCATCGGAGCTCTGCTTTCCCTTACTGGTGGCCTATCCTCTTCAGGTGAATCCTGCCAGGCGGCGTTGGAAATTGCTCTTGACGATATCAATGAATATCTCACCGAAATCGATTCGCCCATGAGAATCGAACTTTTGATTGAAGATACCGGGACCAATCCGGCTACGGCCCTGGAGAAACTCATGAGCCTGGAGGCGGCGGGAGCCCAGATCGTAATCGGCCCATTGTCCAGCGCAGAAACAGCGTTTGTAAAAGACTATGCCGATGAAAAAGGCATCCTGCTGATCAGTCCGGAAAGCACCGCCCCTTCTCTAGCCATCCCCGGTGACAATGTGTTCCGCTTCGCCCTGGGCGATGCCTTGCAAGCGGAAGCAATGGCCGATCTGATGTGGAGGGATGGGATTCGTGCGGTGGTTCCTCTGCAGAGAGGTGATGTCTGGGGCGATGATTTTGCAGCGGCCATATCCAACCGTTTTGAAGAGCGTGGGGGAGTCATACTGGAAGGAATTCGATACAATCCAACTGACAGTGACTTTACCCCGGAAATAGCCACAATGAGCTCCAAAGTAAACCAGGCCATCACTGGCTATGGGAATGAATCTGTGGGTGTATTACTCCTTTCCTTCGATGAGGCGGAAGACATTTTTGTCTTGGCACAGAATGACCTTGCTCTTTCCTCAGTGAGATGGTATGGCAGTGATGGATTTGCCTTGAGTCAGGCGCTGGTCAGCAATCCTGAAGCCGCTCAGTTTGCAATGTCCGTTGGCTTGGTTTGTCCCGTCTATGGTGGTGATTTGGATTTGAAAGTACGTATTGAACAGAGAGTTTGGGAGAAAATCGGAAGGCAGCCCGATGCCTTTTCTCTTGCCGCATATGACACAGCTTGGGTTGCCGCTTTGACCCATTTGACCACATGGGCCTCCGAAGACCCTGCAATTCTTAAAACCGCATTTAACCGAACAGCCAATTTTTATTTAGGCGCTACCGGAGTGACAAGTCTTGATGACGCCGGGGACAGGCAATATGGCGAGTTTCTCTTTTGGGTAGTGGTGGAACACAACGGAGATTTCCAATGGAAATCGGTAGCCAGATGGATTGTTTTGCCGGGATGGCAAGGGTGGGTTGAATATGATGAGGTAACGGATTTTCCCTCAAGACCCATCACCATCATCAGCGGTTGGCTTGGCGGCTCGGAGCAGTTTCTTCATGCCATTGTCCAGGAAGTGGAAAACGTATTGAACGTGCCGGTGACGGTCGTCAATCACATTGGGAATGATGGTATGGATGCAGTTCATGCCTTTGAAACGGCTCCTGCCGATGGTTATACCTTGTTACTCATTCTTGATTTCGACGCTGCTCGATATGCTCAAGGCATTATGGGGGAAAATCCTGCTGAGGACTGGGTTCCCATTTTCATTGGCAACATGGCCATTACCCAGATTTATGTTCGTTCCGATGATCCCCGATATTCCACCTGGGATGAACTGGTAACCTATGCACAGAAAAATCCCGAATTGAAACTGGCTAACATTGCCGATACATTTTCATTGGAGGGGCTCAGCACCATGAATTTGGAAAAGGCATTTGATGTGAGTTTCGAGTCCGTTCCTTTTGATAGTGCACCTCAGCGAAATGCCTCATTCCTCAATGGAGAAACCGATCTCTTGATTGACCAACCGGGTGATGTCAAACAGTATCTCGACGCTGGCCGCTATAAACCCATCCTTACATTGTGGAATGAACGCGTTACAGGATTTGAGGATGTACCTACTGCCAAAGAAAAAGGCGCTGATTTTGATCCTTTGGTGCGTTTGCGAGGGCTCGCTGCGCCGGGTGGAACATCTCCTCAAGTGATTGAAATTCTAAAAACCGTGTTCCAAAGCGCGTTTAACAGTACTGCATACCAACACTATCTTATGGAAAACTCACTTGACCTGACGCCATATCCCGATGATCCAGTAACCGCCATAAGAGAGCAGGTGGAGCTTTATAAACAATTATATGATTCAATGGAAGATCCAAATTCAAGAGTTCTCGAGTGGGGGATATACCAATGAAAATCTTTTTTATCAGGCTTGGAGGTGAAGTGTGTTGTGTGAACCACAGGCCTTATTCTTAATCAATTACCTGCATACTATGGGTTTTGATCGGACAGGTGATTTCCATACCGGTTTCAATACCTAATTCGACCAAGTCTTGGTGGGTGATTTCAACCCATCAGGTTTGCCCTACATCGATGGCGATGAAGCTGCCTTAGGGCAGGTCCATGATTTTTTTTGCCTTTATCGATGACGTATTTAGGGAGAATATCAGTAATACATGGAAACGGCTCGGCGGGAGCCTCGCCCTCCCCGTTAAGTTAATGACATTAGGGGTTGACCTATGTGTCAACCCCGTTTTACGGCAATCTCTCTCTACGAACCTAACAAAAATCCCGATTTTTTGTATAGTGTTATGAAATTTTTCAATAAGGAGTTTTCTCAATGTCATCAAACCGGTTTCTTTTATTGTTTATTGGTTTATTACTGGTCTTCTCAACACCCACCCTGGCCGAATCCATCCCGTTACCAGAACATCCACGCCCTGATTTTATGCGGGAAGGTTGGATTAACCTGAATGGTGAATGGGATTTTAAATTTGATAAGGGCAATTCAGGCATCAAGCAAGCCTGGTTTAAGGATACAGATAACTTTGATCATTCCATTACCGTACCCTTTCCATGGGGATCAAAACTATCCGGCGTCAAAGATGAAGCGGATATAGGCTGGTATGCCAGAAACATCAACGTTCCTCAATCGTGGGAGGAGCAGCGTGTTTTTCTCGTCATCGGCGCCAGTGACTGGCATACAACCGTTTGGTTGGATGGGAAGAAAATTGGCGAATTCCAAGGGGGATACATTCCCTTCGAATTTGAACTTACAGACCATATTGAATGGGGGAATGATCAAAAACTGGTCATTCGCGCTGACGATGAACGCCGGATGTTCACCCTCTATGGCAAGCAGGGTTATGGCAATGCCCGTGGGATATGGCAGACACCTTACCTTGAAGCACGGGGTAAGGAATGCTTTAAATCCATCCATTTTTATCCGGATATAGACAAAGAAACCGTTACCGCCAAGGTTAAATTACTAGAAGCCGCCAAACAAAATATACAGGTTGAATTTAAATTCAAAAACGGCGCATTGGATAATCCTGTTCATACCCAGCGCATTCCAGAAGGATCAAAAGACCATGCGATTACGATCCCTATTCCCAATCCCAACCTCTGGTCGCTTGATGATCCATTCTTGTATGAACTAACCGTTTCGTTGAAAGGCAATACCGGTTCAAACGATCAAGTGCATACCTATTTTGGAATGCGAAAGATCAGTGTGGTTAATCTCCCGGGTACCGATATTCCTTATGTCGCTTTGAATGACAAGCCGGTTTACCTGCAAATGGCTTTGGATCAGGCTTATCATCCCGAAGGTTTTTACACGTTTCCCAGTGATGAATTCACTCGCGATGAAATCCTTCGATCCAAGCAGATCGGACTTAATGGCATGCGGGTTCATGTCAAAGTCCCTTTACCCCGTAAACTTTATTGGGCCGATAAACTGGGGATGCTGATTATGGAGGATATTCCCAATAGTTGGGGTGAACCAAATGAAGCCATGCGTGAGGAAATCGAGCGTACCATTTCGGCTGTGATTGAGCGTGATTTTAACCATCCGGCCACCTTTTCGTGGTGTTTATTCAACGAAACCTGGGGATTGTTTACGGGGAAAGGCAATAAACGCGCCTATCTTCCTGAAACCCAAAAATGGGTGCAGGACATGTACACCCTGGCAAAAGAACTCGATCCAACCCGCCTGGTTGAAGATAATTCACCTTGCAACTACGACCATGTCGAAACAGATTTGAACACCTGGCACAGTTATCTCCCCGGTTGGGCATGGAAAGACTTTTTGGACAATGTCTGCGCTAAAACCTACCCCGGTTCCGAATGGAATTTCGCGGAGGGATACACTCAGGACAACGATCCCATGTTCAATAGCGAATGCGGCAATGTGTGGGGATATGAAGGGAGCACTGGCGATATCGATTGGAGTTGGGATTACCACCGGATGATCAATCAGTTCCGCCGTCACCCCAAATGTGCCGGGTGGTTGTACACCGAGCACCATGATGTGATTAATGAGTGGAACGGCTATTGGAAATACGATCGATCGGAAAAATTCACGGGGATGGATGAACTTGTGGATGGAATGTCCTTGCAGGATCTCCATGCTCCGGTTTATCTTGTGGTGGGGGATGAAATGCTCTGTCAGCCGGCGAATCCAGGGGATCAGCTGGAAATTCCTCTTTTCCTTTCTATCTTCACCGATCAACTGCCAGGCTCTGAACTCACCATCCGTTGGCAACTGGTGGGGTGGGATTCGTTAGGGAATTATAAGAACTTTCAGCAATCTTCAACATCAGCATCCGTGGAACCCTGGATGAATAAGGCCTTGGAACCACTCTCTATCACACTGCCTGACAAAAACGGATTGTTTATTCTGAAAGCTTTCGTGGAAGACAGTTCGGGCAGTATTTTGCAACGCAACTTCATGCTGTTTGATGTGGAAGGTGAAATTGATTCTGATGCTTTAAAGAATGCATCGCTTGTTCGGTTTGATGCATCCAACTTTACAAAAGCAGAGTGGTCATTGAAACAGTGGAACGTGCTCGATGGCTTAAAGGTCAATGGTGCTGGGTCAGGCTATTTTGAGTATGAGGTTTCGCTGCCGGAAGGGATTAATGGGACTCGTTTGGAAGGAGCGGTGTTACGCTTCGAAGCATCGGCCAAACAACTGTTTGGTAAGGACAAAGAACAGGGAAAAACCAGCAACAGTAATTATATGTTGGGTGGTGGCGCACATGATCCAAGCGAAAACAAAAACGCCTATCCCATGACAGACACGTATAAAGCCCCCAGCATGGTGAAAGTCGAGATAGATGGCCATCTCATTGGTTCGTATCTGCTTGAAGACGATCCAGCCGATCATCGTGGCATATTATCGTGGGCGTCGCAAAAGAAAGACCGGTTGCTGCGTGAAGCGGGTTCATACGGGTATTTGATCAGTGCCATTATTCCGGCAAATATCTTAAAAAATGTTGCCAAAGATGGACGCATGGTGATACGTTTGTCGGTGGATGAATCACTCCCCGGTGGTTTGGCCATTTACGGGAAGCGATTTGGCCGCTATCCGCTGGATCCAACCCTTATTTTACACAAGTAGGATGTGTCGCATTGTTTGACCCATCGGGCCAATTACACACGTCGGGTGGGTCACGATTTTTTCCCCCATCAGATCAACCTTTCATTCAATAAGGTGGATCATGTTTACGCAAAGCCTTTCGAACTGTTCACAGCCGATGGCCTTTTCATACGATTGCTTTTGTACTATTGCCCGATCATATCCACATTATGTGGAATATGCCAAAGGAGAACACGGATTTTTCCACTCGGTGGAGATTGATTAAATCTAAATTCTCAGATTTATATTGTCAAAATGAGTTACACAATTTGTACAACTCAGGATCCAGAATTAAAAAAAGTTAAAAATATGTATGGCAACGACGTTTTTGGGAACATGTCATTCGTGATGAAGAAGATTTTGCAAAACATATAGATTATATACATTACAATCCAGTTAAACATGAATATGTACATTCACCAATGGATTGGAAGTGGCCAACATTTCACAATTACGTTAATCAAGGTTGGTATGATAAGGAATGGGGAGCAAATGAACCATTGGCGATCAGAAATTTGAATGCCGGTGAGTGAAAAGTGATAATACATGTACAGAAAAATGATGGGTCAAACAACGCGACCCATCCTACGACTTGATTTTATACAAGTAGGATGGTTTACGATAATTGAACCAATCAAGGGTGGGAACGAATCCCACCCTTGATTGTGTGTGTTATAGGAAAATTTATTCATTATCCAAAGATACGGTCGCGTTGGCGCTGGTTGTATTCAATTTTTTCTTCGGGAGTCATCTTTGAGAAATCCGGTTCTTTTTCATCATACAAACGTGGCCGGGATGAAGGGGTTGATGATGGGGGGGTATTGGCTGTCTGGGTTGATTGAACTGCCGGTGCCACAGGAGGTTTTGGAGCGGCAGGTTGAGGACGCGGCGGTTGCACAGGCATTCGGACGCTGGAATTGTCGCTGTAACTCATGCTGACATCCGTAATCTGCATGTCATCCTCAAGGCTGCGGACCGGTTTGATATTCATTTCCTGAAGCACACCATGATAGGCTTTGACAGCCTCTTCCGGGGAAATATCGCCATCAACGATCATGCGGAGGAATTTGATAAAGACCAGCTGATTTTCAGCGTTGTTGATCTTACGTCCAAAAAGGGCCACTCTCCCGCCATATTTTTGAGTATCCGCAATAAGTTTGAATGCATCGTAAGTGGTTCCCGATGATCCACCCAAAATACCAACCACGAGTGAGGGATCATAATTACAGAGTTCTTCCAATGATTTGGGGCCATGATAGACCATCTTCAAAAACAAGGGGCGTCCCCTTTCAGTCACACCAGCCAGTGAGCGGACAATGGAATCGTTGACAAAATCTCCAATCGCGCCTGGATCAACCGTGCCAGGGACATTTGGATCAAATACTTCGAGGAAATAACGAAATCCTTTTTGTTCGGCCTCTATGCGGAAGTTTTTAAATTCCTGCAATAAACGAAGATCCGCATCAAGATCATTGTTAAACGTAATGGAATAAAGCCCAAGGTTTGTCCCAAGCAGGCGTTCGTCGGGTGTGCATTCATATTTCCCGCACTGCAAATGGTCAATCGTGGTAGTACGGAAAGGACGCGAAGGCATTGTGTGATAGGAACTGCCGCGATACGTATGAATATCAGTGGTGTCATTGCAGCGCCCCGCGGGGGTTACGTGAGAATTATCGAACAAACGCTCCTGGATGTGTAACACCTCGTTTGAACTGGGTGACATCAGCATGATGTCTATCAATCCTTGTCGGACCACCTGACGCATCATTTCTCGATATTCGTGGATGTTGCGGAAACGTACTTCGCCATGATGATACTCAGGAGATACAGGACCGCATGAGCGAACCCCACGTGCCATATCGGCATCTTTGGCATCACAGATGATAAAAGCTTTGCTGTTAGGATTGGCGTGAATTTCCGCCAGTTTTTTTTCCAGAGACTTTTCAACCATTTTTATATTCCCATTAATTTTGTTGATAATATGCACGATTTTATAGTGTTAATATACCTTTAGACTATAGGGATAGGCAAGGTGTTGGGGATAAGAAAGGAAATTTATAGAACAAAGCGCTGCTTGATTTCGTGTTTCAAAAGTTGTACAAGCACATCAATATCCCTCTCACCATCCAGTTCAACATCAGCATATAATCGAGTGGGAAGCACGAATTGTTCAAACATAGGGCGGACCGTGGAAAGATACTGCCGGCAAATGGAATCCAGGGAGCGGCCTCGTTCATGTAGATCTCGGCGAATTCGGCGAAGCAGGCGTATATCAGCGGGGGTGTTGATAAAGACTTTTAGATCGAAAAGGCTTGATAAGGTTGAGGATGCGAGTAGAAGCGTTCCTTCAGTGAGGATCAAATCCGCTGGATGAATGGTTTGTTGCCCGTCGCGGGTATGAGTGTGGAAATCATAAATGGGAGCATCAATGGTTCGGCCTTGAGCGAGTTCACTCAGGTGAATGGCGAATAAGTCAAAATCAATGGCATCAGGATGATCAAAATTGGTTTTTTCACGGATTGCCTGTTGTAAGGAACTGAGATCTTTATAATAACAATCCATGGGCAGCAAGATACTCGATAATGCAGGATCTTTCGCCAATTGTTTAGCCAGGGTTGTTTTTCCACTCCCACTGCCTCCAGCTAGACCGATGATGGGGATTTTCTTGTTAGATGGATGAGGATTTTGGATTGTCATTCGATTCTTTTAGTTGGTTGGCTGGAGAGAGGAATTTAGTAATTCGGAGGTGGTTCCCCAATTCAGGATCATGAATATATTGCACTTCATCCATCAGGGTTTTGATGATTTGCAAGCCATATCCCCGTTTACGGGTGCAGTCCGTTTTGTGGTCAATGGGGTCGGCCTTATTAAAATGCTGGGTGAAATCCTTGCCATTATCATGCACATTGATGCACAAATATTCATCCTTGAGTTCAATTTCGATCTTCACTTTGGTATAAGGTGTTTCGCCTTCACGGTCGCGAATAGCCTGGATGGAATTGGCACAGGCTTCATCGGCACACACTTCCAGATAACATGTCTCCTCGGGCGACAACTCAAGGAGTTCAGCCACACAGATCATGAATTTACGAAGAAGCACCAAATAGCGGGGTTGAGCAGTGATCTCAATCGTGAAGTTTGGATCACGCTCTTTTTGAGCGTTCATCCACTCTCACCTCCTTCACCCCATTGTCAGTAAATGAATTACGGGTAATCAGTAATCATTCTGTTCCGGTTTATGTTCAAATTCACCTTCAACTGATTGTTCATCTATAAACGCTTGTTTGGCTTCATCGATGGTGTCGTAAATTAAGATAAGCCTGGAAAAACCCAATATATCGAATAGATGGCGTATTTTTTCAGACAAGCGGCAAAGTTTCAGGTCTCCGTCAGCGTCACGGATTTCCTGCAGCATTCCCATTATCACGCCCAAGCCGGCACTGCTGATATAATCCAAATTTTGCAGATCAACGATGATTCGGATTTGTCCATCATCAATTAATTGCTGCAAATGATCTTGCAGTTGGGGGAAAGTGCTGGAATCAACGTATCCACTGACTTGAATAATTTTGATGGTGAGGCCGTTGATTTGGTCGTCGGTTGTGGTGAGTGTAAAATTGTCCATCTTCTAATTCCCTCCAAGGCGGGGAAGCCACCGGTCCGATCGGTTAGACCATATTTGGGCGAACATCTCTATTCTACCTTAAAAAGATGATTCTTTCGATAGTATCCTTTATTTAAAGTTTTTACCATAGACCGCCCCATTCTTCAACTCATTTTTTTGGTCAAGATAGTGAGCATAAACAAAACCTTCCTGCATGGCGGCGGCTCCAGTTTCGCCCTCTTTATTGAGGGCGATGAAAGCCAGTTGAAAATCGGTATTTGGTTGATTGCGTACAGCAACCCGTTTGATCAGTTTTTCGCAAGCCTGTTGGGGGGAAAGACCATTGCGCATAAATTCAACTATGGCAAACGCTCCACATACTTCAATGGCACGTTCACCGACGCCTGTTCCCACTGCACCGCCAACCTGGCCGTCAAGATAAAGGCCGCTGCCGATCAAAGGTGAGTCACCCACCCTTCCGCTCCATTTCATCGAAAGGCCGCTAGTGGTGCAAGCCACCGCCAATTGATCCTCTTGATCCTGGGCAAGCACACCAATCGTATCATGGCCTTGGGGCTGAGTGTTGCGCTTTTTGAGTTGTTCAGCATACCAGGCGGCACTTTTTTCGGTGAGCAGGTTTTGTTCCTGGAAACCATGCTTGAGCGCAAACGTTTTGGCTCCCTCGCCGACCAGGAAGATATGCTTATTCATTTCAAGCACTTTGCGGGCTACCGCAATGGGATTGCGGATGTTTTCGAGGGCGGCGACAGCCCCCATCTGGCCGCTCTTCCCATCGATGATGGCAGCATCCAGTTGCACCACACCCATTTCGTTGGGAAAACCGCCATAACCCACACTGGTGACGTTTGGATCGCTTTCTGTTACCATAGCCGCGGCTTCAACCGCATCCAGCGCATTGCCATCGCTATTGAGTACATCCCACCCGGTTTCATTGGCTTGCAGGCCAAAGTTCCAGGTGGAAAGAATGGTTGGTTTTTGAGCAGGCATTATTCACCTTCCATTTAATTTCATTTATATGTATGAGTATGCCGTAGCTGAGGAGCTTGTAAAAGGGCAAATTTCAAATATTGTGTCTATATTTGGGATATTGTAAACGCTCAGCCATATGAAGTTCCATTCCCCTCCCAAGCCTGGGAGGGGCCAGGGGAGGGTTGAAGGCAAGTGGCACAGCGATCATAATTCATCAATGTTTTTGGGGCAGCCGATCAACCCCCTCTTAATCTCCCCCAGGCTTGGGGGAGAAATGGATGGCCGATAAGTGCTTTAAAAATTAGAACTTAGTCGTATCGCAAAACGAAAAAAACCCCCATTCCCCTCCCAAGCCTGGGAGGGGCTAGGGGAGGGTTGAAGGC
>CAZFER010000049.1:0-27197 GCA_964517495.1 uncultured bacterium | reverse complement strand
AAATGGATGGCCGATAAGTGCTTTAAAAATTAGAACTTAGTCGTATCGCAAAACGAAAAAAACCCCCATTCCCCTCCCAAGCCTGGGAGGGGCTAGGGGAGGGTTGAAGGATTAGCGCACACTCTCAATTAATATAAGAAATTTTTGAAGAGGAGTTTTGAATGAATATTTTGGTAGTATTGGCCTGTTTTATGTTTGTTCATTCCGCATCTGCTTTGGATGCGAAAGCAGCATCCGAACAGGTTTATGTGGAATTCGATGTTCCACCCACCATTTGGTTAACGGCTGATGAACGCGAAATTTTGTTTAAAAACAGGCATAAAGAGGATATAAAAAAAGCCTTCGAATCACTGCGGCAGCGGGCTGACGCCGCGTTGGATAAACAAGCTTCCCCCCTTCCTCAAATTGTATACGAGGGACATGTCAGCAACCACCCTGAACGTATCCGGTCAGCTAAACACTTACAGGATATGCTCGATTTGCGGGCAATGATCTGGGCGTATGTGATGTCCAAGGACCAACTGTATGCGGAGAAAGCAAAATCGTTCCTGCTAGCATGGACAAAGACCTACAAACCCACAGGCAACGATGTCAACGATAATAAGCTTAATATTTGTATCTACGCGTATGATGTGCTCCAAAATTTATTGAATCAGCAACAACAGGAAGTTGTCACCAATTGGATTACGGAATTAGGAAAACAGCAGAAGGACAAATGGACTGGCAAGGGGTCATCCAACCGGCATGGTAAACGGCTGAAGATGATCATCATGGCATCACTCGTCGTTGATCACCCTGAGTGGCAGCCTTTTATTATGCGTAAGGTGAATGAGATCTTAAATGGCGCATTGTATCCGGATGGCACCACACGCGATTTACACCGCCGTGACGCCATGCATTACAATGTGAGTTGTATCAAAAACATTTTGAAAATCGCCCATCTTTTACGGGTTAAAAACATCAATATATACGAACAGAAAACCGACTCCGGAGCATCGCTCAAAAAGTGTGTAGAGTATGTTTTACCCTATATAAGGGGTGAAAAAGTGCACGCTGAATGGGTTAACACCAAAGTGGACCTCGACCGCAGACGCTGGGAATCTGGAGATCCTTACTATAAACCAGGTAAGCCGTGGGATCCAATGGAAGGCTATGATATGCTGGTGATGGCATCGTATTTTGAGCCTTCATTGAATTCTATGGTAAAAGACCTGCGGTCAAAGAAAGATAAGAGCGAACCAACCTGGGTGGATGTGTTGGTGGATATTTCGAAATTATCAAAACGATAATAATGAGTTATCTTATTGATAAAATAAATGCAATTCAATAACTTCGCAGAGATTTTTAAAGAGTATAAGTGCTTTTATTTAAGTATATTATAAAATCTTCAAAAAATGAGACAAAATAGAACATTTCTTGCTATAATGGATATTAATATGATTCATCCGGGCTGATCCACGAACCTAAAAGGGAGTTTAGGGATTGGAATGAAGACCGTAACGCCAATACTTTTTTATATCGGCTTTCTTTCCATCCCTGTGGACGCAGAGGTATTCAAAGCTCGTCATTACCTTCCCCAACATTACTCGTTATCCTGGGGTAATTCCTCCTTATCAATCAATAATCCATCCAGCGAACTAAAACCACATATTCTCACCACGCCAGTTTGGCAATTTTCCATTACTCATTCTGAGAAAATCCCATCAATTAACAAGCGAATGTTAACTCAATCGGATGATGAATGGCTGCCTTGGGGACAGTACCCTAAAGGCGATCAATACTCGAGCCCGAATATAACCCATGGCCGAATATGGATATTTGTCGCGAATGATGGAAATTGGATGCTTTATTCAACATCGATCGAGGGAAAGCAGCCTAATTGGAGAATGCACGGCAAATCGATCAAAAATCACATTGAAGCCTTCCGTATTGATAAAGACAGCAACCCCCTGTTAATCATTAATGATCCTAAATCGGAACAATTTATCAAAGTAAATGGTTCATTCATAGGAGGGGGAAGTGATATTGAATGGCATGAAGGAATACCCATCCCACCAACTGAAACAAGTGCCATAGTTGGATCTATCGATTCCCAACAGACTCATGATTTTGAACTGTATGGTGATTTCGATATTAAAAAGCCGGGGAAACTATTGGCTTTACGTTGGAACTATGGGAATAACAAAGGGGTCAAACTCCGGTACCGGCCTGGCTTAAACGCCAAAACAGCGTATGGAGCGTGGAGTGACTTTAAAACGGGTGAATCAATTGAACTTCACAAAAATGCTCGCTTTTTGCAATATCACCTGGTCTCAACGGGCGAGCAAAAAAGAGATGAAGCCTGGCCGCCTGATATTCAGTTGACCTATATGTTTGAAGGCGATGGGGATAAAAGCGCTCGCGGTAAGCCTTCATTTTTGCAGGGCACCGGTGGAACAGCATCGGGGGGAAGAACTCCATTTTCTTCCAATATTAACCCAACTCAAATTACTGATGAGGATGCATCAACCAATAACATCGAGCAAAAAAAAACACCAAACTCCCCCAAAACCACTGATGAACCTGCCGCAGCTCAGGCAAACAGTCAGAATAACGCATCGAGTCGTGCTTCAAATGATGAATCTTCCACCAATAACAACACTTCCACTTCTCCAGTTGCGAGTTCTAATGGAGGTACAATAACCGATCCAATATCTTCCCTTAACCAATCAAACCAAGATGAAGATGATAACCAAACGCAAAATCCAAATAACACTCAATCTTTATCCAATCAGAATTCGAGCCAGGATGATAATCAATCCCCTCAAAATTCGAATCCAACTCCAGATGTTTCTCCATCAAGCAATCAATCACCATCCCAAAACAATAATCCGGATTCCAAAACTCCAGGTGAAAATGCTAGTCCACCCACTAGTCCCTCAGGCCAGAGTCAGCCGAATTCACAACCAGCTGCTCAAAATGCTCCATCATCAGCTCCTAATTCTGGAGCAAATCAATCTTCACCCTCCCCTCATCTTTCCTCTCAGCCAAGTGGTTCTTCATCAGCAGGCTTAAATTCACCAAACCAGCCACGCATTAAGAAAACTCAAAATCCAGTATCCAAACGGTCTGCGTCTTCACGCAAGGGTAATAAAAACACTAAACCTCAAACAATGGAAGATGAGAGTAATGAGAAGGTTGGAGACGCTGACGAAAGCGAAAAACCATCACAACCTTCTGAAACTGGGAATAAAAAAACAACTACTGAAGATGATAAAAAAACGAAATCAACTGAAGGAAAACCTTCATCACCTGGCAATGAGGGGAGCAATACACCAGAACAAACGACATCTAAAAATACATCGCCTCACCTCTTGATGACTCCCGGGGGAGAGGAACAGGGAGGTTCATCCGGGCAGCCGGAGTGGCCTTCGAATCGCACTGAATTGGTTGAGGATAGAGTAAGGGCGTTAAATCATCAGAATGAACCCACTCCGTCTTCTTATTCAGGCGAACCTCCCTGGTCTTCTCCCTCGGGAGGAATTCCCGGCGGGATAGGCGGATTAAAAAGTTCGGGAGGTGCTGCTGGCCCGCTGGGTGGGCCAGTGATTCAACATCCCACCGCTGAATCAGCTTTATTGTCTACAACCAAGACTTATCAAAGCAAATCGAATAACACCAAAAAGTGGCTGCCGGTTTTGGTCTTATTCATTATTTCCATGTTCTGGTATCGAAAAAGAAAGAAAGATAATAAGGAAGATGAACCAATCGATGCCGACGCAGATGGTGTGAATAGCCATTCTCCCTCTGAGCAGCTGGTCGGAATATCATGGAAAAAAGTGGTTTCTGAAGTCTTATCACATCCTTCAAAAGGATGGGAAGGGATTTGCTATTTTGATCATGACATATTGGATGTCTATTTTCACGAAGATAAACTCATCAGCTTAAATAAAAAAGGTGAAGTTTTCCAAGCGGAAATGGATTCCTTTTTTGATTTGTTCCTGGATTCAACCACACTTGAATCAGAAGAAGCATTAAGCATTAAGCATAAATCCCCCCACCTAAACTTGAGAAGCGCTCGCATGGCCATGGATGAGAATAATCTTTATATGGCTGGTAAAAGTAAGTATGGACGTTTGACAAGCCATGCTTACTCTTTAAAAGACAATGTAGATAGCCCCAGGTTAAAACTGCCTAAAAAGCTCAATGACATCGAAAAACTCAAATTAATCGATGGACACCTGTTGATTACATCGAAAATTAAGGATGGGGTAAGTACATGGATAACGTCATGCAACAAGAAATATATTAAACGCTGGCAGAATGTTTACCCTCAAGGATTAAAGGATAATAAAATATTATGCGTCTCAAATGGTCCAGAAACCTTGGTCGCCGGTGTGCCCAAGGAGGATGAGGAAAACATATGGATTTACGGGAT
The DNA here is from genome assembly GCA_964517495.1 of uncultured bacterium. Taxonomy (GTDB): domain Bacteria; phylum Hinthialibacterota; class Hinthialibacteria; order Hinthialibacterales; family Hinthialibacteraceae; genus CAZFER01. The sequence continues at coordinate 22,780 of CAZFER010000049.1, read as the reverse complement.
GCATCAAAATTCGCCGAATGGTTTCCATTGGCACCCCATCGCCAAAATGCCTTATCGGGATGAGGAGATGTTCATGTATGCCGATGCCAACCGCTGCTTTATGTTAGATGGCGATGCACATAATTCAGAACGCCGCTTGCAGGTGTTTTCACGAGATGATAATGGTGTGTTTTCCGGAAAGCATGTGAGTCAGATTACGCTGCCGCTCCGATTTACAATTGAATCATTGGAAATAGCCAAAGCACGGCTGGTTTTAAAAGGAAAAGATCGCTCAGACGGTGAATCCACTCCTGTAATGCTATGTGCCCGCCTGAAAGAACTGCTCAGCCGTACCCAAACCGCCGCGGCATAAGATATCATAAGCTTAAGGTGATTTTTTCTTGAATCGGTCTTCGAGATGCTTTTTTTCATAGTCCTTCAGCGCTTTTTGGTATTCCGATTGAACCGTCGGTTCTATCGGGGGGAACCAATTTGGACCAATTTCCAACGCTGCTGACGCGAGAATATGGTACTCATAAGGCGAGACGTCCATTTCGGGAATGGAGGCCATCGGACGAAGCATCTCCTTCATTTTCCCCTCCGCCATCATAAAAACTATGACGAATTCAGGTTTTTCATTGGTGGTTTTCAAACTCTCGATATTTTTGAATGATAAATCGTTATTAACCTCTCCATAATTTCTCCACAGTACTTTACCTTCAGCGCCTATAACAGCAGCACCAATCCAAAATTTAAGGGTGGATGTGGGTGGATCAACCACTGCCCGTGAAATCATCTCACCAGTGACGGCGAAAAAATAACCCCGTTTTCCTAAATATATTCGGCCGAAGTTAACTTCTTCAAAGAGAAATGGTTCAGGATGAATCATGATCTTGGAAGCATTTTCTACTTTCCCGCCTGGAACGCTGAACATTAACTCTTGTTGAGGTGATACTTCAACAAAGGGAAAAACCAACAGGCGGGGATTATGAACCACCTCACTGCCCATATAATTTTCAAGATTGGCTCCACTTTTTTTGGCTTCCTCTCTATAAAGTTCCAGTACTTTTTTAGCGGATTTCAATGAGCGAAACGGCCCTTTGTATTCCATACCAACCCGGACAAAATACCGTGCACTGTATTCGCTACCGACTTTGAGAAACAAATCTCCCCGTGCTTTGGCTTTTTTGATGTCTTCCTGGGTCTTGCAAACCGTCACTTCCTCCTCATTTTCCGCGGCCTGTGACTGGCAAATAGCGGTACATGAAGAAAAAAGAATAAAACAAATTATAAATAACTTTGTCAGTTTCTCTTGCATTTTTTCCTCTTTTTCCCTAAAAGAGTAAGTGTAGTGTTTCAAAAAAAAGAATAGCATAAATTAAAGAGGATGCCCATAACCACATTGTGCCGGCAATTTGAAGAAGATATAAGGATATAATAAAAACACATATGAAACCCGAACTCAACGATTCGCTTTACAAAAGAAATCTTACTATTATTGAAGAAATTTACCCTCAACATCTTCCCCTGCTGACCTCTCAGTCATTGACCGACTCGGAATACGAAATCATCAAAGCAAATAATCACACCTATATATGCCGCATCAAAGATTCAATCATCCAGAATGTCGATAGAGAATTGGATGAATGTGACATATGGGTTCACGGCCCTGATAATCCCTGGAACGCGGCGGAACATTCAATAAAAAGCATTGGCTGGGAAAAACAAAGACTTTTTCTTATTGTTCGGCCGGGTTTGGGGTATGTTCCCTTCACCCTGTACCCCAACTTAAGAAAAGGCCGAACGGCCCAGCGCATGTTAATCGTTGAAGACCGGATAAATCTGTTTTTTCAGTCCTTATGGATTTACGACTGGACGGATGTACTACGATCAGACCGCACTATCCTCCTCTTAAATAACAACTCGGTTCAGGCCATTGTTGATTTCTTTAAATCAAATCCAGTGGCTATTCTCACGCCCCTTTCTGTAATCGGTGGATCAGTTTGGGGCTCTCAATTAAAACGCATCATGCAAACCCTCCAGCCGATTTTGAACGAATTGGCCCAAACCGTTCACGGCGCCGCCCAACAATATATGGGCGAGCTGAAGGATCATTATTCTGCAATACAGAACAATCCAGCGCACAAAACCAAGGTATTGCTGGTTGAACCTGAGCATGATTACCTGGCCAACTCGATTTCCAATGCCTTTGAAGAGGAAGGCTGCCAGACTGGACGCTATGAAGGCAACCAGCGCTTACTGCGATTTATTAATCCTTATGTTTGGCTGGTTTATGTCAGAGAAAATTTCCCCGATGTACTGCTTTGGATGAATCGCAATACCCTCTCTCCAGAAGGGGTTCAACATTTGCACAACTTCCCGATCAAGAAACTCTTATGGTTCTTGGACAGTCCAAAACGAGTACAAACCACCAAAGAGGAATTGCTCGCCACAGACGCCTATTTTTCCTTCGATCCAACCTATTTACCCTATTTGGAACAATTATCGGGTAAAAAGGGAATTTATTTGCCCACCGCGGCAGGAATTAAACCTCTTGACGAGTGCCAGCCTGAATCAACATGGCCACAGCGTCAGGGACCAAATATTGGATTTGTTGGTGCGCTGGCCGCTCAACGATTTCAAGCCGTTCGCGATTATTGGAATCGCAAAGATCCTGAATTCGTGACGATCCTGGATGACATTGTAGAAACTCATCTAGCCGATCCATCCATCTCATTGGAAGAGCGATATAATAACTCACCCGGTCATGACCGGCTGCCTTATAGTGGATTTGTGGTTTTATATCTTGAAGAACGAGCCACATACTTAAGACGCCTACGCTATTTAAAACCTTTAAAACCACATGGACTTGTTGCCTATGGTGGGATCGAGTGGGGGAATCAGGAATGGGCGGATGAACTCACCGAGTGCTACAGCCAACAAACGCCCCGCTATTTAGAGGATTTACCCTCAGTCTATTATCATACTCTCATCAATATCAACATCTTTCACGTACAATGCATTAATTCAAGCAACCCACGAGTCTACGATGTGCTAGCGGCAGGCGGATTCCTATTAACAGAATATCGTCCTATATTGGAAGATGAGTTTGAGGATGGCCGTCACCTGGCGATGTTTCACACAAAGGATGAAATGATGGAAAAAGTACATTATTACCTCCAGCATGGTGATGAACGTGAGCAAATCGCCAGAGAAGGCCAGCAATACGTTTTGAATAACGCCACCTATCGGCATCGAATACAGAAAATATTAGAGGAAATAATGTGAAATGCATCAATACAAACAATCTTTGTTTCATCTATCAATTGGGTGGATAGGAATAATGGTGATGTTAATCACAGGATGCAATCGTTCAAAACCTGAAAATTCCAATTTACCTCCTCATGCCTTGGGGCCTTTGCAGACGATCACTCTCGAATTGGCCGGGCAGCCGGTTGAGATTGAAGTGGCCATCACCCAACCGGAACGAAGCCAGGGCTTGATGTATCGCGAATCCATGCCGGAAAATCATGGAATGCTCTTTGTTTTCGAACGGCCAGAATATTTATCGTTTTGGATGAAAAACACCAAAATCCCCCTCTCTATCGCGTTTATTAGAGAGGATGGTACGATAAGCAATATCGAGAAAATGAAACCCCATCGCGGCCCATTTGATCCAACCGAGCATTATCGAGCTCTGCAAAGATGCCAATATGCATTGGAAATGAATCAGGGATGGTTTGAAAATCATGGTGTTAAAGAAGGCGAGCAAATCCCACTGCCTTTTGATGAAATAGAAAAATTAAAGGAAAAAAAATTAAACTCATAACCTGGATCGATCATACAATTTAATCAACAATTGTAGGGGTAGACCTCTGTGTCTATCCTGGTCTATATGACTAAACAAATTAAATTGAAATATAATCATTTATTCTTATTCGCCAAAATGGAATTCATAAAAAGGGGAGGAATGAACATGTTACGAAAAATTAGTCTATTGTTAATGCTCATGTTTGGATTAACGATGTGGGTGAATGCCCAAACCCCCATCGATCCAATCGTACGTGTGGATGCACCCGCCGTCGCCCTTCATCTTAATGACCCATTGCTATTAACCGGCGGTTCACGTTCGGTCGCTATCTTTGATATTAGCGACAGTGCCAATCCACAAAAATTAAGTGAATTCGACGTTTCCGATAGCGTAAACAGCCTAACCACCAGCGGCAATTTAGCCATCATTGGCCTGGATGCCACTGATGAACAGGAACCGAATTTAATCATCGTCGATATCACCGATCCCACCACTCCACAGGTTTTGTTCGAGCGCCATGCCGGAACGGGAGATCAACAGATTCAGGCGGTTCACGCTGTTGGTGATATTGTTTACGCCGGTTTTGCCAATTCTGGGATCAGCGCCATCCAGGTGTCTGAAAAGGATGAACCTATTATTGTGGGAGGGATAGACACCGATGATATTGTGTCCGATATGATTTCAGTTGGGCATCGCCTGTATGTTGCCACCTGGACCTCGATCACTGTTCTAAACATATCCAATCCAGAAAGCATCACCCTCATTAATCGAGTGGAAAGCCTAAATGATTTCAACAATGGTTTGGATATCGATGGTGATATTTTAGGGGTAGCCGAAGGCTTTTGGGGCTTGTCGTTTTATGACATCAGTGATCCCGATAAGCCGGTGTTATTACCCAACAGCACCGTACGATTATTTAATGCCCATGAAATGTTCAAAATTTCTCTCCGTCAAAAATTCGCCTATGTAGCCGTTTTTGCCAAACGCTCCACCAGTGTCTTTGATCCCCGGGTGCCCGGTGGAATGAAAGTGATTGATTTCGAGCAGCTTAGTAATCCCAGCGTGATATTGGACGGCAAGGTGGAAGGCGAGAACCATGCCTTCGATGTGATTGCCTATAACGGTTATGTTTATGTGGCGGAAGACAACAAACTCGCGGTATATGAACACGGCCCCAAGGGGGAAATCAGGCCCACCTCCACACCCATTCTGCCAACCTCAACCCCCACGCCGACCATCACCCCCACACCAACAAAAACCCCACCATTGCTTGCTACTGCAACCAAACAGCCTGGTACTCCCGTACCCCAGCCCACTGCGACAAACACCGCCACCCCCACAAAATCTTCTATTCCAACACCGACATTGCCACCTCAACCCATTGATACTCCCACACCTGTCGCCGGGCCGGTTCAACCTGATGCGGTATTTGAATTTGGTGAAGCATCATTGAATGCCAACGGTTGGGCGGAACTTGAAGGGGGTTTTTCCGGCGCCACACCCGGCACAACCATTTCCCTCGATTTTACCGAAAAACAATTCCCTACCTCGAAGGATATGCAAGGACTATTTGTTATATTGCGTCAGGATGAACTAACCTTTTTGCTAACCAACAATCCAATCAATACCGGTGGACATCCTGCCTTAATCCGGGCCAAGGTTCGCGCCAGTGGGCCTGGTGCATCTTTATTTATCGGAGCGTTAAAGGGATCATTATTTACTCAACAAAATTTTGATGGCTCCTTGGCGTATTCACAAAATGTCTCATCTGCCCAATATGTTGAGCAGGAAGATTACATCATGGCATTGCTGAAACCGGATACCGGAGATACGATTAACCCCTTTATTCAGCTTGTCGGCGGAAAAGAATCCACCACCAATGTTTGGATTGACCGGGTTGAAGTTTTTGTGATGAAACCGGGAACGCCGTTCCCTGAATGAGATAACAAACCATGAAAAGCAAAGTGAGATATCCATTATGAAACATTGGCAAATTTACATATTTACCTTGGTTTTTTGTCTATTTAGCAGTTTGGCTGTTGCAGAAGAACCATTATTTGAGGGTGAATTGATATTTCCGCTGGAGTCATGGCATAACCACTCATCCAACCTGGTGGAATGCCCCAATGGTGATTTATTGGTCTGTTTTTTTCATGGTTCGGGTGAACGAACCGCTGATGATGTGATCATTCAAGGTGCGCGCAAACCCAAGGGAGCATCGAGTTGGAGCGAGCGCTTTGTGATGGCGGATACTCCAGAATTTCCTGATTGCAATCCAATCCTGTTTATCGATCCCGATGAACGCTTATGGCTGGTGTGGGTAGCCATTCTGGCCAACCGGTGGGAATCGGCACTATTGAAGTACCGAACCTCAACGGATTATCAGGATGAAGGTGCACCCAATTGGAATTGGCAAGCCAATATCCACCCCAAACCGGAAGGATTTGTGGAAGCAATGAAACCGGAATGGAAGCGATTTCTGGATGAATTTCCCCAACTAATCCCCCGGCTGAAGGAAAGAGTGTTGGATGAATTGGGAGCGGATGAAGAACTCTATTATTTCATGGAAAAAAGGGCGAGTGACAAAATGCTGCAACGGTTGGGATGGATGCCACGCTGCAAACCCTTGTTTTTAGCTTCCGGCAAAATGATCCTGCCACTTTATACGGATGCTTTTTCTGTATGCCTGATGGCCATTACCGAAAACGGCGGTGATACCTGGCAAACCAGCCAACCGCTGGTGGGATTTGGCAATATCCAAGCCAGCCTGGTGCAAAAAGACGATGGCACCATCGTGGCCATGATGCGCGAAAATGGCCCTCGAAACAGAATCCGTATCAGCACATCCAAGGATGAAGGGATGACATGGAGCCGTGTGGGCAAAATGAAATTCAAAAATCCCGGTTCCAGCGTCGAAGTAATCCGGCTAAATAATGGACATTGGTGCTTAATGTATAATGATACACTCGACGGGCGGCATCAATTAAAGATATCGCTTTCGGACGACGAGGGTGATACCTGGAAATGGCACCGCTATGTGGAAAAGAAAGAACCTGGCCAGGGTTCGTTTTCCTACCCCAGCATGATTCAATCCAAAGATGGACGCATCCACGCAACCTATAGTTACCACCTGCCCGACAGGAAAAAATCCATCAAACACGTTGTGTTTAACGAGGAATGGATAAAATCAAATTAATGGTAAAATGTATAATAGTTGAGGAGACCGCTTAATATGTCTGAACTCAATGCACCCCATAAAACCAAGGATTTTCGAGGCGTTCAGTGTCCCTACAACTATGTCAAAACCAAACTTACGCTGGAAGAAATGGAAGCCCAGCAAATCCTTGAAGTGATTGTCGATGAGGGGGAACCGGCAGAGCATGTTCCCCAAAGTCTTAAAAAAGATGGACAGGAAATCATGGATACGTTTAAAGATGATGACGATGGAGTTCATTTCATCATAAAATACGTCACTCCATATTAAATGATCGAATCAACTAAAAATATGTTTGAATTTAACGATACACAAATAGAACGTTACAGCCGGCACATTATCCTCCCTCATGTGGGGGGAAAAGGGCAGAAAAAGCTCTTGCAGAGCAAGGTGTTGGTGATTGGAACAGGTGGTTTAGGCTCACCCGCCCTGTTTTATTTGGCGGCGGCTGGCGTGGGAACCTTGGGCATCGTTGATGACGATGAGATCAGTTTATCCAACCTGCAGCGCCAAATTTTGCATACCACCCCTGAAATTGGAACATCTAAAACCGATTCGGCGGCCAAAAAACTCAATGCCATTAATCCGGATGTCCATGTTGTTCAGCATCAAACACGTGTTGATGCCAGTAATATCATGCAAATCCTCGAAGCATATGATCTGGTCGTGGATGCCACCGATAATTTCCCCGCCCGGTTTTTGATTAATGACGCCTGTGTCATGTCAAAAAAGCCTCTTATTCATGCAGGGATATTTCGTTTTGAAGGCCAAATCTTGACTATTATTCCCGGCAAGGGACCTTGCTATCGATGCCTTTTCCCTGAGCCTCCTCCACCTGGTTTGGTTCCGGGTTGCCATGAGGCGGGCATCCTGGGTTGTGTCGCTGGAGTAATGGGAACCATCCAAGCCACTGAAGCCATCAAAGTGCTGCTCGATTTGGGCGAGCCACTAATTGGCCGTATGCTAACCTTTGATGCATTGGAGATGAACTTCCGCCGAATCACAGTTCCCCGTGATAACGATTGCGCGGTATGCAGCGGCCATCCCACCATTACTGAGCTCATCGACTATGAGCAAACATGTAACGTAACTTGAATAACGGCTTTTTCATTTATGCAAAATAACAACCACCCACCTCTCATCGTCGGAACTGGCTTGATTTGTTTGGATGCGATAGAACCTCCAAACAATGGATACTATACCCTCTTTGCCGGGGGCAGTTGCTTGAATCCTCTCATCATATTATCAACACGAGGTTGGCACGGGTTTCCCATCGGTATGATCGGGCAGGATAAAGCCGGTGATTATGTGATGAACGATACAAGCGCATGGCCGATCGACCAGAGGTATATTCTACAAAGAAAAGATATCCAAACTCCACTCTATATACAGCAGATCGATAATGATGGCCACCGCTTCATTCACACCTCTCCCAGCGGCAAACGCTACCCGAGTTATGAGCCTCTTGATACTGAAACCATGAAACAAATTTGTGATGAGTTGCCTTCAAACATTGACGTATGCCTCATCGAGCGGGTTTCTCCCGCTTCGATTGAATTAATTCGGGCGTGTAAAGCTCGGGGGGCAATGGTCTATCTCGAACTCAATCGAACCGGTGAGCAGAATGAATTTGTTGAATGCTTAAAACATGCCGATGTGTTTAAATATTCACAAGAGAAGCTAAGCGAAATCCATGAACTCACCGATACGTTTCAAATCCCTTTGGAAATAAAAACCAAAGGTAAAGAGGGCTTAGCTTACCGCCATTGGCAAAAAACCACTTATTCTGAGTGGCATCACCTTCCTTCTATACTCAGCGAGAACATCATCGATGCCGCTGGTGCAGGCGACTGGCTAACCGCCACCCTGATCGATGTCATCGGAAAAGGAGGCTCGAAAGGTTTTAAAGCAATACCTTCGGATTTATACGCTGATTATCTAAACCAAGGGCAACAGAAATCAGTAGAGAATTGTAAATACATTGGCGCGAGAGGGTTGTTGTACAAGAATAAAATCCCCTTAAGAGGTATTGGTTTCTGCCCTTATGGAGAAAGATGAGAGTTAATCATCGTATTTTATTTTGCTAAAAGATAGCCTTTTTCTTTTAATGATTCAGCTTCTTTTGTTATGGTATCTATATTAAAATGGGATTTGATTCTATGGACTTTATGAACAATTTCTTCAAGGGAAGTATCATTATTATCTTTTGAATTATTTCTATCCGAATAAATTAATGTGCTGATTAATTCCAGTTCAGCAGCGGAATGTTTCCCGAATTCGTTTATCACCCAATTAATATCTTCATCAAAACGGTCCAATTCCTCTTTAAATTTGGTTTCAATGTCTGAATGGTTTTCACCTGGTGTGAGGGAATAACTATATCCTTTCTGATATAATTCAATCTTGCTTTTTACAGCGTTCAATGCTTCCGCATATTTTAAATCTTCAAGAACATCGGAATCATAAGGTCCATAGGTATAAAGCCGGAAGACATATCCCAAAGGAACATTCTTTAATTTTTGCAGTAAAAATATTAACTTCATCAAAGTCGTATGTCCAATCTTGTTTGGATATGATTTCCCTATCAAATAAGAAATAAATGCCGGTCTCATCAAAATATCAGTTTGATTGTTCATTTTTGTCCTCATTCATTGCATTAATCTTTTTTCTGCCTTTTCCATATCAACTTTGTCAACGTAAAGAAGTATCTTTTTGATTGGTTTGATATTAGCCACTACAGAGGAATGATAAGACAATGGCCGAACAGTTTTATCTGTTGAATCAGATACAATTTGAATATCATCTGTTCCCATCTTATACCATGATTTGGTGGCAGATTCTTCAATAATAATTAAATCTTTTAATTTTGTTTTCCATTTTTCAAGATTGTTTAGGTCTTCTTTTGTGGGATTTTCAGGTGTATGTCTAATTTCACGGAAATGAGTTCTATTAAGAATCCGTTCTCCATGTTCTCCTCCTTTTCCTTCTTTTATTAATCCCATTACCTTCCAATCATCCCATTCTACAAAATCAGATAATTCATTCTCTGTTGGTGGAGGGAATTCTCTGTTTGGTAGAATTTCTTTTAAAGCATACTTTAGATGAAGATCATATACAACACGAGTTCTGTGATAATAAACTTGGGTGAACATAAAGTATCGAGCGATGATTAAACCTTCTGCTGCATGTAATCCACCTTCGTTAACACCTAAGCGAAAGTCTGTTATTTCTTCATTATCATCATATATTGGAATAATCTCTACTGTGTTGATTAATCTTCTCCAATCAAAACGACCATACTGAACACCAGTATGATGAGAATCGCGCAATAAGTAATCCATTCTGTCAGCATCAATTTGTCCAGAAATTAATTCTCTCCATATCAATGCCTTCTCCGCATCTTCATTTCCCATTAGTAAATTAATGATTTCATCAACTGTGATATGATAATTGGTGTTCATGGGATGATCTTCAATCAACGATTTAAAATATTTGCGGATTAATTCTGCAGAATATTCCTCATGTTGATATCGCGTTTGAGAATTTTGATTCACCGGGAACAACTCTTCTGAAGCATGGGAAAAAGGAGCATGGCCAATATCATGTAAAAGAACAGTCAAGCGTATCAAAACTTTATCTCTTTTAAGACCAGTTTCATTATATCCCATCATTTTTAGATAATCCATTGATCTTGTCACAATGCCATCATATAACATTGAAGCCATATGGAGTGCACCAATGGAATGTTCAAAGCGAGTATGCATGGCTCCTGGATAGATATAATCCGTTAATCCAAGTTGACGGACACGACGAAGCCGTTGAAAAATTGGATCGTTAACAATATCTCGTTCCCATTCATTTAATTCAACAAATCCATAAATAGGGCACCGAAATTCATATAGTCGTTGAAGATCACTCATGTTTTATATCATTGGAATTCAGGGTAATGTATTTTGATAATAGTGAACATTAGTGCAAAAATCAACCTTAAAGTTGTGTATAATGATAAAATTTTACTTCCGCGTCGACTTCGGCACTGTCCATGTGGCGGGAGTTTTACCTACCAGAGTGAGAAGTATCCCCCAAAAGGCGGCGAGGTGCATGACCAGGAACTGAGCCAACAGAGTAAGTGGACGCATCCAGAAGGGAGTGGATTTTTTGTGGAGCATACCAATCCCAAACAATGCAAGGATGAGAGTGATCAGACCAAGATAGAATACCAAACCAGGAAAGGCCTGATGCTGAATAAAACCTGCGCTTATAAGCATGACCAATCCGAATGGAAGGGTAAACCAACGCAGGAACTTATGGGATATAAAATTCCAAAATCGAAATGGATTTTTAATCATCACAAAGAAAAGTTTCGTGAATCCACGAAAACCCCGCGCCACAATGCGTGAGGTGCGTTGAATCTCTTCTTTCACATTGGTATGCGGTTTTTCAAAACCAAGGCAGTTTTCTTCAAATAAAATGTTGTACCCCATCGCACCGATGCGGGCGGGAATCTCAAGGTCATTGGCAATGCGTGGATCAAGGATATCGATCAATCCCCGCCGCACAACCAAAAGTGAACCGCCACCTACTAACACCGCGCCCAGCCTGCTTTCCGCTCGCTTAAGGGTGTTTTCATAGCGCCAGTAAAGCCCGGTTCCCCGCCCTACTGGATTCCATTCTTTATCCTGAGAAAAAACTAACTGTCCTACCACCATGCCGGTCTTTGGATGGCTAAAATGTTTGGCAGCCTGTTTGACACTATCTGGGTGCAACAAGGTATTGGCATCGGTATAGAAGAGCACATCACCCCATGCTTTGGAATGCAATGCGTTCAGCGCGGCGTTTTTACCCACATTGGTTTCCAATAGAAGTGCATCAACAAAGGGGGCATCGTTTAATAGTTGATCAGTCCGGTCGGTCGACCCATCCGAAACCGCCAATACTTGCAACTTATCTCTGGGATAATCTAGTTTTTCAATGCTTTCCAATTTAGCAGGTAACGAATCCTGTTCATTTCGCGCACTAAATAATAAGGTAACAGTAGGCGTATAATTCTCATCAGGTTGATGACGATTTGGAAATACAAACGAAATGAGGAATAAGAGAATGGGATAGCCGATATAAATATAGACTAACATCACAAAACAAAACCAAAAACAAATCGTATAAAAAAGTTCCATTATCGGCGTGCATTCAATTTATCGGGGGCGGCTTGTATCAAGCCGCCCCGAAAGGTGTCCATACATCAAAAAGCAAGCATATAACACTCTTTCCCCCCGTCAATCACCATTTACGACGATACCTTCTTCGAAAGCGTATGGCAGGCATCACGAATTGAGGGGTAGAGCGATCGATAAACTTCGTAATAATCATCATATTCTTTGGCACGGGCATTGTTTGGTTCGGTTCGTTCTGCCACTGAGATAATGGCATCACACGCTTCCGGAATTGAGTTGTAAACGCCGGTACCCACTCCGGCCATAATAGCAGCGCCAAAGGCCGGACCTTGATCTGAACTAAGGGTAGCGATTTCACATCCATAAATATCAGCCTGCAGTTGTTTCCAAAAAGCGCTTTTAGCGCCCCCGCCGGTCGCGCGCACCTCTTTCACCTCAACGCCAAGTGACTTGGCAATTTCCAGCGAATCACGCATGGCGAAGGTAATGCCTTCAAGCACCGCACGGATTAAATGGGTCCGTTGATGGCGAATGGTTAATCCAATAAATCCACCCCGGGCATGAGGATCTTTATGCGGAGTGCGTTCACCTGTCAGATACGGTAAGAACACCAATCCTTCACTCCCTACGGGGGCCTCGGCGGCTAATTCAGTAAGGATATCATAAGGATCCATGTTCATTTGCGAACCCTTAAGACGTTCACTATCAGCCAACACATCCCGATACCAACGAAACGACATCCCGGCAGATAAAATCACACCCATCAAGTACCATAAGTTCGGTACAGAATGGCAAAACGTATGTGCACGCCCTTCCGGATCAGTCTGGCAGGTTTTTGAAGGAGCTAAAATCACACCGCTGGTTCCCAGTGATGAGAGCATGCGGCCTTCAATCACCACTCCAGTGCCAGTGGCACCACAGGCATTATCTGCTCCACCACCAACAACCGCTGTGCCTTCTTTTAAACCCGTTTGCTCGGCCACTTCAGATGTGATTTTTCCACACACATCAGTGGATTCATGCATGGGCGGCATCCACTCCCGCGGAATTCCCAGAGCGTTGAGAATGTCTGTACACCAATTTCGTTCTTTCACATTAAACAAGAGGGTTCCTGCCCCATCAGAGACTTCCATCGCCATTTCGCCGGTCAAACGAAACCGAATGTAATCTTTGGGCAGGCAAAGGGTGCGGGTTTTCTTGAAGTTCTCTGGCTCTTTATTCTTCAACCAAACCACTTTGGGAGCCGTAAAACCCGTTAATGCGGGATTGCTGGCTAACTCAAGCAGGCGTTTTTCGCCGATGGTTTGGGTAATTTCAGTGCATTCATCTGCTGTGCGATTGTCATTCCATAATATGGCAGGACGAACCACATTATTGTTTTCATCCAAAAACACCGAACCATGCATTTGACCTGAAAGGCCAAGCCCTTTGATCTCAGCCGCATCAACCCCGCTCTGTTCTATTACACTTTTAACACTCGCAACAGTTGCTTTCCACCAATCTTCTGGATCCTGTTCTGTCCATCCTGGATTTGGAGTATGAAGGGGATACTCCTCGGTACTGCTGGCAAGTGCTTTTCCTTCTTCATTAAAAAGGACGGTTTTCGTGCCGGATGTCCCCACATCGATTCCAATCAAATAGGCCATGGCTTACTCCTCTATCATTAAAGATTTGAATTTTGTGCTGATCATCGATATTTTGGGGTTAAGATACCATAAACCAAAGGGAAATGGCAATGTGAAGTTACATATCAAGTCTTATGTTATGGCATTTAATTGATTTGCATACCATTCAATCGTTCTTCGCAGACCGGTTTCAAAATCAGTTTTTGGATCAAAACCAAGGTGAGTTTTAGCACGATTGATATCCAAACAACGGCGTGGCTGACCGTCGGGTTTATCTGTATCCCACTCAATTTTCCCATTATATTCACACAATTTGGCGATGAGATGGACAAGATTATAGATGGTGATTTCCTGCCCCGTTCCCAGATTGATTGCTTGGTCACCGTCATAATGTTGTGCAGCTAAAATAAGCGCTTCAGCGCAATCTTCAACATAAAGAAATTCACGGCTGGCTTTACCAGTTCCCCAGCAAACGATATTCTCATCTCTATTCTGTTTTGCGATAAGGCATTTGCGTATCAACGCCGGGATGACATGGGAGGATTGCAAGTCAAAATTATCTCCAGGTCCATATAGATTGACGGGTAGCAAATAAATCCCATTGAATCCATACTCGCTTCGATACGCCTGCAGCATGGTATGCAGTGCTTTTTTGGCTATCCCATAAGGGGCATTGGTTTCTTCCGGGTAGCCCTTCCAAAGATCGTCTTCCTTAAATGGAACAGGGGTAAATTTTGGATAAGCGCAAATGGTCCCCACCTGGATGAATTTTTGTACATCGTACCGGCGAGCTTCTTCTATCAAGTGAATCCCCATGGCAGCGTTTGCATAAAAAAACCGTCCCGGGTGCTGACGATTGGCTCCAATCCCGCCGACTTCCGCTGCCAGATGAAAAACAATGTCAGGCCGAGTATCTTTATACCACTGCCGGACATGAGATTGTTCTGTCAAGTCATATTCTTGACGCGATGGTATATAAATATGCTCACATCCCAGTTCACGGAGGCGTTGGCATAAATGCCGCCCCAAAAAACCATTGCCGCCAGTCATTCCGATCCGATATTGGGTTAAATCCAACACACCAATTCTCCCAATGTTAGTATCACTGGTTGTAAGGGTTTACAACAACCTCATGCATTCAAAAAGGATTTCTCTTTTTTGGCAAGCTGCAGGTCTGATTCACACATCATGGTAACCAGTTCATTGAAAGTGACACGTGGTGACCAACCCAGTTGCTTCTTAGCTTTTGATATATCACCCAACAAGAGATCAACTTCTGCGGGGCGAAAATAGCGAGGATCGATCTTGACGTAATCGTTCCAATCCAAGTCAAAAAAAGCGAAAGTCTCTTCAACAAACTCCCTGACCGAATGTGTCTCACCAGTTGCGATGACGTAATCATCTGGTTGGTCTTGTTGAAGCATTAACCACATGGCTTCCACGAAATCGCCTGCATAGCCCCAATCCCGCTTGGCGTCCAAATTACCGAGATAGAGTTTATCCTGTAAGCCCACTTTAATGCGTGCCGCCGCCCGTGTAATTTTTCGTGTGACGAAGGTTTCACCCCGCCGTGGTGATTCATGGTTGAATAATATTCCGTTGCAGGTGAATAGATTATAGGCTTCACGGTAATTGACCGTTTGCCAATAGGAATACACCTTAGCACACGCATAGGGTGAGCGGGGATAAAATGGAGTTTTCTCTGATTGGGGTGTTTCTAGCACCTTGCCAAACATTTCGCTGGAAGATGCCTGGTAATAGCGTGGTTGTACACCGTATTTATCACTGTAAATTCGTACCGCTTCCAACAAACGGGTGGCTCCCAAAGCGACAATATTGACAGTATAAACCGGTTCAATAAAAGAGACTTTCACGTGGGATTGTGCCCCCAAATGATAAATCTCATCTGGTTTAGCCAAATCCAATACGCGAGCCACACTGTTGGTATCCAGCAAATCTCCGTAATGAAGAAACAAGCGCGCATCCTCTTCATGGGGATCTTTATATAAATGGTTGATACGGGACGTATTAAATGAGCTGGAACGCCTTATTATTCCATGAACCTCATAGCCTTTATTCAATAACAATTCCGCCAGATAAGAGCCATCCTGGCCCGTTATTCCCGTAATCAATGCACGTTTCATCTTATATTGTCAACTTTCTTTTAAATGGGATCACAAAAAATCATATTTTAATTAAATTGGAAAAAATATTAACCAACGAACATTCACCCTATCTAAAGTAGTCTATACTATTTTGAATCCTTAAAAAGAATAGTCCTGTAAGCCTATGTAAATTCTGAATATACGTGAATATGGATGTTGATTGTACAGATTATATATTCGCTTAACACAGAGAGGCGCTTGAAGGGTATCCCTCATCCTGTTAAAATTAAATATATCTCAATCACAATATTAGGTACAATTATTTTTATTCAGATTGCTTGAGTCTTTTTTGTGTTGAATTGAAGCTGGATTCTTCCAACATTAGTCTATAAAAATCCTCAAACCGCTTTCAAATCCAGCAGAAAACCAGCCAAGTCAATTATTAGTGCCTATTGAAAGATAAAAAATTAACTATCAATGGAGATTATCAGATGAAATACAAAGTGCTTGTCAGTGATCCACTCTCGCAGGAAGGTATCGATATATTACAAAGCCACTCGGATATAAACGTCGATGTCAAAACCAAGTTGCCTGAAGATGAATTAAAATCCATCATTGGAGAATATGATGGGCTGATTATTCGGAGTGGTACTAAAGTAACCGCGGATGTGATTGCATGTGCCGATCGATTAAAAGTTATCGGACGAGCCGGCGTAGGCGTTGACAATGTTGATCTAAAAGAAGCAACTCAGCGGGGGATCATCGTTATGAATACCCCCGGTGGAAACACCATTTCCACAGCCGAACTAACCTGGGCATTGTTGTTAAGTCTTTCCCGCAATATCACCCCCGCCAACATATCATTGCGCGAAGGCCGCTGGGATCGGAAAAAATATACGGGAGCGGAATTATTCGGGAAAACGATTGGAATTATTGGACTTGGACGTATCGGATCAGTCGTCGGAAGCCGTGCTCAATCTTTTGGAATGAAAGTGCTGGGTTATGATCCTTTTTATTCAGAAGACCAAATCAAAAAGAAAGGTTATGAACCAGCCGATTTGAATCACTTGTATGCTGAATCCGACTACATCACCGTCCATACCCCAAAAAACAAAGAAACCACTCACCTATTGAATGATCAGGCCTTTGCCAAAATGAAAAAAGGGGTTCGGGTTATCAACTGCGCCCGTGGCGGCATCATCGACGAACAAGCCCTATTGCGTGCGTTGGAAAGTGGCAAATGTGCCGGAGCGGCTCTGGATGTCTATGAAAACGAGCCTCCCTCCAGTGATTTCGCCCTTACTGCCCGGGATGATTGTATATGCACCCCCCACTTAGGTGCATCGACTGAAGAAGCCCAAACCAATGTTGCCGTCGACATAGCCAAGAACGTACTCGACGCTTTGACCGGCGGTGAAGTTCGAAACGCTTTAAACATCCCATCCATCTCACCAGAAGTTCGCGCAGCATTAGGACCCTATATTGATCTGGCCGAAAAATTGGGAATTTTTGCATCTCAATATTTGGGCAAACATACAGACAAAATGGAAGTGACCTATTCCGGACCATTGTCCAGCAGTGATACCTCTTTCTTAACGGTCGCAATATTAAAAGGCATTTTAACCCCCATGATGACCGAAGTGGTCAATTATGTGAACGCGCCTGTATTGGCAGAAGGAAGAAACATAAGTTTCACCGAAACAAAATCTCCAAAAGCGGATGGATATAAAAATCTGATCACGGTGAAATTACTCTCTGATGACACATCCATTGAGGTTTGTGGCACAACATTTGGTGAGCAGGATCCACGTATTGTTATCGTGGATGGTTATCATATCGATGCCAAACCATATGGAAACATCCTCTTCTTTAAAAACCAGGACGAACCAGGTGTTATTGGCCAGGTTTGCACAGTTTTGGGTCAAAATGGCATCAACATCGCAGATATGACCCTGGGCCGCAAGAAACGAGGCGGTGTCGCTGTAACGGTGTGTAATATTGATACCACAGTGCCAGAAAAAGTGATCGATGAACTCAAATCCGTAAAAGCAATCAAAGAAATCCGTTCTATTGAACTATAATCATTTGCATACCAATGATAAATTTTCGAGGATTATAGTGACATCACTCGATTACTTAAAAATAGGAATTGTTCCTTATACCAATACAATTCCACTAGATTATTATCTCCCACAGGTATTGCCCAAGGCGCATATTATACGGGCAGTACCTTCTCAACTTGGGTTGTTTTTATCACGAGGTGAAATTGATGTAGCGATTCTTTCCACCATTGAATTACTAAGACATCCAGAATATCAGTTTATACCCTCGATCGGCATATGCAGCCACGGACCGGTGGGGAGCGTATGTTTGTTTTCAAAAAGAGAACCAAGCCAAATCAAGCATGTTGCCCTCGATCGAAGCTCACTTAGTTCCAACATGCTATTGCAAGTATTAATGACCGATTATTGGCAAAACCAACCGAAATATACGTATTTTACCCCTCCGGTGGAAAACGGTTTGAATCAAGCAGAAGCCGCTCTCTCCATTGGTGATACCACTTTTGCTTATGAAGGAGATGCTCCTGCCTATGATTTAGGCGATATCTGGTGTCAATTCAGTCAATTACCTTTTTTCTACGCCGCTTGGGTCACCCGGGAAGGATTGGATGTCGAGTCAATTCAAGAACCTTTTTTAGAAGCCAAACAACGTGGCACAGCCGATCGTAAACATTTGGCCGCTGTATGTGCGGAACGTGGACCAAAAGACCAGGCATTCTATTATGACTATCTAACCCAAAAGATTTACTATGATGTCAGCGAGTTTGAACAAGCCGGAATGAACCGATTTTTCGAATTGGCGCAATCAGTTTTTAAGCGCCGCTCATCACATTATGCCTAATTAAACAATTAATTTAGTACAGGACTAAATCATGGACCTTGAACCCTTTCATGGTCACTTCTATCATTCTTAAACAATACTAAACAAGTAATGTATTTGGTTTAGTCATAACAAAATGTTATTAATCAACCATTTGTTTTTGGCAGCTATGGAGAACCACCGTGCGTTGCATCGTTTTGATAAAACAAGTTCCTGACACAAAAAACATCACGGCTGACACCATGAAGGAAGACGGAACGGTCAATCGTGCGGCACTTCCCGCCATTTTTAATCCCGATGACTTATGTGCCCTTGAACTTGCATTGCAAACTAAAGACCGCTATCAAGCTGAGATTTATGTCCTGAGCATGGGTCCACCCCGCGCAGTGGAAATATTGCGGGATGCGTTAAGCCGTGGAGCGGATCAAGCCGTTTTGTTAAGCGATCGCCGTTTTGCCGCTGCAGATACACTCGCAACCTCTTACACCCTGGCACAAGCTATCCGCAAAATCGGAGATTTTGATTTGATCTTTTGCGGACGCCAGGCGATCGATGGTGACACCGCCCAGGTTGGTCCTCAAGTAGCTGAAAAATTAGGCCTTCCCCAAGCCACTTATGCTCAGGAACTGTGGTGTGAAGATGGTTTTGTATATGTCCGGCGTGAAGTCGAGGGTGGCTATGAAGTCGTAAAACTAAAATCACCCGCCTTGATCACCGTTACGGGTGGTTATGTTTTACCACGACCCAAAAGTGCAAAACGATTAATTCGATTTCGGCATGCCACTACCCGGCTGGGGCTGGCAATTGATTTAAAGAAAAAGAATCCCGATGCCACTGAAGAGGAATTGAATAACCTGGTGGATCAAACTGCCGGCCAATTGAGCGGGAAAAACTGCCTTATTCCAGTGTGGGGTACGGATGAAATTGATATCGATGCCCAGCGCATTGGATTGGCGGGATCACCAACCCGCGTCTGGCGGGTACAAAAAGTCACTTTGCAATCGGGTGAAAGTAAAACAGTTGAAGCCACCCAAGATGGAATCAATGCATTTATGCAGGAATTACTCGACGACCACGTATTAGGTTAACCATCAAGAGATAGAGCACCATTATGGCATCCACACAAGAACTTTGGGTTTTTGCAGAACAAGAAGACGGCGAACTTAAACCGATTTCCCTTGAACTTTTAGGTAAAGCACGGGAACTTGCCGATATACTAGGCGTTAAAGTTGGTGCACTGTTGGCAGGCTCCAATGTGAAGCCCTTAACCGCCACATTGGGCCATCACGGTGCGGATAAGGTCTATCTTGCCGATCATCCCGAATTGGGCCATTATCGCACCCTTCCATATTGGCAGGTAGTCAGCGATTGCATCAAACGGCATAAACCTCAGATTGTACTCTTTGGCGCCACCATGATCGGGCGCGATCTGGCACCACGTGTTGCTTCACACTTGATCACCGGCTTGACGGCAGATTGTACAGACCTGCAAATAGGCGATTATCTCGATCCGTTCTCCCGCCAGGTGTATGATAATATTCTCTATCAAATTCGTCCGGCTTTCGGTGGAAATGTTATTGCCACCATTGTTGGTCCCATGCACATGCCCCAAATGGCAACAGTCCGGGAAGGGGTGATGAAAGCGGAACCGCCGGATGAAGGCAGAACCACTGAAATCGTTGAAACGAATGTTCAGCTGTCCGGCACCCATCGCATTGTTGAAATCATTGAACGATATCGAAAACCAAAATCCGTTGACCTGCGCGGCGCGCGAATCATTGTCGCCGGTGGAGCAGGAGTGGGCAGCAAGGATGGATTTGACCTCATCCGTGATCTGGCTCATGTGCTTGGCGGTGAGGTGGGCGCCAGCCGAGCCGCTGTGGATGCTGGGTTCATAGGCAAGGATCACCAGGTCGGCCAAACAGGCACGACTGTGCGGCCTGTGCTCTATATCGCCTGTGGAATCAGTGGCGCAGTACAACATCGGGTGGGGATGCAGGAATCCGCCAAAATCATAGCGATTAACAGCGATCCCTATGCTCCAATTTTCTCAGTCGCACATTACAGCATTGTGGGTGACTTGAACAAAGTCATCCCCATGATGATAAAAGCTTATAAAACACTTTGAAGTACGAAATATTAAACTATCCAGCCGGTTGGTATAAAAATGGCAAACTTTTACACTGACAATCCGGATTTTCGGTTTGCACTCCAGAATCGAGATTGGTCGGAGATCATCACCCAAAAAGAAAAGCAATTCTCCGACGCAGGACAATACGGCGATGCCCCTTCAAACGTGGAAGAGGCATTGCAGAACTATGAGGATATTCTCAATCTGGCGGGAGAAATCGCCGCTGATTATATCGCTCCTCGCGCGTCTGACGTGGATGAGCAGGGTTGCCGCTTGGATAATGGTGTCGTGCATTATGCTGATGGAACCACTGCTGCATTGAAGGAACTCACCCAAGCTGACTTGATGGGAATGCCCATCCCACGACGCTATGGCGGTTTAAACCTGCCTACATTTGTATGCAATCTTGTGATTGAAATTATCTCTCGCGCTGACGCAGGTTTAATGACCATTTTCGGACTTCAAGAGATTGCCGAGACCATCCATGCTTTCGGTGATGAGCAACAGAAAAACACTTATCTACCGCAATTCTGCTATGGAAAAGTAACCGGTGCGATGGTGTTAACTGAACCGGATGCCGGATCAGATTTGCAAGCTGTCTCGTTGCGAGCGACAGAACGCGAAGATGGAGAAGGCTTTTTACTCAATGGGGTGAAACGCTTTATCAGCAATGGATGCTCCGAAGTCTTGTTGGTTCTGGCTCGCAGTGAAGCCAAACGCGCTGGAGCGGCGGGTTTAAGTATGTTTTTATGTGAGCGAGGGCCATCCATTAAAATCCGCCGATTGGAAAATAAATTGGGTATAAAAGGCTCACCTACATGCGAAATGCAATTTACCGATACACCAGCGCAATTGGTTGGTAAACGACGGCGTGGGTTGACCCACTACGTGATGGCATTGATGAATGGCGCACGCCTGGCTATTGCTGCTCAAGCGGTCGGCATTGCGGAAGCGGCCTACCAGGCTGCTTTGGCTTATGCTGATTCACGTGAACAATTTGGCAAAAAGATCAAGCACTTCCCCGCCGTAGCCGATATGATCGTGGAAATGAAAACCAAGATCGAAGCCGCCCGTGCTTTGAATATGGAAACCGCTTATGTGGTTGATCTCGACAAACTTTTGGAAGAAGAACTCGAACATTCAGAGGCTAAAGGTGAAGCCCTAACTCAACTGAAAGAACGCAGAGCACGTTTCAAACGTTATGCAGCCATGCTCACTCCCATGAGCAAGCTATACGCAACTGAAATGTGCCAGAGCGTCACTCATGATGCCATCCAAGTACATGGTGGAAGTGGCTATATGAAGGATTATTCAGTAGAGCGGCATTATCGGGATGCCCGAATTACTAACATTTATGAAGGCACATCCCAACTGCAAATCGTGGCCGCTATTGGTGGAATTACCAGCGGGACATTCATGAATTACCTAAAGAAACTGGATTCCTCTCTCACATCGAATGTCGATGCTCAACTGTTGGCAATGACTAAGAACATGGTCAAAGTGGCAGAAAAAACGATAGGCTTTTATAATGAGCAGGATAGTTCATATTGCGATTTATACGCAAACGAACTGGTCTATATGGCCGTTGATATTATTCTTTCATTTTTGCTGCTCCAGCAATCTTCTGTATGCGAACGCAAAAAAGTCCTGGCAAAACGTTTTATATCCCGCGTTGCCCCGGAAGTGGAAATGCGTGCTTCCCGCATCCATTGTGGTGAACGAAGCGTTTTGGATTCCTTTGAAGAATTTGTTACTGTAAACAACACATAGATTTATAGGTTACTGATTCGGTTTGTTTTTATATTCTCGCATAATCTGTTTAAATTCTTTCAGTGAATCCACTTTGAGAGCATGTTTTCTTAAC
>CAZFER010000048.1:0-49043 GCA_964517495.1 uncultured bacterium | reverse complement strand
TCGCGAAGCAAGAGATTTTTGAGTTTTTCTTTGATCTCACGCCGTGTCATCTCCAGAGCCTTATATAATATTATTCTGAAAATATGTGATTTAAATATAGAATATAATTGCGCGACCGACCCGCTCTGAAGGGCGATGTAGGCCGTGCCAATTAAATATAACCGGGCTTTCGGCAATTGCTGAAAGCCCGTAATTATGAAAAAATTTTATCAGACACATAAACAACAAATTTTTGTTTAACGGATTCTCTTCACTATCTCTTATAATTTTCTGACGCCTATAACGTGGTTCATGTAAAGCATGAAATTGGTAACAAAAGTAAAGTCGGCCTTCACACCGTCTGCCACGAATACAAGCCCGTCACCGGGGTGCGGGTTTTGGGGATGACATAGGGGCCTTCGGGGATGACCAGGATTCGGGCGTTTTCTCCATGCCGTTTTAGGGCTTGTTCTATTCCTGCCTGCAGGGAATCGATGGGGGTGATGAGGAAATCACGCAGGTCATCATCGCTGATTCCATCGCAGTAGTATAACATTTCACAGCGGTGAAAGGCGTTCACCATCTCCTGAATCATCCATTGATCCTTGGCGATATAATTAGGCTCCATGGTTAAGCGGTAAAAGTCCGCGGGATCCTTTAATCGGCGCAGCAGATCAACGAAATCTTTACTCCCGCCCCCTTCTTCATTTTTGGCTGCCAGGATAACCGTTCCCCCCTCTTTGACACCTTCAAGTGCACCGACCAGCCCTTTAATGGACTGATAAAGGGTTTTATCGAGTGGATACCCGCCACCGCAGGTCAGCACGATGTCGGCCTCTTCTTCGATTTCCACCACGACACAATCCTCAATTAACGCGCAGGCTTGTTCATGGGCGGCTTCCAACTCACCGGCAAAAACACCGGTAACCTTTCGCTGTTCATCGAGGGTAACATTCAAAATAAAATCAACACCAACCTTGCGCGCCACTTGCACGGCTCCTTCGTGGAAGGGGTTTCCAACCAGGCGTCCATTGCAAACCTCATCCTTTTGGATCATGCGGTAGCCATGCATGTGCTTCATGGTTTCCAGCGAGACAATGCCCGGCAGGATTGCCTTGCGTCCACCGGAAAAACCGGCCATCAAGTGCAATTCAACCAGGCCGGTTAAAATCTTTAAATCGGCGTTAAGGTAATGTTTATCGATATAAACCGGGATGCCTTCATCGATTTCGCCTACATATTGGTTGGCATCCGGATCTTCCGAATAGTGGTTTTCGACACGGTAATTCCTGGCGACCTCTTCACCCACCAATTCCACCAGTTCCTCGCCCAAATTGGGACGATGGATGCCTGTGGCAATTAAAATGGTGATTTTTTCTCTAGCGATGCCTGCAGACTCGAGTGTCTCTAACATGGCTGGGAGGATAATCTTATTGGGAACGGGCCGGGTGATGTCGGAAATGACGATTACCGCCGATTCCCGCCCTTTGGCGATTTCTGCCAGGGGAGGTGACTGGATCGGCTGCTCTAACGCTTGCCGAATGGCTGCATTGGGATCACGCAACGGCTCCGCCGCTTTCATATGCACCACACCTGCTATATTTGAATCCGGCACACGCACCGGGAGACCTTCTTTTCCATAAGCCAATCTTAGTTCCATAAGATCGCCTCCATTCTTAAATTGTTTATATGATTAGAATAACATGTAACATCCCGCAAAGCAATATAGTGTTATTCCTGTAATTGGGATTCCAAGCGTTTGGCTTTTTTTTCGTGGATTTGTGCCTTTTCCACCTGACCGGTTTTTCGAAGCAACTGCGCCAGTTCACGATGATGGCCGGGATAAACGGGATTCAATTCCACAACGCGCTGTTTTTCTTCAATCGCTTTATTGATTTCATTGCGGTCCAAATATATTTGACACAACAATTCATGGGCATTTAAATCCTCTTGCAGGGTGATGGCTTTATTTAACGACTCAATAGCCCGTTCATACCACCCTAACGAGGCATAGCGTATACCCAGTGTATAATGAATTTGGTGGGAGAAGGGATCATACCGTCGTGCTGTTTCAAGAAAATGAACAGAATTGTACCCTTGAGATTCATACCCAAGCCGCAGGTATTTGTTCCCATAAAATTGCATGATGCTTGCAATACAGTGGACAGCCATTATCAGCAACACCAACCGCTTAAGCCATCGATAGAACGAGGAATGATACTGCTGTTTTGCGTAAGATCTTGCATGATATGAGGCCAACACTACCACCATCAGCGAACTGGCGGGAAGGTGAAAAGGGAAACTCGAGAAGGAATGAATTATCGCCACCCATACTCCCAAATAACTTCCCCAGGCAAACCAAAGGTTTTGTTTCTCCTCACGAATGGTTCTCAATGCTGCCTGATTCCATACCCAAAACAGCCAAAATAAAACCAACACCCCCAGTGGACCGCATTCCGACGCTGTTTCCAATAATTGAAAATGGGGTTGATCGACCGGAATTACATAGGAACGATCATGGGCATTGCCCTGAATACTGTAGTTAAGCCCCTGATAATGTTCGTGCACGGTCAGGTAGTTGCCAAATCCAATCCCACAAACTGGGTTCTCATTAATCATCAAGCGTGTGGTTTTCCAATTGAACAACCGTGCTCCCATCCCGGAGAACCATGCGGGCGAGGCTTTTGCTTCTTTATACAACGACCCCCCGTGGCTGTTATAGGGATTATCCAGCATATACCAGCCAGTTGCCGTTCCCATAACAATGATAAGAATAAATGTACGTATCTTTAGCAACTGAACCGTACGATACAAATAAAAGGAAGACAATATTCCCATAACGATTGCCCCCACTAAACCGATTGCGGCCCCCACACTAAAGGTTACGGTCAAACAGGCAGTGATAAGCAAAATAACAATATATACAATTAGCAATTCAATTGCTGTAAGAAAGGTAAACCGCTTGATTGGCCTTATCACATACCCCAGCAGGCAGGGTAGGCTAATCGCCAGAAAACCAGCGAGAAAGTTTGGATTCCCTAGCGTGGCAACCACCTTAAACCGCCAGTCACCCTTGCCACCTTGCAAGCGAGTAAAGTCAATCCCGTAATCTTGCAACAATCCATAAACCGATACCGCCACTGAAACTAAAGCGATTATTCCAAGAATCATTTTGGCCGATAAACCAATCGTCCAGCAGCGGCGAAATGCATAAAACAACACCACAAACATAAACAGGTTGCCCAACGCCCGCCATTGCAATGGGGTTTGGTAACCGATCAATAAGGAAAGCAACGAAACAGCCAGTAGGCATGCAATTGGCTTATCCAGGGGGGAGGGACAATTAGAAGCAGTATCCGTTTGAGCGACATTTAATCCTATCCAAACCGATGTTAATAGGGCGAGCCAAACATATTTGGGTAGCAAAAATGAATCAACCGTGGTCTGCGAAATAATCAACGGAGTGGTTGTCAGAATGACGCAGGCCAGAAAGCGCTCCATGCGCCGCCAATCAATCGTGTTGGGTGTTGTCATTCGACTTCTTTCTTTTCAATCTGATAGATAAATCCACTGGGCACGTAAGGTAAATAAGGATAAGGGACCGCGCCCCGGTCAATTTCAATTCTTCTCAATTCTTGTATATTTGCCTTGCCATACCAACCCCGTGGAATATGCTGGGTGGTAACAATCACAGGCCCTTCATTTAAAAGAGGTTTCACCACAGTGCGCCAGGTTTCATCCAGCCACGCCTGGCGGGAAGGCAACAGTTGATCATTGTTCATTGGTAAATCCAATGATGTTTGGCGGTTAATCTGCTCGCGATACCAATCATAAAACAAAAAACCAGCCCCAATAATGGTTGAATCATTACCACGCCCTTCCACGACTTGCTGATACAAAAGGGGAAAATATTCATTATCGGCGGTATTTTCATATAAACCAGTTATGATGGGCTGTCCTGGTTGAGTATATTCCCACACCCCATTGGCATAATCCAATGCCGACGTATCGTTCGCTCGTTGATATCGTGCAGAAATTGGTTCCATCGTCATGGGATAACCATAATCACGTGTATTAAACGAGAGGCACATGGGGAATAAAGCCAAAGCAATCAAACCCACATAAGCTACATATCGTATTGCAGGTCTGATGTCCGTTCTTGCCAGTCCTTTTAGTGCATCCGCCAATCCCACAGCACATGGAAGCGTTAATAGAAGAATGGATGGCAGCAAGAAAACCTGCCAATCACCGGTTCGATAGATCATAAAAAAACCCTGATAAACCAAAAACAAGCAAAGATTAAATGCTCCCAACCAAGTAATTCTTAAAATCAATCGATAAAATCCCCAAAGAATTAGCAGGGCAAGCGGTCCATAACAGGCAATAGCTAGGGAAAACATCTTTATCACATATCCCAATTCGAAATGATAGAAAAACAGCACAAATCCCCGTGTAGCGATTGTTGAAAATTGACCACCACTAATTAAAGCCCAAAAACCGGATAATGAATCCGGATCAAACCAGTTAATGGGTGGATCCATCATGGCCCGTAGTGGAAAATAGATCAGAAACAAAAGGGGAAGAATAAATGCAATAAACGCCTTGAATAACGATTTCGAAAAATCAGGCTTATGATCTATCCTGGATAATCGCGCCCATCGAGATAATCGAGAGGAGCAACGGATGAGGAGGATAATTATCGTGAAGAAGATCAAAAAAATAGCCAAACGATGATGGACCATTTGAAGGCCTAATAGAAGCGTTATCGGCCAAAGTCGATGATGAGGATTTTGAATAAATCGAATCAGAAAATAGAGCGTGAGGACGAACAACAAGGCAAAAAGCGCGTAAACTTCAGCCACAACCGCTTGATCCCACACCACCGGCGTCAGATGATAGGCAATAGCGGTTAAAAATGCAGATTTTTTAGCGATCCAATCAGAATCGCTATCTTTTATAAGTTGTTTGATGGTTATATATAACACGGATACGGTAAGTGCTGAGCATAGTGTTGAAAAAAGATGGGCGCGGAAAATTACGCTTCCAAGCGGCAGGCATTGGAATGCACGCAACAATACCATATATAATGGATAACCAGTTGGATGTGGAATTCCCAAAACCCATGCGCTTCCGGCCAATTCGGGGGAATCACCCCACACCAGATATTGAGGCACAGCAAAGATGGTTAGCACAAACGAAAACAAACCAACTCCGGCGGCTTCCCACATTTCCCGGCGAATAGTTAACTCGGACGGCGTGTTATTCATTCTTATCTTTTCCATTCTCACTGCGATATTATGCCATCCTATTATTTTGAATCCCCAAGGCCATTTGTTCCAACTGCCCGTAGGTGATAAGGGGACCAATCTCTGGAACCTTTGGTGGGTATATCATGCCATATTTGACCGCCATACCTCACCCCTGTATTGCGATATTATCTTTACCCCCTGGGGGTGTGATTTGCGATATCATACGCTTTCAGCCGCCAATGGGGTATTGGCATCTCCTATCACAGCGCTATTCGGCCCCAATGTGGCCTATAACACATTATTTGTGTTCTGGACTTTTTTAACCGGGGTGTTTGCTGCCCTGTGGGCACGGCAGTTTAACCTGAATAAACCCTTTTCCATCCTGGTTGGCATCATCGCTGCCTTTAACCCCTATCGTTGGGCCCATCAAATCCATTTGAATCTATTTTCAACCGCATGGATATTTCTGGCATTTTATTTTTGTGAACGGATGATCCAAACCATGCAAAAAAGGCATATTGCTGGTTTTACCCTTGCCTGGTTATTGGCACTATTTACTGATTGGTATTATGGACTCTATGTTAGCCTGTATTGGTCAATACGAATGTTTTATGTTTATTTCCCAATCAAACAAAATACTTTCTCATTAAGCAAATTGATTAAAACTATTTTCATCCCTCTATTATTAGTTGTATGCACCCTTTTTTTCTATTTCTATAAGCCCAACGCATTATCGTTTCAAAAGGTATTTATCGATCCAATCAATCCCAAATTCGCCGCCTTTTGGTCGTTGGATATTCTCCATTTGCTCTTTCCACCCTGGGTGATTGATTGGCTTAAACTTCCGCTTGCTTCTCTTTTCAATTCCAGTGAATTTTATTTTCATCCTGGCATAAGTTTTATTATTTTATTTCTTGGATTCGGTGGATTGGCCTTTAAAAATAACAAGCGCACAACGTGGATACTTTTCAGCCTTGCTATTATGTTCCTTGTTCTTTCGCTTGGCCCTGTGCTTGAATTCAATGAATGGGTGCTTCAAATAGGTACCTTTCCCGTTCTCGCACCGGCTTCGTTGTTTGAATTTGTCCCTTTTTTGACGGTAATTCGCGTTTTTGCACGTTTTGCTTATCTTGGATTCATTTTACTGGTGATGATTGGGCTGCTTGGTTTTCAATCGTTTTTGCAGCATCGATTTCCCAAATTCCAACCTACGGTTATTCTCATTCCACTGGCGGCTCTCTTTTTTATAGAAACGCAATGGAGATGGCCCAGAATGGAAGACTATTCCACTAGAGTTGAAACATTCATCGGCCCTCACACCAGCGTTTTAGAACTCCCCTTTACTCCATCAAAACTGAGTGGATTGCACTTATACCATCAAACCGTTCATCATAAACCTGTGTTTGTGGTTGAATTTTCCCGCCTTACGCGTTACAAGCAACGCTATTTAAATGCATTTCCCATTTTATCTTTTTTGAATCGAATGACTTCGGGAGATAAATTAACAGAGTCAGATAAAACGAAACTTCAAACCCAATTCTGCCAGGAAATTATCAATCTTCGTTCAACCCGGGTCATCGTTCAAGGATTTATGCAAACAAACGAAAACTTACACATCACTCGAAACAATTTAAAAAAGATAGAGACAATTTGTAAAGAAATCAACAAACCAATATTGTTGTTATCACCAAAATCAAAGGGAACGAAAACTGAACAATTTAAATAAACTAATCATAGTATTTAAGGATACCGGCCATTTTTTGTGGTTTTTTGTCACTGGAACTCATATAAGGCCCACTCTTTGCTTGACAGACCGGCTAAACGATTTAAGATTATATGAATAAGTCCGATCAGGTATTGCAACAAAGACGTTAAACCTTCCGATCGGCGTTAAACCGGGAAACGGCGCTGGTTCACGGAATTTCCATCCTAAAAAAACAATAGCGCATATCCTCCTGCTAAGGAAGAAATTGTATCTTGTTTAATCGAACAGTTGCTTTTTATGGATTACTTCTCGTAATAATTATCTTGGTCGTGTTTAACATCCAGACGGAAAAACCCCTTCAAATCGACCATAGTAAATTTATGGGTATTTTACGTGGGGAATCCCAATACAAATTGCTTGAATTGGATTTATACCCCACACGGATCACTGGATTTCTCGTCGAGAAAGGGAAATCGGATCAAGAAAAACGTCCTTTCGAAGTCCAACTTGCCTCTACAGAACAAAGTTCCAAAGTGTGGGAAAAAATTGAAAGTTATGCCCAATCTGATTTGGCCGATCCTGATTTTACCTATACTTCCCAAAAAGATAGCGACTGGATGCTTACTATTCTCACCAGCCTGCTGCCTATTTTACTCTTAATAGGGGTATGGTTCTTTATTCTCCGCCAAATGCAGATTGGCGGCAGCAAAGCCATGTCATTTGGGAAAAGCCGGGCGCGTCTCAATAGTGAAAACCAAACCAAAGTTACGTTTGGCGACGTTGCTGGCTGTGATGAAGCCAAAGAAGACCTGCAGGAAGTCGTTGAATATCTTAAAGATCCGCATAAATTTCAGAAATTGGGTGGAAAAATCCCACGTGGTGTACTTTTGCACGGCCCTCCCGGGACAGGAAAAACGCTTCTAGCTAGGGCGGTTGCCGGCGAAGCCAATGTGCCATTCTTTAGCATCAGTGGGTCTGATTTTGTGGAAATGTTCGTAGGCGTGGGAGCATCCCGAGTTCGCGATTTGTTTGAACAAGGGAAAAAACATTCCCCCTGCATTATTTTCATGGACGAAATAGACGCTGTGGGCCGCCAACGGTTTGCCGGTGTGGGGGGGGGTCATGATGAACGTGAACAAACCCTTAACCAATTGTTGGTTGAGATGGACGGTTTTAATACCAATGAGGAAGTTATCCTGATTGCGGCAACCAACCGTCCCGATGTGCTTGATCCCGCACTTTTGCGTCCCGGACGGTTTGACCGGCAAATTATTATAGATTTACCCGATTT
Source organism: uncultured bacterium (assembly GCA_964517495.1). Classification (GTDB taxonomy): domain Bacteria; phylum Hinthialibacterota; class Hinthialibacteria; order Hinthialibacterales; family Hinthialibacteraceae; genus CAZFER01. Next base: position 40,819 of record CAZFER010000048.1, on the reverse strand, counting down.
AAAAGGCCGGGAAGGCATTTTAAAGGTTCACACCAAAGGCATTGTGTTAGCGAAAAATGTCGATTTGCATCTGCTTGCCCGCCGTACGCCAGGCTTTTCTGGTGCCGATTTATATAATGCAGTCAACGAAGCGGCATTGCTTGCTGCCCGGAGGGGCAAAGATTATGTCGAGATGGATGATTTAGAGGACGCCATTGAGCGGGTAACCGCCGGTCCTGAGCGGAAGAGTAGAGCGATAACAGACCGGGAAAAGAAAATTGTGGCTTACCATGAAGCTGGCCACGCTTTGGTTGGGCTTGATTTGGATGAAATTGATCCTGTCCATAAAGTTTCTATCTTACCTCGGGGGCGTGCTTTAGGATATACCATGCACCTTCCCATTGAGGACCGTTATTTGACAACCCGTAAAGAATTGATGGCTCGTATGGTTACCCTACTTGGTGGACGAGTGGCGGAAGATATGATTTTTGGTGATGTCACCACCGGTGCTCAAAATGATTTGGAACGGGTGACTGACATTGCCCATAAGATGGTGTGCCAGTTTGGAATGAGTGACAAGCTCGGACCCTTGACATTCGGATTGAATGAAAACCAGATTTTCCTGGGCCGTGATTTTTATAAAGACCGCGAATACAGTGAGGAAATCGCATTCGAAATTGATAAGGAAGTGCGCCAGATTGTCGATGAATGCTATCATCGCGCACGCCGCTGCCTTGAAGAGGGTAAAGAGTCGCTCGAAGCCCTGGCTCAAAATCTGCTCGAATTCGAAGTTCTCAGTGCTGATGAGGTCAGAGAAATTGTTGATGACCCTAAAGCAGCCATCGAAAAAGTGGAAAAATTAAGATCAGAAAAATTATCCAAGCAAAAAGACGATCAATCTGCCCATGAGGATAAATCTAAACCGGAAAAAGAAGAACAAAAATCAGAGGGGACCATCCAAGGATTTCCTCAAACAGCAGAACAACCTTCCGGTTGATAATATTTATACTTAAACGTAACGTGTCAGCCATAAGTATAAAGGAAGTTAAAACTTAAAATCAGCCCCACCATTCCTCCCCCCAATGAAATGAGGGAGGTAGGGAGTGGGTTAAAGGATTTTGCTCAACGGTTTATTATCACCCCTCCCCCAGCCCCTCCCAGGCTAGGGATGGGAATGGAACTTCAATAGGCTGACCACTTGCATTTAAAAGAGTGCAATAGAGATAGCTATTTTATACCGTATCAGCGGTTATTGGATATTCACATCTTATTTGAAGACATTTGGACTGCATGAGCCGGACCTGGATCTGCCGTGATTTCTCATTTCATTGGGGAGAGAAAACATTGCTGATGGGGGTATTAAATATCACCCCTGATTCATTCAGCGATGGCGGTTTATTTTTTGATCATTCCCGCGCAATTAAACACGCCTATGAAATGATTGAGCAAGGGGCCCACATTATCGATGTTGGAGGTGAATCCTCCCGTCCAGGAGCGGATCCTGTACATGAAGAGGACGAATGTCAACGGGTTATCCCAGTTATTACAGAATTATCTAAAAACGGACAGATTCCGGTTTCAGTTGATACGACAAAATACAATGTAGCCGTGCGTGCGTTGGACGCCGGGGCAGTCATTATTAATGATATCTCCGGTCTGCAAACTGAACCTAAATTGGCCAATTTAGCGGCTTCATCCAGAGCCGGTTTGATCATTATGCACATGCGCGGAACGCCTCAAACCATGCAATTGTTAACACACTATACCAATTTAGTGAATGAAATGCGTTTCTTTTTTGAACACCAAATTGATTATGCCCGTCAAGCGGGTGTTCAGGACGAGCAAATTGTGCTTGATCCCGGGATTGGTTTTGGAAAAACAGCGGAACAAAACTTGACCATCATTAATCAACTTCATCATATCCGCATTAACCATTTTCCCTTGTTGGTTGGGGTATCCCGGAAGTCATTTATTGGAAAAGTGACAAAAAAAACCGTGGAAAACCGTTTAATGGGTACCGCTGCCGCAGCTTCAGTTTGTCTGTTGAAGGGTTGCGATATAATTCGTGTTCATGATGTAGCAGATATGAAGGACGTAGCCAGTGTGATTGATGCCTTGCTTGCAGAGGCACGGCAAAATCCCGATGAAGGGGGGCATAAGAGCATCTTCCATGTGGATTAAGATATTCGGACAGGATGCAATTCATACACTGGCAGAAATCGCTATCTTATGGCTTTTTTTCTATATTATTTTAAAAACCGTGCGGGGGACGCGGGCTGTTCATGTTGTCCAATTCATGGTCCTGCTATTTCTGCTTGCTTATTTTTGCCGCATGCTGAAACTGGACACGGTCTATTGGTTGTTAACTTCCATTCAATTACCAAGTTTCGTGGGATTGGTTATCCTATACGCACCGGAACTTCGCCGGGCGGTTTCAGAAATCACCCGTACCAATTATTTACGCCGCTCACGCAAAGTGGAAGATCCCTTATTTTATGAAGTCGCTCAAGCCGTTCAGGTTCTTTCCAAACGCCATATCGGGGCTTTGATTGTCTTTGAACGCTATTCAAGCCTGCAAGGTTTTATCGATACCGGTGTAAAAATGGAGGGCCATATTTCATCTGAACTGATCGTCTCCATTTTTTCTCCTTTAACGCCTCTGCATGATGGAGCAATTATAATCCGCAATGCTCGAATCGCCGCCGCAGCCTGCCTGTTGCCACTCAGTGAGCGTGAACAGATTGACACCAGCTGGGGGATGCGCCACCGAGCCGCCCTGGGCCTGGCTGAAGAAACCGATGCGGTGATTATCATCGTCTCTGAAGAAACGGGCGCTGTTTCATTAGCGCTTAATGGACGGATTACCCGCCAGATCAATCTTGAACGCTTTCAATCCATCCTCACCAACGTGATACGGAAGGGAGGCAGCTCATGAACCGGTGGTTGACATCAAATCTCAGTTTGAAATTAATTGCCCTTTTTTTGGCCATCGGTATGGTATGGATTAAGGGGCAGGAAAAAATCAATCACCGTTCGCTTACCGGTGTTCCGGTCACGGTTGAAAACTTGCCAAGCAATATCTATTTAGCCGATCCATGGATTCCCCCAACCGTAAGTGTGCTCCTTCAAGGTCCGCGTAATGCACTCGACCTGATTCGGCCTGACCAATCAAGTTTTCGTATTGACCTCTCAAAATTTTCATTACCGGATGTGGGGTCACCGTTGAATGTTATCCTCACCGATGAAATGTTTCGCACCAATCTTGATCCCCGAGACCGTTTGCATGTTTCTGTATTGGAAGAAACAGTACGTCCTGGTCCGGTCACAATTTTGATTTCTCAATGGAATGTTGATGAACGCCAATCAGAACCACCTCAAAGTGAATCTGGCAAAATTATTATTCCGCTCTATCAAGTTCAAAAAGAGGTTCCTATCGTTGTTCCAAGAAAAGGCTCTCCACCCAAAGGACTAAAAGTCGTTGATTTAAAAGTTGATCCGGAATCCCTTTTGATGACGGGTGAACGTGCCGCACTGAGCAATATTCAATCGGTTTCAACCACCATGTTGGATCTCAATTTAGTTTCATCCAATCCACCTCCGTTCTTCCTCCCTTTGCAAACCATGAACAAAGACTTTGACATACGGCCACTTCGGGAAACAATAAGGGGAGTTACCGTCACTTTAAAATTGGGAAAGTAATCGGAGAATATCCACTATGCCTAGGCTATCTGTTAATATTGATCATGTTGCCACTTTACGACAGTCACGCGATACGCTCTATCCTGATCCAGTCTATGCGGCTGTTTTTGCCCAGTTGGGGGGGGCGGATGGGATTACCGTTCATCCCAGAGAGGATCGCCGTCATATTCAGGATCGTGATGTTAAAATTCTTCGTCAAACGCTTCAGGTGCCACTCACTCTCGAAATGGCCCTTACGGATGAAATGGTTGAACTGGCACTGGAAACCAAACCTTATGCCTGCACCTTGGTGCCGGAATTACGCGAGGAACGAACCACCGAAAGCGGACTGGTTGTGGCTGGAAGAGAAGAACTGCTCCAACCCAAAATCCAACGTCTTTTAGATGCAGGAATTATCGTCAGTATTTTTATCGATGCCAATACGGAAGAGATTTCTGCTGCTAACTCGTTAGGAGTTCAATATGTTGAACTTCACACTGGTCCTTACGCTCTCGCTTCCACTCCCGAAGAAGAGGATAAAGAGTTCCAAATTGTGGTTCAGGCGGCAGAACATGCAAAAATGTTAGACCTGAATGTGAATGCTGGTCATGGTTTGCATTATCATAACACAGAACGAATCGCAGCACTTCCACAAATCGATTGGATCCACACCGGGCATAGTATTGTATCACATGCCGTTTTAGTAGGAATGAAGCGCGCTGTGCGGGAAATGAAGACGATACTCAACCGTGTAACAAGCCGCCCCAGAGAAAGAAGAAATACGAAATCAGATTTTTAATGTGTTGTAAGTAGTCAGCCCTTTGATATTCCATTCTCCTCCCAAGATTGGGAGAGGCTAGGGGAGGGTTGATAAAAAAACGTTGAGTAAAATCCTTTAACCCCCTCCTAACCTCCCCCATTGCATTGGGGGAGGAATAGGGATGCCGATCATGAGTTTTTAATTCAATATGGTTGACATGTTACAATGTTTTTTTGTTGGAGAATAAATGTATCAAAATCCTAAAATTCTTCCCTCATTACTTTCCGCTCCCTTTAGTGGACTCGTAGAAGCCCTTCGTCCATTGGAAGCGATTGGCATGAATTTACTCCATTTTGATGTGATGGATGGCCATTTTGTTCCTAATCTAACCATTGGCCCGATGATCATTGAAAGCCTTGAATCCCACATTCAGAGTGCTTTTGATGTTCACTTGATGGTGACCAATCCGGATGAACAGGTTCATTGGTTTGATTTTGCCAGCGTTCGAAGCATCTCCATTCATGTGGAGACTGATGTGCCTCTTCCGGATGTATTACAGACTATTCGCCATAAGAACAAGTTGGCTGGGATTGTGCTCAATCCTTCCACTCCGGTTGAATCGCTAAATCCCTATTTTGAATGCATTGATTATGTGCTGGTGATGACTGTTAATCCAGGCTTTGGGGGTCAAGTGTTTTTACCTGACACATTAAACAAAATAAAACAAGTTGATCAAATCCGGAAAGATCGGAACCTTGACTTCTTTATCCAGGTTGATGGTGGAATAACAGCGGAAAATGTTGTTTCTGTTAGGGAACATGGCGCGGATGAGATCATCGCGGGACATGCCATATTCGGTCAACCTAACGCCATAGATGCATATCAATTGCTGGATCAATCAATACGCTTACTCAAGCACTTCTAAACCCTCAGCAAAAATTCTTTCGATACCCTTGTTTTTCCATGCCTTGGCCGTGGTAAAATAATAAATAAACAATTAAAATGATATTCCTTGGGAAAGAATAACATAGCTAGGGAGAGAACGGCTATATGGCCGGAAAAGATCGCGAAAAGATTATCCAATATATACGCTCTCTTGAGAAAAAGGTAAAAAATTACCAACAATCCCTTAAGGAGAGGGATAAGGAGATTGTTAATTTACGCTCTAAACTATCCGAGTTGATAGAAGAGCCATACTCAAACGAAGAATATCAACAAGAACAAGAGTCAGAAAAAACCTCACTTTCTCAATCAAATAAGTCCTTTACACCCAAAAAGCAAGTTCAACCGCTCGAAGAAAAACCACGCACCTTTGTTAAAAAAGCAAAAGCAGGAACTGATCAGCGTGTGAAAGAAGCCATGGCATCCAAAGAAGATCAATATCAGGATGCCGAAGATGAACAAGATTTCCAATCTCCGCAAGATCAACCCGAAACAGCTTCAACTGAGCAAGAGACTGAACAACAACCTACACCTCCAAAACCATCCATGAATTTCAAACCGGGTAAATTTTTAAGTGCTGTACTCGATGGTGAAGAGGAAGCGGATGAAGTTAAATCCTTGTTGGAACAACTTGATATATGCGACAAAGACGAACGTCGTCCCATTTTTCAATCTCTTACTAAACTTCATTGGAACATGATTGCCAAAATGGGCAAACGATTGGCCTATGAAAACCTGCCTTGGGAAAAACGGCTGTTCATGCGGTATGGCATGTTGGATGAAAAACTCATGGAAGACCGTATGGATGTATGGGAGCAACTTTATTTCGATAAAAGCAAACCAGACGATACCTGTATTTATTTTATTGATGAATGGTTCGAAGAAATCGCGAGGGGAACGTATAAATATTCGACCATTGACGAAATGGCCTTGGATGGGGCAAAACCCGATCCTAACGCACGAGGTGAGACCGCGTTAAAGTATGAAGTTCTTTCCGTCCCTCAAATGCAGCGCATGTGTGTTGGTCCCCGTGCCAATACCATTACCATTCTCACCCAGGAATATTGTCAGGTGGGACGGGATAATCCTGTTGTTAATCGATCATGGCTTCCCCAGGCATTGAATCAATGTATTAAATGTGATCACCTTATGTTTTATAGGAAATATAAAGGTGATGAGTTTTATGTCCAACCCATTTTTATCGTCTGCCCTGGCTATGGCCAACGTTCTGGATGTTGGGAACCCTGGAGTCCCGGTCAAAAAGGCAAAAGTGGTCCCCGAATCTGTATCTGCGCATTCCCCCCTCGTAACAGCATGAAAACGCTTTTGCAGGGATTGGCTGATTACCGATGGGAATATGCCAAAGCAGATGCCATGCATTATTGGTTGAGCGAAGGCCTGACAGGTAAGTGGTTGGGTTTATTTTCCGTCAAAGAACAACGCAAAGATCTCAAAGGATTTTTTGTGGATAGTTATTATCATTGGGTGGTCCACGAATCACGGCGCATTCCCAAATTAGACAAAAAACACCGTGAATTTTTCTGGCATAATATTCCGTTTAGTGATGAAATCAAACAAAACCTTAAAGGCGGTGGTGTTTTTGGCCGACTGATTGAACTGGAAGAAGCGAAGAAAAAACGGGAAGAAGAAGAACGGCAGGAAATCGAACGTATCAAAGCGGAAAGGGAAGCACGGCGAGCAGCCCGCAAATCTAAGTTGGAAGGCGGCAGTTGATCGTGAAGGTGTTCTTATGGAACTTTATTTCATTCGACATGGTATAGCGGTCGATCGCATGGATAAAAAAGTTGCGAGTGACGAAGAGCGTTGGTTAACCGATGAAGGAATCAAGAAAATGGAAACGGCCGCTAAAGGTTTCACCAAAATCGTTACGGCTTTGGACCATATTTTTTCAAGTCCGTTGGTGCGTGCTCAACAAACCGCCAAAATTGTTTCAAAAGCATTCAAAAAATCACCTTCCATAACCATTGATGAAGGATTATCTCCAGGAGTCACCTTCGAAACGATTGAGCGGTTGACTCAAGATTTTTCCCATAACGCAAGCCTTGCATTTGTGGGACACGAACCGGATATGAGCCGCCTGATATCCATTCTCATAACTGGTTCAGACCAAAGCTGGTTTGAAATGAAAAAGGGAGCAATCGGGTGTATTGGAGTGGAAGGAAAACCTATTCCCGGTTCGGGAATTCTATTATGGTTAATGCAACCCAAACATCTTAGAAAAGTAACTCAGTAAATACTCCCTATCCATTCGGCTATGCTCATTCATTCACTCCTTATTCGTAATTTTCGTATTTTGAGCGATATTTCACTTACTCTTGACCGCGGTATCCAACTGTTCGTCGGTTCCAATGCCCAAGGAAAAACCAGCCTGATCGAAGCCATTCTTTTCCTTTCAACCTCAACCTCCCATCGTACCCACCGTGAAGAGGAACTTATACGCTGGGATCAAAACACCGCCTTTTTACGAGCCCAGGTTCAACATTTGGGGAATTCAGAGACCATTGAATGTGGATTGGAAAAGAACAAAAAAATCATCAAAATCGACGATAATCCCTTACCGCGTGTCGGTGATCTTTATGGACTTATGCGAACTGTCCTGTTCGCCCCTGAAGATCTTTATATCGTATCCGGCAGCCCGGAAGGGCGGCGGCGTTTTCTGGATATGGCTATTGCCCAGAATGATCGCGAATATATCCCCCTTTTACAAAAATACCGTCGAACGTTACGTCAACGAAATCAAATACTTAAAAACTTGCAGGGTAAATCTTCCTCCCAAGCCAAAACCGAGCTCAATCCATGGAACCAACCATTTCTTGATTTAGCGGTGCAAATTATCAAACAAAGGAAAAAAGCAACCAATCATTTATCTCCATTGTTGGAACATTTTTATGCAAAACTTGCCGATGATGGCCCCCTTACCCTTTCTTACAGGGCGGATGAATCAGACAATTCAGAGGAAATTCTAAATCATTTAAAAGAACGTTTGGAACGAAATCAAACAACCGAAATTGAACGAGGAACCACTCAAACCGGTCCTCACCGTGATGATTTACATATCCATTTGCAGAATAAAAATCTCTCTCAATTTGGTTCACAAGGCCAAAAGCGCACCGCCGCTTTGGCGTTGCGAATGGCTCAAGTGCGCTTTTGTCTTGAGATTGTGGGCCATAGGCCGATTATGTTAATTGACGACGTTGTCTATGAAATGGATAATACTCGTCGTACCCGATTCTGGGATAATATTGAACTGGAAGGCCAATTGATCGTCACTGCCACCAGCCGTGATCATCTTGGCGCCCAACTCACTCCAACCAAGACTTTTCAGGTGGAAAATGGAACAATACGTCCTTATTGAGCGTGATGGAATTATAAATGTCCGACAGGATCAACCCGTGACATCATTAGATAATTTTGTTTTTCTCCCTTTCGTCACTGAAGCCTTTTTAACTCTCAAACGATATGGAATCAAACCAATTATCATTACCTCACAAGAACCTTTATATAAAGGGGAAATGACCACTACGGATATGGAAGCGATACATACCTATATGCGAGACATCATCGAGCAGGAAAATGGATATATCGAAGATATAATGGTATGCCCCAGCCCCTATGCGGATTGGGAACGCTGCAGTTATCCCAAAACCGGCTTACTGCAAGTGGCTTCCGCCAAGCATGGATTCAACCTTCAAGATACGTTTTTTCTTGGTGATCGTATGGAATGCCTGCAAGCGGGCTGGGCGGCAGGTTGTCATACGGGGATGATTAAATCCGGAAAGCCTTTTAAAACCATGCAAGCCCTTCGCACCTCGGACCGTCAACCGGATTTCATCGTTCGCGACCTATTATCTGGAATATTAAAAGTTATTAACTTTTACAGCCCCGTGGAATAAGGAGTTTTTAACTGGTCTTAATCTCGTCCAAAGGCAGACTTTTATACTCCAAACTCCAATCATCGATATAGCGGACTTCTTCTGGTTCAATCAACAAAAGCACGTAGTTCGGATCGTGAATTTGGGGTATATCTTCTGTTGCGCTTCGTAATTTGTTCCAGGATTCCTCATCATCATGAACTTGGACTTTTCCCCGTATTCTAACTTGCCGATTCATTTCATCCACAAAACATGCTTCGACTTCATTCTGTTTAACCAATTGTTCCATTTTTTGCGCACGTTTATGAGATGTTGTCCAAATTTTGACGCCATCATGGGCAAGCAATGTCATTGGCCTCAAACGTGGGGAGCCAGAATCCACCGTTGCCATGTAAAAAACAGATTGATCTTTCAATACATCGAGTATACGTTGAAGAATTTCACTCATTGTAATTAAAACCTCTATGTCTCTGGTTAATTGGTAGAAAAGAAAAAATGGAAGTAAAAACCATTCCAATCGATAAAAAAACAATATAAGTTGTTAAATTTATAAGCATTTTTAATTATTTCTTTAAAACATTGTTCACTTATATTATCCTTCTCAGATCGGTTTGTGGAAAGTGATTCCTCCGAAAAAACTACGAAAAATAATCATTTTTCGTGTAAAATAAAGATTGAAACTTATTTTATAAATTCGTCAAAGCAATAACCGGTCATCTATGCTAAAAACTGAAAGAAGGATTATCCAGGCAAAATTCGAAAAATCTACATTAAACCTTTGAAAAAACTGGTTTATACATGGTATTGTAGTGTTAAACCAGTTTTTAATGGGGGGGTACGGAGGTAAACAAACAATGTCTGATATTCATCTGATTGTTAATCGCCAAATTAATCGTTGGAATCAGGAGCGGCAGGTCTATAAAGAAAAGTTGGAAACCGAAGGAGACGCCAAACCTCCATCAGAGGTGCGGCCGGTTATTACCATGTCCACCCAATGCGGATGCCGAGCGGATGAATTGGCCAAGTTGTTGGCCCATGAGCTACATTACGGCCTATTCGACAAAGAAATCGTGAATTATATCGCTCAGCATCTTGGAGTGCGCAGTGCGGTAATCGAATCGCTGGATGAACATGAGCGATCCAATCTTGAAACATGGGTTGAAGGTATCCTCAAGCAACACTTTGTTGATCGGGATGATTATTTGCATGCCCTTGGTGAAGTGACCAAAACTGCTTCACTTCAAGGGGGTGTTGTGCTTCTTGGCCGAGGTTCAAATTTTCTTTTGCAAGGTACAAATGCCTTTCGAACCCGGTTGGTGGCCCCATTCGAAGTGAGAAAACAGAACCTTTTCCAATATCGGGGAGAAAGCGAAAAACAAGCCGTTAGAATTATTGAGCGTGTCGACCGGGAACGCGCGCACTTTATCCAGAATTACTTTAAACGGGATATTGATGATGCTACGGCTTATGATTTGGTGTTGAATATGGAACATATCACCCTGGATGCTGCCGTCAAAATAATCCTGTCTGCCCTTCGAGCACGTGGATTACCGCTAGAATGGACTGGTGGAGACAAACGAGCCAGAGCCACCACCACATAAACGCAGACTCGTTAATAATTTGTTGATCCATTGAATAAAGGAATATAAACTTGGAATAATTATGAATGGTCCGGAATTTATTGTTGAACTCATAAAAGCCTATGCAGAAGTTATTACGGCAATTGGATGGCCTTTGGTGACAATTGTTATTTTTGCTACCATTGTCTATTATCTTGACCGGACCATGAATCTTTTTGGGCGGCGAAAAAAACAACCCCTATCATGGAACCGGTTTGAATTTTTACTCAATCAGCTCGAATACCGCAATCAGGCCATTCCTGTGCAAAATAATTGGGAAGAACACCGTCGAGCCTTGGTGTGCCGGGAAATTGATAATGCCAGAAAAGCCCTGGAAAAACGTGATCATGATAAAATCCAGGAATCTCTTTATATCATCGGTTCTTTGGCTCTTGAAAGCGACAATAACTTGAATAAATGGAAATCGATAGAAGGTAATATCACCATTGATGATGCTGAATTGATATTACCCGATCCAGAAAAAAGTACGGAAAACAAGTAGCCTAACTTTTTCTGTTTGCCTGTAGAATCGCCAGTTGAAGCTCATTTCTTACTTGTGTATCCGTTTCATTTTCTTCAGCCTTTTTCAGCCCTTGGATTGCCTCTGTCCCAGCAATTTCGCCCAATGCCCAGGCAGCATGACCGCGTACCAATGGTTCGTGATCGTTTAAACTCTTCAACAAAACTGGAACACCACGGGAATCACCTGTATTTCCCAATGCTACTGCTACATTTCGCAAAAACCCACGCCGTTTCGCCCGTTTAATAGGGCTTCCTTTAAACCGCTTTCGGAATGTAGCTTCGTCCATCTGCATAAGTTCCATTAAATCAGGCACATGTAATCCTTCACGGGGATAGAAACGCATTTCATTAGCTGCACGCGCAAACCGGTTCCAGGGGCATACCCCCAGGCAGTCATCACAGCCAAAAATCCGGGTTCCCATTGGCCTGCGAAATTCGCGTGGGATAAATCCTTTCAATTCAATGGTTAAATAGGAGATACATTTGCGGGCATCCAGTTGATAAGGGCGATCAAATGCGTCTGTTGGGCACACATCTAAACAGCGCTTGCATGAACCACAATGTGCTTGTACCGGTTGGTCAGGCTCCAAGGGCAATGTGGTTAAAATCGCCCCTAAAAAGAACCAGTTTCCCAAGTCACGGCTAAGCAGACTGGTGTGTTTTCCAACCCATCCAATCCCTGCCTGGGCGGCAAAATCACGCTCCAGCAAAGGTGCGGTGTCCACGCACCATCTTGCTCGGTGTTTTCCACCCGTCTGATCTGTAATCCATTCACACACTCGACCCAAGGTCTCGCCCATAATGTCATGGTAATCGTCCCCCCATGCATAACAGGATACGATCCCGCTTGGATTATTTTGATTGCTTTGATTTGCAACATGGGGAGGGCAATATCGATTAGCCACAATAATGATTGATTGAGCACCTTGCAAAATGGAGGAAGGATTTGCACGCTCGTGCAGTCGCTTTTTTAAATATCCCATTTCACCGTGATAACCAACCTCCACCCAGGTTTTGTATTGCTTCCAGGTGTGTGGAACGGTGGAAGACACACCCACTGCGTCGAATCCCAGGGATTTTGTGAATGATATGATTTCGGCTTTTAGTTTCTCTGTCATATTGGTGTAATCAAAATTATATCACCATACTTTAACAAAAAAGACGGTATAACAACCGCCTTTTTTAATCGTATTATAGTAAAGAGTGTCTATACAAACGCTTGTCCTGCTGCGCCGACTGTTCCTGACTCTTCTCCCAATTGAGACTGAACGATTGGCGTTGGATAATGAGAATGGAAGAATACCCGCCATTCCAGTTCACGCCGCGCGTGATCAAACAACAGATCTCCCATGTTAGAAGCACCGCCACCGATGCATATAAGTTCCGGATTAAAGCAAACCACCAAGGTCGAAATACCAATTCCCAAATGTTTTCCAGCATTGGCAATCACGCCTAAAGCCACCTCATCACCTTTCAGTGCGGCTTCATGAACCATTTTAGAGGTCACTTTACCATCCTCACCCACCATGTCTTTTAGAATACTGGGGACATGTTCTACTTTGATACGGTCTGAGGCATATTTGGAAATCGCATTTGCTGAGGCATAGGTTTCCAGGCAACCTTCATTTCCGCAACCACATACTGGTCCGCTGGGATTAACCATGATATGCCCCAATTCTCCGGCAAATCCACTTCCACCATGAAAGACCTTATTATGAACAACAATACCACCCCCGACACCGGTCCCCAGCGTTAAAACCAAAACCACATCTTTATCTTTACCCGCGCCGAACATTGCTTCACCCAACGCGCTGACATTGGCGTCATTATCCATCCAGGTGTATAGCCCAAAACGGTCTTGAAAAATCTCGCGCACATTAATCCAAAAATCCCAATCGGGAATATTGACCGGTCGGGTAATTCGCCCATTTTTTTGATCAACAAGACCGGGTGATCCCAAACCGATCCCTTGCAGGTCATTCCTTCGCCCTTTCATCTCGTCTGAATCCAAGATTTCCTGAATTAAATCTCCGATACGGTCCACCACCTTGCGGCCTCCCAAATGCCCTTGGGTTGCCTTTTTATATCGGCGAATAATGGTCCCATCTTCCGCAACCAAACCTGCTTTTATATCAGTACCTCCAAGATCAATACCAATTGCGACTCGTGTCATAAAACATCACCTCACCATATTTAAGTATATAAACGTATGCCTGGGTGAATCGGGGTTCACCTCATCAAAAAAAAATGTCAACTTATCTCACCTTTGTTTCGAGTGCTGACATACGTTTGATTTTATTTTTTTTAATAAAACCCCCCCTCATGGTGTCACACAAAAAATTTTGGAATAACCGATGGGAGTAAAACGATTAAGAGAAATATCATGGCACTATCTTAATCATGGATCAAGAAGCATACTCAATCTTTCTTTACGAAACACATTGAATCAACAATAGACTTGACTTATGAGGCAGGATTTTCTAGGTTGCATAAAATATCAGATCATTTCCAGACAATAAGGAGAATCATATTGATGTACAATTATTTGAAATTCAATACATTGCTTATCTTAAGTGTACTCATGACAGCCTGTACCCAGGCCGAAAAGGAATGGCCATCCCAGCCTATTGAAATATCCTGCTTTGTTGCTGCGGGAGGTGGAACCGATACCGTTGATCGCGTCATCGCATCGGTGATGAAAGAGCACCTTGATGTGCCTATCAATGTAGTCAATCGAACCGGTGGCAATGGCGGTGTCGCTCTGAATTATGTCTGGTCAAAGCCCAAAAATGGGTATTATTGGGGTGGTTTTTCTGAAACCATCCATCCCGCTCCGGTAATGGGTGCTCACCATACCACGGCGGACGATTGGCATTGGTTTATGGTAGCCGGTGCGCCTGATGTGGTGTCGGTCCACCCGGATTCACCGTACAACACATTGGATGAGCTCATTCAAGCCGCCAAGGAAAAACCAGGTGAACTGAAAGCTTCTGCCGGAGTGACAGGTGGGCTGCATCACACCCTGCTGATATCTCTTCAAGACGCTGCTGGGGTGGAATTCAATTACCTTCCCTTTCCCGGAAGCCACCCTTCGCAAGTGGCAGTAATATCCGGTGAGGTTGATTTGGTCGTCACTACCATTTCCGAGCAGGCTGAATTTATCAAAGGAAACCGCTTGAAACCTTTGGCCATGCTTAGCGATGAACCTTATACCCTCGAAAGTGTTGGTGCTATACCTGCAGCCGCGGAAAAATATCCAGCTATTGCTGATCTGCCTATTTATCAATGGTTAGGTTTTGCTGTACCTAAAGGCGTGCCGGATGAAGTGATCACAAAAATCACCGATGCTTTTACCAAAGCCATGCAATCAAAGGAAGTGAAGCAGCTCGCCAAGCATAGGCACCTTACCCTTTATGGCTATCATGGTGAGAAAGCACAGAACGCCGCGTTGAATATGGAAAGCGCCTGGACCTGGGCATTATATGAAATGGGAATAGCCAAAAAATCACCTGAAGAATTTGGAATAAAAAAACCTGCACAATAATTCTGGAGGATAATCAGCCTTATGATGCCGGAAGAAAAACTGCGCAAGGCGGATGTGGTTACCGCATTTTGCCTCATCGCTTTAGGTGTGATCGTCATCATTGCTTCATTGCAAATTCCATTCGGCGGCTCTTACGGTGGGGTGAAAAACAACTGGTATGTATCACCGGCAGCCTTTCCGCTGATCCTGGGAGTTTTAATCATCAGCAGCAGCATGAATGTACTGATCCACGCTGCTAAAAAAGGGGGATTCAACCAATTATTCGCCTATTTCAAAGCCAAATTTAAATTACTTCCACAAAATACAGAAGCAAAACGCGTGTTTCTCGTCGTGCTGCTTATCGCTTTTTATGTGTTTGCCTTATTCGACCGCCTTGACTTTTACCTGGCCAGTTTTATTTTTCTTGCAACATTTATGTTGACCTTTTATCGGCCCGGAGGAGTATTTCCACGCGTACCCCATTTGATTATGTTACTTTTATTAAGCGCAATTATACCCTTGGTGACCGGTTATATCTTTCGCCATTACCTTTTGGTTTCACTACCCTGATCGGAAAAATCAACGGTTATGTATCTGGATGAATTTGTTTATCAACTTGTAGCCCTCCTCACCTTTAGCAATATCCTTACTCTTTTTGGATCGGTATTGTTGGGAATTGTTTTTGGAGCCCTTCCTGGCTTGACTGCTACGCTGGGTGTAGCATTGTTGACTTCGGTCACGTTTGGCATGCCAACCGATATTGCCATGATTTCGCTAATTGGTATATATGTCGGTGCGATTTATGGGGGCAGCCACCCTGCCATTCTCCTAAATATTCCAGGTACCGCGGCAGCCGCTGCTACTGCCATGGAAGGCTATTATCTCTGCCGTTCAGGAAGGGCGGGAGAAGCCATCGCCACTGCCACGGTCACATCCTTTATCGGCACCGTTTCCGGTGTGTTAGCCATGCTTGTCTTTATCCCTTTGTTAAGTATGTTGGCTTCCAATTTTACCTCGGTCGAATATGCTTTGCTTGCTTTTTTTGGAGTAATGATTTGTGGGTCACTGACGTCACCGGATACTCCGGTAAAAGGCTGGATTGCGGGATTGCTGGGTTTACTCATCTCATCTGTTGGCATCGATCCCATCCAGGGATATTACCGTTTCACTTTTGGTATCCCCGAATTATTCGAAGGCATAAAAGTCATCCCTGTTATTCTTGGTGGATTCGCCATTCCCCAAATTATTGCTACTCTACGCCCCAAAGAATACCAACCGATCCCCTCGGAACTGAGCCATTTGAAACCGAATTGGCGTATCGTCAAAAACAAACTGGCACTTACCATCCGATCAGGGATGATGGGTGTTGGTGTGGGATCCATTCCCGGTGTGGGTGAGGATGTTGCCGCCTGGATGTCATATGACACTGCCAAGAAACTCAGCAAAGAATCGGATCAATACGGCAAGGGAACAATAGAGGGCGTAATAGCATCTGAGACCGCCAACAATGCATGTATCGGTGGTGCGTTGATTCCGCTGCTCACTCTTGGCGTGCCGGGTTCTCCTCCGGCAGCGATGTTGCTGGGGGCTATTTTTTTACATGGCGTGCGTCCAGGACCGCTTTTACCGATTGAATTTCCTGATTTTATTCCCAAAATCTCAGCCATTCTGGCGCTGGCCTCTTTGACCATGCTGGTATGTGGATTGGTTATCACCAAACTAACTGTGCGGGTATTAAAGATGCCAGTAGCGATATTGATGCCCTTTGTTGCCTTTTTCAGCGTCATTGGTTCATACGCACTCGGTCTAAACACATTTAGTGTATATTTAATGTTCGGATTTGGAATATTGGCGTATTGGCTTACAGAAATGGGTTACCCCATCGCTCCCCTTGTTATCGGTGTAATCCTTGGCCCGATGGCCGATGAAAACCTGCGCCGCGCTCTCCTTGCCTCTGACGGCAGCCTCTGGCCTTTTATCGATCAACCTATCGCCCGCGTTTTGACTATACTCATTATATTGACAGTGGCTGCCCAAATACCTTTTTTGAGGCAGTTGGCAATGAAGGTGTTTTCCAGACGGGAAAAGAATGACAAATAATATTCTGTAGGCAAAACCAGCTGAATTGTGGATCAATAAGATCATTTCACGAAAGTAATTTAATCTAGATTATCCCGCAGTTTTTTTTGAATTCATCAATCGAGTTTGACTTAATCGCTTGCTCAAGCATTGAATCCAATACTGTTCGATCCTGAATGTTTGAAATTGACTCACCCATATTGGGGGGAATTTGTCCGAAGCGAATTTGTAAAGTTTTCATAATATATTCATGGGAAGTCATGATACTCCCAAGTTCCCGTCCTTCTTCCCGTCCTTTTAACCAACCTTCCTCTCTCCCTTTTTTCCATCCTTCCTCGTTTCCTTTTTCCCAACCTATCTTTTTGCAGGCTTCTTCATAATTTGAGGTATAAGGCATTTTTTGTTTCTCCTCTAAAGTTTGAATTTCGTTGACTAATGCTTCTTCCAATTCGACTGGTAATTGCATAACCCAATGAATGAAACGCAGCAAGTTAAAAATTCTTTCCAGGGGCTGTCGAAGTCGGAAAATAGATTCATTGGGGTATATTTCTCCAAAGGTGTATTGTAATAACTGAATATATCATATTAGACATGATTTGCACAGAGTCCACCACAGAGTTTTGATCAATGATACAAACGATGTGTGAATCTTGCGATCGAGGACTAACCGATACCCTGGATTGAGAAGTTATTCCCTATCACAATACCTTGCAGGAAAAAATGTTGATTATTCCGAAAGGTGGAAATAGATGATAATTAAGGCTGTCAAGATGTTGGATAAGGATTGTACACAGTACATTGTTTTAGTCTCAAAAGATCAGCGTGTATTAATCCCTGATACTGATTTGAATCAATTAGCGAAGGAAGTGATCGAGGCAAAGAAGTTTTCTGGCAAA
Organism: uncultured bacterium; assembly: GCA_964517495.1. Lineage (GTDB taxonomy): Bacteria > Hinthialibacterota > Hinthialibacteria > Hinthialibacterales > Hinthialibacteraceae > CAZFER01. Next base: position 22,928 of record CAZFER010000048.1, on the reverse strand, counting down.
TTGGATGAGATCACTCCGCTATTCAAAGGCGCCAAGGTATGCGCACTGGTGGGATTGGGGAACGCGGAAGATCAGCCCAATATGCGCATGATTGGTCAGCTGATCAGCACGGTGTTGCAATCGGGATATTTTGATTTGGAAAAACCAGTTGGGGTGATAATCGAAAACGATGAGGAAAAAAACATCCGAGGGATTGTCGATGGTGCCAAATTAGGAACCTATGTGTGGGATAAATACAAAAGCCAAAACAGTGAGAGCAAGGATTACCGTCAACTGACATTGCAAATCCAAACAAGCCACCAGGAACTGGTGGATCGGCTTTCGATCTGCGGTGATGGAGTGAACCTGGCGCGTGACCTTGGCAATGAAAACGCTGATGAGGCGGATTCTAACTATATTGAGCAGACCATTCGTACGGTAATTAAAGATGATAAACGCTGCAAGATTGAAGTATTGAACGAAATCGAACTGCAGGAAAAAGGATTTGGACTGCACTTGGCAGTCAATCAGGGCAGCAAAAAAGAGCCCAAACTGATTATCGTGACATACCAGGGGGGAAAAGAGGACGGTCCATATTATGCACTTGTAGGGAAAGGAATTACCTTTGATACCGGTGGGCTAAACCTTAAAAACACCTCTGGCATGGTCGATATGCGTCTGGATATGTGCGGGGCAGCCACCGTGGTGGGTACGTTGCAAAACACATTAAAACTGAATTTGAAATGCAATGCCTATTTTGTCTGTGGCCTGGCAGAGAACGCCATCGGCCCTCGGGCCTATAAACCGGGTGATGTACTGACCAGTTATTGCGGGAAAACCGTGGAAATCCTCAACACCGATGCGGAAGGGCGGCTGGTAATGGCGGATGCCAACAGTTATATGGCGAAGAATTACAAACCGGAAGCAATTATTAACATCGCTACTTTAACCGGCGCGGTTGTCATTGCTTTGGGATTTGAACATACCGGCTTGATGTCATCGGATAAAACTTTGGAGCAGCGATTGCTTGATGCCGCCGCTAGAACCGACGACCGTGCCTGGCCGCTCCCCATTTACAGCGAACTGCAGGAACATGTGAAAAGCCAGATTGCCGATATAAAAAATACCGGTCAGCCCAAATGTGCAGGAACAATCTCAGCCGGGGAGTTTCTACGCCAATTCGCCCAATTCGAATCGAAAGAGCAAAAATGGGCCCACATGGATATCGCCGGTACGGGGACGATTGAAAAGGAATTGGCTTACTTCAAAGTAGGCGCCAGCGGCGCCGGCGTGCGGCTGTTGACGGAGTTTTTGGCACAGGGTAAACAGTGAACCAGTTACGAAAAATCTATTACTCACCAGGAAGGATAACTTCCCCTTCGCTTGCTGTCATCTCCGCAAACAAGACTGAAAGGCGCTGAGTTAATTTACCACATGATCCCTCACCAATGATACGGCCATCCACTTCGATGACCGGTGCGATCTCACCCATGGTGCCCGTGCAGAACATTTCATCAGCACGGTAGACTTCGGACAGGTTGATGTCTCTTACTTGACAGGGAATTTGATTGGTTTCACAGAGTTCCAACACCACAGAGCGAGTTATCCCTTCGGGGCAGGCATAGGTATGGGATGTTGATAGGACGCCATGTTTAACGATAAAAACATGAGTAGCGTTGGTTTCCGCCACAAAGCCTCGGGTGTCAAGCAGCAGGGCATCATCCACTCCAGCGGCATTGGCCTGGATTTTTGCTAGGATCGATGGAATTAAATTGTTGGAATGGATGTTTTGATCCAGCCAATCAGAGGGGGGGCGCCGGATTGAAGACGTGATCAAACGAATGCCTGATTTGTCATACACCGGTGGCTTATGTTCCGCAAGGACTATCAATGTTGGTCCCTGTTGATTTAAACGAGGATCCATACCACTGGTAATTTTTACCCCTCTGGTAAGTGTTAAGCGGATGTGGACACCATCTTCCATATGATTGGCTTCCAGGGTTCGCCTAATTTCATGAATGATTGTGTTATGAGGGGGGATTTCAGCAAAAGCCAGGGCTTTCGCTGAATCACGCAAGCGGTCTAAATGTTGGGTTAAGCGAAAAATTCGGCCTTTGTATAATCGCAATCCTTCCCAAACGGCATCACCACCTTGTACGACGGAATCAAATGGGCTGATGCCCGCTTGATCCCTGTGTACCAATTTCCCATTGATGTTGATTAGAATGTTTTTATTTTTGGGATTAAACTCTTGAAGCATGTTGTGGCCTTTCCTGGCAATCAATGAAGGCGATGCGCATACATCTCGTTATACAATCGATTGCATTCATCCACTAAATCAAGTAAATGATCCGGGACCGGTTCGTCTTTGGGTTTATAGGGAGCAAACGTGCTGGACTGCTCCACACTATGATACCAATGTTTCGCCCATATTCCATCAGTCTCGCGCACACCGGGCTTCCAGTGCAGCATAGCATCCATAAACTCAAGACCCAATTGCTCACACCAAAGCCTCAATAATCGTTCAGGATTTTGCAAAATATCCTTGCTATCCAACACAAGGGGAATTGTACCACTAAACTCGCAAACATAATGAAACAATTCCAGCTGTTCACGATAACCGGTGTCATGCAGGGTAGGGTTGGGAACCACTTTCATGAATGAGGTGATGACATCCTTTGGTTCACGAATCAAGAAACAATTGGTGACCTGCTTCATCCAACGACGGTCAATATGGGGAAGCATGTGCTTGGTCATGTGTTTTTGATAATAAATCTGTTTGCCGTCAGGCAGCGGGCCGGTTAAATCATGAATGATTTTATCCAGGTCTGTTTCATGATGAGCGATTACTTCATCAGCCCCCGGATGATCCAATCCCGTATATTGCAAGTAATGGGCGTAAAAAGGCTCATCACAAACATGAGTATCCGGACGGTTTCCCCACGAGCGCATTAAAGCAGTGGAGATATTTCTTGGTCCTGACCAAGCAGCTAAATATAAAGGTTTTTTCACCATTCTTCCCTTTCCCGGTTGATTTAGCGTTTGTCTATTCTATCCAATTGAAAACAAGAAAACAAATTCCATAACATCAAAAACTTGCACACATATTGTGTGTCTCTTTATATTTGACTGTTGCGAATAGACGGGCATGATCTTATACTTAGAAAAAGGTTAAGCGTAACGTTATTCTACGGACCTATGTTGTGAAATGAACTCATCCACAATTACTGCTCACCGGCCTTGGCTTGAAATCGCGATACGTTCACTCTGTGTTTTTTTAGTCTATGGCGGTGTTATCGTAGGATCTTCCCTATTTACTTTCGAGCCCACCAGCACGCCTATGTTTTGGCCTGCCAATGCCATTGTCCTGGGTATCATGCTTTATGCCACGACGCAACGAGCCATGATCTATTTGGGGGCTGCTGCTTTAAGCTATTTTGTATACTTATATTTTTTCGATGCATTTGGATTTGGCCCCTCCTGCTTATTGACCAGTGCAAACATGATTGAAATCGTAGCGGGTTATGTACTAATATACTTTTTGGCCACTTGGCCGCTTCAATTCGGCCGGTTGAAAAATACGATAGAAATGATTGTTTACGGAGTAATTCTAAACTCAATCGTCGGAGCGACTGCGGGAACCTATTTGATGAGCAATGTGTGGGAAGCCCCCACCTTAATTAACTGGACGATATGGTTTGAAACAGCGGTGATTGGTTATTTGATGGTCCTTCCTTTAATGATCTCCTGGATGAGCCCCACTTCTGTAACATATTCCCCCCGGCACAACATTGAAATTGCTCTACTTTTTGTGTTTTGTATTGTGGCTTCCCTGATTATATTCGGAGCGGATAAAGATAACCCCTTGGTTTTTCCCTACTTTGTTTTTCCTGTGCTGCTTTTGTCCAGCATTCGATTTGATTTGAGGATCACCTCTATCGCCTTTCTGTTATTCCTGGTCATTTCTTCGATAAAAAGTTCGCAAGGGCTTGGGCCGTTTGCCATGGGTGAGTTTTACCGTGAGATTGTCTTGGTGCGGTTTAATTTGTTTTGTGGAATAACCATCATCACGGTCCTGCTGGTTTCTGCGCTTCGAAATGAACGTGAAGAATTGATCAATGAACTGCGAGACGCCTTCAGCCAGATTAAAACATTGAGTGGCTTTATCCCCATTTGTGCAAATTGCAAAAAAATTCGGGATGATTCCGGCTATTGGAACCAATTGGAAGGCTACATCCAGGAACATTCGGATGCGGAACTATCGCATGGAATTTGCCCGACCTGTGCCAAGGAACTCTATGGTGAGTATTACCACGCTGTCGAAAGAAAGAAGAATAGCAATGATGGACAGTAACTCTTATATTGGAAATCTGGTTTCCGATCGATGCAAGGATTGGAAGCATTGTTCAAAAAACCAGTAAAATCTGTTAATTTTATGATAATCAATCTTGAGTCATATCCTATTAAATTCTTTTGATTTTGGAATACCAAAAATTTTTAAATAAATAAAATGATGATATAATGTATCGAGGTCATTTTTTTTCGTGATAAGCAAAGGAGAAATTTATGAATAGTGACACCAATTCAATCTCACATCAAATTACGATCGAACTCCCGCGAAATATGGATCATCAATATATAAGGGAAGCTTTAGCGGCAGCTTTATATTATAACGGTCATTTAACTGAAAAGGAAGCCCGTATGATGATAGGCAAAACACGCCGACAGTTTGAAGAAGAGGTGATACCACAATTTGGATTGTCGATGGTGGGAGGAACGAAAGAAGATATAGAAATTGAGATAAAGGCATGTCAAAGGACATAATAAGTAACACAGGACCTTTGATTACTCTGGAAAAATTAGAGGATGGTTATAATTTTATCCGAAAAATGTATACCCACATTCTAATTCCTCAAAAAGTAGCTGAGGAAGTTTCTGAAGGTTTCCCTTCTTTTGATGCTTATCTGCAAAATTATCAAATAAATTCTTTGATTAAAGTTCAACAAATTTCTCAAATTGTAGATATACCAGGGATATATCAGTTGGATGCTGGTGAAATTGAAGCTATATCATTAGCATATCAGTTGAAGAAAGAATTGTTAATTGAAGAGTTAAAAGGAAGAAAAATAGCATCATCTGCTGGACTTTTTGTTTCTGGAATTGCGGGAAAGATTGCTCATGCCTTTAATCAAGGTGTTATAAATCAAAATCATTAATGATTTACAATTATGAAAAAAAATATTCTTTACACTATACTGATTCTTTTCCTCAATTGGCATTCATACGCCACTGCATATTCCGGTGTAGATGGGTGGAGTTTCAATCATACCAATCCTTCCGAGTGGGAATTGGTGAGCGGACAAGGAACGTTGTCGATTGATGGCCAACGTTTATCCGCTTTTGTAGTAGCGAATAGCAGTGCGGAATGGGTGCTTACCAGCGAACCAATTTGGGTTTATCGATTTTCTCAACTACAGCTGCGATATCGAGCCTGGGGAATTAAAAATGGAGATTTCCCTTTGATACGGCTGCGTCCTGGTTCAACAGGGCCAGTGACGCCTGGAGCGTCAAATATGGAAAATCCTTTCGCCCGGGCTGGTGAAGCGTTTTTTACTCCCCCGGTGAAAGCATTGAATGATGGCACTATCCATAGCGTGACTCAAACGATTTACCCTCCCATCCAGACAGAGCAGATTGATCAGATCGTTTTAACCATTCACAGTGGCAATCAACCTGCTGTGCTTGAGTTGTTTGACCTCTCTTTCCACGATCCTGATAGTGAAACACGAACCGTTTTAACCTGCGATCGATTAAAACAAGCATCTTCCAGTGTGTTCAATTCGAATGTCCAAACTATTCCTCTGACCGGCCAGTTGGAACCATTGGAACGCTATTCAAGACAAACTGAACTAACAGTTGGAATTGTAGTATGTGATGAAATTCCCTTTGAATTGAATTCTGAACCGATGATAAAATCGACATCGCTTATCGAGCGTGATTCCATCGAAGTTGCAATTGATCAAACATGCCATGAGATTTTCTTATTGTTAGGTATGGAGTTGGTTGGGACGGACAATGCGTTTCAATTTGTTCAACGAACTGAAATCAAGCAGCCCGAACGCCTGGTGGTGACTAAACATTATGCGGATGGAACTCGGGATCGCTCATTTCCTTACAGTGTTCATCGCTCTTCTTATAGTGTGGAGGCTTCTACTTTGGGATGCTATCTCGTCCCCGCTGATAAAAGAAAAAAACTTGAAAGAATTACAATTGAAGAGTGGATGTCCTATGGACGTCTATTTTTAACTGGTTTAACGGTGAATGGTGGAAACGAGAACCTGGTCGCTTTGCCGGAAAATCAAAAGCCGTTGAGCTTACCAAAACCTCACATGAATCAACAAACGGCTTCTCCCAATTTAACCGTCAAGGATAACCAATCGTTTGTTTTGGAAAATGACTACTACCGGTTGGTTCTTAACGGTGAGGATGGTCTTAATATCCAATCTTTATTTCATAAAACGGGTTATCACGATTTACTCACTCAACCAACTCCCTTATTTTCATTCTTAAGTGGACGAATGCAGATTACTTCAGAGCAATTCTCGATCGAAAATTATCATCTTAATCAAAATGGGCTGACGTTGGTTCTTCAATCAATGGAACCGACGTTGCCACTGCAATTCAACATCAATCTGAAGGCGGATGCAGGAACTGAGCTGCTTATGCAAGCAAGTGTCAGGAATCAGGGGTATACTCCGCAATCCTTACGCCTGTTATTCCCGGATATGCGGGATATCCGATTGAGTGAAGATATCCAAAATGATTATTACTTCTTTCCTCTCCGCCGAGTGGCACATGGAAACCAGCCGGTGCGTTTGATGGGAGTCCATTCAGGTGAGTTCCCCCTTCAGTTTTTTGATCTCTATTCCGAGAGCGGCCATTTTGGTTTGGCTTTGCACACTCGGGATACGGATCTCGTTTTGAAACGCTTTCGTTTTGAAAAACGAACGCAAGGATCACGAATGGGAGTTGAGTTTGGCTTTCATTTACCAATTCAAATCGAAGCCCAATCCTTTCATGCCTTTCCGCCGGTGATGTTGGATTTCCATCCTGGCGATTGGCATGTTCCATTTGATAACTACCGGCAATGGTCCAGGCAATGGTATACAACCAACAAAGCGTCACGGCGCATTTTGAAAGATGTGTTTATATGCCGCCGTGATTATCCGATTGGTGGAACCGGTTACTTGTTTGATTTGACCAGGGATTCCTATACGTTCGACCGCTTGATTCATGAATCGGAAACATCGCTGGGTGGAATTGATATGATCGATATTTCCGGCTGGGCCTATTCAGAAAAATATGGCCGGGTTGGGAATTATACACGATATGAGTTGGGAGGAGAGAACGATTTAAGACATTCCATCAGCACATGCCCGGTTCCGGTAGGGCTATATTTGGAGGGATATTTGATCGATCCACGCTCAAAAGTTGGTCATGAAAAAGCCAGCGAATGGCAGATCATTACAAAAGATGGTGAGCCTAAAACCTGGTCGGGCAATGACGAAATGTTTATGGATTCATACGCAGCTGGCTGGCGTGATTATTTGGGCACGACCCTGAAAAGCGTAGCGCAGGACACCAATGCGGATGCCTTATATGTTGATCAATACGGTTTTGGCGATAGCAGCAAAGCCTGTTTTTCCACCCACCATGAACATGCCGTCGGGGCACATCCCCTCATCGGCGAACATGGGATGCTAAAACACCTGAGAAATGAACTTGATAAGCTGGATCAGCCTGTAGCGATTTACACTGAACAGGTGCCTAATGATATCTCTTCACAATACACCGATGCAGCATTTAGTTACGCGATGGCGGGTGATGTGGATTACCCCAGCCCAGTGAAGTTGAATTTGTTCCGTTATGCTTTCCCTGATTTTAAAGTGATTGAGTTGTTCCATCCGGGCATCGATCCAAAAGGAATCAGCGCCGAGGATGCCAAGTTGTGCTTCTTTCATGGCGAAGCGATGTGGTTGAAGGGGCGGGCTAAATCATGGTATAGCAAAGAGTTTCGTGCGTTCACAAAAGAAGCATACGAAGTGGTTCACAATCATCATGATACGTTTACCTCAGGAAAGGTGGAACCGCTTTTGCCAACCCTTCAGCGGGGAGTTTATGCCAATCGTTTTTCCTCTGACCATAAAATGGTCATTACCCTTTATAATTCAAACCTTCATACCGTCCGAGGGGATTTAATGATCATCAAAAAAGGGGATTTTGGTATGGAAACGCTTTTGGGATTGGATAATGCTTCTTATCCAGCTAGACAGGATAACGTTGTGATCAAAGGCGTGCTTGATCCCCATTCGGTTGGAGCCATTGTGATTGTTTCGGATGAAGAATCATAAGACATATCGGAAGGTGAAAAACGCTAAATGGCTTTACCCAATGGAATTAAAAAAAAAGAATTAAATCCCAATCTTAACTTAAGTCGGCAAAAATATGTCCGATAATGATTATCGAATCAATTGAATGGAATTCGCTGTAGCCAAGTTGAGAGGCATAGTAGAATGAGTATGATCTGCTGATTAATGGGTTGAGGGTGTTGAACCACAATATAAGTATGAGGAGTGTGGCAATGCCCGATAACAGATCGCGTGGGTGCTGCATGATATGCGGCCGTCCTTCCCAAACCGTTGTGTGTATGCGGTGTTACTTTAATTACGATTACCGAACCTATAATAATCGTGAATTGGAAAAACCCGCTTCATCACGGCCTTCGTTAAATCTTCAAGCACACGATGATTCCAATTATCAGGAACAAGAGTGGCAGAATGAGGTGGAATCTGCCGACGGGTATGACTCGTTGGAGGATCATTTCCCTGAATTTAAGGATGACGACCGGGAACAAACTCAAGGATGGTTCTCGCGGTTGCACCGGTTTTTTTAGTGAGTTAATTCATTTTTGATTTATAAGGTTTTTGTATGGAAATACTTCTTCATCCAATCTCCTTTCCTTTTTGCATCTCGCAAAAACATTTTCCCTCTTTTGCAATTGGTTCATGCCAATTGCATTTTTTTTGTAAAAAATAAAGGACGCTTGTTTGGGTTTAGGGTTTTATTCACTTCTTACATTAATATTCGCCCAATAACCCGCTTCCCATCGCCAGCCGTTGGCGGCGTTGATGAGTTCAAGACCAACTGTTTTCCCGGCATAGTGTGATAGATCAACCTCAATGACCTTCCAGCCTTGTTGGGCGGTGTCATCGCCAATGGTTTCTTCCAACAATTGATCACCGTTGGCTTTCACTCCCAATACCCAATCACCTTGTTCATGGTGGTTAACCACCAATCGCAAAATGCTTCTTTTCCCTTCAGGAAGGGTAACTTCGTTCGTCAAAATGCAAGGCGTTCTTTCATCGAGAGGGTGAGTGAGCAATACGTTTTTCTTCCCCTTGAATTCTTCTTTCAATCCTGGATCCATATCGCTGCCACATTGGATAATCTTCCAACCGGGAGCAAATTTCCGAACTTCATTGGCTATACCGGCAGTTATTTTTGCCATTTCTTCTTCAGTAAACCGGCTATTGGCGATTGAACCGGGTTCCCAGCATTGTTCCAAATCAGAGGGTTTTGGAGTGGATTTGGGGATTAAAAAGTATTCATGACCATTATCATCCTCTTCAATTTTCCCTCCCGATTGTTTTACCGCCTGGCGAACCAGTTTTTCACTCACATCAATCAATTTGGCGAAGTTATAATCCGTGTGGCTGAAATAGGTATCTTCGTTCAAGGCGGAAACATACTTATGGGGAAGGTTGGAAAATCCCATGGTGGTGAATAAAATCCCCCCTGCGTTGGAAGGATTGCAGTCTGAATCCTGTCCACACCGTGTGGAAATGATGATGGTCTGGTCAGGATCACGCTTGCCATATAACAAACCCATCACGATATAGGCGCCGTTGATCTTGGCATCGATGTTGAAATCCGCTTCGGGGCCGGTACAGGAGAAAAGGCGATTCTTGGGATTATCCTGGTATTTGGCCTCGATCTTCTCCCAGGTTTTTTTCCAATCAAATGGATCTTCTTGATACCAACGCAAGACATCGCGAATGGTTTCTGCGTACATGCTTTGGGAGGGGATGCATTCAAGGCCTGCTTCGACAATCTTCACCATATCGTCTTCAAAAAAGGCTTCTGCATACATTCCACCCACAAACTGGCCGCCGTAAAGACCATCACCATAATTCATTAAGCGTCCAAATTTTTCTCCCAGTTGAATCACAAAATTGGGTAAACCAGGGGCAATCAATCCGGCATAATCCGCCTCTATTTGGTAATCGATGTCATCGGCGTGGTTATTGAATTCCGGGTGCCCTGAATCAGGCGGTGCAATTCCACGCCGTAAATTAGAGCGTCCCGCACGGTTGGCGTGCCACAGAGGATAGCCACTATTGGCAAAATCGATACCGGCTTGACGGATCGATACGTCCAGTCCATATACTTCTAAACTGCGCATGAAGGTCATTTCAACATAGATGTCATCCTGATGAAACTGGTTGATCATTTCCGGTTTCCATTCAGGCATTTTGTCCTCAGGGATAATCTCGCCTTTCCAGCGAAATTCAGTCGGGCCACCCCAGCCCACACCAGCCATCTGGCCAATCCATCCGGCTTTCATTTTGTCTCGATAGTCTTCAATGCTCAGCTGACGGTACTCTTGTGCAATCGCTTGTGAAAATGAACCAAATACAAGTAAACTTAAAATGAGCATACATATTTTCTTCATGCTATGATTCCTCCAATTGGAAGGTGTATAGAGTTGCGGTAACATTTGAAATTATCTCAAAGAAAGGTGAAATGTGTCTAGGGTTTCAGGGAATCCTCCAATCATTTCAAGGTCTTCAATATGGAAGCCATTCGATATGGATTTGCCGTGTTTTTTTTGATGGTTATACCCGCCGTGCTTGTGTTTTGGTGTATTGTTCATCCCTTCATTGGTTTTTGGCGCAAAATAGGAATCAAGTGGACGTATAGCATCCTTCTATTGATTTTGGCTAGTATGGGGTGGGGGATGTATTGCATCAGTGATACCCTCCTGGCTTATACATTTCCATTTAATGGCTGGCTGTGTTTTATAGGGATCGTGATGATGGGCATTTCCATTTATATCTCATATCACATTAAGAAATCGGTCTCCGTGTCGATGCTGGCTGGCTTTCCGGAAGTCGCTCCCCAACAATACAAATGTAAATTGATAACGGATGGGATCTATGGTCGAATTCGTCATCCCCGCTACGTCGAAGGTACTCTAACACTCGTGGCCTGGTCTTTGATTTTGAATTATCCAGCCATCTATGCATTGATGGGCATTTTCATCGTACTGATGCCAATTATGGTCTGGCTTGAAGAGCGTGAACTTTTGCAGCGCTTTCGGGATGAGTACCGCGAGTATAGTAAAAAAGTACCTCGTTTTGTTCCTCGATTAAAAAATACTGAGAGCGTAAAATAGCATTTACCAGGGGCGATTGCCCCTGGCTATTGTATTTCGCCCCTTCGGGGTCTATTTGTGGGTTAGCAAGTTTGACGGCTCCCCTCAATCACCCGTCGGGGGACTTGGTTGAGATGGACGTGAGAAAGTGCGTTGATGAGTCGGAAAACGTGATCCATCCTACGAATTTGGTTTTCATGATACAAAATGTTTACGTTAACGAAATGGATGGTTTGCGGCCACTGCCTCCGCAGTGCTGACAGACATACGTCAAGCGCTGGGTCAGGCTGCGACCCAGTCGTTGGCGGGTGATTTGGATGAGTTCCAGGTTGGTGAATTCCTGGATGTCGGAGGGAGTACGATCCTTGGCCAATTCCCGTTCCATGGTTTTGAATACCCGTTCACGGTTTTTCTTCAAGCGCATATCGATAAAATCGATGACAATTATGCCTCCGATCTGCCGTAAGCGCAGCTGGCGGGGAATTTCCACCGCTGCTTCAAGGTTGGTTTCCAAGATCGTCTCTTCCTGGCTTTTTCCCGCCACATTTTTACCGGTGTTCACATCAATAGCTGTTAATGTTTCCATCTCTTCAAGGATTAGCCGTCCACCGCATTCAAGGTGGATTTGGTTGGTGAATAGTTTTTCAATATCTTTATCCAGGCCGCAGTGTTTCCACACTGTTTCTTCACTGTTATGGTGAATTTGGATGAGCCGGTTGGGCCGGCTGCGGGGTGCAATGGTTTTCAAAAATTGCGAAATCCGGTATTTCAAGCGCGGGTGATCGATAACGATTTCATTGATATCCTGATTAAATTCATCGCGCAGCATCCGTTCGAATAATTTATATTCCCGATGAATCAATTTGGGGTTATTCCCTGATCGAAACTCTTTTTCCAGTTTTTTCCAGGCCTCGGTTAAATTATTCAGATCGCTTAAAATTTCGCGTGCACTGCGTCCTTTGGATGCCGTGCGAAAGATTACCCCGCCGGTCAAGTCAAATTCTCGTGAGATTAATTCCCGAAACCACTTTTTTTCGTTGTCGTCCAGCATTCTCGACATGCGGATAGCATCAGAATAGGGCATAAACACCAAAAAGCGCCCCGGTAGGGATACCTTGGCGGTTAGAGCTGGTCCTTTATCGGCAATGGTTTCCTTGGAAATTTGCACCAAAACAGGATCACCCTGCTGTAACACCTCTTCAATATTGGTCTTACGTCCCCGTTTGCCTCTTGGATTACGTTTGAATATTTCCGGCCCCAATTCCTGAAAACTTAAAAAGCCATGTTTATCCAGGCCAATATCAACAAAAGCCGCATTTAATCCGGGGACGATTCTCGAAATCACTCCCCGGTAGATATTGCCGGATATCCCCTGGTCCGCAATAGCATCCTCTTCGATCCAAAAGTCGGTCATGCGTTGATCGACTGCGATGGCGGCGATGGAATAGCCAGCGTCATTCGAAAACACCATTCGGTGAATTGGCTTTGAACTGCGTTTACTTTGTGGTTGTTTTTTTTGTGAATCCTTCTCTTCCTGTTTTGAATCGTGTTTTTTGGAAGAAGTTGTTTTCGACTGTGTACCACTATGCTCCGGGGAGGAGGTATAGGTTTCCTTTTCTCCACGGTTGGTTCGCTTTTGGGTTGATTTCTTTCGGCTGGACCGAGAAGATTTTTCCCTGGATGATTTTGGTTCAGAAGAGGGATTCTGGTCTTTATTTTTCTGCATAAATTTTCTCAACTCATATTCAATCTAATCAAAATTAAAATCAAACAAGCGACAGAACGCCCCAAAAAAGCTGCCACCCATTGCCGAACAGTTGTGTTGTGAGTAAATGTTACACTCACTATCACTTAAAATCAAATTTTTCCTTACTAAATTATAGAATTATTTATCATTCGAATTTTCGGCCAAATAATCCCATGGCCCGTTTATACAGGCGGAAGCTACGCCGCTGTTCCAATTGATCCCGCCATTGGGATGTTTCGCTTAGCTGTTCGATGGTCAGGGCATAGGTTTCTTCCCATGAACGCAGGCTCTGTTCCAATCGCATAATATATTCCGTACTCTCACTCGATGGTGCAGGAGTTTCAGGTGGGGGTGGCGTGGGAGTGGGAGTATTTTCCGCTTCGGCTTTTCTGGCTTGCTGGGCTTGTGCTTCAAGTTCTTGAATTTGCTTCATTTTGTCATCGGATGATGATTGTTGTTCCAGCATTAATTTCAACAAGCCGATGGTGAACTCATGGAAAAAGGCATTATCCGCTTCAACTTCCTCTTCAAGGGGAGGATGAATCAAATCCAACCCCAATGGTTCATCCACATTAAATAGGTGGAGAATGACTTTTCGATAGGCTGGAGGGTTAAATTCGAATAAAAATAACTTCTCCTGATACCACTCATCCAGTTTCTTTCCCAAATCCAAACTGTTGGGAGTTGCTTCCAGCATCAAATCAATAAGTTGCAGGTGTACCCATCGCCGCAGTGCGCCGAGATCAAAAATAGCGCTCTGACCGCCCACAGCCATTAAAAATTCATGAATGGTATTTGCATCAGGCAACGCATATTGTTTATGTTCACTTAGCCAGGGGTGTTCTTTTTTGTATAACAACTGATACGCATGCCGGACGCTTTCTTCAGCCGCTTTCACAAGCGTGTGATTATGGGGAAAAGTCAATACCACCCCTTGCCTGGCGACTCGTCCCATCTCTTTAATCACCGCTTCCCGTTTTGATGGTTCAATATGTTCCAAGACATCCAAACTCACACAAAAATCAAATGCATCGTCTTTGAAGGGTAAGGTATCGGCGCTTCCTTTGATTTGATTGCCTGGGGCATCCACTTTCGGATCACATATCATCCAGTTATGTTCCGGCATGATAGAGCGCATACGTCCGGGATACCCTCCCACATCCAAAATCCCGGCTCCATCATCAGGCAAGGCCCATCGTAATAGGCTTCGCACCATCTCACAACGCTGCCATGAATCAAAGTTCAACATTTCAATTCTGTCCTCACTCAATCTATATGAACATGATTAAAAACGATTAATCTTATATTCTTGAAATGAACCGGCCCTCCATATAGGGCCGGTCAATCAGCCTGATATTTGGCACATACACATTTAAACGTTTATAACGGCCTCTTTCTACCCTATGATCGTTGGAAGGTGAAGAGAAAGAGGGACTTCAGAATAATATCCTTCAGCATATTTGGCAGCGATCGAAGCCCCGATAGTCCGGTTATAGGCTTCAATTTGTCCAAGATAGTCACTGGTTCCAATATATTTGTAATTATCCGGCAACTGAGCATCGACAAACTGGCTGGTGTATGCTTTCATAACCTCTTTCTTTCGTTCAAAATAATAACTGATATCAACCGCAAATGTTATTGAACGCCTCTCATGGATAAAATAATACAAACACTGCTGGGCTGAAAAGGCTGTATAATCCGTTTTGACTTTAGGCAGTCTGGCTAGAAAAAATGCTGCCTTTACCAATCGAGACGCGCCATAATGATCTGGATGGGGATCATAGGGTGGACAGATGAAGACATAGGGACTGCGAAACCGGCGAATGCAATCCACTACTTTGAGTCGATTGTGTTCGTTATCGACCAGATTTCCATCACCCAGATCCAAGTTTCCCCGATAATGAAGTCCTAGTAATTCCCCCGCACGCTGGGCTTCTTTCGCTCGCGTTTCCGCATCGCCTTTGGTTCCCAATTCACCTCGTGTCAAATCGATAATGCCTACCCGCTTATCCTCATCCACTAATTTTAAAATGGTTCCACCCATCCCCAATTCTGCGTCATCGGGATGGGGGGCAAAAATCAAAACATCCAATTTGGTAAGTTCCTCTGATCCCCTCAATGGTCATCACTCCTTGTTTCTACTGATAAAAGTCTGGTATTCTTATTCCTGGTTTCAATTTGGTTATATGATGATCGATCAGCATTTACTGCGCAACGGATGTATCATTTATTCACCGTTGAATAATGCCATCCGCTTGCTCGATGGAAAGAATAGAAATCAATTTAAAAGAAAACAAAGGTTTCAAGAAGTGTTGAACATCTAAAGGAACGAATAAATTTTGGAATAGAGAGGGGAACATGATGATTTATCGCGTCGTTTTGATTGGCAATGAAGGGCATCTCAAATATACGTTAGATCCACTGGCTGAAATGAAAAATGTGAAACTTTCCGCTTATTCTGATCCATCACCACAAGGTGGCAAGGAAGTAAAGGATTTCGATGCGTTTACCGAGGACACAAAAGTATATGCAGATTACCGTAAAATGTTAAAAGAACTTGCCCCCGATATCGCAGCGATCTATACCATTCATTCTCAAACGGCTCAAACCATTGTCGATGCGGCTCAAGCGGGCTGCCATGTGTATTCCGAAAAACCACCGGCGACCACTCTCGAAGACATGGAACGAATTAGAAAGGCCGTTACCGAGGCAGGCGTTACTTTCACGTTGATGTTGAACATGCGATTTGTAGGGATTTATCATACCATACGCGAAATCGTAAAATCCGGTGAGATTGGTGAAGTCACCCAATGTACTGCCCAAAAATCTTACAAAGTCGGCTCGCGCCCTGAGTGGTCAAGGCAACGTGGCACATTTGCCGGAACAATACCTTATATCGCCTGTCATGCCCTGGATTTAATCCGCTGGTGCTCTGGATTGGAATTTGTCAAAGGGACTGCCTTTCACAACAATGTTGGTAATCCCTATCTAAAAGAAATGGAAAATACCGCGAGTATTCTTATCCTGGCGGATAACGGGGCCACCATTACAACCCGGCTTGATTACTGCCGCCCGGGAATTGCTGCCAGCTGGGGTGATGATCGACTGCGTATTGCGGGAACCAAAGGAGTTGTGGAAGCCCTTCATGGTAAGGTTTGGCTGTTAACCAATGAAAAGAAATATCATGAGGTTGATCCGCTCCCCAATCGAAGCCAATTTGAAAACCTGATTGAAACGCTGCAAGGACGGGAAGAACTGGTCTTGCCCGCCGAGGATTGTTTCCGCATAACAGAAGTGGTGCTTAAATTGAGGAATGCCGCTGATACTCAAAGCATGGTAGATTTATAATTCTCTTTTTGTCTTGGTGATCAACTGAAAGAATGTGATGAAAACCATTTTATTTCGATGCATTGGTATTGCATTATTCCTTTATTTATTAATCGTTTGGGTGGATATCGCTCAACTCTTTCATGAATTATCCGGCCTAACCCTCTTTACTCTGCTCCTCATCGTTCCTTTTCATTTACTGCAATGGAGCCTGCGTGTGCTACGCTGGCAAATCCTTTTACGGCATCATTCGATCCAACTATCTTTTGGACAAACGGGGGCCGTTGCGGTTTCAGGCTTTTTTTTCGGTTGTTTAACCCCCGGGCGTTTGGGGGAATTCGCCAAAGTCAAATTTTTGATGAATGCCGGCTATTCCTTTCGAGGCGCCTTCATGTCTTCATTGCTTGAGCGATTGTTTGATGTATTCGCTCTGGTAATATACGTGCTCCTTGGTATATGGGTAAGCCGGGAATTATTACCAGAAAAGCTGAATGGTTATATTGTCTTCACTTTGGTTGGCATGGCAGGATTACTAATCGCCTTTTTGATGCGTCAAAGAATTAAAATCATCTTTCTTCGATTGATTCCAGAGACTATGGCAACCAGCTTGGACGAAAAAATCCGTATTTGGTCTCAGTCATTCAAGGGATATTCCTTAAATCAATGGATTTTGATAATCCTATATTCATTGGGAATTTGGGGATTGAACTATTGGATGATTTATCTTCTTTTCCAACAGATGGGGCAGACTCTTGCGATCAATAAAGCCTTTGCGTTTGCCGCCTTTGGTTCATTAGCTGGCCTGGTGCCTTTATCTATTTACGGTGTGGGGATTAGAGAAGCACTTCTGATCTTTTTCTTTGAGCGGATAGGTTATACTGATCCGGCTAATGCGGCGTTTTTGTTCGGCTTAATGTTTTTGGTGGTGTTGGTGTATCATATTATTCTTGGATTTATCGGCTGGATGAGCCCTGCCATGAAACAATTTTTACATCCTCAATTAAAAGAGGAATCCGGGAAAGCAAACCAGGGGATGGATTGAGTGTGGTTAGGAGGGAAACATTGTGGTTGAGCGATTTATTGTTCTTCTCTTGCCCGAATCATTGAGATGATCTCTTCTGCACTGTTTGCTTTTAAAACTTCCTGACGAAATTCCTCTTTTCTGAAAAAACGTGATATTTTGCTTAAAATGCTGAGAAAAGAAGTTTGCAGTCGTGGTTCACCTGCCAGTAAAAACACCAACCGAACGGGGCGTCCATCCAACGAGCCAAAGTCAAGCCCTTTTTTGGATAAGCCTAAAACCAAACTTACACCCCGCACGCCATCAGCAGTCGCATGGGGGATCGCCATGCCATAACCAATTCCGGTGGTTTGAATTTTTTCTCTCATCATCAAGGCTTCGATGAGTTTATTTAAATCGGAAACATAGCCGTCTTTCGCCGCCAACGTGGCCAACTCACGAATAACCTCTTCCTTTGTTTCACCTTGAATATCAAGGCATATTCGATTTTCGTTTAAAATTTCAGACAATTGCATTCCATATGTCCTTAAATTTAAGTGAGTTGAACCAGCCCTGCCCACTCAACTACGATTTACTGATTTCTAAACGAGAATGCTATTCGTGATGCAGTACGAACCTCGCCATGACTGATATAAAAGAACTCAAGATTGGCAGGAAGAGTTCTGAATATAAGCCATTAGATTTATTATCGGATTTGAATTCGAGTCACTGCGAACATTCAATCCTTACTTCTCATTATATAAAAACAGCCTTCAAGAGCAATCCACAGAAACCCATCAAAATAAAAACAGATAAAAACTTTATATAGAGATATACTATTTTTAAGAAGAAAGAAGGTTTTCTCACTGTTTTTTTCTTGATTTTTTTCAAGAATTTCTAGACAATAGAATCGAAAGAAAGGAATTCCATGAAAACCACGTTGAAGATTCTCGGAGTTTTTATCATACTCGTGATCGGGGCGAATCTTTATCGCGTCGTGATGGATAAAATGAAAGAAAACAATGTTGCAGAAAAAACCGATCAAGCGTTAAATGACCTGACCGGACTAAGTTCGGTAAACAAATACCTTGAAATCAGAGATAATCAGGAATCCTTTAATATCCCTGCAATTAAAAAGGCGTTTAAAATGTTCTATATTGACCACAACCGCTACCCAAAAACCATCGAAGAATTGAATCGGGCGGGTGTGGTTGGATCAGAAGCAACACGTGACCAGTTTGGAAATCCATATGAATTGAGTTATCGCACCAAGAATGCGATTTTATCCAGTGCAGGCAAAGATGAAATAAAGGGAACCACGGATGATATTGAGATTCCAATTCCATTGCAATAATGGGGAATGCGATTGTATTTTTTTATGACAATGAGTGTGAAAAATTCAACCAGTAGTGAGTGAAAACTGGTTATAAAGGGGAGGCTTTCTATTATGGATAATATTCTGCCCGAAGAAGAACAGATATCACTGCTGGGGAAAATGCTCTATTACTCTGCATCTCATCTCACCACCAGAGAACGGGAAACTTACGATCATTTGGTTGAAACTCTGCTGAAGAAAGTGAATCAGATTCGTAAACTTGAAAAACGCGGTGGGGGAAAACATGGTGAACATGGTTCCATTGCTGATGCTCAACACATGGAAAAAAAGAATGCCATCCGGAAATATGGACCTGAAGAGGTGTGTAAAACATTTGTTGATTCGTGGAACAAACAAGATTTTGAAACTGAATTTTTCTGCCTGGCCCATTGTTTCCCCTCCCAAAAACGCAAAGCCGAGACCGTGCACGAGTATGTTTTGCACCGCATGAAAAAATATCAAGACCGCCATTCGGTTGGCCCCCTATCAAAAAAAATTACTGAAATAACCTCAGCACAAACCCATGGAAACAAAACTTCGGTATACTGCTTTGAGCTCCATAGGATGCCTGATAAAAACCTTAGCCTTCACCGGCAATATGAGTTGATATTTGAAGACGGAGCCTGGAGAATTGCTGACTTTGAGACACTTAAAAGTCGTGAAACTCCTCGCTCTCAAAAGAGATGAATTAAGGAGTGAACAACTCCAAGAATCTATAAATCCTACTTGGAGTTCTTAAGTGGGAAATATTAGGTTCTGTCTCATTTTGAAACAGCATTAGATTAAGTTTCTCAATATGAACAGAGAGGTTTCCCTTTTCTAAATAATAAACTTTCTGTATATCATCTTTGTTCTTTGTTAATACCTCGATACTTTTTTGGAAAACTTTTCTCCATCAGATATTGTATAAGTGTGTCAAATTAGCAGGTTCTATTTATTTGTCTCAATCCAGAATGTGAAAATCTAATCCGTTCTTATAACACCTTTTGTATCGATACAAAATATAGTTAATTTAATTCATTTGCTTCTCTGAAAATTAAAATATTGTAAATATTTTACCTGACTTATTGGTAAATTGTGTTATCGTTACACAGGACAAAGATTGATCGTTATATACCTGCAACATATTGTTAGTCCAAAACCAGAATTACATGAAATAAATATATGATTTTGGAAATATTTTTTACAAAAGCTAACGTTTTGTTGCCGTGGTATGTTAATTGCATAAGAATAATAAACTAAAAATATTAATTTTATTTGTTTCGTTGTGCTGGCAAATCGAAAGGGTTCTGAGGAAAAAAAACGATGAAACTAATCAAATCAAATCGTTCGTTTGATAAAAACGAAACCCGAAGAAGACATGTTTTGCAAATACCTGTTTACATTTTTGTAATGGTATTTATCACATTTACCGCAGGGGCAGCCACTTCCGTTTTTTGGATTATCAAAAAAGATAATCAAATTGAGAAGGAACGCCGACTCAAAATTTACCTGCAAAATCAGATAAAAGAACGGGATATTCTACTTCAGCAAACCCGGCAGGAAATAGAACAGCTTAAGCGCCGGGTAGAAATTCTTGATGCGATAAAAGAATTCAGCAAAGCCAATATCCCCGAATCAGATATGCGCAAGATCGCACATGAAGTGGACCAGGCAGGTCAAAAATATGGACATGATCCCCTTTTTCTTTTAGCCCTGATGTCAACCGAATCATCTTTTCGCCCCCAGGTTCAATCCCACAAAGGGGCACATGGTCTGATGCAAATTATGCCTAGTACCGGCAGGGCGTTGACCGAGCAGATCAAGCAAGTTCCTCAAATCATCGGGAAAGAGACTATAGAAGAATCGGATTTACCTCATTATCGAGACATAGAAGGCAATATTACATTGGGCGCTCTGTATATCACCAAACTGATGCTTCGTTATAACAGTGTCGAAAAAGCCATTTATGCATACAACTTAGGCCCTACCCTGTTGGACAAGCGGTTAAAAGAAGGAGGCCCTGTTCCCCGTAAATATTTGGCCAAAATCATGGCTAAATATCAAAAATTTCAAGAGCATCGTGATCAGAAATTCTATGCCCCACCCGTTCTTGCCCTGAATTCCTCTCAACAAATGCTCGCTCAAGCTGATCCGGTCAATTACTAATAAAGAGAGATTCTTTTAAAGCCGCTTCAATGGCGTATTATGTATAGGATTCGTTAAGTCCCCTTCCAAATAATCCTTCTTCTAAGCAAAATTGATTATGATATTGAACAACTATTGAGTATGGGTTTTTACCCAAGTATTTTAACCCATTGAGGTGTAATCAGGCGGTTTTCCATTTATGTTGCTCTCGCTGCGGATAGCCAATTTTGTATTGATGGATGATTGCCGAATAGAGTTTCACCGTGGATTAAATGTATTAACGGGTGAAACGGGAGCAGGAAAATCCATCATCGTTGGTGCGCTTGCTTTTTTGCTGGGAGAACGAGGTTCAACGGAACGAATTCGCGATCCTGAGCGGGATGCGCTGGTTGAGGCTGAATTCGATCTTGAGGAAGCAACACCTGTATCTAAACATATTTATCAACAATTGGAAGAGACAGGTATCCCCATTGAAGACAATCTATTGTTGCTTTCCCGGAGGATCACGGCGAATGGACGCAGCCGGATTTTTATCAATAACACACCTTGCCTTTTAAAAGTTCTCCGTTTGATAAGTGATTCTCTGGTTGATTTGCATGGTCAACATGAGCATCAATCACTCCTTCATAAAAGCCGGTACCGTCCCCTGCTTGATGAATCAGGACGTTATCAAAAGCAACTGCAAATGTATCGTGAGAGCTATAGGGAATATATTGAGGTGAGCCGGCGAATGCAAGAAGTTATGCAGGATGACCGTGAACGTCTCCGGATGATTGAAATCCATAAATATCAACGTGACGAGATTGAATCCGCCGAGCTACATATTGGTGAGGATGAAGAGATAGATGCCCGCCTAAAAATCATCCAGAATATTGAGCGTTTAAATAGCGGCTGTGCTGATTTATTACAATCTCTGAGTGAAGGGGATCATGGCCAGCCCGCTATTCTTGATGAGTTGGATCGTCTTGATGGCGTATTATCTGACATCCTTCATTATGATTCAACATTGGCTTCCATTTCTGAAACCTGGCAGAACGCCTTAATATCCATTCAAGAAGTAGCCCGTGAACTGCAATCATATTCCGATCAATTGGATTTTGATTCAGAGGACTTGGAAAACCTTCAACAACGCCGATTCCTGATCAAAAACCTTAAAAATAAATATGGTAACACAATTAAAGAGATTTTATCTTATCGGGACAAAATTGAAGCAGAATTACATAAAATGGATAACATTGATGAACAGCGTGTTCAATTGGAAAAACGTGAACAAGAACTTCAAGAGCAGTTAAAATCGCTTGCTATTGAACTTCATGAACAACGAGTCAAAACAGCATCCAAAATCGCTCAGCACGTTACCCGTGAGTTGGGTATGTTGGGTATGAAGCAAGCCAGTTTTACGATTGATGTAAATTTACGCCAACCTGATTCATCACATGATTTGAATCAAACCGAGTTATCTCACTTTGGTCCTGATGGTGTGGACGATGTGGAGTTTTTGGTTTCCACTATTCCTGACAAACCCCCCAGACCTCTTCGTGAGGTGGCCTCCGGTGGAGAAATCTCCCGCATTATGCTGGCATTGAAATGTACTTTAGGAAAAGTCGATCCTGTGGATATGATGATTTTTGATGAGATTGATGTTGGTGTCGGAGGTGAAACAGCCGAAGTGGTTGCCGATCGCCTGGCGGATTTAGCCTGTCAAAAACAGGTGTTATGTATTACCCATTTGCCTCAAATTGCTTCAAAGGCTGATCGTAACCTTCGGGTTGAGAAGGCAGAATCGAAGGGAAAACTGACCAGCACTGTCTCAACGTTAAAAGGAAAAGAGCGAGAGCGGGAAATTGCCCGTATGCTTGGTGATGAAGAATCCACCGCT
>CAZFER010000047.1:0-49845 GCA_964517495.1 uncultured bacterium | reverse complement strand
CGATGCTCCCCGGATTTCCCCCCTGATTTGTATACGGAGAGTAGACTTAATAAGGGGGAACAGGAAATTCACTTTCCACCAAATAATGGGTAAAACTCAGCCCAAGCCTGGGATGGGCAAGGGAGGATTGAAGAAAAAAATGGTGAGCAAAATCCTTTTACCACTTCCTAACCACCCCCATGTCATTGGAAGAGGAAAAGGGATCGATATATGTTTTATTCCATTTCTACTTTATATGGCGGATGCGTTATGTTAAATCAAATGAATACAAATGGTTAGGAAGGAACATTTATCCCGGATTTTTTATTAGTAGCCTGTTTTTTCTGAACTTTCTTCTTTGATGAAGTCATTTTATTCAAATTCATTAAAGGAGATTGTTATGTTGAAACGATTACGCAAATGGTTTTCAAAAGATAAAAAAGATGACTTATATTACCGAAGCCCCATTGCTTGGGTTCCCAAATCAAAAATGCCGGTTGCGCCTCTTTCCCACCACTCACCTTTGGATCCGATTTCACATTGGAATGAATACCATGATTTTCTTATGCCGCCCGAATTGGATCCGCGTATCATTTTCCCCCTATTCCGCCGGCTTCGGGATTTTGTGCCGGATGTATCCGCTGGTGTATGGGCGTGGGTACGTCTTTGTTCCACGGCACAATCCTATTCATTTCCCGAGGGAAGCGAGGCTGATATTCAATACGCTCAAAGCCGATTAAAAGAACTTGACCGGAGAATATATGGCCTTAAAACCGAACGGGCATGGGGTGTAGAAGCGCTGGTTAATTGTTTTTTCTTGTCGGTTTTTACGTATGGAAGTTTCTGTGGGGAAGTGGTTTTAGATTCAAAACGTCAACGAATTGAACGGTTTATCATCATCGATCCCGCAACGGTCCGGTTTAAATTAAACCATGAGGATCGAAGTTTTTTGCCGTATCAAATCCTTTCTGATGGTCATTTGATTTCACTCAATCCCTCCTCGTTTTTTTATTATGGTCTGGATACGGATGGATTAACACCTTATGGCCGTTCCCCATTATTGGCCGTACCCTTGGTCGCCAAAATTCAGCAGAGCCTATTGCACGATATGGCCAGCGCCCAGCACAATGCAGGTTATCCTACCATCCATGTTAAAATGAAAAAGCCAGAGCAAATTAAAGGGGAATCGATGAAGGATTATTATAAACGCCTGAACGATGAAGTTAATAGCATGCGCAGTGAACTTAATTCCAAAGAAGCGGATAGCAATGTTATCACCTTTGATAATGTCGAAGTGTTTTATATCGGACCAAATGGGCGAAGTTTTCGCTGGACAGAAAGTATCCAAGCGATTTCCGAGCAGGTTATTTCCGCTTTGCATCTCGCTCCCTTTATGTTAGGCCGCAATTGGGGAACCACTGAATCATGGGGAATGGCTCAGTATCAATTACTGATGAACAATGCACGGTCGGTGCAAGCGGGTGCACGACGTTTAGCTGAATGGCTTTATAACCTCGAATTGATTTTGAGCGGATTGCCACTTACGGTTCGTTACAACTTCGAACCTCACCATCGCTGGGATCTCGAAAACCAGTCCCGCTCCTTTAAAACCACAGTGGAGGCATTGCTTGAATTAATGGAGTATGAGGTTTTGGATAAGCGGGCCGTGCAAAGGAAGGTGGAATCTATGGTCCAAAGGCTATAGGTGTATGATGGGTAAGAAGATATTTTTTGAGAGGGGTGTTTACTTTTCTCTCTTGTAGTACATCCCTCTCTTCGGTTTTGTTTCCTCATTTTGAACAGGAATTTCAGAAGGTTGTGTACTACTGGAGGAGGGTCTTTTGGAGAGTTTTTTAATTTGGCATGTTTTGCAGACGTTCCCCTGGATTTTTAATTCCCGGCCACATTCGACACAATATCGTTTGCCCATTAAATCATTTTGATCAATGATGTTAATACGGTTTTCGTTAACCCACTTTTCTAACATCCAGGGTTCAACATCGATATCATTTAGTATTTCAACTTTTGAGGCACTTCGATTTTGACGAAGATATTCTTGAGTTTCACTCAAGAGTTTGTCTTCTTCCTTCTGGCAATCTTTACAGATATCAATGGCCATTTTGTTGAATAATTTTCCACAACGGGGACAATTGGCGAGCGGCAATTTATTATTCTCCTGAGTTTTATTGGATTGAAAACATTCTCAATTTACTCTTATAAAGGGTAGATTTGTAATATTTTCAATAGAGTTTACTTTGTTTATAGAAAAATAAAAGGACAAAAAGAAAAATGAACAGATTATTTCGATTGATTGAAACTAATAGGAGCCAACTTTTAAGTTGTCCAATTTTTGAGTGTGAGACCACTCGATTATCCTGGCATCCCCCCAAAAGTTTTCCAATGCGTAATATTCACGCGCCGCCTGGGAAAAAATATGAACAATAATAGACCCAAAATCCAACAAAATCCATGACTTGCTGTCACGTCCTTCCGATTTGTTGGATTTATATCCTTTTTTGGAAATCGCTTTGCATACCCGATCTGCCAAAGCGGCCATCTGTACATTGCTTTCTGCCGAAGCAATAACAAAATAATCGGAAAAAGTGGCCACTTCACAAAGATCCAGGATAACAATATCTTTGCCTTTCACTTCAGATAAGGCACCAGCAACTTCTTTTACCATTTCGCTTGTATCAATCAATTTCAGCAAGTTTCCTTTTATCATCTCCTTTTATATTTTGTTTTCAATTAAATTATACAGTTTTTTATACAAATGCTCAAGCAATTTCGCAATTTATCAATATTTTGGATTGATAGATGATACTTTTCCCGTTTCCTGGTTCAAGACGAATTCACCACCCAAAGGATCCTCAAATATGGTTTCCGAACTCGAAAACCATGATTCTTTGGTTAAATCAGTAAGCTGGTCAGGTAATTTTCCATATTCTTCTTTATATTTAGCCACCGCTGTTTGCAAGGTTTCCAATTTGGCTGTTTGGGATTCCTTCAATACTCGACGAGACGTGATATACCAGTCTAAATTACCCTCCGCGTCTGTTTCAGTGATCAATAAATGGGGTTGAGGGTTTTCGGGATCAAATGTGGTCAATATTTCCGCCAAATTGTTTTTTGATCGGTAGAGAAGAACGGAAAGCACATCTTCTTCAAATTGAGGATCTTCTTGAATTTTCTGCTGAATGACCTGGGATAAATACCCTCTTTCGAGGACTTCGACCATGGAGGGAGAAGGCAATTCGCCTTCATTTTCTTTATAAAGTGTTACGGCTTGTTCCAGGATTTCAATGCATTTTGACGAGTAAATACTGTTTAATTTATCCCATGCGATGGTAGCGCCCACATCGTCGCCTTTTTTCTTGGCTTCCTGATAATAACGTAATTGCTGCTGGAACGCGGCCCTGAACCGTCCTGCGCTGCGGTCCATTTCATAAATCATGCGCTCCACATAAGGAGGAACGTCTTCATTGCGAGGGCCATAAATTAAGATTTCTGAGAGTGAAAAAGTCCCTTCTTCTGAGTCAGATTGAAATTGATCCAAAATCAATCTCTGTGCTGTGATCACCGGATCCATATCAAAAAAGGTGGTTTGATTCACATCAGGCAGAAGTTGTGGAGCGGCTCCTTCTGATTCCCGATAACGCAACCGGAAGGATTGATTGCTGAAAGAACGGGATTGAATATTGATTCGGCCGATTTGTTGTGGTGAATCAAACGTGAGGGTAATAGAACCATTCGCTGGATTAAATATGGATTCGGAATACGGATCGCCATCAATTACGGAATCTGGATATGAACCTTCTTGCAGGCCTTGTGCCTCGACATTCACCTGTTGGGCAACGTTTTCACCAAACACGGTTTGGATGAATTGGCTTTTGGCAAAGTCGTAATCTTCCAACTGATAAAAAGCGATAAAACCAGCGTCAAAGCGCAAACGCCAGGATTCATTCGTTTTTATATTTTCATTGTTTTCAGCGCCTTGCAGCAAAAAATCGATAGCAAGATTGGTGTCGTTGATGGATTCATTAAAAACAAAACCGCCAAATTTATAAGCCTCAATAAAGTGGGGATCCAGACCAACTATATTTTTGAACAGGTTGATCATCCCTTCTTTTTTTTCAGGTTTATTTAGTGTACTGAAGTTTCCGCCAAAATATTGGATCGCTCTTACCCACAACAGGTCGGATAAGGCACCTTCAAAACCCAACGAAAGAATACGGGTAACCTTGGGGCGGTTGGAAAGCATAAGGATCTTTTCTTCCACACGGTAATCTTCCCGCTCGTCCAGGATTTTGGTTTGCACCCAACCGAAGAGCGCACAAAGTACAACAACCAGTATAGCGGCAATGGTCTTTTTGTTTTTCATTTGAAATCCCGTCCCGCGAACGACACTGTGGTTATCCAGAGTAGAATCGCAGAATACAAAATGGCGGCAAAAGGATAAAAGAAAAAGGCATAGCTTAAATGGCCAATATCTTCATAGTGAACAACCTGGTTTTGAATGTTATAAACAGCCAGATTTGGCAAGACAAAATAAAGGGTACGGAGAAGATAGGCCACATTGGCCACCCCATCTTCCAACAACCGTATGCTCCATTGCCACAGATCTTCAGACATACGCCCGATGATCCAGCACATAAAAGTCAATACAGCAGATAAAACCGGGGTTGAAAAGGAGGAAAAGAGAATCACCAGAGCGGTAACGATCATCATTTCGAATAAAAAAAGGAAAATAGCAACAAACAACGTGGGAGTTGGATTGGCTTGCGGCCAAAAATAAAGCAAAAGGCAAAGCAGAAAGCCCATGATTAACACATTGACCACGACAGTTAGAAATAATCCCAAATATTTACCAATAATGAATTCGGTTCGTGATACACCTGAGGCGATGATGGTGTAAATTGTTCGCTTGTCCAATTCCTCATACACCATATTGACGCCAACAAAGGTTGCCATTAATAAGCCAAAAACATTGATTGCCATCAGGCCAATATGTTTAATAATACGGTCGTCCTGGCCCAGGGCCAATGAGGCCAGTATCAGCGCTAATCCCAATAAAATGAGGGCAAAAAGTAATATTAGATAAAAAATCTTGTTTCGAACGGCTTCCTTATACGTGTTAAGGGCAATGGTCAGGATTTTATTCACGGGTGCCTACCTCCCGCACAAAATAGTCTTCGAGTGTTCCATGTTCCGGACGCATTTCAAGTAATCGAGCGCCTTCAGACATGGCGATGTCAGAGATTTTTTGAGCTTCCGCCTGGTTGGGGGCGGTTAAATGAAGAATACCACCAATGTCATCACGTTTGGTAATATGGTCAGCTACTTTTGAATTCAGATTGTCATTGACATTGTCGAGGGAAATTCGATAAGAGGCTTCGCCGGAAGCCAGAATTTCCTGCACTGTTCCAGTGCGGATTAATTCGCCTTTATTTAGGATGGCGATCCGATTGCATAGCATTTCCACATCAGCGAGAATATGGGTGCAGAAAAAGATGGTTTTTCTTTGTTCTTTAAGCCGCATGATCAAATCGCGAATTTCCAGCCGTCCTATAGGATCAAGCCCGGACATGGGTTCATCCAACAAGAGGAGTGTGGGTTCGGTAATGAGAGCCTGGGCAATACCCACCCGGGTTACCATTCCTTTTGAATACTCGGCAATCCGGGCTTTGGCAGCGTGTGCCAAGCCCACAATTTCCAGCAATTCATCCGCTTTTTTCCGCGCTTCCCGGCCAGTGATTCCCGCCAGGCGGGCGTAAAATTTGAGGAATTCCCGCCCCGTTAAAAAGCGGTAAAAGTAAGGATTTTCCGGCATATAGCCGATTTTGTGGACTTCCGGTGCTTCCCCCAGCTCTTTATCCAGCAGCCATGCGGTGCCGGATGTGGGGAAAATGATACGTAACAAAATCTTGATGGTGGTGGTTTTGCCGGCGCCATTGGGGCCGAGAAAGCCAAATATTTCCCCCTCTTCCACCTCAAGATTGAGATTGGAGAGGGCACGGTGTTTTCGTCCCCAAAAACCGGTGGTGTATTCCTTGGTTAAATTTTGAATACGAAGGACTGACATGGGCAAAGACCCTTTCGCATCGAGTTTGTCCTATAGTTTAAAACAATTTTATCGATTCTTGAATATCCCCAAAAGGGTTAAATGGCTATCCCTGTTTGATTGACAACTTATTACAATTCACTGGTTTTTCATAAATTAAATATCCTGATACAAAAATATTCAATCTCGATTGTAAATTTAATAGAAATTATTAATTGAATTGAATCGAAACTCAAGATGGCCAGGAGGTATGGAATGTGAGATTTGAATAAAGTCGCTTTAAATCATAAAATTTGCAATCGAAAAAAAGTGATGAAAATTGATCGTATAGTCTGTATTATAATGAATACTTGTGATTATATTGTAGAAGGTTTTAGAATTATTGAATCATTTGTTGAAAGGGTGGGTTGAGTTTATGAACGGGAAGTATTATTGGCTTAAATGCAAAGCATCAGAGGGGATGTCCCCAAATGAAGATGTAGTTGAGTCCAAATCACTAATTGAAATGACACTTTAAAAAAGTTGAGTTAGTGGAAAATAAGTTGAATTTTTAAAGGTATAGTAAAATTTGTCTACATGCTAAGCGCATATAATGTACTGAAAAGGAATGAGTTATCCACAGCAGGTGGATAACATTTCACTTGTTATTAATTGAATTCACGTTTTAGTGGAAACGATGAGGAGAAATTCATTGGAAAGGATTGAGGGATAATGTCAGATAAAAAATATTTACT
Organism: uncultured bacterium; assembly: GCA_964517495.1. Lineage (GTDB taxonomy): Bacteria > Hinthialibacterota > Hinthialibacteria > Hinthialibacterales > Hinthialibacteraceae > CAZFER01. The sequence continues at coordinate 43,071 of CAZFER010000047.1, read as the reverse complement.
AAAATGTGATATCTCAAAAGGAATGTTTAGGGATGAGGTTGCTATAAAATCAAAAACAGCTGATGGCCGTATATTTTCATTTTTTATAAACAGTGATTATGTGATAAATTCGGGTTCGAAAGATGAAAAATTATTAGAAGTTGATCTATATAATATCAATGGTTCATCTTATGACATTTTATTGCCAACCGAGCCCTTTGAAACAGAAAGAATAGTTACTGTAGGCAAAGAACAATTAGTAATATCAGAATAATTGGAGCATAGGATTGATTTTATCAAATACAGAGATAGAAAAAGCTATTTCTGAGGGCAGGATTATTTTTGATCCATCCCCCAAAAGACCTTTTGATACTACAGCAGTTGATTTACGTCTTGATCAAATCATCCGTGTGCAAAAAGAAGAATTATGTGCCACATTTAAATCAAGCGATCGGCCTATTGCTGATACACTTCATGCATTTTTTAATGAGCGTGTATTAAAGGATGATGATACATTTGAATTAAAACCTCAGAAATTCGTACCAGGCCAAACACTTGAAAAAATTAATTTACAATTTATTCCAGATCAGGATGGACACTACCTTGCTGCGAGAATAGAGGACAAAAGTTCAAGGGCAAGATGTGGTATGCTGGTCCATTTTACGGCTCCTACTATTCATGCAGGTTTTAAAGGACATTTATGTTTAGAAATAATTAACCTTAGCAATTTACCAATAACATTGAATCCTGATATGGCAATTTGTCAATTAATATTTGAGAGAGTACTTGGAAAACCGCAACCCAATCCTAGTCATTTTCAGTGTCAAACCAATCCGGCCGGTTATTCTTAGTTCCTACATCAACGTTATTGTTACTGGCACTCAGGGCGTGGTTTGCGGCCACAGACGTTGCAACGCTCCTGAGTATCTTTACTCCCACCTGATACTGCGTTTTTCATCATGTTGACAAGTGTTGAGTTTTCACTTGTTGGTTGGGTACTGGTTGATGGTTTCTTTTTATAGCGGTCTGAGGGATGTTTTGTTCCATTATCATACGTGGTTCCATCGGATAAAATTTCCACGACATGTTTGACTTCCATATTCAATCCGCGCTCATGGACACCGAAATTGAGTTGCAGCAGGCACCCGGGATTGGCAGATAAAAGCACGTCAGCGCCAGTTTTTTCGATGTTCTCCATTTTGCGGTCCAGCACTTTCATGGCCATGTCGTAATGAGTAATGTTATAGATACCTGCGCTGCCACAACACCAATCGGCTTCAGGCAGGTTAAGCAGTTCGTAACCGGGAGTGTTACGAATCAGCGTTTTGGGTTGTTCCCAAACCTGTTGAGCGTGGCAAAGGTGGCAGGGTTCGTCATAAACCACTTTACGCTTGGGCTGCGGTTCGGAAGGTGATTGAGGGCCGACATAATGGGGCCATTCGGCGAGGAACTCGGTTATTTCACGGGCTTTGTGGCTAAAACGTTCGGCTTTTTCTTTATATTCAGGATCATCTTCAAAGATTTCTTCGTATTCCTTAAGTGCGGCAGCGCAAGCGGCGCAATCAGTGACCACGTAATCAACGCCGAGTTTTTCGAACAGATCGATGTTGAATTTCATCATATCGAAGGTTTTGTGTTTATAGCCTTCTGACATGGAAGGTGCACCGCAACAACGAATTTCTTTGGGGGTGAGAACAGTGCAACCGCTGCGGGAAAGCACATCCACCGTGGCGTTGGTGGTTTTGTTGAAGAGGATACTCATCATGCAGCCCAGGAAATATCCTACACGGGCTTTTTCTTCACCCTTGGCAGGCACTTCAGGGGGCAATGCTCTTCTGAACGGTTTCTTTAATCCTTTGGGGGTGAGTGCCTCCATGAGGCGCAAGCGTTTGGGCAGAAGTTTGAACAGGCCAATTTTGTGCAATAGAGTTTGTAATCCACTGCGTTGATAGATGCGAAGTGGGAGAGCGACCAGTTCCAACCGCCAATGGCGCATAAAAAGCCAACCAAAGATGACGTTGCGAAAGAGTTTTACCAATGGATTGCGGGGTAGGTTTTGTTCGACCTGTGAACGGGCCGATTCGATGAGATAGCCAATCCGAACACCAGAGGGACAGGCGGTTTCACACGCCCGGCAATCGAGGCAAAGGTACATTTGATCGGCAAAGTTTTTGGAAAATTCCAGTTTCCCATCGGCGACTGCACGAACCAATGCGGCACGGCCCCGGGGGGAGGCGCGTTCAATTTTCATTTCGGTGTAAGTGGGGCAATGAGGCAAGCACATTCCACATCGTACACAATTCAATATTTGATCATATTCGGGAACATTCATGCCCTCAAAATAGCCCATTTGTTTGGATTTGTTGGATTGGTTTTGGTTTGCTGGTGTATTCATTCTGTTCCTGCATGCCGATTATTTAGCGTTGATTTACCCCATCATAATTTGCCAGAATTTGGAGGTTATGGCTGATGGTTAATGATATCCATCCAAACAACCTTTTCCGAGCAATATATTAAGGATAATTAATTAACCACGATATAGGATGATACAAAAGGGGCATGAAAAGGCAACGGAAACATATATGGATCAGAAAAGAGTTGAATTCTCATTAGGCGGTGTTAAACCAATATGTTCATATGCGGCGCGGGATAGTACCCGCCCCATTGGTGTGCGATTTAGAAAGCCTTCTTGAATTAAAAAAGGCTCATAGACTTCTTCAAGCGTGCTTTCGTCTTCACCAAGAGCGATGGCGATAGTGCGCAGGCCTACGGGGCCACCGCCAAATTTTTGTGCAATGGTAGTGATGATCATACGGTCCATCTGGTCAAGGCCAGCATGGTCAATGCCCAGCATCTCAAGGGCTTCGTCCGCCACTTGTTTGGAAATATTGCCATCAGATCGAACCTGAGCGTAATCGCGTACCCGTCGCAGAAGCCGATTTGCCACACGGGGTGTGCGGCGTGACCGGCAAGAGAGTTCAGACATTCCTTCAGGAACAAAAGGAATATCCAAAATACGTGCCGATCGCAAGAGAATCTTATGAATATCCTCGGTTTCATAAAAATTCAGGCGGCAGTGAATACCAAACCGGTCACGCAAGGGGCCGGTCAGCATTCCCGAGCGTGTCGTGGCACCCACTAGGGTGAATTGGGGCAGATCGAGTTTAATTGACTTGGCATGAGGTCCTTCACCGATTAGGACATCGATGAAGTAATCCTCCATTGCGGGGTAAAGGCATTCCTCCACCACGCGGTTAAGGCGATGAATTTCATCGATGAAGAGCACATCACCGGGTTGGAGTTCGGTAAGAATCCCGGCCAAGTCGGCTTTGCGTTCAATGGCGGGGCCAGCTGTGGTACGGACGCTGACCCCCATTTCTTGCGCCACGATATGGGCGAGGGTCGTTTTGCCTAATCCTGGTGGACCGGCAAGCAAAACATGATCTAACGCCTCGCCACGTTTTTTGGCCGCTTCGATGCAAATAGCCAGCTTCTTTTTGACCTCAAGTTGCCCGATAAAATGATCCAGATGCTGGGGACGTATATGATCATTATCCTCAGGCTCATCAGGCTTGAGTTGTGGGTCGATCAAACGTTGATTAAGTTGCTCTTCTGGCATTGGACTATTTGTCTTCAGTAAATTCGGGTTCTAGCCCCATTTCTTTTAGTAAATGATCAGCGTTTTCAACCGCATCCAGTACCCACTTAATATAGCGTACATCCACATGGATGGCGCGGGTGGTGTCTTCAAGGAAGACGATGTCGCTGGCCACGCCTTCGATATTGCCGTCAAAGGCAATTCCCGCAAATTCGGCATTGGCGTTTAGGGTCGCAGAACCGGAATTGCCGTTGGTGATATCGAGATCGGTGAGGAAGTTGACCGGTACCTGGCCCACTTCTTCAGGGATATAATCGCCAAATCGCTTGTCGTGGATGGCATTGATAATTTCGGCGGGAGCGTCAAAAGGATCTTCGCCCTTATAACGCGCCCATTTTTCAGCCACTTGCCATACTTTGGTGAAGGGGAAGTACATCTCCTTGTCAGGCTCGGGGCGAAAGCCACGCACGGTACCGAATGAGACACGAATGGTGCCGTTTGCATCCGGGGCAAGTACACCTTCGTTAAATGCTTCCAACGCCCGGTAGTATTTCGGACGCACCAGAATCATGGCGCCGGCCAGGCGTTTATTACGCTCTTTAATGGATTCCAGATACGGGCTGAGTTTGAGCGCAAATTGGATAAGGGTATCATCACTTTCTTTTAATTCCTCGAGCGAGGCATTATTGAGGAGTTTGATTCGCTTTTCTTGATCTTCCAACTCAGTGCCATCAAAAATGGCTTCCGCTTTTTCATGAATGGTTTTGTCACTGATTTCGCCTTCGCCAAAAATCTCGACCAGAAAGTCAGGCCGTTTCTCCGTGGGAAGAGACAAACATTGTTTTAGGTTAAGTTCGAAGACAGCTTGCTCAATGGTGCGGGAGTAGTTGCGCTGCAAGCGAACCTGTTCCTGCTCCAAACGTTGCCAGTTGCGTTTTTGGTAATCAGGATCACGCTCAAGGTCGGGTTTGGGCCGTTCTTCCGCCATTCGGACAATTTTTACGCCTGCGTTGATAATAGGTGAAATAAAGCGATGGCCAAGGAAGTAGGTATAAAGGTCGGCTTCACGGGTTTGCTGGTGTTCTTCGATTAGGTTATTGATATGTTGGATAACGCTTCCGTATTTTTCTTTGTGTTCGGGGGTGGCGTTGATCCATTTTTGCAGGGCAGCTTCCTCGTTTTGTTTGCTGTTGACCAGATCCTTCTTGGCAGCGCCTTCGAGGGTGCCTTTCCATTTCTTTTCCATGTTGGATAAACCGGCATTGAGGGTGGCGGCTTTAATTTTCAATTCGGGATTGTCTTCGGTGATTTCTTCGAGTAAATCCATGTGTTTTTTGAAGAGATTGATCAGAGTTGGTAAGCGCCATTCGATTTCCTCTTTCACTTCGAGGGCAGTAGTCAAACGTTCGGTCACACCGGGGAAGCCAACCACAAATGCCAGATCACCGGGTTTGAATCCATCCTTGGCGATACGCAGATAGGCATTCGGTTTAAATGGGACATTATCTTTTGAATAATCAGCCGGTTTGCCATCTTTCCCGACATAAGCGCGCAACAGGGCAAAATCACCGGTGTGGCGTGGCCACATCCAGTTATCGATATCGCCGCCGAATTCACCAATCCCGCTATGGGGGGCATAAACGAGGCGCACATCTTTAATCTCAAGTTTGGTGATAAGGAAATATTTACCACCGCCATAAAATTTCGCCACTTCGCAACGCACATTTGGTGTGGCTTTTTCGGCTTCTTCGATGATCTTCTTTTCGCGGTCTTCGAGCACGTTATAACGTTCCAGGTCATCATCAATATCCTCGATGCCTTTACGCATACGGTCGGTGATATCAGTCACCGCGGTAACGACATAAACCCGGGCAGTGGGACCCGCGGATATTTCCTGGCTGCGATCCTCAGCGAGATAGCCGATTTCGAGCAGGTTTTGATCTTCTGTGGAGTTGTATTGCAGATAACCGCGTACGCAGTGGTAGTTGGTGATCACCAGGCCATCCGGTGAAATGAATGATGCCGAACACCCACCCAGATGAACAATCGCATTAAGGGGAAATTCCAGGGGATTGGCGAACACATCAGGATCAATTTCCAATCCCATTTTTTTAAGGGTTTCGCCATGCAGTTCAGCAATTTGGTGGGGCATCCACATGCCACCGGGTTGGTAGATCAAATCCTCTTCACTTTTCTGCTCGGCTTGAGATGCAAATGAAACAAAGGGTAAAATAAGAAGAGAAAGAATAATGGTTGGAATACATAACCGGGTAATGTACTTCATTTGGTTTTTATCCTCGAGATCAAAAGAGTATTTTTTAAGAACGAGTTAATTATGGGCGCATTCGTCAAGAACGTTAAGGGGGGCTATGGATTCATGATTTGCTCGGTTGTCATTTGCATACCGGGAAAGGCCAGGGGAGATACTGGTTGGTTGGATTGATAGGTTTGGATGGCCTGATATCCCGTTGGTGTGGGTTGCCGAAAGGTTTCCAAGGTGGAATTGTTCAGATCCAGGCACCAGGCTTCTTTTATGCCAAATTCAGCGTAGAGTGGAATTTTGACTTGCTTGTCATATTTTACTGTAGAATCGCTAACTTCAATCAGGAGTAGAATATCTTCTGGCTGGGGATGCCGTTTTGTATGTGCTAAATCACTTGGATCAACAATCACAAAATCAGGTTGAGGTTCGTTATATTCGTTTAGATGAATGGGGTTTTGAACACATAACATATAATTCTGTTGATAAAGGGAAGAAAATAGTTTTACTAACATATTTACACAATAGGCATGTGAACCCCCGATTGGCGACATTTGAATTATTTCCCCATTGATGAGTTCCACCCGGTCGTCTTCACGGAGAATACCAGTCTTTCCCATTTGGTAGTAATCATCCACAGTAAAACGGTATCGTTGAACAGCAACGGTCATGGTTTTAAATCAACTCAATCATTTTTAAATGATTATATACATGTCCAGTCTTTTTGGCAATCAAAATATGAATGGTCAGGGATTTGTGATCTGAGATACAGTGAATTGCAAGTGAGGGAATGATTGGGGAGAAATTAGATCGTTTGACTGATGAGTGCACACAGATTGGTATCCGTCGGAAGTTGGTTGTTGATAAGTTATTATGGTTTGGGATTGAAGATCAATTTGCCATACTTCTTTAATACCGGCTTTGGCATAAAGAGGTATTTTGATATCTTTGTCGTATTGAACTGATGTGTCACCTACCTCAATTAGCAGGAATATATCTTTCGGTTTGACCGGTTGATCGATAGAATCAAGATCGCTTTGTTTAATGATTACCAGATCCGGCTGGGGTTGGTTAAACTCATCCAGTTCAATGGGATTTTGAACGCTCAAGTCATAATCCTGCTGAATCAAAGGGGAAAACAAACGGGTTAACTTAATAACACAACGAACGTGTAAACTTCCAATTGGTGTCATTTGAACTATTTCTCCATCAATGAGTTCCAACCGGTCGTCTTCACGGAAAATACCGGCTTTCCCCATTTGATAGTAATCATCCACAGTAAAACGGCGTCGTTGTACAGCAAGGGTCATGATTTTAAACCAACACAATCTTTTTTAAGTGATTATATACATGTCCACTCTCTTTGGCAATCAAAATATGAATGATCAGGGATTTGTGATCTGGGATACAATAAAATTGAAGTTCTCTCAAAACTGGATTGACGCATGGGTCAATCCCCACACGTGGTAGGGTCGAACCCAATGTCATTAAGTTAAAATCAAGTTAGCTCGTTGAATAGGGAGGGCGAGGCTCCCGCCGAGCCGTTTCCACGTACAACGGCTCCTAAGGAACCACATTCGCAAGTTGTTGATTTTGCTAATGTTGGTTTCTTGTTATTTTTACGCATCGTTTCGTTCAGGGGGAGTTTAAGCAAGTAGGATGGGTTGCGTTGTTTAACCCATCGAGTGTACTACAAAACAAACTTTTATTAAGATTCAGACACTAATTTGATGGCGATATCGATCGCGTCCAGCAGCGAGCGTTCCGAGGCTTTGCCTGTTCCGGCCAGGTCAAAGGCGGTGCCGTGGTCGACAGAGGTTCGGATAATGGGCAGGCCGAGGGTGACGTTTACGCCGGTGACGGTTTTCCATTCTTGTGATTGGGCTTCGAATTGAAAATTGGCCATTTTAAAGGCAATATGCCCCTGATCGTGATACATGGCAATCACGCCATCGTATTTTCCTCCGATCAGTTGGGGATAAATGGAATCGCAGGGATAGGGGCCGTATACCTGGATTTCTTGCGATGCGGATTCTTCTACAGCGGGGCGGATGGCATCGATTTCTTCCCTGCCAAACAAACCGCCTTCGCCACCGTGAGGATTGAAGGCACACACCGCTATTCGAGGTTGCCGTTGATCCAAACGGATAAGCGTCTGATTGAACAGACGGATGACGCTGGAAATTCGTTCTTTGGTTAAATAAGAAGAGACATCTTTCAACGCCATATGGCAGGTGACATGGGTGACACGGAACTGTCCGGCGATCAACATCAAGCTGAATTCTTGCGTGCCTGTTTTTTCCGCCAGGATTTCCGTATGGCCAGCGTAATGATGCCCAGCAGCATTGAGTGCTTCTTTATGCAAAGGGGCGGTAACGATGGCATCGATTTTCTTGGCTTTGGCCCATTCAATAGCCCGAGCCAACCAGGCGAAAGCGCCCGCACCACAGCTGGCTTCGATGGTAGCCAGAGGGATCTCGTTACTGAAGCAGGATTCATCGTTAAACATGAGAATTCCATCCCACGAAGTGGGAAGGCTGGATTCATCGGTGATCGTTTTATAGGGGAATGCCGTATGGGTAAAAGAAAATGCCCGTTTAAGCGCACGATCAGAACCAAGGATGATGGGCTGGCAGCGTTGCAGCCCGTCAGATCGAGTAAGGGCTTTGGCGATGATTTCCGGGCCAATCCCGGCGGGATCACCCATCGTTATGGCAAGTTTGGGCTTGAAATCCATAATAATATTCCGAAAATAGTATGTTTAACCGGTTCTATTCCAAAAGGAATAAAGACGGTAGAAGAAAAATAAGATTATAAACAAAACAAATTGAATTGAGGCGATCAAGGCTGACGGGGAAATGAAATCAATAATATTGGAGGCTACCACACCAGCAATGGTTGTAATAATGCCTGCAATTAGAGAAACGACCATCATTTTACCAAAGTGATGTGTAATTAATTTGGCGCAGGCACCGGGTAATATTAAAAAAGCGGATACCAACAAGACCCCCACAATTTTGATGGAAAACACAACAGTGACCGTTAAAAGGAAAAACAACAGGTAATGGAGAAATCCGTTTGATATTCCGAGAATGCGAGTGAAATCTGCATCGAAACAAAAAACAAACAATTCTTTGTAATAAAGCATAATGGCCAGAATCACAAAAAGGGCCGTACCACCGATAAAATAGACTTCAAGACGATCGACCACCAGGCCTGAACCAAAGAGAAACTGAAAGATTTGGGTGGTTTCATATTCCCGCAAGGATAAAAAAATCAAGCCACCCGCCAGTCCAGCAGCATAAAAAATACCGATGGCGGTATCTTCGTTAATAATCTTTTTTCGGCTGATCCACGCCATGAGCCCACCCGCTAATAGACAAATCCCCAAAGCGATGCCGTAAATACGCAAAGTCGGTGAATCCCTTGTGGGAAAGAGCATCAGACCTAATGATAGGCCAGCAAAGGCGGTGTGGCTTATTCCCTGGCCAATAAAAGCCATATTCCGAAGAACCACAAAAACAGATAATAGAGAGCATGCCAATCCCACCAGCAGATAGGATAGGAGCATCCTCTGCAATATGGAGTATTGCAAATAATCCCGAGCGATGAATTGAAAAAAGTCTTGAAATAGTTCCATTATTTTATTTGGTTTACTCCACGGGTTGATCAAATGGATTATCTTTTATTTTTCTTTTTCCCTTGTTCATTTCTGCAATCGCTTGCAGTTCACTGTCCATACCTTCCCCCATGTTTTTTCTGCCTTTCAGCTCCTGTTTCTTTTTCCATTGCAGGGCTCCATTCAAATAGGCCAGGGGTTCTGTGAACCGGGTTAATAATTCAATGTCATGGGAAATCATGATGACGGTCAATTCATATTCTCTTCTAAGATCGAGAAGAAATTCAAAAAATTGCAAATGCCCCGCTTTATCCAGGCCGCGCAGGGGTTCATCCAAAAGCAGCAAGCGAGGATGAGTAATCAAAGCGCGAGCCAGAAGTGCACGCTGAAGTTGACCGGTGGAGATTTGGCCGGGTTGACGATCCATAATATGATCGAGTCTTAATTGAATGAGTAATTGGCGGGCGCGTAATTTATATTGCGACCGAACGGGGAAAAATTTACCGCTTGCTCCAAAGGCACCCATCAAAACCATATCATAGACAGTGGCGGGAAAGGCTTCGGGAATACGGGGATATTGGGGAACATAACCAATTGGAAAACGCCGCCGGTTTAAGCGTTTTGGTTTACGGCCCATGACTTCCACATAGCCTCGGGATGGTGTGATTTGACCCAACAAAACTTCAAGAAGGGTGGTCTTACCTCCCCCGTTCGGTCCAAAAAGACCGAGAAAAGTACCTTCCACAACCTCCAAATCCAGGTCATGCAAGACTTCCTGGCCCCCTCGGTTGACGCTCAGATTTTGGATGCAAACCAAGGGCAGGCGGGCATTGTGGATTGGATCAAAGGTTTCAATTGTTTGCAGGTGGGGATTGTTCATCACACCACATTAATCCCTTCTTTACTGATTCAAGATTATAACGCATAAACTGGATATAGCTGTCACGTTCCGAATTATTTGGATCACCAACTGGATCAAAGGGCAGCACCAGACAATTCAGTTCTTCTTCCAAAGGTTTGGATATTTCCCAAAATAATGAGGGCTTAACAAAAATAACGGGACAAGTGGATTTTCGCAACGCCTGAGAAGCATGTTTCAAGGTCTCAGCAGGGAGAGGAAAATCAGATGGCAGGTCGATTGGATTGGTGGACAACTGATATCGTTTTGCAAACGCATTGAAAAGTTGATTTTGAACAATGAAAGTCTGCTTTTTTTGAGGGCGAAGTGTTTTCAGGATTTCGATATGGAGATCATGCAACTCAACAAGATAGGATTGCGTTCGATCTGCGATTTGGTCCTTTATAGATGGGAAGGAGGTTTGTAACTGTTTTGAAAGCCCGCGAATGGCATCCTGTGCCCAAATAGGATCGAGCCATAAATATCGGTTTGTGGCGTTTCCATGTGTTTGGCCTTGAGTCCCTTCCAAATCGTGAATTTGATTTTGTTCCCACTGTTGCAGTTCAAACACTTTGGATTGATCTGTTATATATGGTTTGATCCAATTATCCAATCCGTAGCCTGCTTTGATGATTAAACGCGCTTCTTGAAGCGATTTGAGATCGGTGAGGCTCAATGATCCCCCATAGAGGTCCGGATTCATTCGAATTAATCGAACTGAGACCGCCTCTGGTGGAAGAATCTGCCGGCACCAGTCGTAAACTGGTAAAACGGTGGTAAGGATAATTGCATGTGTTGGAGGGGTGGGGAAACGGCAGGCGGAATATCCGATCATGATACAAATACACAAGGGTAGATAAAACAGTAAGAAATGGGATCTCATTTTTATTGATTCACCGGTCTTTTCATTATCCAGTTCTTTGGTATGCTAGCAGGCAGACTCATAAACTCGAAGCGAAGATATTAGATACACGATGTTGTTTTCCGATAAACGTTCATCGTTTAAAAAACTAAAAGTCAAGCAGCCAACTGTATTTTGCCTGCCCGGTTTTCATCTCGATACGGTATGGAAAAAGACCCAGGCGGAATATATAGAGCAGAGTTTGTCACTTATTCGGCAATATTTACTCGCTTGCCGTGCAGACCCCTATTGTGGTGTTTATCTCTCAGAGGTGGATGCGCTCAAACCTTATCTGGATCTTTATCCGGAAGAGCATGCCTGGGTGGTAACATTAATCCAGCAGGAACGCTGTTCCACCGGAGGTGCGTATAATCAACCCAATGAAACCACAGTGGGTGGTGAAGCGCTTATCCGCAATTTTCTAATGGGAAAATTGTACCACAAAACCCTGGGAGGGATGGAGTCTCCCGTTTATATGGGATGGGATGCGTTTGGCCATGTACCCCAGCTGCCACAAATTTTAGAGAAATGTGGGATGCAAGGGGTGGTATTTACTCGATCCAATTACAGGGATCCGAGTGTCCCCATTCCCGGTGTACCTGATTTATTTGTGTGGCTGGCTCCCAACGGCTCGCGAGTGTATGCCCAACGAATCGATTATATGCTCAAACCGGATGCAGCCATTCAAGCGGCATCTGAAGAGGCATTAAAAGCCAATCAGCAAATTTGGCCAAATTTAAACACTGCCTTAATCCTTGATGCCGGTGACATGCAGTTACCACGGGCTGAATCGATTGGGAATGCTCGTAGTTTAAGTTCAGGTACGCCTGCTATCCAATTCAGTGGCGCCGCGGCCACCAAATTCTTTTCGAATGTTGAAACATTGGTAACCTCAAAGAGGTTGGTGCTGGACTCTGTCACACGGGATATGACACAGTATAACGAAGGATGTGAATTATCCCGGATGGATTTGAAAATTGCCAATCGATTGGCTGAAAACCAATTATTTGATGCAGAAGTATGGGGAACCATCGCATTGCTTCATGGTTCTGATTATCCACGGCGCGTGTTGGATTATGCCTGGCGACAGGTTATATTTTGCCAGCATCATGATGCCATTACGGGTTGTGGTTCGGATTTGGTGTTTGCCGATCTACTTGATATATACCGGGAGGCTATCGAATCAGCAAGCAAAGAGCGTTGTCAGTCGTTAACGGCTTTGGCATCGGCTATTGATACAACAAGTAAACGGAACAAACATCGTATTATTGTTTTTAACAGCCTGCCCTGGCGGCGTGATGGGATTGTTCAGGCATGGCTGAATTGTGAAGAATCCAATCTGGAAACGCTAAATTTAGTGGATTCATTGGATCGAACTGTTCCTTTTGATATCGAACAAGTTCAATTCAAGCCGGATGGAACACCATCTAAAGCATTGGCCGTATGGCTGCAAAAAGATATGAACGCAACGGGTTATGATCAATTAGGATTGGCCGAAAAAGAGGATGCTGGGATTCCATATATTTGTGAGGGAGAGAGCCGAACGTGGATAGAGAATGAGTTTTTCCGTGTGCATATCGATCCTGACCGGGGTGGAGGAATAATCAGCCTGGTTGATAAAGAGACAGGCAAAGAGTTTATTAATCAAGACCATGCTCAACCTGCCAATGACCTGATGTTACTGACGGAAGGTGCTGGCGATGAACCCGCATGGCGTTTGTTGACCACGGGTGAAAAGGAATCCGCCAGCGAAGCCAGCGCAGAAGTTAAAACCATTGAAGGAAATATTTCAACCCGGCTTATTATCAACGCCCCTGGGCCTGGCCCCTGTCAGCGTATTCAGGAAATTTGCCTTTATCGCGAACTCCCCTATATCGATTGCATGACAATCCTGGAAAATTATCAGGGCTATCAAAAACAGGTGTTGGAAAACGATCCCCAGCAGATGCGGGATCTGTATCTGCTTGCTTTTCCACTGGATTTGCCGGGGGCGTTGCCGGTATTGGAAGATCGATTCTATACCAAAGCTTACCGGCGCAGCCGGCGGTTTATGGATTTTCATAGTTCGTTTTATAAATGGGATTCAAAACACGCCATGAATTCCTGCTACCGCTGGGTGGATGCCTCCTGGACCTTTTTAGTTCGCTTTGTGGATAAAAAAGAGGAAAAAGGCAGCCTTGCCATTGGTCCTTCCGAAGCGGTGATTGGTCAGGAAAAATATCGTGGCCTGCGTGAACGTTTGATGATGCATTTGGCACGGCATGGTGTAACCTGTACGCCGCGATTCGCCCAGCATGATCCCAAAAGCGATATGTTGTTCAGGCAATGTTCATTCAGCATTGGAACCATTGAAGAAAATGTGTATACCAAGGCGCTGCTCGATCAGGACGCCAAAGCAAAAGCCTTTTACCAACGCAATTTAAAGGAAATTGGTTATGTTTGTATGGTTGTTGAAGACCGGCTTTTCAAATCACGGAAAAACTCGCTGCCGGTTTTTATCTTTGCCGGGAAGACGGATGCTTTAAATGAACAGGCGGTGGATGAAATGATTCAATCCACAGTCGCTCACCGTTGGGATTGCACCTATTCGAGCTGTTTTTTGGAAAAGATGGCTTCCCTCGATGATTTCGGTTTTGCGATACTCAATCGTGGAACAACCCTATGCAGCATGGAAGCAGACGGTACCTTGGCATTGGCATTGATGCATACAGCACCCTATCCCGAGCCTCAAACTCCCTGGATGTTTGATTTCGCTGAACAAAAAACACACATTTTCCAATACCGTCTTTTACCTCACCGGGGGGATTGGCGGCATGCGGAAATTCCCCGCCGGGCCATGGAATACAATCATGAACCCGCTGCAGTGATTGAACCACCTCATCAAGGTACTTTGCCACACAAGAAATCATTCTTCTCGATTGAGCCTGGGAACATCCTTTTATCGGCGTTAAAACCCGCCGGCTTTCCTGAAGTTGAATATCGCCGAACCCCCAAAGATAACCAATCGATCATTGCGCGAATGTATGAAGCACACGGAGAAGAATCCAATTTGTGGCTGGAATGCTGGCAAAATGCAAAAAACGTAAAGGCCGTACGTTTGGATGAATCATCCTTGTCGAGTAAGCGTGAAGTTTATCGCGAGGATCAATTTATCCGTACTATATCCCATGCCAATGAGATTCTTACCCTCAATCTGGGTTTAAAATACGAGAAAAGTATCACCAATAAACAAGTGGCAGATACGAAAAACAAAGAAATACCAAGAATATTAACACGGTATTGGCGGCTGAATCAGGGTTCAGCTCCGGAAGGTTTTAATCCCCTTGTTATTTCATTACGTGGTCAACCTAAATCGAATTTAATTTCGGATGAGATGAAGATATTGCAGTTTGAACTGGTTATCGTAAATAACAGCATCTCAAATACCCAGGAAGGGGAAGTTCGATTGATTACCCCATCCTATTGGCGAGTTCTTCCTACAACGATTAAGTATAAATTGCAGGGTGCTGGATTTCAGGTCATTCCTTTCCATTTGGTGATGGATGGTTCTGAAAGAGATGGATATATCAAAGCTCAAACCACGATTCAAGGCATGATGATTGAAGACCTTATTCATATTGGGCGGCCACCCGAATTTGATTTATCCATGACCTTAACGGAAGACGCCTTCAATGTGCATTTACAAAATAATTTTCCATATGAAATCTCAGGCATGATCTCACTTATCTCTCCTGTGGAATCGTGGCCTTATTCATTGGTGAGTGATTATTCGTTATCTGTGATTTCTTCTCCGCGGCAGTCTTATTCCATCAAATCGGGGAAGTTGGAAAGTTTGGCTTTTCCTATCAAAGAATTACAAAATCGATTTGGTATCCGAGGCGATCATCATTGGTTGATTATTAAGCTTACCTCTCACTTTGCCGTTCGGTATTATCATGTCCGGTTGGATGGTGGCACTTCGGAAGGATTGGGGCGTATCCTTCATCCACCTTACGATCCTCTCCCAAATCAGTGAAATTGGATATAGTCTATTCCATTGAAAAATCAGCTCATTCAAACTGGGCTTATGAGACATGTGTATATCAAATTTGTATATGAAAAAAATCCAATATAAGTTAATAATTCAGCGCTTATTTGTATTACTTGTCGTTGGTTTTGTCGTTCCTAATCTTTCTGCCCGTCATTTAAAAGGGCAGCGTGGTGATGATGTACTTTATTTGGAAACCCAATCGATTGAGGGCACGGAATATGTAAAAGCCATCGATGTTATCACCCAATTTGAGGGAAATTGGGAATATGATTCTTTGTCCGGAACATTAATTTTAAGACACCCAATCCAAGGCCGGATTGGCATAAAAGTAGGGGATCAGCGTTTTGTTATAGGAACAAACGTATACCGTCATACCACTGCCCCTCCTTTGCGGCGAGAGGGACGGATGTTTATCCCATTGTATTTTGTAGCTACCCATGTGTTTCCGGGTGTATCATTCCAGGAAGTGGATTCAACCGGCATCATCAGTCAAGATCAACCAACACCTTCATCTTCACCCACGCCCGCATCCACCCCAAGAGCTTATATTTTTCGTTATCCAACACCAGATTCTTCTACACCTACGCCTGTTCCTACCCGGCAAAATACACCGCGCTACTCATCCCAATCAACACCCTTGGTTCCATTAAATGAAATCCCTGAACCAAACTGGTGGGAAAATACGCCAACTCCAGGGGGAATGTTAACAAAAGCCAAACCGGTTATTGTTCTTGATCCCGGAAATGACAAAACCATGCCGGGGGCAGGATCGTTGAGCCAGATTCGGGAATGGGAATTGACATTGCTGATTTGCGAAAAAATGGCAGAAGAGTTAATTGAAGTATTTAACTGTGATGTTGTTTTTACCCGCAAACGCGGGCAAGAAGTCACATTACGAAATGATAGTCGGGTGGCCATTGCCAACAAGCAACAGGGGTGGGTATTCGTAAGTATTCACAGCGGTGCTTTATTCACAGAAGAATTTTCACGAGCGGCAGTGTATTATATGAATCCTCGGTTGGATCGTTTTTCACCGCAACAGTTTAAAACCCCGTTACCGGAAGAAATTCAAGAAATGCTTTGGTATACTGCTTATCAAAAACACGTGCCTCTCAGTTTGGAACTGGCTAAGGGTATCCAAGCCGAAATGCGGTCCTATTATAATCTCCACGGTATTATCACAATGGATTCCAATCCCAGGCCTGCTCGATTATCTATTCTCCGGGGATTAACCATGCCGGGGGTGGTTGTCGAATTAGGAAATTTAGAACACCCGACAACCGCCTCCTATTTAACGAGTGAGCGTATTCAAGAAGAAATTGCCCATCATATTGCACAGGCCGTTTCCGATTTTGTTCGACAATATTCTCATCTCTTTTCAGGATAGCATTATGGATTTTCGTACATTTTTAATTATTTTGCTTGCTCTGCTTTTGGCTTTAAGCATTGGAACGGTGGTTTTTTTATTTCAAGAGATCAACACCAAACCCACCACCATTCCCATTCCGAACTCTATTGAAAATCCAACTCCACATCCATCGTCTGAGTCGTTAAATATTGGTATGCAAATTGATGTTTACTATGTAACCAAAAATCACCAACAACTGGCCATTGAAAAAAAAGAAGTAACCCCCACAAATTCGATTACGGAACGAATCCAAATCGCCCTGGAAAAACTTATTCAAGGTCCACGAACGCAGGGACTTATTACGCCTATTCCTGTAGATACTGAACTGGAGAGTGTATTTTGGAGCGAACTGGATGGCCGAATTTATGTCAGTTTTTCGGAAGAACTGGTTGAAAAAGCTCCAGGTCATGCTTTGAGTGAATGGGCCACTATTTATTGTATTGTTAATACAGTGGCGGCTCAATCACCTGCTATCAAGGATGTCCAAATTCTTGTGGGGGGAGAGGTTATTACTCAACGTGGTACATTATGGGATTGGTCGATGCCGTTTCAATCGGATGATACTTTTTTGCTTCGCCATACAGGCGAAACACCTTAAGGGAATTTAAATAGAACAAGTTTACGGCTTGTATTTTGTTGGTAAAAATGATCAGCAATATAAACCCCGATATTGAACCCGAACAAGAATTAAAGTCCATCCAATCGCTATTACCGGTAGAACCGCGGTTAAAAGTAAAGGATAGTGGACGAACATTGGAAATCTTTTTTGAGGAAGGAGTGGAGATCACTCTCGCTATGATTGGACGGTTATTAACACTTAATGGTCATTATCGAAATCAGGGTATCAAATTGGTTGTCCAAGGTGAGGAGAGAATTTCAAAGCAACTTAAAGAAAACGGATTGGATCGACTGATTTGGCTTGAAACGTATCCATCAAACCGTTTCTGATTTCAATCCCATGATCAAAGGAAACGTTATCATTTCAAATAATTAAGCAACCCAAGCGCGCTTTGTTTGCCTTTGGTCCCAATATCAAGAGGGGGGCCAACGCATGACGGACAGCCGGTTTGGCAATGACATTTTCGAATCAATTCGTCCGCGGCTTCAAACAAATGGCGATCGATCTCATAAATACGGCGGGCTATACCAATTCCGCCGGGATAAACATCATAAATATAAATAGTCGGTAATCCGGAAAAAGGTGCACGCACCATAGGGGCAGAGCGAACATCTTTTGGATCACACAACACAAAAACGGGCACGACATTATTTAATGCCGTGGCGAGTCCTCGAATACCCCCACCCAGATCGATTGGTTCTTCCTGCATGATCTTTTCGAGCAATTCCATCGAAAATTCCAACCAATACGATTCGGTTTGTTTATCCAACTGGGGCAGGTGAATATTGCCGAAACCGACATTTTCGTGGGTTTCAAAACGGATTTTTTTATACTTGGGGACAATGGTGCTGACTGCCACTTCACCAAAATATCGATGCGCACAGGCGACATGATTGGTTTTTTCGGATTCAACACGATCACTGGCTTCTTGAGTAATAACTTTGATATCGCTTTCTTCAATCGCGTCAGTGTAATAATCCAATTCCACCTCACGGGCATAAGCTGTTCGGCCATCCCAATCCAGTTTATCGATGATGAATTGCTTGCTTTGATGAAGATAAACCGCCTGATCATGAATCAACATGGGAGCACTGTGAAGGTCCACTTCCCCCAAAACAGAATTATTATCCGTTGTATTAATGATGACAAAATTCTCCGAACTGGCGGACCGGAGGGATATATTTTCTGCTGGATAGGCCGCACTGGACCAGAACCATTTATCCCCGGCATGACGTAAAACTCGTTCTTCTTCCAAATACTGAAGAACGCCGTTGATATCCTCCTGACCAAAATTTTCTTCATTTGAAAAGGGGAGTTCAAAAGCACCGCATTTTAAATGGCTGACCATAATGGCCAGATTGTCGGGATTGATTAAACCGCTTTCAGGGGTTGTGCCAAAAAAGTAGCGTGGATGTTGAATGATAAACTGATCGATTGGTGCTGAGCTGGCCACCAAAATCACCACAGACGATTCCTGAGCCCGCCCCGCCCGGCCTCCCTGCTGCCAGGTTGAGGCAATTGTGCCAGGATATCCCGCCAAAATGGCGACTTTCAAGCGGCCAATATCAATGCCCAGTTCAAGTGCATTCGTGCTGACTATACCCAGGTAACGGCCTGAACGTGTACCTTCCTCAATATCACGCCGCTCATTGGGTAAATATCCACCCCGGTAACCTCGGATTAGGTCGGGATTTTTCTTCCGTTTTTCCAACGCTCGTTTTAAATAAGTCGTTAAAATTTCCACACGCAAACGGCTGCGTCCAAAAACAATGGTTTGAATCCCCTTCAATAAGAAGGAGGTTGCCAATCGGCTTGCTTCATTAATCACTGATTTGCGAATACCGAGCTCTGCATTTACCACAGGAGGATTGTAAAAAATAAAGTGTTTTTCACCCCGTGGAGCACCATTGTTGTCGATTAACGTAAATTTTTTGCTGAATAGTTTTTCCGCTAGTTCTTTGGGATTGGCAATCGTCGCGGAACAGCATATAAACTGGGGATTCGACCCGTAAAATCGGCAAATACGTTGCAAGCGCCGCATCAAATTGGAAAAGTGGCTGCCGAATACCCCGCGGTAATGATGCACTTCATCAACAATCACGTATTCCAAATTTTCAAACAAGCGAATCCAAAGTGTATGGTGAGGTAGTATACCGGTGTGCAGCATGTCAGGATTGGTTACGACGATATGGCCGGAATGACGTATCGCACGGCGTGCACTTTGCGGGGTATCGCCATCAAAGGTGTGAATTTTAATCTCGCGTCCAACTTGGCTGCCGAGTTCCCGCAATTCAACCAGCTGGTCATGTGAAAGAGCCTTGGTAGGAAACAAATACAAAGCACGTGCTTCAGGATTTTTTGTGGTCAGGTGATGAAGCACCGGTAGATTGTAACACATGGTTTTGCCTGATGCGGTGGGGGTAACTACGATAACATTATCACCCTGCATCGAACGCCAAAGCGCTTTCGCTTGATGGGTGTATAAATATTGAATCCCACGCTGTTGAAGAATATCCCGGATCTCCTCTGAAAAACCTCCTGGCCATTCCGCATACTCTGGAGGAGTGGCCGACAAGGTTTGCCAAAAAGTGACATTTTTCAGAAACGTGGGATTTGCCCGTAATTCATCAAGGACATTGGTGACGTCGCTCATCTCAACCCGACACATATTCAGCGAAATGTGAATTCCATTACAGAATTCAAACAAGAATATAGTAGCGCAAAGGTGAACAAAAGAGTAGTGCTTTTCAAATGAGTATTATATGATATCCAAAGTCTTATCACTACATTGATGTAATTATTACACTATGAACAGGATTGGCCATGTCTGAACTTTCCCAACCGCATGATCGCTTTTTCAGTAAAGTCTTTTCAAACATGGAAACTGTTGAGGATATTCTTGTCAATAATGTTCCTCCCATAGCCAATCTCTTGGTTTTGGGTACTCTGGAAGATTGCAGGGAAAAATTCGTAAATCCAGAGTTGGAAAAGTATTATTCAGATTTATTTCTCAAGGCTCAGCTAAAGGATGGTCGTGAAGGTTATATATACATTCTTTTGGAGCATAAAAGGATGGGTCACGTTTTTCGACCCATCAATGCACACGTCTATTTTAACATAAAGAAAACTCAAAACCGGGATCAACCTCAACCCGTTGTAGGAGCGAACCTATGTGTTCGCCCTCCAAAATTCATTTTATCTGTCATTGACAACTCCAATCCACATATGATCTAATTAAACCACGGTTTGTTACGATAGGTGGGTATCAACATCATTATCGTTCAAAAACGAATGCAAACACAACGAACCTTTCAGTCAGGGGGAAATACAATGAAACCCAAGCCAATACAATCAAAATGCGCCAGTTGCCCGATGAATCGCCGCCGTTTTCTCACGGTGGGATGTGCCGCCGGAATCGGAGTGGGAAGCGGCATGCTGAGTGCCCATTCCAGTGTTGCACAGGAAAGCAAGTCCAAACAGCGAATCCGCATCATCTATTCGCTGCATGATGTCGTCCAGCCTGGGCCGGACTGGCCCAATGTGGGGTTCGACTTTGGCCCAGTAATGAAGCGGATTAAGGCAGAGTTAACCCAGCATTGCCCAGAGATGGAATTCCTAACCTCGATGGCCAAAGGGGAAGAGGACGCCAAAGCCATTCTCGAAAAAGACAAATCTGAAAACATCGATGGCTATGTGGTATACCAATTAAATTGCTGGAACCGGGTGGTACAAACCATTGTGAGTTCCGATAAACCGGTCCTGTACGTCGATTTTCAATATGGCGGCAGCGGGGGATTCCTGGTCTATACGGCGGGTTTCCTTCGCAACCAAACCCCCAATCTGGGGTTTGTCGCCTCCTCGGATATGAACGATGTCATAAAAGCCGTTAAACGTTTTTCATTGGTAAAAAAAGGCGGTTCACCGGCTGATTTCGCCAAGGCGGTTGTACAATCCAGAATCGCATCCACCCCCAAACCCGGCGATTTGACCTGCATCGACGACCCCCTTGATTTGCTCGATATCGATGAATGCGCCAAACGCTTGAAAGAGGCCAAAATTCTCGCGATTCGCAATCAGGAATCCGGCCCGGGTGGCGAGATGTTCGGCATCCCCGTCGAACGGGTATCGTTTGCCGAAGTGAACGAAGCCTGGAAAAAGGCGGATAAAGACAAAAGCCGCGAAATTGCCGATCGATGGCGCAAAAACGCCCTGGATGTGATCGATGTATCCCAGGAAACCCTGGTGAACTCGGCGGCTATGTATATCGGCATGAAAAACGTGCTGAAGAAACACAACGCCAATGCCATCACCATCAACTGCCTGGGTGGATTCTATGGCGGCCATATCCACGCCTATCCCTGCCTTGGTTTCCATGAACTCAACAATGAAGCATTGATCGGCGCGTGTGAATGTGATGTCCGTTCGACAGCCAGTATGATCGCTATCAACACCTTAACCAAAGGCCGGCCCGGTTATATTTCCGACCCCGTGATTGATACGTCAAAACGGCAAATCATCTATGCCCACTGTGTGGCCCCCAACAAGATGTTCGGCCCGGACGGAGAAACCTGCGATTACAAAATCATGACCCACTCAGAAGACCGCCAGGGAGCCTCGGTGCGTTCGATTTTACCTTTGGGGTATATGACAACCTCCATCGAGGTGCACAACCCGCGCAAAGAGATATTGCTGCATCAAGGCAAGGCGGTGGAAAATGATCCCGATGACCGCGCCTGCCGCACTAAATTGGCGGTCGAACCGGTCGGCGATATCGAAAAACTATTCACCATGTGGGATCGCTGGTCCTGGCATCGGGTCACCGCCTATGGTGATTTAAAAGAACCAATCCACGCCCTCGCCGAACGTGTAGGCTGGAAGGTCATCGAAGAGGCCTAATGGTGCTATTATACAAATGTAGCTATTACACAAATGTATCTATTACACAAACTGAATGAATACCACAAAATGTATGGGCGGGTTTACAACCCGCCCGGCACACAGACAAGATGTGCGGGCATCCCAATCCACACACCCTCCTATTTCAACCCATAAATCCCCAGGGAGGGCGAGGCTCCCGCCGAGCCGCGCTGCGTGCAACCGGCTCCGCAGGAGCGTCGCCCTCCCTATATCCGTGGATGGTTCACGTTTTTCGACCCATCAATATCCCTGAAATCGTAGGATGGGTCGCGTTTTTTGACCCATCTATATCCCCTTCTTCCCCCAAGGTTCAATTAATCCCTGCTTTTTACCCCAACGGGGTTACATAAGATAGCCAGTGGGCAACGCCCCTGGTTACGAAATTCTAAATAAATAAGTAGCCCTGAAAGGGCGAAATAAAAATGCGGGGAGGGATATTTTTCTTTATCGATTAGTGAGCAAAGATCAGCAAAAGAGAATAGCCTCTTGGCGCCAACGCTGATTTGTTTTCAATCCTGTCCTCTCCAGGTAGTTTTCCTCACAGCGGCCTCATTTCGATCAATGTTTACAGCAGCATAAACGCCCGATTTTTACAACCCCTTAATTTTTAAATTATATGAAATATAATTTGAGCCATTTTTCGACATTTTACCCTTCCTTAACTCCCCAGAATTTCTAAATTTATAAACTCTGTTCCAATCGATTGTTGAGATCATCATTCTTAAAATCAATATTTCGAATATGTTAGGCCTTATTATTTCATTTTATAGTAAATGGTAAAATCGATGTGTACAAAACCCGATAACCAAGTCTAGAAAAATGAATGAGTTATGAATTCCTCATTTGCATAACTCTCCAAAACAAGGCAATTTAATGGTCGCTGAACAGTTTCTTAATCTATCGAGGTTGTGTGCTAATTATTCAACCCTCCCCTAGCCCCTCCCAATCTTGTGATGGGAATGGGTGACACACCCGTTTATCGATTTTACAAACCTTTTGCAATCCCTCTCTTGTATCGGCTTTCCATTTCTCCCCCAAAATTGGGGGAGATTAAGAGGGGGTTGAAGGTTGGATGCGAATCCTTAACTTCTAAATAAACACCCAACGGCATTAATATCACCCCTAAATCCTACCATCCTTACCCAAACAGGTAAAGCCAACATTTCCAAAAATTATCTCCAATGAAATCAATGCTTAATGATCAAATGTTCACGATGGCACAAATTTTGCAGTATAACGTCCCAACGCCTTCAAATTACAAAGGAGAAATGACCAAAATGTTGAACAAAACCACCCTAAACAAAATCACCAACTTCGAAGAAATCACCCTCGAAAAATTGATGGATATCCTCGAACAAATCAGCGCTGAACTCCTTAAATCGGAGGATTATCTATCAGCCAAGGTCCAATCATTGCACCGCTTGTATCTCTCCTTTCTCAATAAATTTCAGCAATTAAAGAAAAACCTCCTGAACAACATGATGGATGAATTACTCGGCTTCGAAACGGCGGACCTTCCAGTCCCATTTCCAGAAAACAACCAAAATCCATCGAATACAACAAAATCCAAGCGCAACAAAAACAAGAAAGCAAAGAAAAATTCCAATAAACTCGACTTATCCTTTATTGAACCTGAAGAACAACTTTCAGGCCTGTTATGTCCACCTCAATTAGAGGTTGAATCGAATAACAAACGATCACCCAATCCCTTAATACCAAAAGGATGCCTATCGATGGTTTAAAAATTCATAAATTATATAACTCAGGCTTTTTAAATCCCATTCCCCTCCCAAGCCTGGGAGGGGCTAGGGGAGGGTTGAAAGAAGCGAATCGCTATGCATTTAACCCCTTTTGATGTACTCTTTTTTATCACTTCATGAATAAACAACGAAAGGGTTTCTTCAATGAAAGGACTTGGAATGATTCGAATTTGCGTGCTAATTATTGCTTGTTTTGCATTGCTGAATCCACCCATTTTTGCGGCGGAAATGGGGGCTTCAAACGAAAAGGTGAATGCCACCAAAACCGTGAAACCGGCACCATCCGGTGGGCCGGCTGTCAACAAGGGAGAACAGAGGAAAGAAGATTCCTTATATCCCAGCAATCCGGAAGCCTTGATCGCCGTTCTGTTTTTCTTCGGCCTGTTTGCAATCGTCTATCTATTTATACGCCGGCAGCCAACCACAAAAGATATCAAAAAAAAGAAAAAACGCAAAAAATTATAATTTCCCCGATACGCCGGGGAATATGGTTTATAACCAGTTATGAAGTCGAAAAACATGAAAATCGCCATGGCCTGTTGTCCCATTATCCTTCTCGCCGGGTTCGTTTGGGGGATTGCATCTTTTCATGCAAAGCCTTTTGATTTTGACATGGTATTGGATGAGATTAAAACCAACCCTCATATTGTTCAGCCCCTTGAAACCGCGGAAGCCTATATAGCATTTCTGGAAAAAGGGACCGATAAACCGCTGGGGGATTCAGCATTACGCCCCATCGCCGATATTCACTTTCGTCTTGCGGATGCGCTTAATTCCCACGACCGCCGTGCTTATCTTGAACGCGCAATCAGCCATTTGAATCAAGCCATAAAATTGTTTCCCCCGCTTCGGCATGGATGGCCGTTTTATACACGGGGATTGATTATGGAATCGTTATTAGCCGATCAGGATGTTTCTTTGGATGAGATCATACGTTCCTATCAACAGGTTGCAAATTATGATTTTGGCGCTCTTGCCTTAAGGGCCGGTTATCGTATTGCCCGGCTTAAAGCACAAAACGATATGGTGTTAGCATCTTCAGATCGAAAAGCGCTGTACAACTATCTTCGTTTTTCCTCAACCGATGTTTTTAACGATGCGGGTTTGTTTACACCTTTCGAGAAAAGCAATGATAAAGTAATTCTTTACTTGAATGCCATGATCAAATATGATGAGCAGGCTGAACATGCCATCCAATGTTTAAACACCTATCTCAGCGCTCATCCTGATGATCATAGTGCGGAGTATTATCTTGATCATTTCAGCCAGAATGAATTGAAAGCACTTTACCCATCACATGGTGATTTATTGCGTTCATGTTATGCCCCCCGCTCATTTAGGGATAACTTCTTCCGCCTGTTGCATGATGGGGCCATCCGAACGGATATCTATGTCAATACAGAGCCTGAAAACAGCCAACCGGCTCCTGTGGAAATAACATTACAGTTCGAAAATCCCATGCAAATACAAGCACAAATTCATATGGCGTTTAACCAAACCAACCGTATCTACATAATTGAAGCAGGCGAAGAACGTAAAACTCTGAAAACACAATTTTCTACCAAACAGCCTCGAAACCTGTTTGAGTTACGCTACTTCGTCCAACAAACCGAACACACCATGATCCCCACGCCATACATTCACCTAACGCAGCTGGCCATTACACATCAACCACCAGGGAATCCATAATGAATGTCATTGTCCGAAATTCCGTCTTTATGAGCCTCTTCAATTTGTTTGGACGGGCATCCGGCTTTATTCGTTATGTGCTGTTATATGGATTATTATCACCCGCGGATTTTTCGCTGATCACCTTTGCCATTTACGTGGGGAAATTGGCGCGCCATTTTATGGATGGTGGGTTGGATAATTTGATATCCCGGGATGGCGCACGGGCATATGATAAAGTTCCCGAGTATTATCTGCATGGTTTGGTCTTAAAGAGCCTGTTGGGAATCGTGTTCGCGATTGGCTGTTATTTTTATTTAAAAGAAGCCCGTGATCTGAGTCTTTATGAATTGATTGTTATTTATGTCTGCATATTTGGCTCGGCGATGGTGGCCTTGAATGGGGTGATTCGCAGTTGTTTTACCGCTATCGAACGCATGGAATATGTGTTTTACACCAATCTTCCCTCTCGCTTAATCGCGTTATTGCTTTTATTTCTGGCATTATGGTTTTCGCTGCCTTTGGTGTATGTGTCAATTTCGGTTGCGTCTGAATTTGTGATTTGGTTTTTTGTGTTGGGATTGGTCTCACTGCGCTTTTTCCATTTTGAATCATTTAAAATCCGATTTTCGACAATTCGTTACATGTGCCTTGAATCCTGGCCCCTGGCGCTCTATGGTTTCTTTAATGTTCTATATTTATCGTTGGATGTGATCATGATTGAATATATCATGGGAGGCCGGGACGCCGTGGGTGCGTATACGTCTGCCGGCTTGCTGGTGGAGGGATTCACCTTATTCTTGACCGGTTATATGATTGCCATCTATCCTGCGCTATCCCGTTATTACAACACCGACGAAAAAGCCTATGAAGGATTATTTCAACAGTCGCTGGTGTTGATGTTAAGTTACACCATTCCACTCACTTTTTTATTGGCATTTTGGCCGCATGAGTGGCTAAACTTGATTCGTAAACCCGATCCCATCAGCGGTGATGTTCTTAGAGTGCTGTGTATCAATCTTAATTTGTCTTTGCTCAATACCATGATGATCATTGTGTTTACTTCACGCAATCGGCAAACCTGGCTGGTGCTCTTCACCGGCCTGGCGGTAGGCGTATCGTATCTATCCAATTGGTTCATGATTCATTGGTTGGAACAACTGGGCGCGGCATATGCCACCCTTTTTTCGCAAGCGGTTCTGTTGATCATCATGGCCTCGATGGCTAAAAAAATGTTCAAACTGAAATTACCCTGGCAAAAACCGTTGGGATTGTTGATTGTTTCATCGCTCTCCGGATTTCTGTTATGGATCATCCCCGGTTTGCCCATTCTTACCATTCCATTTTTATACATTACGCTACTCGGGTTTTTAACGCTCCAATTCGGGATTTATACAAGGAGTGACATTAAACATTTGATACAAGCCATTCGTCCGAAAAAAGAGGTGAAACCATGAAAGTGCTCATTACTGGTGTTACCGGCTACCTCGGCCGTGCCATTCTGACTCTCTTGAAACAAGAAGAGGGAATGGAAATTCGCGCATTATGCCGCCGCGATCCTGAACCGGATGATGTGTTGAAAGATGTTGAAATCGTTAAAGGTGATTTAACCGATCCCTCTTCGTTAAAACCAGCGGTTCAGGGATGTGATGCAGTTTTTCATTCGGCGGGGTTGGTTTCCATTTGGCAAAAGGATCCCAGTATTTTTACGCGTATCAATGTGACCGGTACCGAAAATCTTATTGATGCAGCCTTCCATGCGGGTTGCTCACGCTTTGTATATACTTCATCGTTCTTTGCATTGGGACCCACAAAAGAGACGCCCGCCGATGAACAATGGTTTAATGAAGACATTCCACCTCTCACCGATTATGCCCGAAGCAAACGCGAAGCGGAATTAATGGTACGCCAAAAAATTGAAAAGGGACTGGATATTGTGATGGTGTATCCGGTTTTGATCTATGGACCCGGCAAAGCCACCCAGGGCAATCATATCACTAAAATGGTGGAGGAATTCGCCAAACGCCGAATCCCCGGCTCGATTGGAAATGGTGATAAACGCTGGACGTTTTCATATATCGATGATGTGGCGAAAGGCCATCTTTTGGCTTTACAAAAAGGCAAAAAAGGAGAAGGCTATATCTTGGGCGGGCAGGATGCGGCCTTGCTTGAATTTTTTGAGATACTCCATGATATTACCGGCATAAAAAAACCGAAAAGAAAGATCCCCTATTCCATCGCCAAAGCGATCGCCTGGGTTGAAGAGTGCCGGGCGAAATGGAGCAGGAACTATCTTCCCCGAATTACACGCGATGTAGTGGATGTTTACCAACATCACTGGCGTTTCTCATCCCAGAAAGCCATAACGGAATTAGGGTATTCACGAACCCCCCTCAAAGTAGGATTATGGAAAACCCTCGAAAGCCTGGGATTCCCC
This sequence comes from uncultured bacterium, assembly GCA_964517495.1. Classification (GTDB taxonomy): domain Bacteria; phylum Hinthialibacterota; class Hinthialibacteria; order Hinthialibacterales; family Hinthialibacteraceae; genus CAZFER01. Next base: position 14,977 of record CAZFER010000047.1, on the reverse strand, counting down.
CCCCCAGAAGAAAGGAGCACTATCTTATAATTGTAATATATTCGTGGAATGGGTCACCTTTTTCAACCCATCATTGCACTATTCATTCTCCGAACGATGACGGACCACCAGATCAATAACGTAATTCACGGATGCAATGGCCAACAATTGGATACCGGTTAGCACCAAAAGTGCCCCGGTGGCGATAAAAGTCCAGGGATGGGTAATCTCCCCCATCGCGAAATATTCCTGCAGTGGTTTGATGTTGATCCCTACACCGACTAGTAGGCACAATACCCCAATGGGGGCTAACCACATAAAAAAACGATGATAAAAGGCAAGATTCTTATTTTTGTAATCATGCAGGTAGGCAAGTAACTTTTGCGATAAAAGCCCTACGACCAGTAAGGTCAAACCGGCAATAAAAAAAGTCATCACGGCCAGGGTGCGATAAATCCAATTTTCCTCCAGATAGCGGGATTCAACCAGTTTCATCACCAAGGCTGGAGAATAAATCAGACATGCTAAAAATAAGGGAAACGCCCCTAAACCAAAAAACAAGAGAGGACGGTAAATCAAGGCCATTTCAAGAATCACCTGCAGAAAGCGGATGCCATCTTTGATCACGCTTAACTTGGATTCACCAATGCGTTCCGCATAGGGCATGTCCACTTCCGATAACGTTAATTCTGGATGGAACAAAATCCGTGAACTCATCGCAGGGGTGAAATGTAAACCATCCGGAAGGGGATAAAGCCGGGGAAGAGAATCACGCTTGATGACCCGCATACCGCTTGCCGTATCCTGTATGCGGGTGTGGGATAGTATTCTTAACAGAGTCGCAAAAATCAGGTTGCCCAAGCGCCGCACGGCGGGCATTTCGCTGGATGGCCCCAAGCGATTACCTAATACCACATCATAATCCTTTTCTTTCTGCCGATTACACAGGTGGGAGAAAAAAAGGGGATCGCAGGTACCATCAGCATCCAAAAAGCCAACCAGGGTGGTTTGGCTTTCGCGAAAACCATACTTAATAGCGGCACCATAGCCTTTGTTCTTTTTATGCTGAAGCAAAGTGATTTCAGGTTCATATTTTTTAGCTTTCTCGAAGGTGGAGTCTCGAGAACCATCATCCACCACAATCATGCGCACGTCCTGCAAGCCCGTTTCCCGTTTGATGGATTCGCGGGCATCCAGGCAGCGCTGGATGATTAATTCAATCGCATCTTCTTCGTTAAAGGCTGGTATGATAATGGTAAGCCCGTTGGTCGGCGGCGAGTCACTCATTTTTATACTATCCTATTCCCTGAACCTGAATTTGCAACTAATTATATGTAGGCATGCATACCTGATGTGTCATAGTAATCTGAGGTATAATATGGTTCAAGAAGCACCTCCTGTATTTATGCACCTTATTGACTTGGCCCCTCTGATTCAAACAGAGCCTTTGATCGTGAAGGGTGAAAATTCATCGGCTTCTTGACGCTAGGTCTCGATACGATAATATTTGCAAATCCCTGATCGAAAGATACACCGTAACTCATCATTGGAATGGCAAAAAAATGTGTTGACAAAATCTCTTAATTTAGAAAGAAACAATGCGGCTATCCGTCATAATACCTGTTTATAACGAAATCAATACCATCGCAGAAATTATAAAACGTGTTAAATCAACACCCTATGAGACTGACATCATTGTGGTCGACGATGGTTCCACCGATGGCACTGCGGATGTATTAAGTGAATTGGCACAACGTGATCCATCCGTCCAGGTGGTTTTTAAGGAGGATAACGAGGGAAAAGGATCGGCGATTCGCGAAGCATTACAACAAGTAAGTGGCGACCTGATTGTCATCCAGGATGCCGACTTGGAATACTACCCGGAAGAATATTCCCGCATGGTGGAAATCATCGAAACCGGAAAAGCCGATGTGGTGTTCGGCTCACGATATGTGGGCGCACATAGTGTTCATCAATTTACGCTCTATTTAGGGAACAAATTTCTAACCCTCTGTTGCAATATCCTATTCAATACCAGCCTGACTGACTTGACCACCGGTTACAAAATGTTTCGGGCGGATATTCTTAAAACTATTCCACTGCAATCTAACAGTTTCGGTTTCGAAGCCGAAGTGGCGGGGCGGGTATTACGCAAAAAATTGCGTATTTACGAAGTACCCATTTCATACAATGGACGCTCGTATGAAGATGGCAAAAAGTTGAAATGGACCGATGGCTTTGGGTTATTGTTTTGGCTGATCCGAACCCGCTTAACCACCATTGATATCGGTGAGGAAACCCTTTTCCGTCTTTCATCGGTCAATAAATACTATCAGATCTTTTTTGATAGGATCGAGAATCTCGTAGGGAACCGGGTGCTGGAAATCGGTTCAGGCAACGGTAATTTTACCCGCTTCCTGATGGGCCGTGATCTGGTGGTGGCCACCGATTTATCGGAAAATCACCTTCGCACCCTTCGCCAGCGATTTGTGGAAAACGAACGCTTTCGAATCCATCAATTCGATGCGTCGCACCCCCCCTCGGATGAATTGAAATCCTATGGGGTGGATACCATCATTTGTTTGAATGTGTTGGAACACATCGAAGATGACCTGAATGCCCTGCGAAATATGAAATCGTTGCTGGTTCCGGGTGGGAAACTGATTCTATTAGTCCCCTGTATCAAGGCATTGTATGGTTCGCTGGACGTGGGTTTGGATCATTTTCGCCGCTATACCCGAAAAGAGTTGGAAGGAAAGATGCAGGAAGTGGGGTTTGAAATTGAAAAGACCTTCTTCTACAACATGTGGGGCGTTCCCGGCTGGTTTGTGAATGGGCGCATTTTCAGGCGTAAGGTACTGCCCAAATACCAATTGATGTTCTTTACCCTTCTTCATCCCCTGGTTCGGATGGAAAAGTATATCAAAACACCTTTCGGCTTGTCGGTTATTACCATCGCAAAAAAGCCCACCGAGTAATCTACCGGCGGGTGCCCTGATGGATATAACTCATAAACTCATTGCGTGTCAGCCTGTTGGTTCGAAAAACCCCACGCATCGCACTGGTGATGGTGTTTGATGTGGTCTTCTCCACTCCACGCATCATCATGCATAAGTGTTCCGCTTCGGTGACAACCGCCACGCCAGCGGGTTGGATGGCTTCTTCGATGGCATCCGCGATTTGAAAGGTCATGCGTTCCTGCAATTGCAAACGGCGGCTGAACATCTCCACCAGGCGTGGTATTTTGGATAAACCGATGACCTTCCCGTTGGGAATGTAACCCACATGGGCTTTCCCGTAAAAAGGAAGAAGGTGATGTTCGCACAGACTAAAGAAATCGATGTCGATGACCACCACCATTTCGTCCACCTGTTCTTCAAAAACGGCGTTATTAATCACCGATTGGATATCAAGGTGATAGCCATGCGTCAAAAATTTCCAAGCCCGCGCTACTCGCTGTGGGGTTTTCACCAATCCTTCACGGTCAGGGTCTTCACCCACTTGCCATAACAACTCGCGTGTCAGCTCTTCGATTGAATTTAATCGTTGAGGAGAAGGCGTTTGTTCAGTCACAAGGGATTGCATGGAGTGCTGTTTCCTTTCTGCTTTTCATGGGGAATTTATTTTATGAGCCTCTATAGACCACCGAGTTTTTTTCCGACTCCCATAACCGTATCATTTTAAGTTTGCCGGCAGGGAGATGGGATTCCAAAATCTTCCAAAATATAACCACCATGTTTTCCATGGTGGGGATTACATCTTTAAGGAAAGGAACATCATGATTCAAATGGCGATGATCAACATGGTCTATGATCTCATGTTTAATGATGGCGTTAAGTTCATCAATATTCATGATCATCCCGGTTTGTGGATCCGGCATCCCTTCCACGGTTATCTCAAGGTAATACGTATGGCCGTGACCATGAGGATTGGCACACGCGCCATAAATCCTTTGATTCTCTTCCTCGCTCAGTTTGGTATTGTACAAGCGATGGGCTGCACAAAAGTGGGCCTTGCGTATTAATTCAACCGTCATAGAACTAACTTTACCTGCTTTTGAGTTTATTGCACCACCGGCAAGGACTGGTTGGCATTGGCTATACTGATTTGCTGAGCGATGGCTTGGGCAATGGAATTGAATTCCTGCGTCAACGGAGAATCCGGATCGGATATCACAATAGGTTTCCCCTGGTCTCCACCTTCAGCAATCCGCGTATCAATCGGGATACGCCCAAGAAATGGTATTTCATAATCCCGAGCGAGCATTTCGCCACCACCCGAACCAAAAATTGGATATTTCTTATCATTGTCGGGACAAAGGAAATAGGCCATATTTTCAACAATCCCCAGTACCGGAGTTTCTATCTTCCGGAACATCATGATGGCACGCCGTACATCGGCTTGAGCCACTTTTTGAGGCGTGGTAACCATAACCGCCCCGGCCAGAGGTACCAATTTGGATAAACTCAACTGAGCATCACCGGTTCCGGGAGGCATATCGACCACCAGGTAATCCAGTTCCCCCCAAATCACATCGCGCAGGAATTGTTGAATCAGGCTATGAAGCATGGGGCCGCGCCACACAACAGGTGTGTCCCCCGGGGCGATCAAACCCACTGACATCATTTTGACCCCGCCGATTTCGGGAGGGATAATCTTATCGTTTCGCAATTCAGGTTGATCGTCAAAACCCAGCATTATGGGTACATTAGGGCCATACGCATCGGAATCCATCAGGCCAACCTTGGCGCCGGACTGAGCCAATGAGAGCGCAAGATTGACGGCGACCGTGGATTTACCCACACCACCTTTGCCACTGGAAACCGCGAAGACGTTGCGGATACCAGGAATGGGTTCTTGTTTGATATCAGCCGTTGAGGTACGTGCGGTCATGTTAATGTTGATATTGTTTACACCCTCGACTTGCGAAACGGCTTCCCGGCAATCCGCTTCGATCTTGGACTTCAACGGACAGGCAGGGGTTGTGAGCTCTACCGAAAACGAGACATCTCCTCCATCGACCTTTAAGTCTTTAATCATCCCCAACGAAACCAAATCTCGTTTCAAATCGGGATCCTCAACGGTTTGCAATGCTGCCATGACTTTATCTTCCATTCTCTCTCTCCAATTATTCGGTGCCGAACCTTTAATCGTTTCTTTAATAAGATTTCTGATTTATAAGGATTAAAAACTTTATTTTAGTTGTTTATTCAGAAAAAGCGAGCGATAGCCTATGTCCGGTTCCGGTAATCGGCATTGATGTCGATATAGGCATGGGATAGATCGGTGGTGATATAAAAATCCTCGCCCCGGCCCTGATGTAAATCCAACGTGATTTCATATTCGTTTTGTTGCATTACATTGACGGCGTCGGATTCCTCAAATGAGCTGCGTTCGCCACGTTCCATGATTTTCACATCGCCTATCCATAAATCAGTGGACATGGGATCAAAGAAAGCCCCACTATAACCGGCGGCATTGATGATTCGTCCCCAGTTCGGATCACCTGCATGAATCGCTGTTTTCACTAAAGGTGATACGGCAATGCATCGTGCAACTTTCAGAGAGTCTTCATTTGATTTAGCCCCCTTTACCACGATTTTAACCACTTTGGATACACCCTCTCCATCACGAGCCAGCTGGTAAGTCAAATCCAGGCATAAACTGTTTAATGCTTCCTTAAAGGCGGTTGATAACAAGCCTTCGGAAGGGACGATCTCCATTCCGGAAGCCAGGCCATTGGCCATAAGCAACACGGTGTCGTCGCAACTGGTATCTCCATCCACGGTGAAGCGATTGAAACTCTGATCAACCGCTTGTTTTAAAAATGCCTGTAAGGATTTAGTAGACAACCGAGCATCGGTGGTCAGAAAAACCAGCATGGTGGCCATATTCGGGTGAATCATTCCAGCACCTTTGGCAATGCCACCAAGCGAAAATGTGGAACCTGCCACCGTGACCTTTCGTGCGGTATATTTGGGTTTGGTGTCGGTCGTCATGATCGCTCTCGCCATGAGTTGCCCACCGTTTCCGTCCTGCAATTGGGCTGTCAGTGGTTCGATCGCTTCTCGCAGTTTGGGGAGTGGCAAATACTCGCCGATCACCCCGGTGGAACTGGGGAGAACATCTTGCGCGGGAATGTTAAGCTTTCGTGATAACACTCGTGTGATTTCACGCGCATCCAGCAGGCCACGTTCACCAGTGCAAGCGTTGGCATTTCCACTATTTACAATGACCGCTTGGGCATGGCCATCGGACAAATGCTCTTGGGAGATCAGAAGGGAAGCCCCTTTTAGCACATTGGTTGTAAATACAGCGGCAGCCGGGCAACGCACCTGTGACACCAACAGGCCAAGATCCAGTGCTCCACTCTTCTTTATCCCTGCGGCCATGCCTGCTGCTTTATACCCACGGGGGGTGGTTACGGAACCATCTGCAATCGCTTCAATTGTATGATTCATAGTAATCTCATTTATGGAGAAATTGTGATTGAAGATTCTAGTTTTATTTGGTCAATTTGGTTAGGTTTATAAGGGATCGTTTTGTGAATGGAATGAACAATTGTTAACCCGGGAGATTGGTTCCGGTGGTAGTGATAACCAACTTCCCATGTTTTACACCGCGTGTGCCGATCAATCGATCAGCGAAATTCCGCACGGTTTTTCCATCTCCTTTGGCAATGATCACTTCCAGGCAATTATGGTGATCCAGATGCACATGCATGCTGGTGATGACTTTTGCTTTACTTTGATGTTGTTGCTCGATCAGTTTGCGGGTTAATTCATGGACATGATGATCATATACCACGGAGATGATCCCCACGATTTCCGCATTTTCCTCCAACTCTTGTTGAACCAGGAAATCCCGAATCAAATCCCGAATGCCTTCTGAACGGTTTTGATACCCTTTCTCTTCCAGAAGGGTATCAAAGTGATCCATCAAATCTTCAGGCAAAGAAACACTGAATCGAACGGCGTTAGACATGGCTTTCTGTCCAATCATTCAATCGGTAGGTTGAAGGAGATAATTCCTCCGGTTATTAAACCTCGAATAAATATAACAAATCCTAATAAAGTGACAACCGCAGGAGATAGAAGCTGAAGCCAATTGATGAATTTTCCTCGCCCGGTAAATCGATCCATAAAGCGTTTTGCCGTAACCATCAATACCCCAATGGTAATCAAAACGGCTGCCAATCCTATACTGAAAAAGACGATCAGCATCATTCCCAACAGGATGCGATGCAATGATATCGCCACTAACAACACCACCAACGCCGATGGGCATGGAACAATGCCACCAGTTATACCTAGCATCAACAGATCTTTCCAACTTGCCTCAGCGGGGATTTCGTGGGTATGGGTGTGGGGGCTATGCTCATGGTCTTCCTCGAGCCAACTGTGATGATGGTGATCGTGATCGTGGTGATGATGCTCATGAGGATGGTTGTGGTTATGGCTGTGATCATGTGGATGATCGTGATGGTGGTGATCATGCCCGTGATCATTAGAATGATTATGATCCGGGGTGTGGTGGTGGTGATCATGATCGCTGTGGTGTGAATGGGTGTGTGTTGGGTTTATCCCCATTTGTTGGGCGAATTTCATGCGCTGATAGGCACTATACCGCCGCAGGAATAGGGCCAATCCAATTCCAACAATCAATAGGCCTGAGGCGCTCTCAACGATGGCGTTAAAGGTATCGGCCATGATGTATTCGGAGAAAAAGAGGGTGATGATCCCCAGGATTAAAACACTGGAGACATGGGTTAAGGTCACCACCAGTCCTAAAAAGAAGGCGTGCCCGATGGTTCCGCGAGAGCCTACCAAATAGGCAGCCACAACCGTTTTCCCATGCCCGGGCGACAATGCATGGGAGGCGCCGAATAGAATGGAGGCGAAGATGGCGACAATCAGAAAACCGGGGCTGATATCCTGGCTGATAAGGTTGGTGAAGCCCGAACTGCCTTTCTCGCCGTATGGACTGCTGGAACTTGATTGGAGTTGCTCTACCGGGGTGGCTTCAGCTGGCGTATCGGCGGTGGTGGGCGTTGGCTGATCAAGCACATCGGAGGAGTTGATGTTCCCCCGTGGTTGCAGCATGTTGATTTTGGCTTGTACTTCCGGTTTGGGCTTGATGGGTGATTTTAATATCTCGTACACCCCATTCTCATTCGGTTCCAGGGGAAATTGGGGGATGGATTTTGGGTCGATCAACGATTTGATATCTGATAGTTTGGTGTCTTGATTTTGGGGCGTGTTGCTTTTCATTTCGAATGAGAATGATATGCCCAAGCCATCCAAAAGGAACATGTCACCAAAGGGGATGGGGGGATTTGAGGTGTTGGTTTGGATGCTCGCTTCGTTAACTATGATTCCAGGATGAAACTTGATGCGTATTTCTCTTAAGCCTCGAACGTGGGTTCGGACATTATCCCTAAATTGCACCTGATACATCCCGATGTTGGGGATGTTGAAGGAACGAACCAGGCGAATTTGCAGGCATGTCAGGCTGCCCTGGCCACGGGATAGAATGACCTCATGTTGAAGGAGACTTGATTCGGTATTGATTTCTGAACCGGATTCATCGGTTATTTTCAAGGCTAGCTTTGGGAGAAATTCCTGAAGCATACTTTCTTTATAAGCGGCTAATTCCTGAGGCTCGACCTGGTTATCCCCGTTGGGATCCACCTTGGCCAATTCGTTGTAGGAAGGGATTTCAGCAAAATCAAGCACATGATGGGTGATGAGTTTTCCAGGTTGTAATTCAAAGGTGTTGTAATGGTTTAAGGAGAAATTCCCCAAGGGGTGGCCTGAAATCTGAATTGGAACCAAATTGGGTATAAGTAAAAGTGATACCGTGATTGTGACGATATATGGAACGCGCGTTTTCATTTATCAACATCCTGTGACCACATAGTGTATCGATCTTTCACTGAAAACTATATCAACCGGTTGAATGGATGAAAAGAGAGAGTAGGTAAGAATTTGATTGAATCGAGGTGGGTGGGGATTGAAACGCGGCCATCCTGGCCGCGAGGTGAGGTGAGGGGATAGGTTGGTGATAGCTACGTTTGAGGGTGTGACGAGCGGGCAGGGATGCCCGCTCCCCGTGATATTCGGAGCGCGGGCTTCATAGCCCGCAAGCGGGTGCGTGAGAGAAGGTAATAATGTGCATAGCCATAAAGGGCGTGTGAAAAAGTGAGTGAATTAGGTTAATGTGTTGCCAATGAGTGGATGGGAATAGCTATGTTTGAGGGTATACCGAGCGGGCAGGGATGCCCGCTCCCCGTGAGTATTCTTTTGCTGCCCGGTCAGATGTGGTTATTTCCAATCAATCCCAATCAAGTCATGGGTTTCGGCATCATAGATTATGGTCACTTCGCTTATTCCATAGAAAAGTTTATCGGAATTTTTGTTACGAATTGGCTCCAGCAATTCAAAAACGTATTGCCTTGCAATAATGCCTTTATCCTCCGTATCTGACAGTAAGCCATGTCTGCCGTCTGCAACGGTGAAACCTAAATTTCGAATCTCCAATTCTTCGTGTTTCAATTTAATCTTAGGTTCAGCAAACGGAAAATCGCCCTTAAGGAATTTCATGGCAATGGTTTGAGCTTTTTGGGGAAGTTCCTTTGGTGGAGGGTTTATATTTTTATTAAGAAGGATATTTGTAGTGAATGACATGCGAAAATAGTACATGATTCCATTAGGAGAAAAAAGTAAATCCAAAGCATCTATTTGGTATTTAACACTATTTTCGCTAATTCTATTCCACACTATATGCCAAACCTTACCCAAAAACTGTGATTCCTCTTCTTTTATTATGGGTTCGGATAAATGCTCCTTTCTCTTTTTCATGACTAAGGTTTTTATTTTATTTGCCCTTTTCAATAATTCATCTTTACTGATTTCCTTGTTTGTGATTGGTATGAAATGCTTTCCGTCAATTGAAGGGAAAACCTTTATATCACACAAGTTTGTGTCATACGATAAGTAAAAGAGTTGTTTATTCACATTAAATTTTGTATATATGTAATCAATTCCTCTAATTGTGCCAGAACCCTCACAAATTAAATTTCCGGCTGGCTTGGAATAATTAAAGAGATTATGAACCGTATTGACCAAGGCGGGATAGGTCTGTATCTCATTTGAATTATGCTGAGCAATCAGAAGGTTCAGTGTTAGTAAGAGAACGATATTCAACATAATGAATTCCTATCATTTAAAATCACATGTAAAATTACTATTTCCTATAGTTAGAAATTTTCCTCTAGCGAATGACTTTTTTAACATATGCATAATGCGTTGTGAGTAATAATTAGAACATCAACGTTTTAGGCAGCATGGCTTCCCCTCAGTCACTCTCTATACTCTTTCCAATCGCTGACGGTGGTAATGCTGTCGGCTTCCAAGACCAAACGAAATCCAGGGAAATAGCTAAAAAGATCTGGTTCAGCCGGGGTTAAGGTTAAAGCCCTAACCGTACAACGAATATCTCGTAATTCCCCATTGAATTTTTTTCCTCGTATAATATGTCCCCAACTATTCTTTTCACTATTGAAAGGATCAATTACATGTTCTTTTGAGTAAGCAAAATACCAATCAGCACATAATTCACTAATGTTGCCTATCATGTCATAGAGTCCCCAGGGATTGGGGGCTTTCAATCCGACTTCATGGGTGGTTCCACTTGAATTGCCCTCATACCACTCATACTGATCTACGATTTCATGTGTAAGTTCATTGCCCCAATAATTACGTGTTATAGTTCCTGCACGGCATGCATATTCCCATTCCGCTTCGGTGGGAAGGCGAAATTTACCTTCACCAAGTGTATTCAATTGATCTAAGAAGTAGTCAATATTATCCCATGTGACTGAATCAGCTGGATGATTTGGACCATCCCCGTATAGAGATGGATTATTATCTATAAAAGTCTCCCACTGTGATTGAGTGGTTTCATATTTGCTTAAGTAAAAATCCTTAGTTAAGGTTACTTTATGCTGCGGAACTTCACCCATTAAACATTCCAAATCCATCCCATAATCTGTGCAACCCATGATAAACGTTCCTGCTTTGATGAGGACAAATTGCAGTGGGATGGAATCCTCTGGTAATCCGGGGATATCGATGGTTATTTCGGGTGGAAGAGATTGAGCATTTAAATCCAGAGTATAGATATAATTAGAAATGAAAAAAAATATTGGTATCAAAAGTTTATTTATCATCGACATGAATCCTTTCATATCTGGTCTATTGTGAGATTTTTATTCAATCACTCTTTAATGCAAACTATAAACCGACAAAGATAGGGGGGGGAGAACGATAAAGGGTTCTCCCCTTTTGTTTTATGACTCAGTTTGGTTAAAAGAAGATAAGACTACATCGAATTAAATCCCCGGCAGGTTGGCCCTCGACATGTTTTTTAAAGTAGATATAGTTGCTCATGCTGGTTTGATAGTTATCAAGACCATTGGTACCAATGATTGTTGGATAACTATACCTATATGTTGTACCCCCTTCGTCAATCTCGGCATTTTCCAATAACAAAGAGGCATCATCCCAATCCACTGGATTATCCTCAGCAAAATGCAGAAATATACCCATGCCACCGAACGTTGTTCCTCCTCTCGCAATAAATAGATATTCGATGCCATATTCAGATGATAAATAAGTATTTCTGCTCATCTTGGGATTCACTCGAAATTCATTATAACTAATCATCTGATCTCTATTATTAGAATTAGTATTCCAAACACCGGAATACGCACCTCCAATTCCCGGTTCCACCCAATTGGCAGAACTATCCCAAGTTCCGTTAACATAATTGTATTTTTTCCAGGGATTGTTTGAATTGGAATAATTGGTGGAGATAACGTCAGATCGAAGCGCCCGGGCAATCGTGACAACCGAACTGTTTAAATGTCCACAATCCTCTTCATTATATCCATCACATGAACCTACCCTTTCATACCCATTATCCCATCGATACAGCTGATCTGAGTTATTAAATTCACGAGGACCATGGGCGGCATATAGCATATAATAATAATCCCCAATGAGGATAACGGAGGGATCGCCAGTGCCGAAATTTGTTCTTAAGCCATAATCGCATTGGTTTTGCGTTACGTCCAAGGTGATAATGGGGAGGACGCTTTGCCCGCTATGGTAACTTGTCATTTTGGTAAATGAATGTCCAAAATTGGATCCCTGGTTTTCAGTTGAGCGTGCATATCCAATGGACCAATAGATCGAACCAAGAAATTCATCCGTTGAACTTCTGAGACCTTCTTCACAAGTGGCTCCCCTTGGATTGGTGGGACCATAAAATTGATCACAATCCTGCAAGATATCGTAAAAGTGATCTTCTCCATTGAAAAAGGCATGCAATGCTTTGCTACTGTCGCTTAATCGTGAGTAAATGATTGAAGAAATGCCTACCCAATGATCATCAAAATTCCGGCTGGCATCCCCGCTGGGTGCTAGAACTTGAACAGCGTTTCCATTCCCATCTTTAACCATATTGTTTCTGATTGCCGTGGCTGAAGAGTTGTACATGTTATAACTTGCTGAAGTGGCAAAATCAATTACTCTGGCGCCTGCTCCATAAATCTGGTCCAACGTTGGAGTTATAGCCACAGGATAGCCTGTACTTGCATAATATTCTGTGTGGTACATTGACCGCCTTGCGGTGAAATAACATAGATGCCTTGTATAAGGAAAAAACGGTGGAGTGCTAGGGATGTTAACGGTTGTGATGGGAAAGTCAAATGGATTGGCTAGAAAACCACAATCATCAGGCGTTGTGCCATTGGGATTTCCCTTAAGAATGATCTTTTGATCACTAAAATCATTGTAAACATCCGCAGGGGGAAAATCGAGTTTTATCTTGAATTCACTCTCGTTGTTCTTATCCCCATTCGTTGTATCTTTATCAATGTTGCGCCGGTCAATATTGACTTTTCCCTGCCTTTCATTGGTTACTTCATTAACCGGCTTTGGCTTTCCAACAATGACTTTAAATGGAACACTCACCACTTCTGCCCTGTACCAATTGGCGGATATTTCATTAGGGGTCCATTTTTCAACTGATCCGACCTTTGTGTAAGTGGGGTAAACTCGCAACACTAACGATAATTTAACCTCCATACCAGCCCAGTCACTAAGATCCACTTTAAAATGACATAATCCGGGATATTCTTTTTTATAGCCTGAATTACGGCGTGGCTTAAATACTTCCTGAACCACCCAATCATCTCCCTTTTCGGAGGGCGTGGCCAATTGCAGGTGTAATTCGGCCCCTTCTTCAAGGCCCTTCAGTATTTCTCCACCGCCCTGAAATTGAATCATAGGTTGATTGGGAAGCGTTAAAACTTTTTCTCCCATTACCCCATAATCAATTTTGCCGGGTATGGGGCGAGCCTTCATAAAAAGCGCATCGGCTTCAATTATGCCTACTTTGGGTTCCCCCGAATCGATCAACTTTTTCTTCATCTTCACCACGGTTTGATCTTCATCAATGGCACCGAATGCCACCGATGAACGTTCCAAATTCACCCACTGTACATTTTGGTTTTCCTTCATATAATTGACGACCATCTTCACGACGTCAGCTGACCCGATTTGAGTCAAGCCAACAACCAGAAGTAGTCCCACGATTCCCATTCGACATGCGGCGTTGGTTAGCTGTTTACTTTCATTGCTTTTCTTCTCAGAGATGTGTGATGACATGAGTCGGCCAGACTCATGGGACAACAATGGGTTATCTTTCAAACACAAGAAAATATAAACGACGGGTTCCAACGCATTTAAATGATATGTTGAATATAATAGCATACAAATATCGTAAGTGTCAACATTTTTTTTTAACATTTTTTTTGTGATTTAATCGGATACCTCGGCTTCCAAGAAATTTCACTCTTAAGAGATTGATATTACAAGCGTTAGGCTTCTGCTGTTTGCAGCATGCGTTTTGGTGGGTTACGCTTTATCCGCTTGGGCGGATTCCGCTTTTAACCCATGAGCCATTGCCACTCATCCGTTTTAGCGTATGCCGAGCGTGCAAGGATGCCCGCTCCCCGTGGTGTTTCGCCTTTGAGTTTTTGAGAGAAATTGGGTATGAAGGTATGACTCAAGGGTAAAGAACGACGTTTTATCCTTGGCACCCGCGCTCTGGCTATGCTTTACCATGGCCGTTATTTCAGACGACGAGTTGTCTTGAGATTTCAAGACGCACTATCCTTGGCACCCGTCACCTGTGCATATAAGAAATAATAATATAATTATTTAATACATTGAAGAAAAAATGAACCAAAATCATCTGCAACAAATTGAATAGGAAGATCATTTGACCACCAATCAATAACCGGACAATCACCATCAGAATTATTTATTGATGTATCAATGGCATAACAACCTCCTAATCCATTATCAGCTACAATAATAAGATATTTATTTAATTTTTGATTTTCACGATAATGAAGAGTTGTCCATACCACATCTGGAATTCCAGAATTAAAAAAGTTGTTATCTATTAGGCCATAAAATTCTATACCATTGATATCACCACAACCAAGACTGAGAAGAAACTTACGGTATGTTGCAGGGAAAACTAAACCTAATGTATCTTCAGCACATTTAATGAGTGATTCAGGTTTTGATCCTTCAAAATCACCTTTTACAACCTTTTTTTCAATTAGTATCAATGCAAAATTTAGATCATCCATACTCACGGTGTGTATCCTTTAAAATTTTTTGCTCTATTTTTCCAATAATTCTCTCTCCAATTTTTAAATTCTTGTCTATCTATATTAGTGGGTGTTGTGTTCGGATTGATATGTATAGTCCTTCTATATTGATTATGGAAAGTTTCTGTCATTTCAGATAAAGGACTTTCCGGAGTTTGTAAAGTGTGATGTAAATGCAATGAATTGTTATCAGGACCTACAGGTGCCAATCCTTTTTCCATTCTTTTCAAATTCGTTCTCCCTCGCTGG
>CAZFER010000046.1:0-51685 GCA_964517495.1 uncultured bacterium | reverse complement strand
TCGACCACATCAAGCAAGGCATCAAGTCCTTCCGCGTATAACGGCTCGGCGGGAGCCTCGCCCTCCCCTTTAAGTTAATGAGGTTAGGGGTTGACCTATGTGTCAACCCCGTCTTGAGACGAACTCGTCATTTTGATTACCTCATGTTTAAGAAAGATTAATAATCCTTATTTCGGTACAGGGTAGAATTCCGATTCAGTGTGGGCGTTGTCCATGATGGATGCCAAGAGACCGGCCACATCGGGGTTTTGCTTGGCGATGTCGTTGGTTTCTGCCAGGTCTTCATCGAGATTGTAGAGTTCTACCGGTTTATTGATACCGTGACGCACGCTCTTCCAATTCTTCATCCGAACCGCCTGATGAAAGCCGCGCTCGTAAAATTCCCAATAGAGGTAATTATGCTCACGTTGAGGTGCACCAAGAATGGTAGGTGCCATGGAAAGGCCATCTATCCCGGTGGGGGGTTCTACGCCTGCCAGTTCAGCGGCTGTGGGTAAGAAATCCCATAACGCCCAGGGGGTGGTGTTTTCGGTTCCCGATCCGACCTTACCGGGCCAGCGCACAATCATGGGGACACGAATTCCCCCTTCGTACAGGTCGCGCTTGATTCCACGCAGTGGGCCATTGCTGTCGAAAAAGTCGGGATCAGCACCGCCTTCGCGGTGGGGTCCGTTATCGCTGGTAAAGAAAACGATGGTGTTTTCGTCGATGTTTAATTCTTTGAGCAGATCGAATAGTTTTCCGATATCGCGATCCATACGGGTAATCATGGCGGCGTGGTTTTTGGATTGCTGGCGCCAATCCTTGTCAGAGTAAGGTTTATCGCTGGGGATGGGCATACCATTAATGCCCCCTTCGTTAAAGGCATGGGGGATGGTGTAGGGCAAATAAAGAAAGAAGGGATTATCCTTGTTATCCCGGACAAATTGCAAAGCCTCATTGGTGAAGGCGTCATGAGTGTAGGTCCAGCGGTCAAAGAAGAAGCGTTCTTCGTTCTTCCAAAGATAATCGGGATAAAAGTTATGGGCACGATGTTGATTGAGATACCCGAACCAATAATCAAAACCCTGTCGGTTGGGAACGCCGGAGGTGTCAGGCTCGCCCAGCCCCCATTTGCCGATAATTCCGGTTGTGTAACCGGCATCCTTGAGAACTTCAGCCACGGTGATATGTTCCGGCAAAAGGGGATGGCGTTTGTTGCCCCGTACATGTGCATGACCGGTGTGATAGCCGGTCATCAAACAACATCGCGAGGGCGCGCATACGGTGCTGCCCGCATAACAATCGGTAAAGCGCATGCCTTCACGGGCCATACGGTCGATCCGTGGGGTTTGGATGGTTTTTTGCCCGTAACAGCCCAAATCGCCATACCCAAGGTCATCGGCCATGATGAATATAATGTTAGGCTTGCGCCCACTCTGTGCAAACGCCGGTGAAGGCGATGAAAGAGTTACCCCACTCACCAGCGCTCCCGCCCCTAAAGCCGCCTGCTTAAGAAAGTCACGTCGATGCGATAACGGATTCATTTGTTTTCTCCTCAATATATTTGGTTGAATGCATTTCATTTAAAGCTATATTGTTTTTATGATTTTTGCATAGTTGTGAGTTGATTTGAAGCGAGAGAGGAAAATAAAAGATGTCGACGAGAAAAGATCATTCAAGTAACAGTCCGGTAGCTGCCTCGCCCCTTGTATGATACGGATTTAGAGTAAACACTTACATATTCCAGGATTATGTGGGTCAATATATTGAAAATCTGTGGCTGAACTTTCAGCGCTGCTTTGGAAGGTTTGTGAGTAGATAGCATGGCACATGGATTATGGTGGAGCTTTGGGGAACCCCGTGAAGCGAACGACCGTTTGGTGACTGATTTTTATTACCAGACCGGGCGCCATGCCGAATTACATCTCCCCTGGCCCTCCAAACCTTTTACCGCCGCCGGTGACCTGGCGGTGCGGATCAATAATGGCAGCCGGTTGAGCGATTGGCCGACTGATTTGACCATTAAATCAGTGGAAACCGGGCGCTTGCTCTATGAACTGCTGGGGAAAGAGGCACAGGCCTCATTGATTCGCGCGTTTGCCAATCTCAGCGAAAACCGTACTGAACGCATTCTACGCCTGCATTTTCCCACTCCAACCCCTGAAAACCGTGAACTCTGCCTGGCGTTAGAAGATCTACCTTGGGAACTGTTGCATGATGGTGAGGAATTCATCACTTGGCGTTATTCCATTCAAATTATTCGTGCGCATACCCGGGATGTGTTTCCCAGCCCCAATCCCGTGGTTGATGTCAATTCATGGGGCATTCTGCTGGTATCGCCTTTTGTATTCGCCAGTGATGAGGAATGCCTGCGGGTAGGCCTGGAACCATTACCTCAAGGGATGGAAGAGATCAAAACCCTGCGCGAGTTACAAAATCAAACTCATGGCTTGATCCGGGTGGTTCCTCACCGGCATAAGCGATTGCCGAGTGGAATAACCACGTTCTCGGAATTGGAACACACTCTATTGAATGGCGAGTCTCCCCATGTCCAACTAATTCATTTTATTGGACATGGCGTGATATATGACGATGAACCCTGCCTTTGTTTTGAATCCAGCGGAGGTGGGGGGATCGATTATGTTTCAGTCAAGCGTTTACAGAAGTTATTTATAGCCATCCAGGAAAACAAGCTCCACCAGGAAATACCATCGATATTATTCTTGAATGCATGCAGTTCCTCCAGCCGGGGGCGATACTCAGCAGGCTTTGCCTCAGGGCTGCATGATCTGGGCTTGTGCGTCATGGGCTATCATGCCGAGATTTACGATGACGGGAAGCCCTCATTGGCGGCCAGGAGTTTTTATCAATCAATGTGTGTTGAGCAATCACTACACCATCCAGACCAACGGCCCAATGTGGTGACTGCTGTGGGGGCGGCAAGGCGGCGATTGCGTGATGTTGAGAATGAATCCAATCCGGTATGGGGGAGTTTACGAGCCTATTTGCCCCACGAAGTCTCTTTTTCTGTGCATGGGCGTGGTATGGTGGAGCGTTCCATTCAGGCGTTATATTCTCATTTTTCCCATTGGATGAATCCTGGTGATTATACCGATCATCTCTCTATTGGCTTTCAGTTTGCCATCTTTTTTGGAGCAGTGATGGGGCTGATCAATCTGGCGTTTATTTTCCCCGAAACGGTGCTCGCGCGGCATTTTACCTATCAGGAAATCGTCAGCGAAATCACCCGTATCTTTTTGGTGGGGCCGCTTTCCTTTTTAGCGGGGGCGATCTTTATCGCCTTGCAGACGAGGCGCAACTATCAGTTTTTATATCGCCATTCGGGAAAAATACCGCTATTCCATGTTATCGGTCACTGTATTACATCTCTACCGGTCTACTTGATATCCGGATTGGCGTTTGCCTTCTTGTTCTTTTATTCATTTTCCCGGCTTGACCTGCTTACCGCGCAAACCACGGCATTTGCCTCGTTAACTGAGACGACAGTCTCGTATTTCTGGTATGGCTTTGTGGGCTTATTGGGTGGGACAGTGGCGTTAAGTTTATTGTTTTCAAGTGGTTTTTGCCTGCGCAAAAAAGAGACGCTGCATTCCTATCGATCTTATTATTTCATCCTGGGCATTTTTATCTTAATTGGTTTAAGTTATGTGATTTACACTTTTTATGGGATCGATGTAAACCAATATCGCGTAATGGGTTGGGTTGTGTATGTATTGCTGAGTATTATTGTGTACACCCTGGCAGTGACCAAGTTGTTGAAAGAGATTTCATGGCGTGCCTCGCAAAAAAGCATGCCTTCCTCTGCTTTATCATGGAAAAAACTGGTCCCATTGTTGGGGAGTGTCATGTTGGTAGTTTTGTGCTATTTCCTACTGGAAGAATCCGTGCGGTTTGAAGAACATACTATCCAACGGGCGATGATTGAGCAGAAAGAGTCGATCGGCCAGGAAGAGAAGGATCCTTACGTGACCAAAGTGTTGGAACGGGCACTGCGCCAGCGCGCTATTCGTGAAATACCAGACAGTATTGAAAGGGTGGCGGAAGAGGATTGGTTATTGAGTGTGGTGTATGCCGATTACCTTCTATATCAAGCTGAATCACTCACTCAACATGTTATCGAGAAATGTCAAACGTACCTTGATAATAGTATTGTTCGCAATCCGGAAGTGCAGTTTAAGGATTATTTCTGCAATATTCAGGCGATGGTGATATACAATAAAGCCGATATGCTTACTGATCAGGATAAAAAGAGAAAACTATATCAGGAAGCGAAGGAATTTGCAAAGATCGCGGTAGAGAAGGACAACAGCAACTTTGCGTATTTGGATACCTTGGCACGGGCGGAATGGCGACTGGCCAAATATAATCCATCGATATTGGATGATGCCGCATCCAATATACGTGAGGCTCAGTGGCGTGCTTTCTTTTTACGCAGCCCGCGCGCTGGTGAGGTTAAGCGGTCAATCGATAATATGGCTGAGAAAATATTAAATGCCCGTTCTTCTTGATAAGGGTGTAAATCCGGGGAGCATCGGCTTCCAGCCGGTGCGTCTCAACCGGGCTGGAACGCACCGGCTGGAAGCCGATATTCTCCAGGTTATAAATGTTGTAAAAGTGGCTCCAGGGCTGGTTTTGTTTTGCCCAAAATATCTGACAGGATACATTTGGATAAAGTACATCCATCCTTCATTATTCCCATTCTTTTAATTTGTCGTGGAGTTGGCGTAGTGATTCAACGGCCTGCCATTCCGGTTTGATTTGCAGGAAAAGGGGTGCTACCGCTTCGATTCGGGATTTCACTTCGACGATGATCTGGTTAATGAACTGCCAGAGGGTTTCACGATAAGGCAGCATATTCTCCTGCCGGATGTGCTTGGGAGTGAAGAGAAGTAACTGACGTGCTTTATCATATGCCTGCATATAGAATTGTTCGGCAATTAGAAAGTTAACTTCGAATAACGATTGGGTGTAGTCGTTATCCTCTGAGGCATGAATAATTTGTTGCAGTTGCGTTTGCAGCGATTGCATCGTTGGTTGATTTTGCTCTTCTTTTAACCAAATGACACCAGAAATCCAATTCTTGTTTGGTGGGCCATCATGGTTCACTTCTGATAATATCCAAATATATTGCTCGTTTGGTGCATCCGGTGATGTGAATTGTTCGATCATATCAAAAAGGGCCAAGGATAATTCACCCTCGGAGGAGGTTGGAACATATTTTTCCTTATACCAGTCTGGCTGGCGAGTGGATTGCAGCCGGATATGGTATTCACTGCTGGCTTTAAGCCCGGAAAAGTGGATGGGATGCCGGTTGATGGCAGTGCAAAAGAGTGGATTAAAAATCGGCAGGTCAACTGGTTCAATGGCACGTCGCCGGGGTTGATAGGTGCGTTCCTTCACAGCGGCAGCGCTGCGATAGGCGGGAACGGGAACCATGCGTTGGGATACGGTCTCGAGGGCCGATTGCAACGGCAATAACGCGGCATGGATGTTTTCTTCTACCGAGTGATATGCTGTTTTTAGATGCTTAAGCGTCTCTTCCAGTTTGGTGATCCAATCTTTCCGGCGTCGTTCGATGGTCCATCGTTCAACCATCGAATTATGGGGATTGACAGGCGGTTGAACAACCACACGCCGGATGAAGGCTTCACGGTCATGTTCAGGGACAGAATCCGGCATATCGCTGGTATGAGTGTGATCCAATTCATCGAAACGCTCGTCGGAAAGAATTGAGGTGATTAATGCACCGACGCGTTTCCAGAATGGATCGTTGAATTCGGGTTGATTTGGTTGATACTTTGAGTACGTCATGATTTATTCTCGCTTTTATTGCTCACCGACGGTGAGAAGTATTTGCTTTTTACATTGGTTCCAAACATAATCCACGGAACCGCGAGGAATCCCCAGGTGTTGTCCTATCTCCTCATTGGTTTTGCCGTCTGCTTTCAGTTTCAATAAATCTTCGCATGATAATATCCTGTCCTTATGTGCGACTGAGAGTTTATGCACTGCGTTTAAAATGCGGTCAAAATCGTGTTCGCTTTCCCACGTGGCTGTTGGTTTGGCTGTGCCGGTTGAGCGATCGGCCATTTCCACTTCTTGTTGAATTTCGGTTACTTTGGAAGCCATCCCACAACGAGGGCATTGCCAATAGTTTTTTGGGCCTAACTTTTCATGATCCAACAGTTCACAGCCAACCGGGCATCGGGTGAAATCGGTTCCGCATTGATGGCACTGTGTTTCCGCTAGAGCCGTGGTAAAAGTCCCGCAGCGCCAGCATGCCAAATTGGTGTGAGTGTATTTACGAATAAGGTCAATCAAGCGTTTTTTGGCGATATGATAAATGGCACGTTCAAAGCCCGCATCCTCCATCCATTGAGGCATAAAGCGTTCCTGTTCACTGGCGGTGGCAATGGTGTTTTCACTCGTATCTGTTGACCAGTCGAAAACCTGTTGAAGGTATTCTGAAATACTGGCATGGTTGCCCGACCGGGTTTGAACGGGATATCCGTTCAATTTGGCGGAGGAGAAATCAGGGATGTAGGGTTCCCCGAAGTAACGGAAAAAGTCATCCCGTTCGGATTCATCAAAATACCGGATGCTGGGATGTTCATCCGGGTTGTTATTAATCACGGCGACCTTGCGGGATTCATGTTCGAACGCGATGCGGGTGGCCTTATGATTGAAAAAGAGATGGACATCGATATTTTCCATTTGATCAAATGACTGCTTTTCAGTGAAGGGGCTGATATCCCAGCTGTTGATCAGTTCCTGTTGATCAATGTACCAAAGAAACAACTTCCAATCTGATCGGAAGGCGGCAAGTTGGGTTCCATCCTTGGATAGGGCGACTCTCAAGATGATTCCCCGTCTGCGGCCTCGGACACTTTCCATTGGAAAGGTGGACCGGCTATTCTTTTTCAACTGCCATACGCGGGCGTAGGTATCACTCAGGCTGCGAACCAATTCTTCAAGCACATTGCCCCAAAGTTCATCCTGGATTTCCTGTACATTCATTGAGAGGTTTCGTAAGCTGCCGGCATGTCGACGAACAATGGTAGCGGTTGCCCGACGGATTAATCGACAATGCTGGTTGACACCTTCGTTCACTAATCCTTCATATTCTGCCTTATGAGGAGAATAGATTAACCGGATTACCTCGGGCACAAAAAATACAATCGTTTCGATATTTTCAATGAAAAAGTTCAGCCAGCGATCAAATTCCTGATCATCTTTCTGGGATTGTCTGGTTGTTTGAATTCGTTTAATGATATGGACAGCACACTGCCAGGAGAGCGTCTGGCCCCAGTTTGTGTTTCGTTTAGGGAACCATGATTGATTCATTAGTCGAGTGTGCATTATATCCGCCAGCTTATCTATTAATGAACTTTCCTCTTCCACCGTGGCCTTTGGTGAAAGGGTGTGTAACAGATCATACAATTTATCAACGTTTTCTTGGTTCATAAGGCGGTTCATCCATAGCCGGTTTTGGTGTACCGTGTCTGGAAAATCTGGTTCCAATTCCCACGCTGCTTGATTCATCTCGTTGTTGTTATTTTCCTGTATAAGTTGATGATCCTTTGTTATTTTCTAATCTAGATATCGTAAGTTATAACCTGTTCAGCTAGAATAAATCACTCTACATCATGGATTGGCCCTGTCCTAAATCTTGATTTACAGGAGTATTATGCCGATTTTGCGAATGTTTTAAACGGGTATGGATATGAATGGGCATTCCGATTGTCAAGCATTCATCCGTTTAGCGACACACCACATATTGTCGCTGGTTGGCAATTTATCAAACAGGTTAAAACGAACCATTTCGAAGCCGTGATTTGTAAGCATTTGATAAAGTGAAGCCGGAGTAAAATAATTGACATGATCAGGGAATCGAAAACCACACCATTTATGACCACGGATGTATCGATTCCAACAATTAAAATTTGGAACCTTAATGATCAAATGGGTGGAGGGCGCCATAACCCGTTGAAGTTCGGCTAGTACTTCAGACACATGAATTTCATGCTCAAGGTAGCTCTTTGCAATGGTTCCTGAGCATGATGAATCTGGTAATGATTTTAAACCTGAGAGGACATTGTCATGAATAACTCTGCCTCCAGCGGTTTCCAGGATTGGTTTAGCGATAGCGGCCAATTTGGGGGCGATCTCGATGCCTATGGGTTTGCAGCCGGAGGGAAGGGCCTGGCTGTTATAACCCGTATCACATCCCAGATCGAGGATGTATCCCTCATCAAAATAGGTATGCGAAAGTGACTTGAGTTTATCCCGCTTACGGACTGAGTTAATGGTAAAACGAACCTTATTAAAAAGAAAGCGGAAAAATTTTTCGACTTCTCCCTGGTTGGCTCGCCGTTTTTGTTTTTCTTCGGGGAATGTTTTGTCCCATGAGAATTCTGTTTCGAGCGTTTCGTAATCCGGGGCGTTTTCAAGAAACACAAAATCACAATTCGGACATTGTTTGAGATTGGAATTCCCTTTGGAATAGGGCATGCGTGGAACATCGTGTGTGTTTGTATCACAAAGTGGACATGAGCGGATTATCAGCATGGATTTAATTAAAAATTATGTAATATGTCAACCATTTAAATTTCCATTCCTCTCCCAAGATGGGGAGGGGTTAGGTGAGGGTTGATTGGAAACATCGAATTGAATCTTTTAACCCCCTCCTGAGCTCCCCCATTTCATTGGGGGTAGAAATCGTGGAGACGCTAATTAGTTTTTCTTCTTTTTCCTTTGCAAATGGCTGAAACGTTACAAATTAATACCTCAACGTTTTAATGGACTTTCTTATGGGTTTTGGGGAGAACAATAGAAAAGGTTGTCCCCTTGTCTTTTTCAGTTTGGCAATGAAGTTCACCGCCATGTGCATCAATGATACGTTTGCATATGGATAATCCCAAGCCGGTTCCTTTATCGGTTTTGGTGGTGAAGAATGGCTGCCATATTTTTTCAAGGATATCCTGAGGAATACCACATCCCGAATCTGCGACCGAAATCGTAATTTCATTGTCATCTTCGTGAGCGGAAATGGTGACGGTGCCTTCGCCGTTCATGGCATGGGCGGCATTGCGTATCAGGTTGATGAGAACCTGGATGAGTTTTTCGCGGTCACCATGAAACTCAGATGATGTATTCAATTTCAAATCGAGCGTCATCCCTTTGACATCCGGATCCATTTCAACGATGTAAACGGTTTGCTGTATTAAATCATTGGCTTTAATGGGCCGTGTGAAAATCGTTTCACGATTTTGCCTGGCAAAGGATTTGATCCCATCAAGGATGTTAACAATACGGTCCTGAGCGCGCATCATGCGAGTGGCCACCCGTCCCACCAATTCATCCTCTGCGTATTTTTCCTGTACAATCTGGATGCCGGTCATAACACTGAGTTGATTTTTGACTTCATGAGCGATTCCAGCGGCCACCTGGCCGACGGTGGCCAGTTTTTCCATGCGGATTAAATCATCAAAGAGGCGGCGGTTCTCCATGGTCAGTTCGAGTGATTCGATCGCACGCTTGATGGTCACCGTCAAGTCATTGGGATCCCAGGGCTTGGTAATATAGCGATAAACCCGGCCGGTATTGATCGCGCCGATTAAATCTTCCACATCCGTAAAGCCGGTCAAAATGATCCGGGGGATGTCGGGGCATAATTCAAGGCTTTGCTCTAAAAATTCAACGCCGGTCATTTTGGGCATACGTTGGTCAGTGATGATAAGGGAAAATTTGTTTTCTTTGAGTTTGTTCAAACCTTCATCACCGCTTAATGCAGTAACGACGTTATATTCGCGTCTTAAGGTACGATAAAGCGCATCCAGATTATGCTGTTCGTCATCAACACATAGTATGGTATGTTTATGAGGCATAATCGACCGCTCCGTTGAGATAAAATCTTAATTCGGGTGTTTATAATTGGCGCCACACTTTGATGCCAACGATATTGAGAACAACTTTGTAGAGCCCGTTTCGTGCCGTTATATACAAGGTTTTGTTTTGTTCTCCACCAAAAGCACAATTAGCTGGATGTTCGGGTACCTTAATCGCACCAAGCCGCTTGCCGTTTGGAAGATAGACAACGATTCCCTCACCGGTGGTGGTATAAAGGCGGTCTTTTTGATCCACTTTCATGCCGTCTGAGCCATGTGAAGCGAATTGTTTTCCATTCTTCAAAGTTCCATCCGCTTCGACATCGTAAACGCGAATTTCATTACCGTTTCGACCTGAATCTGCAATATACAATTTTTTTTCATCGGTTGAAAAGGCCAGTCCATTGGGCATATCGAAATCGTCAACCAGGAGGACAGGTTCTTCACCCGGTTCAACACGATATACGCCTTGGAAATCCAACTCACGCTGGTTGGATTGCACGCCATAGGATGGATCGGTAAAAAAGATCATCCCATCTGATCGAACCACGGCATCGTTGGGGCTGTTCAAGCGTTTTCCTTTGTATCGATCTGCGATAACAGTGATGGAACCATCTTTTTCAGTTCGTGAGACTCTGCGGTTGCCGTGTTCACAAGCAATAAGCCGCCCTTGTAAATCGAAGGTCAAACCGTTTGAATTGCCGCTATCTTCACGCCAGACGCTTAGTTGTTTATCCTCAGGTGACCATTTCATAATCTTATTGGCAGGAATATCGCTAAATAAAAGATAACCGGCTTTATGCCATACCGGTCCTTCGGTAAAACGCATATCCCCGGCAAGTTTCACCACTTTGGATTGGACAAGGTCATCAACTGAATTGGTTTCACTAGCCGTTGCAAATAATGAAATAATCGTCAGTGTCAATAGGGTTATAAAAATGTTTGAAAATCGAGTCATCATGGTTTAATTCCTTTCATTCATTCATTCATGAATAATTGAATCCCCGGATTAATCTTCACAGGATTCGATTTTAATGGTTTTCCCTTTGGCCGATTTGAGTTGAGTTGCATCTCCATCGATTTTGCCAATAAGGGTTACCTCGCTGGCCGCACGAGGGCGATCATCGGTTGAAGCAGGTGTTTTGCCATAGAATAAGCAGAATGCATTCCCGGGTGGCCAATAAGCGATGTCACCTAGTTCAACAATTTCACGACCGTTTTCAACCTCACACTCGAGGGGAATGACAAAATAAATTTCATCTCCCCAGGTATTATAAGGCTTTTCCAGTGGTAATGTTTCGAAAATTGCTTTGGCCGTGCTGTTGTCGTAGAAATCCGCTTCAAGGATTAAATCGCCCAGCGTTATTTTAATCCTCATTTTTCCCTCCTTCTAGCACCCGGAATAAAAAATTTCATGAAGCCATTATAAACCAAATATTCTTGGTATAATGCAAGTCTCTTTGGTACAACGTACCAACCAGGAAAGTGTGCTTTCACCACGGTCCAGGGGAATCCGAAAACGATAGGGCAGTATTTGGTTTGTGGTTGGATCATACCGTAATTCATCCACACCGTGAATGATAATTCCATTCCACAACATACTTTTATGAATGGTTTCCAATCTATCGCTTTGGCGCTGTATAAGCATGGGGACTGAATAGGCTGGCTCCACTTCGAAACCATATATTCCTGCATGTTGAGCACGTACTTTCCAAGTTACAAAACACAATCCTTCGTCCATTGAATCGCCAAGCAAGTCACCCAGTTTAAAACAACCGTTGGTATTTGCCTCAATTGTTTTGCTTTGCTTACGCGTATTTTTAGAATCCATGAGGCCAATAAACATGATTTTATCATCTTCAGTTTTTTCCTCACGTGGGTAAAAGGGTTTTTGAGCATCGGTGACGAAACGATAAGGGCCTTCGACTTGTAATTGTTTAGCTGAATGATTGGTTGAAATTAGCCTTAGGCAATCGATCCCCACGCTTAAACCATCTGACTTGGGAATTTTGCCAATCACTTCGATTGTAATTCTTGGCCGGTTTGATGCATGTATAAAAATTGGAGTTTCAAACTGAAATTGACGGGCTTGAAGCGTTTCATTGAATAGGTCGAGTTGATCAGTAATTAATTCCCCATTAATACGGATTGCAACGGTAGGAGCGTCTGGTCCTTGAGTAAATGTACATTGAAGCCGATAAAAACCGGAAAAGGGAGTTGGGGGAATTTCGAAACTGAAGGACGCCCCCACTTGAAAGGCATCGAAACGCAATTGTTGGTTTTGGCTCCAATCTGGCCCATATGCCAACATCTCCTGGGGTTCATACACACCGCCATTGGCGGCTAACCACAAGGTTTCCGCTTCAATGGGTGAATCGGGTAGACCTTTGCCCTGGTGAAAAACATATTCACTTTGTTCAAGTGGTTTTTTTCGGTGTTTAAAACCGCCAATGGGAAGCATCCAGGGAAAGGATTCATGTGGTGCTTCCTGGTACCAAAATACAGTTGTGGAAATATCTTTACGCAACATATTGGCATGACCATGTTCAAAACTGGCATATATCCCGCTTGAAAAGGATATTGGAGCAGGTAAAAACGACCGGATAAATCCATTCATGCCATTATAGTCTTTTATACCTGCTGACATGGGCCAGTTTGCATTTAATACGTCAGGTCCCTGGTTAAATAGACCTGCTACACCCGTGCTATGAAATACAGGGGTGGTATCCATTCCATCGACAATAAAGATTGCATCGCTTGCTGGTGATGGAGTGCGCAGCATATGAATACCGGCTAAATGTCCAATTCCACGTCTAAATAGCGCGGTGTAGTTATCATTTAAATCATTGACCGGTTCAAATCGAATGTCATTGAATTTGACTTCAGGTAAAGCCGTATCATTGTCCCTGTTCCAAAGTGCATGAAAACGGCGCAGTGGAACAGGGAGGTTGGCGCGTTGTTGAACATAAAAGACGGCTTGAACCTCGTAGTTTTTCGAAAGATGGTTGTTGGCAAGGGTAAAGCGGCCCTCTTCATGGAAGGGCATGGGATAATAGCAATAATGCCATCCTGTTTTTTCTTCCCCCGTGGTCATACTGCGCATACGCTCACCGAAAAAATCACTTACGGGTGATTGGATACAAGGCTCTCCGCTTTTTTCCCAATATCCCCTCAACACCAAGTCACGGCCAATCTGATCACTTCCATCCGGCCATCGCATACGTAATCCCTTTATGACAGCAGGACCTTTGAGTGTGGCCAGATCAATGGTCTCCCCGGCGGGAACCGTGATTTTGAATGTTTTTTCCACTAAATCCTTGTTGGGGAAAAAGGGTGGTTTATCGGTAGTTTGAAAACCTTTGGCAACTTGTGAGAGCCGGTCAGCTTGAATATCGTTGATAGGATATTGGAAGGTTTTTACCGGTGTTTCTTTAGGATATGTTATATATTCAATTTGGTAATGGCAGAGTTCACTAATAGTGATTCTACAAGATTGTTGGTAGGGGATGGGTATGTATGCCCAATGGGCTGCCAACCTGGATGAGCCAGAGAAAACAAACGGTTTTATGAATGGCTTGAATCGGTTGGTGAACAAATCACGAAATGTCCGTTCCAAGACCGGCTCGCTTCCATCATCAAGGTGGATTCTAATCTTCCCGGAGGGATTCGCTGACCAAATTCGCATCACGGCCCCTGGACCTTCCATTTCAGCAATTACATACCAATCATTGTCTTTGTGAATGTAACCGCTTTCATCCCGATTTCCTCCTTTTCGATCATAACTGGAATACATTCGCGCCTGAAAATCGGGAGCCAGGAAAGCCTTATCCAGATTTACAAACGTTTCAAGCAGGGATTCAAAGGTAATTGCTTTTTCTTCCGCTGCATGGACAGGTATGAGAATGAGAGAGAGGAAAAGAAAAGATGCAAGTTTCTTTAACTGTTTGGACATTGTTTATCCTCTCCTAAAAATGTTTATGTGATGATTATAAAGAAAACGGGGTGACTGTCACGGTCACCCCGTCTTGTGTTTATTCTTGCAATGTCAGCTTCTATTTAGCAATTCGCCCTGTTAACCGAAAGGGAAGGGAATTGAAGTTTCTTCATTGCTGTGGAATATTTAATCATGTCTGTTTCGCTGGTTTTTTAGCCTTTGATTCGTTATTATTCTTTTTGTTTTCAGGCCGGGCGTCGGGACCAGACATGGTTTGTTCCGCTTCGTGTTCTATAATTAATTCCACTTCTTCGTGAGGACGGGGAATCACATGGGCGGAAACAACTTCACCAACTCGCCGGGCTGCTGATGCTCCCGCATCCACAGCCGATTGGACATCTGCCACTTCACCACGTAACTTTACAGTAACCAACCCTGGCACAGTGTATTCGATTTGGGTTAAAACGGTGTCCGCAGCTTTTACGGCGGCATCTGAGGCTTCGATGGCTCCCACCAAACCTCGGGTTTCAATTAGGCCCAGCGCTTTCATGTAAATTCGCTCCTTATCAATCATCAATATCATTCTTGATTATCTTAATCATATAATGGTAAAAACAAAAGGTAAATGGTGCTATTTTGATTGGGATATTGGATATACCATTAGCTAGTGTATTGATTTTCATACAAGTTTCTTAATCTATTGAAATTGTGCTCTAATCGTTCAACCCTCCCATTCTTGGGAGGGAAATGCTTGACAGATTCGTTTAGCGATTCACTTAAGTTTCAAATTTTCAGGCAGTTATTGGCAACTCACTTCTCTCCCAAGCCTGGGGGAGATACAGAGGGGGTTGAATGTTTGCCCCAAAACTTTTGGGTAAAACTTTGAACTGATTTAGTGAGGAATTGATATCACACTGTTTCATAATCGCAAAAAAGAGTTTAATGTAATGATGGTTTAATGAACCTTAAAATCTTAAAAACAGGTGTTAGGCATGAAGTATTCCAATCAAAACATTTCAAGACGCTCCTCCCTTAAAGTAATCGGTTCTGGTATGGCACTTGGATTAACGGCTGCCAATCAAACCGCTTTCTCCGCAAATCCCAATGAGAAAATTCGGATGGGATTTATAGGTGTTGGAGGCATGGGAACAGGACGTTTAAAGCAGTTTCTTGGCCATGAAGATGTTGTAGCGGTGGCCGTATGTGACGTCGATGAACGGCACCTTCAACGTGGGCTTGATGAGGCGGAAAAACGCCAGGGCAAACGGCCAAAGGGATTCCGGGATTTTCGAAAATTGCTGGAGATCGATGAAATTGATGCTGTTACCGTCACCACGCCCGACCACTGGCATGCCCCTATTTTCATTGCAGCATGTGAAGCGGGAAAAGACGTTTTCGTCGAAAAACCCTTATCTCATAACATTGCCGAAGGACGTGATATGGTTGAAGCGGCCAAAAAATATGAACGCATCACCCAAATGGGGAACCACATCCATAATGATAAAGAAACCTATCGGCGCGCCGTTGAAATGGTTCAATCAGGTAAACTCGGTAAAATTACCCGCCTCCATTGTTGGAAATCATCCAATTCAGAGGGAATAGGAAATCCCCCTAATGGTGAGCCACCCAGGGAATTGGACTACGATTTCTGGCAAGGACAAGCCCAAAAACGGGAATATAATCCAAACCGATCGCACTTTAACTTCCGGTACTTCTGGGATTATTCGGGTGGTGTATTTATGGATTTTTGGTGCCACATTACTGATGTCGCTTACTGGGCTATGGATTTACAAGCCCCTAAAACCATCGTCGCAACAGGTGGTAGGTATTTTCTCGAAGATAATTCCGAAACCCCTGATTGCATGGAAGTTGTTTACCAATATCCAGGTTTGACCATGAATTGGACATTGCATCCAAATGGGTTGGCAGGGTTTCCAGGAGGAATTGGCTGTGTTTTCCAGGGCACTGAAGCCACCATGGTAACCAATTACAATTCCAACACTATATATGTTGATAGCAAAAAAGTTGATGATTTCCCTTGGCCTGAACAAACTATTCCCAATTCTCCGGGGCATTTACGCGAATTTTTAGATGCTATCAAATCCCGTGAACAAACCACCTGCAACGTGGAATATTCTCACAAACTCAACAAGGGTGGACTTTTGGGTAATATTGCTTATCGGGTGGATGATAAATTGAAATGGGATGATGAAAATGAGCGCGTTATTAACAATCCCAAAGCCAATCGGCTGGTGAAACGCCGTCCCCGTTCGAAATGGAAGCTTTCCTAATGTCTATTGAACAGGTAGAATATAAATAAGGATTTTTAATCCTAAAAGGGCACGATTTATCGTGCCTTTTTTATACGAACGAACAATCATTAAAAATAACATGTCAGCTATGTGGAGTGGAATAGGAAGGAAAACTAATAATCGGCCCCACTATTCCTCCCCCAATGAAATGGGGGAGGTTAGGAGGGGGTTAAAGGATTCTAATCCAGGGTTATTTATCAACCCTCCCCTAGCCCCTCCCAATCTTGGGGAATGGAACTAAACATGGCTGACCACTTAACCATATGAGAGCATAAAGCAATGTTTAACGATCAGCATTTTAAAGGAAAAGTTTTACTTGTTGGGGCAGGTCCTGGTGATCCAGGCTTGATTACCGTCAAAGGAAAAACAGCAATAGAACATGCGGATGTGTTGGTATATGACCATCTGGTCGCACAGGAACTCGTCGAGTTAACCTCACCCCATGCCCGCAGGATTTATGTTGGCAAAAAAGCGGGAAAGCATGTGTTGCCACAAGAGCAAATCAATAAACTCTTAGTGCATGAAGCCCAATCAGGGAACAAAGTTGTTCGCCTAAAGGGCGGTGATCCTTTCATTTATGGACGTGGGGCTGAGGAATGCCTTTATCTTAAGGAGCACAATATCCCATTTGAAATTATCCCAGGAGTTTCCGCCTTGGCGGCGGTCCCGGCCTATGCGGGGATTCCAATTACGTCCCGTGGTTTGGCGGCAACGTTTGTAACGGTAACAGGGCATGAAGTGGCCTGCAAAAACAAATCGGATGTCGATTGGCAGTCAATCGCTAGAATCGAGGGAACCCTGGTTATCTTCATGGGTGTTCTTTCCCTTCGGAATATTGCTGAGCAACTTATCCATCATGGAATGTCATCAGAAACGCCTGCTGCTGTCATTCGCTGGGGGACCACAGATCAACAACAGACTGTCGTAGAAACACTGGCTGATTTACCTGATAAAATTGAATCGATCAACCTGCGGCCTCCCGGCTTGATCATTGTAGGTGAGGTGGTTCGGCTGCGTGATCAGCTGAACTGGTTTGAAACCTCCATTCCAAAATTGTTGGCTGCATCCAGTGCTGAATTGGAATCAATCCCTTGATCCTCGGGGAATTTGGGTTTATTACCCTATACTCGTGTGTTCATCCACAACGAGTAATTAAGTCAAGCTGATAGAAAGGGTATTAATTATGGCAGGACAGGAACAATGGCAGTTGGTTGGTGAGGATGTGACTTTAATCATGCCGGTAGTCAGCCGCGATACCACGCCGGATGAATTCCTGGAAACGGATGAACGGCAACATACCATGATTACATTTCAAAACATGTTGGTGGGATGTAAAGTCTTTGAGGATGCCAAATCGCGGGATGAATGGGTAAGCAAACACCCCATGGGCAAACGAATCGAACTATACAATCCCGATACTCAAGTCCGCAAAGCGGGGAACATCGTGGAAATCAAAATTGGTGATCCCCCCGATGACCTTCTAGCCGCCATCATGATTTACATCGAACGGATTATGCCTCCAGAGCATGTCCAGGATTGGGTGATTTAAATGTTCAACCCAAATCGGATGGGTCGCGTGGCTTGACCCATCAATGCAGTCTCAATTAAATGCCGTGCCAGCATTCCACAAAAATACTGACACGGCTTTCAATAATGAAAGATCGAAACATCAATCAATCTGATTCAACTCAGGATCAAATACATAACTCGTTTCTTTTTCAGTTTGAATGGTTGTTACCCATTTCTTATAGCGCAATGTGGAATCATTGCCTGTTTTTGAGGTTAGAACCAACCGGTTTAACTCACCGTTTTCCCAAACCAAATCAAGTTCAAATCCACCTCGTGCGCAAACGCCTTCAATCGAACCATTTGCCAATGCATCCGGAAGTGCGGGAAGAATATGAATCTCACCCGCATGGCTTTGCAGCAACATCTCTGTAATTCCGGAAGTTCCACCAAAATTTCCATCGATTTGGAAGGGGGGATGGGTGTCGAACAGATTGGGCAACGTGCTCTTTGTCAATAATTCAGACAGCATTTTGTACGCGTGATTGCCATCATGCAATCTTGCCCAAAAGTTTACTTTCCACGCTTTGCTCCAGCCCGTTCCGCCATCTCCCCGATGGGAGAGCGTCACTTTACAGGCTTCTGCTAATTCCGGTGTTTGAAGAGGGGTGATCTCATTCCCCGGATGAAGCGCCCAGAGGTGAGATACATGGCGGTGTTTGTTGTTGGGATCATCCTTATCTTCAAGCCATTCCTGCAATTGGCCATATTGGCCAATTTGGTTGGGAGCGATGCGTTCCTTGAGCTTCTTTAGCTGATTGCGTAAATCTTTATCTTTATCAAGTATCTCACTCGCCTGGATACAATGGGAGAATAGATTGCGTATTATTTGATGATCCATCGCTGGACCTGCGACCAATCCACCGATTTCAGGGGAATTTGAAGGTGTACTGATCAGCCATCCGGTTTCTGGATCCTCAATCAGGAAATCGACAAAGAATAACGCCGCTCCCTTCATAATAGGGTAGGCACGTTCCCGCAAAAATTCCTCATCCTGTGTATAGGCATAATGAAACCACAAATGCTGGCATAACCACGCTCCACCGGTCATCCATATGCCGTGGTTGCTGGCGTTGATTGGCGCTGCGCCTCGCCAGATATCCGTGTTGTGGTGTAACACCCATCCACGGCAGCCGTAATGTTCACGAGCAACGTTCCCACCCGTAACCACCAAATCCTCAAGCATGGAAAAGAGCGGTTCATGGCATTCAGAGAGATTGCACATTTCCGCGGGCCAATAGTTCATCTCTGTGTTGATATTGACGGTCCATTTGCTTTCCCACGGTGGACGCATATGCTCGTTCCATATCCCTTGCAAATTCGCGGGTTGGCCACCTTCTCGTGAACTGGCAAGTAATAAGTATCGCCCATATTGATAATAAAGAGTGATTAATTGAGGATCATTTGTACCGTCAAACTGCTTAAGCCGATCATTGGTTGGTTGATTAACCGCATCAGTGCTGCCTAAATCCAATGAGAGGCGATTAAAAATCGACTGATAATCAACCACATGGTTTTGTTTTAGCGTATCATAGGATAGATTCGCAACGGCGGTTATATCCTTTTCGCACTCATGCGCTGGTACATTTCCAATATCACGGAAGTTTTTGTAATTGGTTGCAGCGCATAACTTCATGATAACGGCATTCGCATTTCGGATTTGAATGTTACTGTTGTCAACCTCGATTGAACCACCTTGTGGTTGGATGAGAAGGTGCGATTCAAATCGAATCGCACAGGGCCGAAGCGTATCGGTACGGGAGTGAGTGTAATCCGCAACCTTGCCTTTTAATTTCAGCAAACCATCGGAGCCTTTTGCATCCGCGATGATTTCCACATTCTCATGGGGGCTGGACAATGAAATATTAACATTAATGGCTTGCCGCTGATCGGCATCCAGTCGAATCACAATGGTTTGATCAGGAAAACTTGAAAACACTTCCCGCCGATAGGTGATATCATCGACTTGGTAGGAAACCTGGGCTAACGCCCGGCTGATATCCAACTGGCGTCGATAATTTTCAATAGCCTCATGGCCAGGGAATTCCAGAATAATATCACCAAACGGTTGATAGGCTTCCTGCCGAAGCGGTTCGCTCATCATGTCTCTGGCAACCCGTTCCGCTTCGGATTGTTTCCCCTCAAACAACAGTTGGCGTACTTTGGGGAGGGTTTCTTTCGCTTTGGGATTGATGTAATCACGCGGAACACCGGTCCAAACCGTATCTTCGTTAAACTGGATACGTTCCGAGCCTACACCTCCGAATATCATTGCCCCCAAACGTCCATTCCCTACCGGGAGTGCTTCGGTCCATTCTTCCGCCGGTTCGTCATACCAAAGCACCAGATTATTTTCAGCGAATGCCGATAACGCCATACAACACACGCCTATGAGTAATAAAAATCGTCTTATAAACATATTCATGCCTTCTCCTTTATGGTGGTTTTCAACAAATGATTATTTAACCATCTTAAACGATAAGTGGGTTTGTGGAAAGAAATAACAACTCCTCTAATAAAATTACCTATGCGTTCAAGCACCACTTTAAATAAGGAATATAATATATTTTCAAAAATTGACACTGTACTGAAACATTGTTACACTTTATGTATGACTATTTAACATCGGGAAATCATTGCTTACCAAGGATCCTGTTTCACTATTGAATGGTACTATAATGAAAAAGGTATCAGTGAAGCGTATAACTATTACAGTCAGTTGCCACCTTAAAGGAGACGTAAAGTACTTGCATTGTTTAAACGTATGGGAGAAGGTGAACGCTTCGCCCCATTGGGCAAAGTGAATTCGGTTGAGGAATCAAACCCCACACCCGTTCCATCCGATTCCACCCAAGCATAAAACAATCCACTTAAAGCGAAGTTAATTCTCCCCGCCTCCCCTCCACATGGCGGCGTAATGATGATGTCTCCCTCGCTGTTGCGTTCAATTCACATGTCCGGATTCATTTGGCATAACTCAAAAAAATCATGGTCGTCCATTTTTTGAGATAATGGGCCAAGTTGAAGGATGAATGGCCTGGTTTCAAGAACGGCTTGATTTGCACTCATGAGCGTTTTACCGTAACAGGAATATTCAATGCAAAAACGTGTAACATGATCATTCCAATTTTATCACGAGAGAGGTAGAAAAGGATATATGGAGTCTATTTTTTCGTTAATTTAGGCTAAAATATGTATTCTAATAAACAACAAAACAGAACATCATATATTTCATGAAACCAAAACGGATTGAAAATAATAAACATCTTTCCTCAGACGAACTCAGCCGTCGTGATTTTGTCACCAATGCTTCGGTGACTGCTGGAGGAGTGGCCTTTTTCCCTGAATGGATTCCTGCTTCATGCTACGGTTCCAATGATCGAATTCGTGTGGGGATTGTTGGTGCTGGTGTGCGAGGAAAAGCATTGATCACCTGGGCCTCTAAGTTGAAGGACACTTCCAACATTGAACTCACTGCGGTTTGCGATATTTGGAATAAAAGGCGTGTGGAAGGCGCGGTAAAAATCAAACAAAGGGAAGGGAAATCACCGGCAACCTACTGCACCCTTGATGAACTGTGCAATCAAAGTGATACCGATGCCATACTCATCGCCACCGCTGATTTCCAACACACTGATCACGCCGCCAAAGCGGTGAAGGCGGGGAAAGATGTTTATGTTGAAAAACCCTTCGGATGCGATTTCAACCAAATTAAACTTGCCACTCAAACCATTGCACAAAGCAATCGCATCGTTCAGATGGGAACCCAAAGCCGTGGGAATGGCCTCTATTATGGCATCCGCGATGTCATCAAAAGCGGTGCCGTTGGCAAAATCACCTACGGCGAGATTTACGATTGTGTCAACCATCCCCAATGGCAAATCCCCAATGCCGAAACATCCATCAAAGCGGAAGATACTAATTGGAAGGAATTTTTGACTTACTTGGATGAAGAACGCTACCCCTGGAATCCCCGCCACTATCGCGAGTTTCGTTTATTCTGGCCCTTTTCCAGCGGCCCCTTCTGCCAGTGGATGAGCCACCGCATCGATCTCGTCAACCTCCTTTTGGATTCAGCTCCTAAATATGCAGTTGCCTGGGGTGGTGTGTATTTATGGCAGGATGGGCGCACCAATCCCGATACCGTCCAGTGCCTTTTGGAATACCCCGATGGAATCATGATCACTTACCACATGCGCATGGGCAATGAAGAAAACTCACGCGGAATTCTATTATACGGAACAGAAGGTACCATCGACCTGCAATCCAAAATCCTTAAAACCAAAAATGGACAGAAAATAAATTTGAATCGAGTCCATCAAAAGAACTCAGCCAACCAAAATTCCACCAAAGATGAGATCGTTATTCCACATTATCCCGACAAAGACCATTTAGAGGATTTCTTCGAATGTATTCGTAACCGGCGTCAACCTCGAGCAAATATCGAGGCAGGTTTTAACCACGCACTTGCCACAACCATGGCCAACACCGCCTATCGTACCGGCTGCCGTGTGGCTTACGATTCCCAGTCGAACGAAATTTGTTTATCGCCAGTAAGTTAAAAAAGAATCAACGTTTCAATTATGCCAACTTCGAACGCAATCCAACGTATACACCTTCATATTCAGGGTATTGTGCAAGGCGTGGGATTTCGCCCCTTTGTATACCGGCTCGCTTCCGAATTAAATTTAAATGGGTGGATTGTTAATTCCACCCGAGGTGTCACCATCGAAGTTGAAGGTCCTCAAGCCATGCTTGAGCAATTCCAGGAACGCCTTCAAAAAGAAAAACCTTACCACGCTCTTATCCAAACCATTGAAACCAAGCAATGTGAGCCAGTTGGTTTTAATGATTTTTCCATACGAGAAAGCGATCAATCTGGTGAAAAAACCACTTTGCTTTTACCCGATATCGCCACCTGCCCTGATTGCCTGAATGATATTTTTGATCCCTCCAATCGACGCTATCTTTACCCCTTTACCAACTGCACCAATTGTGGGCCGCGTTTCACCCTTATTCATGATCTCCCTTATGACCGCGACAAAACTTCCATGAAATCATTTGAAATGTGCGCTCAATGCCGCGAGGAATACACTGATCCCACCAATCGCCGTTTCCATGCTCAACCCAACGCCTGCCCACAGTGCGGTCCAGAACTTACCCTGTGGGACAAAGATGGCAGTGTAATTACTCGGCATCATCAAGCCATTTCCCAAAGCGCCAAATGGATTTTTGAAGGAAAAATCATGGCCATCAAAGGCCTTGGTGGATTCCACCTGATGGTGGATGCCCGCAATGAATCGGCTGTCCAGGAATTGCGCAAACGAAAGCACCGGGAAGAAAAACCCTTAGCTTTGATGTTTCCTTCTGTTGAGATGATCGAAAGATATTGCACGGTAAATGACTCGGAAAGAGAACATCTACAATCACCTGAAGCACCGATTGTATTGCTGGATATAAAAGTTCATGCCGCAGAAAATCGCCTGGCACCTTCTATCGCTCCCGGTAATCCCAGCCTGGGGTGTATGCTTCCCTATACACCCATGCATCATGTTTTAATGCATGAACTGAACATCCCCATTGTCGCTACCAGCGGAAATCTTTCCGATGAACCAATCTGCATTGATGAAAACGAAGCCCTTGAGCGGCTTCATTCAATCGCTGATTATTTTTTAGTGCATAATCGTCCCATCGTGCGTCATGCTGATGATTCTGTTATCCGGAGCATTGATGGAGAACGGTTAACACTGCGCCGTGCTCGAGGCTTCGCCCCCTATCCCATTTATAATCAAGAAACACTCACTCCACTATTGGCGGTAGGCGGGCATTTAAAAAATACTATCACTATCACTCACGGCCATAATTTTTTCATCAGCCAACACATAGGAGATTTGGAAACTCGCCAATCCTGCGATGCCTTCATTGAAGTAAGCCAAAGTTTACAAGCCATGTACGAAATAAAACCACAGCGTATCGCCTGCGATCTCCACCCGGATTATTGGTCCACGCATTTTGCCCAAAAACAAGGCATGGAATTGATCCCCGTTCAACACCACTTTGCACATGTTGCCGCATGTATGGCAGAACATGCCCTGCATGGTCCTGTGCTGGGTGTTTCTTGGGATGGCACTGGCTTTGGCACGGATAACGCCATTTGGGGCGGTGAATTTATGCTTGCCACCTTAACGGATTTCGAGCGTGCCGCCCATTTTCGTTATTTTCCGCTACCCACTGGTGATAAAGCGGTTAAAGAACCACGCCGAACCGGCTTGGGT
Organism: uncultured bacterium; assembly: GCA_964517495.1. Lineage (GTDB taxonomy): Bacteria > Hinthialibacterota > Hinthialibacteria > Hinthialibacterales > Hinthialibacteraceae > CAZFER01. The sequence continues at coordinate 27,708 of CAZFER010000046.1, read as the reverse complement.
TTGCTTTATGAGTTATATGGGGATGATGTTTTAAACATGGATTCTATCCCCACACTGCATGCATTCGAAAAAAAGGAACTCAACCTCATGTTTTCCATTATGCGTAAAAAAATAAACACTCCACTGGTGGGCAGTGTCGGGAGACTTTTCGATGCAGTCGCTTCCCTTATCGATTTAAGACAGCGAGTGGCCTTTGAAGGTCAGGGCGCGATGGAATTGGAATTCGCCAGCCAGCCAAACCTTACCGATCGGATTTATCCTTATACAATTGATAAAAGAGAGAATATAGATGATATTTCTCAAAAAAATACATGGATCATTGATTGGAAACCAATGATCGAGGCTATACTAAAAGATGTAAAGCAAAAAGAATCCACGGCACTGATTTCAACAACGTTCCACAACACACTAGTAGAAATCATTGTGGATATAGCCAGGAAAATTAGCCAGGAAACCGTAGTCGTTACGGGTGGATGTTTCCAAAATCGCTTTTTGACAAGGCTTGCGTTAAAACGGCTGCAAACCGAAGGCTTCAAGCCTTATCGTCATAAATTGATACCTCCAAACGACGGGGGAATCTCACTCGGTCAAGCCGTGATAGCCCATCATAGGAGTAAGAATAAATGTGTTTAGGAATCCCAGGAAAAGTGGTCAGTATCACCAACGAAGAGGATATCTACCGCATGGGTAAAATTGACTTCAGCGGTGTTCAAAAAGAGATCTCGCTGGCCTATGTGCCCGACGCGCAAGTTGGGGATTATGTAATTGTCCACGCTGGTTTTGCCATCAGCGTTGTCGATGAAGAAGAAGCCAACCAGGTTTTTGAATATCTTAAAGAAATGAACGAACTTCCCAACGAGGAATTGCTTTTAGAAGAAAGCCCTAGCCATGAAGTACATTGATGAATATCGCAATCCAGAAGCAGCCCAACAGTTTGTCAATGCCATTCACGCTACATTGACAAAACCTCGTTCCATTATGGAAATATGCGGTGGCCAAACCCACACCATCGTTAAATTTGGCATTGATCAACTGATCCCCAAATCACTCAATTTGATCCACGGCCCCGGTTGTCCGGTGTGCGTTACCCCGACCGGCAAGATCAATAAAGCGGTTGAGATCGCCTCAAATCCTGAGATTATCTTTTGTTCCTTTGGTGATATGCTCCGCGTTCCCGGCACACAAAGCGATCTCTTTTCTGTGAAAGCCAATGGAGGGGATGTCCGCATTGTCTATTCCCCCTTGGATGCCCTTAACCTCGCCCGTAAAAATCCTCACAAACAAGTGGTTTTCTTTGCGGTTGGATTTGAAACCACCGCCCCCAACAACGCCATGGCCGCGGTGCAAGCCAAACGGGAAAATATCGATAACTTTTCATTGCTGGTTTCCCACGTGTTGGTTCCACCTGCAATGGAAGCCCTGTTGTCATCACCTCTCAATCAAGTCGAAGGATTCCTGGCAGCTGGTCATGTCTGCGCGATTATGGGTACACGAGAATATGCACCTATTGTAGAGAAATATAAAATTCCTATTGTGGTCACTGGTTTCGAGCCTTTGGATATTCTTCAAGGCATTCATATGCTGGTTAAACAGTTGGAAGAAAACCGGGCCGAACTGGAAAACCAATACGCCCGCGCGGTTCGTCCCGAAGGCAATCAACCAGCGCAAAATATATTGAAGGAAGTATTTTGTGTGGATAAGCAGGATTGGCGGGGAATTGGAAGTATCGAACAAAGTGGATTACGGCTTTCAGATGCCTATGCCGAGTTTGACGCGGAAAAGCGATTTGGTTCCAGCACTATATTGGAATCACATGAAGATTCCGATTGTATCAGCGGATTGATCTTACAAGGCGCGAAAAAACCGCATGAGTGCAAAGCGTTCGGGGTGCGTTGTACACCCGATCATCCACTCGGTGCGCCCATGGTTTCCAGTGAAGGCGCATGTGCCGCCTATTACCGATATCGTCGCCATCAAATCGAAGAACCGGTTACAGCTCAATAATTTACCATGAATCAAGATACCTCATTCGAACTATCATGTCCCTTGCCTTTTCAAAAATACCAAAACGTTGTATTGGCCCACGGTGGTGGTGGAACATTAATGCACCATCTTATTGAATCCGTGTTTTTCAAGGGATTCAATTCAAGCGCTACCAACCAACATGATGCCTCCGTCATTCAACTGAATAACGATCGCATCGCCATGACCACTGATTCTTATGTCGTGCAACCGCTTTTCTTTCCAGGCGGTGATATTGGCTCGCTCGCGGTTCATGGCACAGTAAATGATCTGGCAATGGGCGGTGCCCGGCCTCTGGCTTTAAGCGCAGGCTTTATTCTGGAGGAAGGTCTTCCAATCGAAACCTTGCAGCGCATTGTCGATTCCATGCAAAAAGCCGCTCAGGAATGCGGTGTGCAAATCATCACCGGGGATACCAAAGTGGTGGATAAGGGAAAAGGGGATGGCTGCTTTATCAACACCGCCGGTGTTGGAGTGATCGAACACGAACGGGAAATTAATCCCCAAAAAGTCCAACCTGGCGACGTTGTTCTTATCAACGGTGACCTGGGGCGCCACGGCATCGCTATCATGTCAGTGCGCGAAGGCCTCGAATTCGAAGCCCAAATCGAAAGTGATTCAGCCCCCCTCGCGGATTTGGTTATGACATTATTGAACGAAGGTATCGACATACATTGTATGCGAGATCTCACCCGGGGTGGTCTGGCTTCCACCCTGAATGAAATCGCCCAAGCCGCCAAAGTTAATATTACGATTTATGAGAAAGATATACCTGTAAATCCAAACGTGCAGGGTGCATGCGAAATTTTGGGTTTTGATCCGCTTTATGTCGCCAATGAAGGGCGATTCGCTTTATTTGTTTCTCAGGATGATGCCAACAAAGCGCTTGAAATCATGAAGGAACATACCATGGGAAAAGATAGCTCTATCATCGGCAGCATCAGTAAATCCAAATCGCCCCTGGTAACCATGAAAAGCCAACTGGGGGCATCACGAATCATTGATATGCTCAGTGGAGAACAATTGCCCCGAATCTGCTAAAAGGAACCAATCATGCGAACCATCAAACTATTTCTTCTATTCATTATTGTCGCCTTACTCACTATGGCTTACTATTCTTTACCTCCCGATCAACGTACATTACCAGAAGAGTTAAACCAAAAACTAGTAAATTTTCAAACGCAAATAAAAGATCAGTTCCCCCAATTGACAGACGAAGTCGCCGCCCTCATCAAAACCATTAAAGATAACGCTGAATCCTCTCCACCAGCGGAAGCCACTGAGAAAGAAATCGAAACCGGATCAACCAACAATATAGAGAGCAGTGAATCCCAAAAAGAAGAGTCAACCGAAGAACAACCAACCAAAGATAAAATCCACAATAAAGTCCAGGAAATGCTCGATAAGCTCAAAGAAATCAACGCCACCGAACTTACCGATTCCCTAAAAAACATTTATTCCGATTTAGAAACACATAAACAGGAAACCACAAAGAGTGATTCTTGAACATCTAACTATTTATATACTAATATCGTAGGATAGGTCACGTTGTTTGACCCATCGAGGAAAACTCAACAATAGTACACAACGACTTTCCTCAACAGGATGAATTGAAAATCAAGGCCCTATCGATGTGTATTGGTATTGTTAAAATTTGAACCTGCATCATGATGTGGATTTAAGAAGATCGCCAAAAAATTTCTCATAAATGGTGCGTACCCGGTGGGTATGCAGTGAAATCATCCCCAAAAATTTATCGGGTGTTGGTTTTTCGGTTCCTAATTTTAAACTATACCGGCGGGTGAGTTTTTCCAATTCCTGGCTGTTATTCGGTAAGGCATCCAGGGAAACATTGTTCACAATGCGCAAACGGTTTTCCACCTCGCGCAAAAAGAGGTAAGAGGAAATCAACCATTTTGCGTCGTCCTCATCAAGTAATTTGTCCTGCTGGGCTGCGCGTAATACATCCAGTGTGGATGTCGAGCGAACGCTTTCATAATCCGGCCCGTAGTGAATGACCAGTGCCTGGGCAATAAATTCAACGTCAACCAGCCCACCTGGGCCGGCCTTAAGAACTTCCTTGCTTTTTTCGCGCTCAATCTTTTGCCGCATGGAAAGTAGCGATTCCACTTCCTTATGAGTGCAGGGTACAGTAAAAAGGGTCTCTTTTTTCAAGCGCTCGAGGGTCTTTTCGATTTTGGGATTACCGCAGATGAAGCGTGCACGTGATAACGCCATTTTTTCCCAAAATTGAGCCTGTTTTCGAAAGTATTCACAAAATGCAAATTCGCTTGAAGCCAGTGGTCCGCTTTGACCATGAGGCCGCAGGCGAATATCAGGATGGTAAAGAAATCCCATGAAGGTTTTTGATTCCAAATAGCGGGTATATTCAGTAACCCATCGTTGGAAGTATTCACCCGCGCTAATATTTTCAGAAGCATCCAAGTTGCTATAAACGAAAATAAGATCACAATCAGAAGCAACATTGAATTCCCCCCCACCTAATTTCCCTAAGCCAAGAATTCCAATATGATCAGCATGTTTCTCGGCAAAATCGGGGAAACGCTTGCTCAACATATCATTAACGGGAAGCATGGATTGCTCCAAAATGAAATCAGCGATATGAGTTAATTCATCCCCCATGCGCTCCACATCCGATAAACCGAGGATGAACCGGATCCCACTGCGGAACATAGCGGCATTTTGCACAAACAGCAAATGCTCACGGTGCTCACGCGAGGGATAGGTTTTTTCCATGATCCTTAAATGGCGTTCCAATGAGGCTTTATCGACATGTTCCTGGAAGGTCTGATCACGGCCAATTTCATCCATCAATGAGGGATCACGTAATATCAGGCTGGTTAAAAACCGGCTGCCACATACAACAGATACGAGTAGATCAAGCAAAGGGGGTTGATCACATAACGACTCATATAAGGCAGAACGTGCTTTAAAAGAGGAAATAATCTGTTCAAAATGAGCTAATGCCATATCTGAATCAGGACTGTTCTTAAGGCATAGCAGCAGGCGGGGTAGAAACGCCTTGAATAAACGGGTGGTTTTGGGTTGCAAATGGGCATCAGGCGATTTGTTTAATGCCTTTAAAAAAGAGAATGCACGTTTGGGATCTTTGAATTCATATTCAACCAACAATTGTTTGCATTCTTCATTAAATGTATCACTGTCAAGAATCAATTCAGATGGATCATGCCATTCTTCCCGTTGAAAAACACCTTCGTAAATTTGGCGCACGCGTTCGCGGTTTTTGTCATATTGGCGTTCAAATTCCTCGTAGGTTTTATAGCCCATACTTTCCGCCAAAAGATCTTGCCGGGCTTGATCCTTGGGCAGATCATAGACTTGAAGTTCTCCCACCATTTGCATGCGATGCTCGACACGCCTTAAAAACCGGTAGGCGGTGACCAACATGGCATAATCTTTTGAATGCAGCAGGTGACTTTCATGCATTCTCAACAACGAAACCAACGTCCCACTTAGTTTGATTTCAGGATATTGGCCACCATACAGCATCTGAACCGCCTGGACGAAAAATTCGATATCTCGAATTCCACCATAGCCGTTTTTAAAATCAGCCGCTTTAGCCTCTGGTGTCGAAAGGCGGATAAGATATTTATTTCGCATAAGGTCAATTGATCGCAACACATCCGCGATTTCAACCTCATCCACATATTTTCGATAGGTGAAAGGGGTAACCAGTTTTATGAATTGTTCTCCTACTTCTTCATTCCCAGCCACACAACGTGCTTTCAATAGCGCCTGGCGTTCCCAATTTTGGCCGTAGTTTTGATAGTAAAATTCCACGGCTGTCAATGGGACAGCCAAGGCTCCCCGATCACCCTCAGGACGGAGTCGGGTATCAACACGATAGATGAAACCCTCCGGTGTGACTTTATTGAGGATATCACAAATTCCCTGCGCCAGTTGAGTAAAAAAGGACTCATTGCTTATGCTGGCGTCAGGCGTTCCTCCGGTCTCTCCATCAGATTGGTAAACAAACAGTAAATCAATATCCGAACTGAAATTAAGTTCACGACCTCCTAACTTGCCAAGGCCGATAACACACATATGGCTGGGTGTGTTATTATCTTCATCCAATGGTACGCCATATTCACCGATTAACCGTTCCCACACAAGATTGAAAACTGCTTGAACGACCACATCAGCCAGGTCGGATAATTCTTCAGTAATCTGATCAATCTCTCCTAATTCACACAAATCACGCCAGGCAATTCGAATGATCTCACTGCGGTGAAATTTTCGGATAGCGAGTTCGCTATCCACCTCGTTGTCAAGGAATGATTGCAGATGGTTTTCCAATTCACCCTTAGAGGGGCTGTGATCCAGAACGTCTTCGTTGAGTAATGGAACAATCAACTCAGGTTTGTTACAAGCAATAGTACCTTGGCGGGGTGAATAGCGTACCAACAAGTTCAATTGATGCTTAATATTCGATGAAAGGCTGTCTTCATCGACACCATGATTTTTTAGGGCAGTTAGTAGTTCCTGGTAGATGGGCGATTCTTGAGCGACTCCGTCAGCCATAAAATGTAATCCTATCTTGTGTTATTGCATCCGATCCTTTCTGGCTATCGGTGATTATCCAATCACCCTGAGATGTTTACGGATGTATATCCTGACATTGATCAATTCGAAACGACTCTATTATTAACCTGATTGATTTTATTGGTAAAGGCTTGGGCGGCAGCGGTTATATCATCAGCTGCTATCACAGCAGTCACCACGGCAATACGGCGTGCCCCGCGTTGCAGCACTTCTTCGACGTTATCGATTTTTATTCCCCCCATAACCGTAAAGGGATGAGTGACTTCAGACATTATTTCCGTGATCAAGTCTGGTCCCACAGGTGCAATTCCCCCTTGTTTAGTTTGGGTTGAAAAGATGGGACCAATATTGAAATAACTTGCCCCTTCCTGGACAGCACGCCGAGCTTGTTCCACGGAGTGAGTGGAAGCACCAAGAATGAAATCCGGCCCCGTAATGCGGCGCGCTTCGGGGATAGGGAAATCATCCTGACCAAGATGAACACCATCCGCATCAACCGAAAGAGCGATATCGATATGATCATTGATAATAAAAGTCACCCCATGCTCGCGTGTCAGTTCTCGTAAGCGATAGGCCCAATTAAGCAATTCTCGTTTCGACATTTCTTTATCGCGTAATTGAATAGCCCCTGCCCCCCCCGCGATGGCTTTTTGAGCGACTTCAAAAAAGTCTCTCCCCCTTGAAAATGCATCTCCTAACACAACATACAAGCCAAAATCCAATTTTTTAGAGTGCGCCCATTGGCTTAATTTGGCGATGAGAGGCGGTTCGAGGTCATAACAGCAGTAACGTAATGAGGTAAAAGTACTTACGGCAGTTGTATCGATTCCACGCATGGTTTCTTCCAGCACGCGCAATGATTCCTGGGCACGGTGAATATTGACACGGGCTTGTTCCAGTAGATCACGATGGTGCTGGGTTTCAAACGTACGGCCCACATCACCAATGCTGTCCCGGCATTGCAGGGCTTTCATCTGTAAGCGCGGAACAGCCGACAGCGCTTTCCACAACTCACTGCGGATCGTACGCCAAGCTTGAGCTGACTCAGGGTCATCAAGCACAAAACGAGCGATGTCGCCGACAACGCGCAAAGCCTCAGCACAGCGGTCTGCGTTGGCATCCAGCATGCGCAATAGGCCAGAGTCAAATTTAGAAGCAGGGTTCATCGTTTCCGTCAATTTCCAGGCTAAAAATCTTTTTCAGGGCTGCTGGCAGTGGCATAAAGTTTTTTGGGAATCCGCCCGGACAAAAAGGCATCCCGACCCGCCAGGGCGGCATATTTCATCGCCCGTGCCATACGGATTGGATCTTTCGCTCCTGCGATGCCTGTATTGAGCAGAACCGCATCGCAGCCCAGTTCAAAGGCCCGAGACACATCTGAGGCGGTACCCACCCCTGCGTCAACAATGATGGGAACGTTGGCGCGTTCAAGGATGATCCGGATGTTGTTGGCATTAAGAATCCCCTGGCCTGATCCAATTGGTGCACCTGCTGGCATGACTACCGTTGAACCCTCCTCTTCCAACCGCAACGCCATGACAGGATCATCGTTGGTGTACGTCATCACCGTAAAGCCTTCTTCAACAAGAATTTTCAGGGCTTTTAATGTTTCCACAGGGTGGGGAAGCAAAGTGTCCGGATCGGCAAGCACTTCGAGTTTAACCAGATTGGAATTGCCAATTTCACGTCCCAGGCGGGCAACCCGGATCGCTTCCTCCGCGTTAAAGCATCCCGCGGTATTGGGAAGAATGATGTATTTATTCGGATCAATATGGTTGAGCAGATTATCTTCGGCGTCGAGATCAACCCGGCGCAATGCAACTGTAACCATTTGGGTTCCGGATTCAGCAAGGGCACGCTCAGTTTCTTCAAACGATTTATATTTACCGGTTCCAACAATAAGGCGTGAATGAAGGGTAATATCACCAATCTTAAGCGGTTCATCCTTCAATGCGGTGTCGGTTGGGGGAGCAACTGTTTGAGCCATGATCTAACCTCAATGTATAAGTATAAGACAGTTGTTGAACAAATTCGATTAAATAATGAATGTATCTACCCAATCGAGTAAATCCCTTCTAAATATGGAATAAAAGAGGAAGTGAAGCCATATGAGAACTTTTTTAATCCATTTAAAGGGATCAACATATTGTTCTTTATTTAAACAGCTTAGTTCCAATCTTGAATTTTGCCTAGAAGTGTGGGGATCATTTAACTTGCACCACCGCCAACAAATTGAAGGATCTCAACTTCATCATACTCACCAAGCCGGTGTTCGGCATATCTATCACGCTTGATGATTTCACGGTTAACTTCGACAGCGACACGTTGGGGGTGCATCTCCAACTCCTCGAGAAGAGTGAGAATCGTGGCATTATCAGGAACAGTACGGGGTTTTCCATTCAAGGTTATTTGCATGGTTTTGTTACACTCTTCAATTATGAATTTAATATAATGAAGCTATCGAGGGTAGCACGTCTTGTCAAGCATGGATTAAGCTGACATGTTCAAGATGAATAGAACTTCATTCTCATAAAAAGGACGAGTAGACTTGACCCAGCCTAAGAAAAGCAAATGGCCCATATTGAGATGATATTACCTGTTGATATAGAATCGTATACTAAAGTCTGTTATGTGGATTTTATCAATCCAAGAAATGATTGGAGAAAGCAGTATGAAACACCTCAATATTTCAGTGATGATGGTATTTTTCTGTTCAGTTGTTTGTGCTTCCACGCCGGATGCTTTGGATGATTATTGTGGAAAGTACCGTTATCGTGACTATCTAATAACGGTTGCCGAGAAAGACGATAAACTGATTTTTTCCACGCCGGTGTATCCGGACGCCATTACTTTGACCCGCCAATCGGAACGAGTTTATCGGGCGGAGCAGGTGGGATTTCAAAACACCCCCTTTGATGTTGAATTCAGAAAAGACCGGAATGGTGTTGTGCATTCGATCCAATTTCAATATGGTAATCGAACCTACACAGCCAGAAGAGTTATTATGGGCAACTGGGAGGGAAAGTTTGAAACAGGGCCCATGTCAGGCCAATCCTTGCAGGTGAAGCTAATCGCTTATGGTGGTGGGGAATATAACGCGGTTTTCATAATGGATAATAACGAAAAGCGATTTGAGATTCCAGGCAAACACGATCAGGGAAAAACCATTTTCGAGGGAAAGACCAGCCTTGCGGTTGCTTACCAGATCAAGGCGGAAATTTACAATCGTAAATTTACTGGAGCGGTTAAGGCGGATGATTCTGAGTCGACGTTTACGTTGCATCAGGTTTTTAAATCCTCCCCAACCCTTGGCATGAAACCGCCTGAGGGGGCGATTGTTTTATTGCCAAACGAGCGTTTCCGATCGGAAGAAAGCGAGAAGCTATTGAATGAAGAGTGGATTATTCAACCTCACTGGCAATTAAATTATGATGGGGCAGTCCGTATCAGCGGGAGCAATATGTACAGCAAACGCGAATTTGGGGATGCCCGCATTCATATAGAATTTCAAACCCCCTTCATGCCAGAAGAGCGAGGGCAAGCACGAGGCAATAGTGGTGTATACATTCAAAATCGCTATGAGGTGCAGGTTCTCGACAGTTTTGGCCTTGAACCCAAAGATAATTTGTGTGGTGGTATTTACAAATATGCAACCCCCTCAGCGGATGTTTGTTTGCCTCCTTTGGAATGGCAAACCTATGATATAACTTTCCATGCGTCACGGTTTGATGAGGATGGGAATAAAACCAAATCGGCTGTGATTACTGTTAAGCACAATGGCGAAATCATCCACGATGAGGTGGTGTTAAAGGGCCGTTCGAATGAATCACCCACAGGCCCTATTCGCTTGCAGGATCATAATCTGGATCGGGTGGCCTATCGAAATATATGGGTTGTGCCATTGGATGAATAAGAGGGAAAAACAATCATTGGATTTATTGATCAACCAATTCCAGCGGCTTGTTTTCCCTGCTTGGATTCCATTCTCCACGCCAAAGGGCTTCTCGCATTTCTTGATTGATCTGTTTCAGTTTTTTGCGTAAACGATCCGCGATATGAGGTTTTTTATCAATGAGATTATTGCTTTCACTGATGTCATTGGCTAAGTTGTAAAGCTGGAAATCACCTTCTTCACCCCACTTGACGCTTTGCCTGACCAATTTCCAATTGCCCTGCCTTAAGGCTATGTTGTTACCATAGCGCCAATAGAGCGTATCGTGAGGTTGGTTATCATTCTTCTTTTGCAGATAGGGCAATAGATTAACACCATCCAAATTTGAGGGGATCGCATTGCTTAAGCCTGCTGCCGCCAAAGCGGTGGGCATGGCGTCCAGGGCGATGACCGGTTTGTGATAGACTTTACCCGCAGGCAGGTGATTGGTCCATTGTATCATAAAGGGAACGCGGATGCCTCCTTCGAAGAGTTTACCCTTGTCACCGCGCAAAGGTTTATTGCTGGAGGTTAGTTCTTTTGTCGGGCCGCCGTTGTCACTGAAAAAGATAATGAGGGTGTCTTCCAGCAGATTTAAATCTTTGAGCTTTTGTAATACCTTGCCTATATTGTCATCAAGGTTGGACACCATCCCCGCAAACACACGCCGATGGATATCTTCAATGTGTTTGAATTTTTCCATGTATGAATTTGGTGCTTGCAGGGGACTGTGAGGGGAATTGTAAGACAAATTAAGAAAAAAGGGGGTGTTTTGGTTCTTTTCGATGAAACTGATGGCTTCATGGGTGAGAGCGTCTGTCAGGTAATCTTCTTCTGTGATAGGAGTTCTCCCCCGCATAATGGGATTTTCCAAATCGTAGGGTAGCTCATCATAATGGAAATGATCATCAAATATAAAGCGTCCTTTTTGCAGCGGAGCAGTGGTTCCATCAGGCATTTTGGTAATACGCAGATAAGAAGTTACATCTTCGTAAGGTGGTGGCACATAATAATGCCCTTCATGTAAAAAGCCATAAAATGTATCGAAGCCCCGTTCCTGGGGATGGTAGGGTGATGAGCCACCCAAGTGCCATTTACCCACCAGGCCGGTTTGATGGCCATTGGCTTGAAATACATCGGCGATGGTGGTTTCATCCGTCGGGAGCCCGATCCCTTCTTTGTTGTTTTGTATTCCGATAGCGTTAAATTCGTGGCCGAAGCGGGTTTGATAACGGCCAGTCATGTATCCCGCCCGGGAGGGACAGCACACCGGTGCACTTACATAGCCGTCCGTAAAGCGGATTCCATTTGCTGCGATTGAATCCATATGCGGAGTGGGAATATCCTTGCAGCCGTAGCATCCCACCTCTCCATAGCCCAAATCATCCACGACGATCATGAGGACATTCGGACGGCGCCTATTCGCTCCCCAACTCAAACCTGATCCATCGCTTAATGCCATAGCGAGGCTGCCTGTTCCCATCTTTTTTATAAAATCACGTCGTTCCATTTGCTAATCCTTATTCTATAAGTTTCTTGAAAAAATACTTTTGTGGTGAGATTATCTCAAAACTGGGTTGACACATAGGTCAATCCCTACATCCTGTAGGGGTAAACCCAATGTCATTAAGTTAAGATCAAGTTAGATCGTTGAATAGGGAGGGCGAGGCTCGCCCTCCCCTTTAAGTACTCTCGATGGGTCAAACAACGCAACCCATCCTACTGATGAATTTAGTAACTATCATTCTTCATACCGCCTGAACGAAGCCAGATGTCGCCAAGACTCTTAATTCCATTGGAAGGAGCGTAAGGATAACCATATCCCGGGGGGTTGTTGCGCCTACCATCAGGGCCATAGGCGACCAGGACATAATCGCCTTCCTTCAGAGAGGGAATCCCAAGAAATTCCTGGTTACAAAAGACAAGTGCACCGCATTCAGTGCCACCTATCTCCGGGTCATTATCAAAATAAAGGTAGGTGATCGGCGGAAGCTGATCGGCGCCAATAAGCGTACTGGTAGAATCATTAAAATTACTGCCCCCTTGGACAGCAAAGGGATCTTGGGGAATGGAACTCATGTAAGGAACCGGCGAAGTAAGGGGGGTTAAAACACCGGTTGTGCCGCCTCGTGCATTTTGTGCGCCTCCAACACCATTAAAGTCATCTCGAATGCGGTTTTGGCCGATGGAGGTGTCATCATCCCAAAAATCAACCAGTAAAACATTCCGTTCCAGTCGCATGGTCTCGATGGCTGTAGTCAGGGCGCGAATATCCGCATAAGAACGGGCGATTTGCGCCCGCGCTTGGGCATTGAGAAAGTTGGGCACTGCGATGGCTGCCAGGATACCGATGATTGCTACCACAATCAATAATTCAATAAGCGTGAATCCTTTGATTTTTTTCACAATAACCTCCCCGAATAAGAATTGAATTATTTTATACAAGTTTAATCCCACATTCGCTGGGGGATTAGATGCATTTTGTGCATTTGCACATTATTTTACGGTATCTTAATCGCCGGTTATAGGTTCGGAAATGGGAACTTTAAAAATTAATGGTTGTGGATAAAGATGAGTGGGTGAATTATTAATTTGTCAAAATTAAGTTAATATTGACTATAATATAAATCAATTTGAAATCTCGTATGATCTTGATGAAATCTTAATAATGGACCGTGGTTAATTTTTCTTCAGTAATACTTTGAGCATTATGTTTAAATGTTTCGAGTGAAAATCCTAATAAAATAACTTGTTGGAGATAACTGTTAAGGCTTAAGCCTTGTTCTTTTGCTTTGAAAATGAGTTCTCGATGCAATTCTTTTGAAATTCGAAGCAATATCTTCCCGTTGCAACTCATTTCATCTTCATCTTTTTTGGGCTCAGGAATGGGTTTATCTTTCTCTAGCCACATTTTAAAAACTGTTTCCTTAACGGCATGAAGCGATTCCAACGCTTCCACCGGAGTATCACCCATACCTGTCATTGTCATACGTCCCAGCTGAGGTATATAGGCTTCATATCCTCCACCCTCATGCTCAGGTATGGGATTAATTTCTATTTTATAGGGTAAATTCATATAATATTTTAATTTATTCATGTTGCCCATCGCTAGACATCTCCTTCTTGAATGCGATAAATTGAACGAGACGTTTTATGTAAAAACCTTTTACTTCATTGTGGTGTACAACAAGAGTCATCGTTCCATTAAAAATATCTGGATAATTGCACATTATTCCAAAATCATCCAATAGATCGTCATCAATGACGATATGTGATTTTTTGCTTCCATATCTATACTCTAATCCACAATGCTCTATTAATCCTATTACATCATGGGATCTGGCCGTTTTGGGATAATTCTTTTGCCACTTACTAAAAAGTTTATCAAATTTCCCCACTCTCTTACCACCTCCAGGATGGAGAAATAAGGAAATTGTTTAATATCATATATAATATCATTATTGTATATAGTATCACAAGGGGTTTTTAAGATATTCTGTTCAAATATGTTTTAAAAATAATTTTAACTCATTTGATTTTATTTCTAGGTTTATCTTAAATCAAGTGCTTTCAATGCCTTAAAAAATAAATACATTCAATATTTCCTAAAGTAACCATAAGTCTGGTCTCTTACATACGGATATAGCATCGTATCAATCGTTAGAATGAATAGTCCTTTAATAATCAAAATTTGCCACAATCTACAATTTACGAATATAAAGTAAACGCATCATTGCAACGGTTCAAGGCGTTCCACATCCCAAATGATATCAAAACCAGGGAAATAAAAATCACTCCCCAAGCCGTGGATTACATCTGCTGCAGGGAATTTATAATTCGTGTGCCTCCCGCCAAATGCGTCGATTACCACGCTGCGCGCATGGATATCAAACGAAATACCACGCAACACATCCCAGATCAAGGGTGATCCCAAGGGTAAGCGCCCCAGGTGGCTTTGGTTATCATGCAACAAGCCAAACGCATCGAGCACCAGCCAGCCCCCGCCGCGTGGATCAGGCTCCAGGTCGCGCGCCAGGTCCATGCCATACCAGGGCAAGTGTCCTTGCGGGAAAGGCTCGCCGCTTGAATGAACCGCGCCGTAGCCATCCAGAAGATAAAAAACACGCTCGCCATTCACCAGGGTAATTTCCAAATTGCGCGCAATATCAATACCAAAATACGGCAAGCCTATAGGATAGGGCAAATCAGGTGACGAAGGATGAATGCCCCCAAGCCCATCGAGCATATACCACCCTTGACCCAATGGATCAGGCTCGATATCGCGTGCAATATTATATGGAGCGAAATAGGGCAGGTGTGGACGTTCTATGCTTTCGTTCGTCGAATGGATGCCACCATAGCCATCCATGACAAACCAATCCGCGTCAGGGAATGGGGTTGGCGTTAACGTGGGTGATTCTGTCCGTGTTGGCGTGGGAGTGAAAGTCGGCTGGCCGGGTTCATGGGTTGGGAGGGGATTCAATATGCTGGTGTCATAAATACGTGGTTTTCCCATCCAATCACAAACCAGCATTTCACGGTCATCATGCGAAAATTCAATTGAAGTCAAGGCATGGGGAAACTCATAAATGATATCAACAATGTCAGGTTGGCTTTTCTGCCAATCCCATATATCGATAAAGTTAAGTCCCGAACCGGAATACGCGATGGCCAAATGTTTCCCATCATTTGTAAAAGCCAGTGCCGTTGTGGTATCTGTCTCACTGGAGGGATACAATAAATGCTTCGTTGTATTCGTTTGTATATCCCATATCATCGCTGGAGTTTCATAATAATCTGTAATAGCGATATAACGGGAATCAGGAGAAAACGTAAACCATTCCAAATCCCTCAGTGGTTCTTTGTGGATAGTCGCGATTCGATTGCCATCTTTTAAATCTGACAAGATCAACTGATCATCCTGCTTTGTCAGAACATACTTTAAGTCGGGGGATATGACTGCCTGTTGTGAATAGGTCATGGGGTAGGATTGTATTTGATTTGCCCACTGCACATCAAATAGCCTGGCTGGTCCTTCAATGGACGCCGTTAACAGCCATGCACCATGTCCAGAAAACTGACATGACACAACAAGATCTTCTGCCCAGTATGATTGGACTCTTTCATTCGTTTCCACGTCCCAGAGTTGCACAATGCCATTCACATCACTCAAGGCGATCCATTGATTGTTGGGATGAACATCGCCTGATGTTACAAGATCAAATGGTGGTTTTATTTCTTGAATCGCATCACCGGTGTTTCGATCCCATATAATCGCGCGATGGTCATAGCCTGTGGTTAATAAACGCTGCCCATCAGGGAAATAATGAGCATGTGCCCTTCTATGGTTAGGTGAGGTATAGAATGTATAAACCATCTGATGTGAACCCAAAAGATGGATTTGATTTCCATTCTCAATTTGATTGATCGAACAGGTTCCATCAATACTGCCGGTTATGATATGGTTTTCATTTGCAGAAAAGTACGCACTTAAAATGCTGTGATTATGGATATCAAATTTATGGATGATATCGCCCGTCTCCGCATCCAAAATCACTGCATAACCATCGAGACGGCTAATGTTACCATATTTATCTTTACGCTCACCAACCGTAAAAGAATGGACGATCTTTGTACCATCAGCAGAAAAAGAAACGGTGCTGCCTGCGTAATTCGGGAGTTTGAGATACGATACCTCAGACTTAATCAGCTCTCTCGTCATCCGATCCCAAAAATCGAATTGATTGTAGTAATAATAAGACCAATGGCCCGATTGCAATGCTAGACGGGTATGGGAAAGTGCGATATCATAATAATCATCGCCATCATGTTCATATGTTTCAATGACTGTGGACTCTGCGAGATGAAAAACTTTAATGGTTCCATCCTCTTCGCACGTGGCGACGACATTTGCATCCGGCCCGAATGCGGCTACCTGAACCTGCTTGTCATGCACATCAAAGGTTTGTAACAAATCCTTGGTTTCGGCATGTCGAATCTGGACAGGCTTACCTTCTGCACAGATCACGATCAGTTGACCATCGCGCGAGACATCTACATCCAATATGCCATTGGGATACTCATCCCATTCATGCACTTTATCACCGCTCGCGGTATCAAAGACCTTGTTGTCGACCAACAGCTGCCCGCCGCCTAAAAGAAACCCCATCTTTCCAAAGGTGTTTTTTTGCCATACACGTTTAGGTTTATCCCCTGAATTGTCATAAACGAAAATCCCGTTCTCACAAGCGACTGCCAGCCAATTCCCATCCGGTGATTCAATCGCTTGATACACCGGACCAAAACCCATCACCATCAACGGCTCATCCGCCTGGATGACAGCTGTGGGAGTGTGAGTCGGCGTGGGAGTAACTGTTTGCGTCGAGGTTGGCGTAATTGCTGGAGTATGCGTCGGCGTTTCAGTTGGCGTTTCACTCGGTGTTTCAGTTGGTGCGGCGAAAGGAACGTGATGACTTTGGAGGTGAAAAATGACGGCGAGCAATACAAATATCTTTGTTGCGGTTTTCATGATATCTCCTGCAAAAACGAGTAACTCGGTCATACTCTCATGGTAATTGGTCAGTCGTTTAAAGTACCATTCCCCTCACAAGACTGGGAGGGGCTAGGGGAGGGTTGATATGAAAACGTACAGTAAAATCAAAATCCTTCTATGGCTGACACGTTACATAATCAAAAGGTTGTGAACCCACCCAAAAGAAGATATATCACAAAAATCGCAATCTCACCGCAATTTCAACATTTTCATTTCATTTTTTTACAGGGATTGATTTCTATGGAATGCTTGACGAATTCGTAAAGTCCAATGGGGATGAATGATATGTTGATATCTTATGAAATTCATTCGATTATTTGCCTTACAACATGGATCATCATCATATCTCACGAAAGATGTTCTACATCATCGAGGTCTTTAAATCTTCCACTTGCTTTCTTGTTCTCTATTAGCCTCGGTAGGCTAATAGAGTTCAGCAATCTCAAGAACTCTTTGAAGTCGGGCTCGAGTTTTAGATCCATAATTAATTTGTCGAAGCAATTCGATATGCTGCAAACGTTCTTCTGGGGTTTTAGATAACCAATAGGCTTTATCGTCTGATTCATCTGAAAGTGAACCTATTGATACAACTGTTTTATCCAGTTTTAAATCGGATAGATTATTTTCATTCATGCTAACCACCTATTGTGATTTTCATCTGCAATTCATCTATTTTGTTATTTCACTTTTTGAAGAATCGCCAGACCTTCTTCGCCGGCTTCCACACGTACGACATGCAAGCCTTTATTACACAGATTTGGCAAAACCTTTTGAAATGCTTCTTCGAATGATGTGGCTTCGACTATTTAATTATTTCCCAAGCGTGTGGAGTATTAAAATTAAGACCTTTATGCTATGTTAAAGAAGACATTCTATACGCTGTTGAGGTGAATTTGATGAGAAAGGGCTTATGGTTGTGCTTTCTGTTTATATTCGTTCTGGAACCAACTGCCGAAGAATTGAATCTGACTGCTGAGGGGTATGACAGCCGGATTGATTTGAGATGGCAGGGAAGGGAAGGAGGACGATATTATGTTTATCGGACCACAAATCCTGACGGACCGTTTGAACTCTTAAACCGTTCTTCCCACGGTTTTGATATTTACAGCGATTTTACTGGCGAAAATGACAAAACCTATTATTACCGTGTTCGGCCTTTGGAAGATGTGACGGGATACTCTAACACGGCTTCAGCAACTTCAAAGGCCATGAACGAGGAGGAACTGCTGACTTCCGTTCAAGAGGCCACCTTTCGATATTTCTGGGATTACGGCCATCCGGTGAGTGGATTGGCGCGTGAACGCCAGGGCAGTGGGGATACCGTCACTACCGGTGGCAGCGGTTTTGGCATGATGACCATTATGGTGGCTTCCGAACGGGGATTTGTCACCCGTGAAGAAGCGGCCCAACGAATTCTAACTATAGTGGCCTTCCTGGAGGATAAGGCTGAGCGTTATCACGGCGTATGGTCTCACCATTTGAATGGTGAAACAGGGAAAACCATACCCTTCGCCGGTCAGTATGACAACGGTGGTGACCTGGTGGAAACTTCGTTTTTAATGCAAGGCATGCTGACCGTACGAAACTATTTTGACCAGGACAATGATGTTGAAAATGAAATCCGCGAGCGAATAACCCGTCTTTGGCATGAAGTGGAATGGGATTGGTATTTACGCTATCCCGATGGCAAACAATTATACTGGCATTGGTCACCTGATTATGAATGGCAAATGAACCACCCCATTGGCGGGCATTTTAATGAAGCCATGATTACATATATATTGGCGATTGCATCTCCCAGCCATGCGATCCCTCCAGAATCGTATTACGAAGGCTGGACGGGAAATCCCCCCAATGGGTATGTTAACGAAAATGACTATTATGGCCATACCTTATGGGTGGGATGGCCGCTTGGAGGGCCACTTTTCTTTACCCATTACTCATACTTGGGTTTTGATCCACGAGGGAAGCGGGACAAGTATTGCAATTATTTCGAGAACAACCGTAATCATACCCTTATAAACAGGGCCTACTGCATTGACAATCCCAGAAACCATGAAGGCTATAGTGAATTGGTATGGGGATTAACCGCCAGCGATACCCCCGGTGGATACGTAGCCCATGATCCCAATCATGATATTGGTACGATCACACCAACCGCTGCGATTAGTGCCATGCCTTATACACCACAGGAATCCATCGCAACTTTGAAACATTTTTATTACGAGTATGGCAATCGCCTGTGGGGCGAATTTGGGTTCCACGATGCCTTTAATTTGGAAGAGGATTGGTTTGCGAATTCCTACCTCGCCATCGACCAGGGGACCATTGTCCCCATGATCGAAAACTATCGCACCGGCCTGTGCTGGGAAATGTTCATGCGAAACGAGGAAATCATTCCCGCCCTGGAAGCAATCGGCTGGACAATTGAAGAACCAACCTCTGTGCCCCTGAAAATAGACACATATTGATAAAAGGTAAGAATTCAGTATGTGGTGCAACCCATCCCCCCCAAGCCTGGGAGGGGCAGGGGAGGGTTGATACGTTTACTCCTCCAACATCGCTTTAAACTCATCTTCACTTAACAAGGGAATTCCCAATTTCTCCGCCTTGTTTTTTTTGGAGCCTGCCTTATCACCTGCGACCACATAATCGGTATTTTTGCTTACCGATCCGGTTACTTTGCCACCCCGCTGCTTAATTAAATCTGCAGCCTCTTCACGTTTGAAATGTTCCAGCGTCCCTGTCAAGACGAATGTTTTTCCCGCCAATGCCGAATCGCTGATCATCTCTTGCGTTGTAGACTCTTGTTCTAACTGAATCCCTGCGTCTTGCAGCCGTTTCAATTCTTCAATGTTTTGCTCTTCGTGGAAAAAATCATATATACTTTGCGCGACAATAGGACCCACTTCATTGATGGCATTGAGTTCTTCCACACTCATTGCTTGCAGTTCCCAAATACTTCGGCGGCCTTCCACCAAAATGGTGGCCAAGTGGCTTCCGACATGCCGCAGACCTAAGGCGAATAGAATTCGATCGAGGGGACGGGTTTTGCTTTTTTCCAAACTATCCAGAATGTTTTGCGAAGATTTTTTCCCCATGCGTTCCAGGGAGGCCAGCTCTTCAAGTTTGAGATGGTATAGATCAGAAAGGCAAGTGACCATGTTCTTTTTTACCAGGGCAACTATCAATTTCTCACCCATTCCATCAATATCCATGGCGTTGCGCTGAACAAAATGCTCAATTCGTTTTTTCAATTGATCGGGGCACGAAAGGTTAATACATCGATAGGCCACTTCATCTCCCTCACGGATAATTTCGCTACCGCATGAGGGGCAATACATGTCTGGTTTAAAAGGCTCTTGATTGCCGTCCCGTTTTTCGGTTAACACTCGGACGACTTGTGGAATTATTTCTCCCCCTTTTTGGATGATAACCCGGTCACCCTCGCGAATGTCCTTTCGCTCAACTTCATCAAAATTATGCAAGGTGGCATGGCGAATAGTTGTTCCAGCAAGTAGTACAGGCTCAAGGATGGCGCGGGGGGTAATCGCACCGGTACGACCAACGCCCAGTTCAATTTTCTTTAAGGTGGTTTCTGCTTCTTCGGCGGCAAATTTGTAAGCAATCGCCCATCGAGGGCTTTTTGAGGTGAATCCTAACTCCTCTCGTGAACTAAAATCATTGACTTTAATGACCAGCCCATCCACTTCGAATTCCAACTCATGCCGTTTTTCATCCCACTCAACCGCCCGTTGAATAACAGCGTTGATATCTTTTTCCAAGCTGCAGCCGGGTACGATTTTTAGGCCCCATAATTCGATTGCTTTTAATAAGGTGAAATCATCTTCATAGGATTGTCCTTCAATTTCACCGATGGTGTGAACAAAAAAATCCAGCGGCCGTTTTCGCACAAGGGATGAATCAAGCAGTTTCAATGTCCCAGCCGTGGCATTTCTTGGGTTGGCAAATGGAGCCTCGCCTTTTTCCTCGCGTTCGCGGTTCATTCGCTCAAAACCCTGGCGAGGCATGAAGATTTCGCCTCGTACGTCCAAAAAATCAGGGAGGTTGTTCTTTTTAAGTTGCAAAGGCAATGAGCGAATGGTTTTCACATTTTGAGTGACATCATCGCCGGTTTTGCCATCCCCGCGAGTGACAGCCCGTTCGAACTGCCCATTGCGATAATGCAGGGAAATTGCCACACCATCGATTTTGGGTTGCACTATATATTGTGGGATGATGTCCCCCAGGCCCCGAATAATACGATTGTGAAATTCCCGTAATTCACCTTCCGAATACGTGTTGCCAATGGAAAGCATGGGAATGCGATGATCAAATGAGGCAAACTCCTCCAGTGGTTTTCCACCTACACGCTGAGTAGGAGAGTCAGGGGTGATGAGGTGTGGATTTTCATCTTCCAGCTGCTCCAACTTTTTCATCAATTGGTCGAATTCTTGATCGGAAATTTCTGGTGCAGCCTTTTGATAATAAAGGTATTCGTGATGACGAATTTCTTCACGAAGTTCTTCAATCCGCTTTTTGATATCTTGCTCGTTATTCATCGTTCTTACTCCTGCCTGAGGTGAAATACTGAAAGAATGGGGTGAAATTAAATTAGCTTATAGCCGTATTTCAATCAAGCGCCAGGATCTTTTTGAAAATTTTTTTGGAAATTGATTAAATTGATTAATTTACGCAAACAATAAGAATTAATGCGATTGTTAAAAATTTTGACATTACATGGTTTTATTAAGTTGGAAATTTAGCAGTTAATTTTGATGCCAACATTCATTCGAATTTATTTTTGGCTTTCCAAAAAATGTTTAATGTCACCTTGACGAGTACCTGTTCTGCTTTCATTCTGTGTAACGAGATGTTCCATTTATTATGCCCAAACTTATTTTAATATGTGGAATTATATTTAGTAATTTTATAAAGTAGATCAAATTTAATTTGACAAGATATTCTAAATGCCAATTGGATTTACCGGTTATTTTGGGGAGCATATAACATTTCATGACATTAAAGAATCTGTAAATAGATGCTGATAATAGAGATAAAAAAGTTAGAAAGAGTAAAATTACTTTAATCTAAACTTGACAAAATGATACGATAATTTTAACATCGATTTCAGTTGTGTATATTTTTGTACTCGTGGCATCTTGACTGAATGCCGTGTTAATTTTAATTTCTTCCAGAGAGGCGTGTTGCTTTTTGGAAACGGGAGCGTAAAGTAGCCACGTTCTTTTACCCAAAAGCGCATGAGCTTGGAGGGAAATTATGAGTTTCAAATCAGTAAGTGGGCAGGCGTTTGTACCACGCTTACAGGTCAAGTTTCCTGCGGCTGTCCATGTCAACAACATTCATGATCCCCCGATTGAGGCGGATGGGGAAGTGACATGTTTTAGTGTTACTTTCATTCAATTTTGCTGTAATCAAAAATTACCTATCCCCTCAAAAGGTGTTATTCAGTTTACGCTGGGTAATGGGCATGGTGAATTGAACCTGAATGTGGAGTGTGTCTCTCGTGTTGAGTTGAATAAGAGTTTTTGGTCTTGGAGATCCCAGCCCAAATATGAGATGAGGCTGGCATTGAGTGGCAATTCGCGAGAGATGGAGAACAAATATCAGGATTTTATTCACCGATATATATTCGGGGGAAGTCAATCCAACTCGGCAAGTACGTCTGAAGGCTCTGATCCATTTGAGTTTTAATCCCGGTCAAGCATGTTCATCATTTTTGGCATGATGGACAAAAGTGCGTACTGCGGCCGAGGAGCAGGATTCTTTCTATTTTCATTCCACATTTTTTACATTTTTTCCCTTCACGCCGGTAAACACGGTGATGCCGCTGAAAATCGCCCAGCGTGCCATCAAGTTTTTTGAAGTCGCTGGTAGAAGAGCCACCTGCCTTAATCGATTCGTTTAACACACGCCGAATGACTCTTATCAAAAGGGCAGCTTCATTTTCGCTTAATTCACATGCGGGACGTAACGGTGAAATTCGAGCGCGAAATAAGGCTTCATCCACATATATATTACCCAATCCAGCGATGAAGTGTTGGTCCAGTAAAAAGGACTTAAGGGGACGATTGCGATTCGCGGTTAAATTGCATAATTGCCTGACGGTGATTTCGAATGGATCGCAACCAAGGTTAGCCCATCGTTGAAAATGAGGCAGCTCTTCTGAACGAAGTATGGCTGCACACCCAAACCTTCGGGCATCCCGCTGGTAAATCGCTTGAGAACCGTGATCGAGGATAATTTGTATATGAGTATGTTGATCGACAGCCATTTTATTTGGTTGGAGGAGCAGGCGTCCACTCATTCCAAGATGGTGTAAAAAAACATAGTGGTTTGATAAATGAATTGAAAGATATTTTCCCTTTCGATTGATGTTTTCAATCAATCCACCTTTTACCCTTTGAATGTATTCGTGGCCACATAACAGGTAATCTTTGCGATACAATCGATAGGATTGAACAGAACATCCCATTACCAATTTGCATAAGGCTAACCGTACAGTTTCCACTTCAGGCAATTCAGGCATGGTGGTTAGTCTTCTTGTATGGGGATGAATTCGATTTCCTCGAATTCGCCGATTGTATTTATATCCGCTGGCAGCATGGCGAATCCATCCGCTCCGAGCATGGAGGTTAACATGCCAGAACTTTGCTTGCCGATAGGTAAAGCCAAAGGCAAACCTGTGGGAGTGTGTGACAATCGGCATCGCACAAAATGAGTGCGGTCGCCAGGATTATGCATAAGAACACCCATACGGGCATACCAGTTTTGATTGCGCCAGTCCTTCCTTCCACAAAGCAAACGCAGGGCAGGTTTGACAATAAGGTGAAAACTGGTCAATACCGACACCACATTTCCTGGTAATCCTAAAATATGACAATCATCGATGACCCCGAATAGGATAGGTTTACCTGGTTTAATCGCTACTTTGTGAAAGATTTGTTTCATCCCCAATTGATGGAGAATACCGGGAAGGTAATCCTTTTCACCGGCAGAAACCCCTCCGGATGTAATGAGCACTTCGGCTTCTTCGATCCCCTTTTCGAGCATAGCGCGTAAACGGTCCGGTTCGTCACCACCTATCCCCAAATTGATGACCGGGCAATGAAATTTTTGAAGTTCGGCCATGAGGGTGTATGTATTTACATTGCGAATTTGTCCACCTGTGGTTGCTTCATCCGGTTCAACCAGTTCATCACCGGTGACTAAAAGAGCCACTTTGGGTGGGGTGCGAACTGATACTTTGGTGATTCCCTGAAGTGCCAAAAGGCCACGTTCGATCGTACCGATTCGCGTTCCCCCTGGAATTAACGTATCGTCTATACGAATTTCCTCACCCTTGGGGCGAATGTTTTTCCCTGCTGCTGAGGGACAAAGAATTTCCACTTTATGGTTGTCATGATGCCGGGTGTCTTCGATTTTGACGACGGTATCAGCACCGTTTGGGATAAGTGCGCCGGTCATAATTTTCGCGGCTTGGCCAGTCTGTACAGGATGTTTTGGTATATCTTTAGCCGCATAAATGTCTTCAATGATCTCCAATATGACCGGAGATTCACTCGAGGCTGATTTTATATCATCTGCAATAACGGCATATCCATCCATTGCTGAATTGGAGAAGGAGGGCATATCTTCGATTGCACATACGTCCTCAACAAGCGTACAGCCCAATGCATCCTTCCAATTCACACGGCAGTTTGGAAGCGGACGAATGGTTTCTTCCAATTTAATCAAAACATCCCGATAAGAGATTAAGGGAGTATTCATTGTTTGGATTTTACTCCATTTCGTTGAGTTCAGCGATGGCCCGTTTCAGGGTGCGCTTTACGTTGCCCAGGGTGGCAGGCCGTAATGAGTCGCTTAAGGGTTTGACTTCGATGGTCAGTATTGGTGGATTATCGGCGCTGAGGTAACCCACATTGTCCAGGCTTTTTAAATAGCGTACCAAATCAACCTGAGAATTTTCACTTCCTGGGTAATCGAATGGAGGGTGATTATCTCCATAATAAGGGTTGGCGCTGTCTTTCATAACGCAATTACCCACATGAGTATGCAATAAAACCGGAGCGGCTTGGGAGATAGCGTATTCCGGAGTTTCATCCAAAAGGGGGAGGTGTGATAGATCCAGCATTAAACCAACCTGGGGAAAATCACGCCGCACTTCATTAATCATAGCCACGGCTTCATGGGTGGGACCAAATAGGCAATTTTTTCCAAAAGGCACTCGGTCGAAAGTTTCGACCACCACATTTAAATCTGGATTCAGTTCATGAGCGCGGGTACAGATTTCACGTAATGATTCAACAAATAACTTGGTTTCTTCTTCTCTGTGTTCTTCACCCGGATCAATTCCGGACATAAGCGCGAAGCCTACCGAGCCAATTTCCACTGCTTCGTTCAAGGCGTCCTTTATAATATCGATGGCTGTTCGCCTTGTGTCTCCATCGCGGTTATGCAAGTTGAGTTGTTGTCCCAAAATCAGGGGTTGGGAACCGAATGCAATATCCATCCCACTCATATGAATCCGCTCTGCTGTTTCTTTTCGCACGGATTGATCTTCGATATGGGTTAATTCCAGAACATCGTAAAAGTCATCCTGTATTAAATCGTCAATGGATTCCAATATCGGGCCATTTCCCGACATGGTGGTGGGATAGGCCATAAACTGTACGATGCCAATTCGCATTGTTCGTCTAAAATCTTTTGCCATGATGATCTCTCCTTCTCAGGGGGGATGGGTATAATGGATTTTGGCGGGATTAATCCTTTATCGCAAGGGCGGCTTAACCATTCCTTGACAGGCGTGTCAAACCTGGAAGAATAAGTAAAAACAGAATAGAATGACGAGCACCACACGGTTAATTTACTCTGAATAAATCAACCATTGGCCATGAATCAAGGTCAGGAAGATTGCAAATCAAGAATGAGACTTCTCGCCTTGCGGGGTGTTGGAAGGGCTCATTTTCTAATATATAGGTAATTATATGAGTACTTATGCATCTGCATATTCCGGCGAAAGGGCCTCGCCGGACAATTTATCCTTAGACTCGCTCTTTGAGCCAATTTCGCAAGAACTTGCACAGACCATTGCCCTTTATCGTGAAACACTCTGGAATTCCGCTGACCGCAGTTATATCCATGAATTGCTGAATGGTGAAAGTTCCTATCTGCCCGAAGAATTTCGTGTTCCTGCCGCGGACGCGATCTCCAAACATATGCTGGAATGTGATGGGAAATGGATACGTGCTTCATTGGTTCTATTGAGTGCGGATGCGTGCGGTGTACGGGGAACTGACGTCCATCAAGTCGCAGTCGCAGTTGAATTGGTTCATTTGGCCACCTTGGTTCATGATGATATTATCGATGAAGCCCCAATCCGACGTGGTTTGGAATCGATCCATTGGCGATGGGGTAATTCCATAGCAGTCCTCTTTGGTGATTTTCTGTTCTCCAAGGCTTTTAAATTATTGTTATCCAGCGGTTCGATTCCATCCCAGCAACTGTTAACCCAAGCGACTGGTCAGATGTGTCTGGGTGAAATTAAAGAGCTCTTTATTTCAGATAACGGCCAAACCTCGGAAAAAGAGTATTTGGAGATGATCGAAAATAAAACCGCTTCGCTGATGGCTTCCGCCAGTGCCTCGGGAGCCCATATTGGCCAGTTGAATGAACATTTTGTGGAGTGTATGCATGCCTATGGCCATGCGGTGGGGATGGCGTTCCAGATTACGGATGATGTGCTGGATTATACGGCTCCCACCAAGATTTTAGGTAAAGAGCAGGGAAGGGATATTCAAAATGGAAAATCCACCCTACCCTTAATTCACCTTGTCCAAAATGACGGTACGGCGGTTCATCAATTACTGAGCGAAGATATTTCATTTGAAGAAAAAACCAACCAATTGCGGACCATGATGAATAAACTCGGTTCCATAGATTATGCCTATTCCATTGCGACCCGCTATGGCGAAATCGCCAAGAAGAATCTGGCGGAAGTGGAAAAACAGATAGGTCCCACCGATAGCCTCACCTCGCTTTATAATCTAGTTGATTTTATTTTGGTACGGGAACGCTGAGGGCTTGCTTTCAAGTTTTTCCTTAAAAAATGATTGATCCCCTTAATAATATAATCGACAAGCACCACAAAATATGATACTGTATATATTATGAATGCGGTACTTTTTACTTAATTTAATGCTAAGTGGTTGGAATCCAATAATTTATCGTACTTATTGGAGGAGACCTGAATCATGTCTCTCAAGTCGTCAACCTATGTCAGCAACGAAATTGTATATCATGTTCTTTTCATCGATTCAGAAAAATAATAAAACCGATAACATGGTGCAATATGTTGTTTTGCGATTAAAGCTGGTCCTGATTCCGTCATACAAATGTGGGCGAAACGGCCTTTTTCTGAGGATGTTTTTTCCAATTTGAAGAGTGAAATTGTTTCGAAAGCAAATTTAATGAATATCGATCAAAGTGAAAATGAGAAGATTGCGGATGACTGGCCTGAAAGTTTGAAACAAAGACGAAAGGCTGAAAATGATTTTCAAAATGCATTGGATTTTATTAATCGCTTAAATCAAATCAT